>FORK01000045.1 GCA_900113995.1 Ruminococcaceae bacterium D5 | reverse complement strand
GCGTCGCGCTCCATGCGGAGCGCGTGGATTGAAATGAGTATGAGGTTGTAGAGGAATGAGACCGGATACCGTCGCGCTCCATGGAGTGCATAATTTTAAGTGTAAATGACACATACATGGACGCACAGGAGGTTATGCACATGACTGATTATAGCAAAATTACAGCCCTTTACTCCCGCCTTTCCGTGGGCGACGAGGACAGGGACGGCGGCGAGAGCAACAGCATACAGAACCAAAAAATATTTTTGGAGAACTATGCCAGAGGGCAGCACCTAACCAATATCCGGCACTACATTGACGATGACGAAAGCGGCAGGTTTTTTGACCGTTCCGCCTACTCCCGCATGATGGACGATGTGGAAAACGGGAAAATCGGTGTCTGCATTATGAAAGACCTTACCCGCTGGGGGCGCGACTATCTCCAAGTCGGCAACGCGATGGAGATATTCAGACGGAACAATGTGCGCTTTATCGCGGTCAACAACGGCATAGACAGCGAGAAGCCCGACACATTGGAGTTTGCGCCCTTTATCAATATCATGTCGGAGTGGTACGCAAAGGACATCAGCAAGAAAGTGAAAACGGGCATTAAGACCAAAGGCATGAGTGGAAAGCCGATTGTCACCGAAGCCCCTTACGGCTATGTCAAAGACCCGGACAACAAGGATTTTTGGATAATCGACGAGGAAGCCGCCGAGGTTGTCCGTTTGATTTTCCGTCTGTTTATCGGCGGGAAAAACCGCAACCAAATCGCCGTATATCTGACACAGGAGCAAATCCCAACCCCCACTTTCTATATGAAAGACCGGGGGCGGGGAACCTGTAAAAATAAGACGCTGGGCGAGGATAACCGCTGCAAGTGGAACAAAGCCACCTTGACCAATATCCTCACACGGCAGGAGTATTGCGGCGATGTGGTCAACTTCAAGACTACAAAGCATTTCCGGGATAAACATAACCACTATGTAGACCGGAGCCAGTGGCACATCACAGAAAATGTGCATGAGCCGATTATCAGCCGCAGCGATTTTGAAACCGTACAGCGGATTTTGGAAAACGCACCCGTCAGACGCCCCAACGGGGACGGGGAAATCCACCCTCTGTCCGGCTTGCTTTTCTGTAAAGACTGCGGCGCAAAAATGCACATTCGTATAGATTATCGGAACGGCGGCAAGCGTCATGTTGCCTATTGCAGCGAGTACCACAAGGGAAAAGCAAAAAATCCCAAGTGCAGCTCCCCGCACATCATGGACGCGGATTTGCTCCCTCTTGTGGCGCAAGGCATGGGCTGACTTTACCAACGACTTTTTGGAGAGGAACGGAAGCCCGGAGCGTATCGACCACCGCAGCAACGCCGAGCGCGGCATTGACGAGATACCCACCGTCCACATGGGCGTGGCTGCTTGCCAGATGGAGAAGAGAAGTAGCGGCAGAAACAGTAGAACGTCGCGCTCCATGCGGAGCGCGTGGATTGAAATTGCACAAAAACAAAGACGAATTTTTGACGCGAGGTCGCGCTCCATGCGGAGCGCGTGGATTGAAATAATCAA
>FORK01000044.1 GCA_900113995.1 Ruminococcaceae bacterium D5 | reverse complement strand
CGGTTTCCTCCCTTGGATATGACCTCTGCCAGATCGAGCCGTATTACAACTACGACGAGGACCGCTGGGCCGAATTCATGGTGTGGCTGCGGGCGCCTTCCTGCTTGCAGACAGCGAGGGGGAAAATCCGTCCCTGATGCGGGTGCTGTGGAGTACCGTCAAGGCCCGGATCAAGGGCTATCTCGAGGCGGTATTTGTCCCGCTGCCCCGCACTGTAAACGGCAAGGCACTCTCGGCGGATATCGCTCTGACCGCCGCCGATGTGGGGGCGGCCCCCGCGTCCCACGCATCGAGCGATGCGGCCTACGGAGTAGCGACCACCGCCGAGTACGGCCACATCAAGGTAACAACGGGCAATGGACTTGCCCTCTCCTACGGCGCGCTCTCGATGGGAGCGGCGTCCGCCTCCGCAGCCGGGGCGGTGACGACCGGCACACAGACCTTTGCCGGGGCCAAGACCTTCTCTGGAACTGTTGTGGTGGGCAACCCGGCGATCGGGACGCAGGCGGCGCGGCGGATCTACGCGGGGACGGGAGCCATGACCGACGGCAGCACCGCGCTTGCGCAGGGGCTGGTCTACTTCCAGATTTGAGGTGGCGGGATGGCAATTTTTATCGGTGACGCAAGCAATAAGGCCCAAAAGGTTAAAAAACTGTTCATCGGCAACGCAGCCGGCAAGGCCGCAAAGATAAAGAAGGTCTTTATCGGCGATGCCAACGGCAAGGCGCGGCTGGTCTACACCGCCTTTGACCCGCCGGCTTTTACCGGTACTTATGTGATGACCCTCAACGACACAAGCGACCCCTCTAAGGGCGGATATATTCTTTGCAAGACCTCCGGGACGTTGACCCTCTGCGAAGGAATCTACGACCTGTTCCTTGTCGGCGGCGGTGCATCAGGCGGTGGCAAACCAAATGCGGGAGGCACTGGTCCCGGCGGTGGTGCATCAGGCTACATGCAGACGCGTAAGCAGATCGCCGTCACTCCGGGCAGTTACCCGGTGGCAATTGGATCAGGTGCTGCCGAAAGCAGTAAGCAGACGCCGCAGGCGGGGGGACAAACCAGTGTCACCATCGGAGGAGAGATCATTACCGCCGACGGTGGAAGCGGCACCACCGGAGGCAGCTTCGCGGGCGGCGCGGCAAACAACGACACGACCGGCAACCGCAACGGATTCCCTGGCACCGCATCCAATAAGCGGGCGTTTGACGATGCCTCGATGCCGCTGTATGGCGGTGGAGGCGGCGGTGCCGCGTACTACAGCAACGGCTATCGAGGCGTCGGCGGCGCAGGTGGATCACCGGGCGGCGGCAGGGGCGCCGGAAATGACGGCAGCCGCGCCGCAGGCGTTGCCAATACCGGCGGCGGTGGCGGCGGTGCGTGCTGGGCTAATGGCGCGGCCGGCGGCTCCGGTCTCGTGATCGTCCGCTGGGCCGCCCAATAATCAAAATAAAGGAGTGCAGCGCGCATGAAATTAGCAATTATCGCCCTCGACGAGGGCAGCATGACCGCCGGGACGGTGGCCAACATCATCGAGGTGACGGCCGACACCGCGATGGGGATTACCCTGCCGTTCGGCCAGCTCTCATGGGACTGTGGGCAGTACCCGGTGGCAATCAGCGACCGCTGGGAGGACGGGATATTTTCCCGGCCCAACCGCACGCTGGATGAGGCGCGGGCCGAGAAAATCTCGCAGCTCTCGGCGGTCTGCAACACCCTGATCGTCGCGGGCGCGGACATCCAGCTTGCCGACGGCAGCACGCAGCATTTTGACTATTCCACCGAGGACCAGCTGAATATCTCCGACATGTTTTCGGCGGT
>FORK01000021.1 GCA_900113995.1 Ruminococcaceae bacterium D5 | reverse complement strand
CAGCGTTCGTCCTGAGCCAGGATCAAACTCTTAGAAAATGGTATCTCAACATCCCTTTCGGAACGTTAAAACCGTTTCCAAGTCAATCCGACTTGTTCTCAAAAAAATTCCCGAATTCGTTCCGATTCCTCGAAACAAACCCGGTGTCAAGGGTCTTGTTTCTCAATGTTGTTTAATTTTCAAGGTCCGTTTCCGCTCTTGAGAGCGGAACTTTATCTTAGCACATTCCCCGAAGTTTGTCAACAACAAGTTTCGGTTTTTGTGACTGTCAAGGGCCGGGCGCTGCGCCCTTTCCGAGACAGCTTTGCTATCATACCACGCCCCCTCCCTTTTGTCAACTCCCTTTTTGCTTTTTTTGCAAATTTTTTATTTAGGACTCTTTTTTCTATTATAAAGGAAGTCCTGCCCGCACGCAATTTATCTCTTGCTTTTTTGTCTCAACCTTGCTATACTATTTAGGCGCAGTAAACATGCTGCACACGCGCCTGTAGCTCAGTGGATAGAGCACCGGCCTCCGGAGCCGGGTGCGTTGGTTCGATTCCAATCAGGCGTACCAGAAAAGACCGCTTGGGGAACTGTCCCCCGGCGGTCTTTTTATTGCTGCGCAACGGCCCGTTTTTCTTTTGGAACGATTGCCGGATGCTTGTTTCCAAAATCCCGAGAATTTTGCCTTCGCCGCGGCAATACTATTGGCGAGGTGATCTTCCATGAACAAGAATCTTGCAAACGGTCCGGAAATCCCCATGGGGCTCGGTATGGCACTGGCCAAAAGCCCTGACGCCATGCAGGTCTTTGCCTCGATGCCGCCCGCACGTCAGCAGGCGCTGATCGAGCAGACCCATCAGATCCGCTCGAAGCAGGAAATGAACGCTCTGGTGGAGCGGATGATGCAGGGGAAAGCACAGGGTTGATCTTCCGGGAGAGGGGGCCGCAGCTGCGGCCCCCTCTCCTTTTACGGAGTCTCTTTCATCCGCCGGGTCAGCCGTTCCAGATTCTCCACCGTTGCCCTCCCCAAAAAATGTTCGATTTTTTCAACCTCTTCCAGCTCGCTCTGCGGGCCGTTCAGAGTGCTGAGAAAATCCTGAAGGATATCATGCCGGTGCAGCAGATATTCGCCCGCCGCCATTCCCTTCGGCGTTGCAGTGATGCAGCCATACCTTTCAAATGCGAGATACCCTTCGTCCCGAAGCCCCGCCAGCATCTTTGAAACGGACGAAGGCTTGACGTGCAGCCGCTGTGCAAGCTCATTGACCCGCACCCGCTCACCGCGCCGCAGCGTCCGGCAGATCATTTCAAGGTAATCCTCCTGCGAGGCGGTCAGACCGCCGGTGTCAAACCGCTGGTAGCCCTTCAGCGTATAAAACTCCTGCTCCATCCTGACGTCGCCCCTCCGTCAAAAGAAATGTCACCTCATCCTTTGCGGCGCAATATACTGACACTAGGAAAAGTTTCCTTATCCTAACTGTTATGAAACGAGGTCCATTTTTATGAACACAAATCGCTCCTTGCGGGATATGGCGCCAGGCCAGACCGCAACGATTCGGGCGCTGCTTTCGACCGGATCGATTCGCCGCCGGCTGCTCGATATCGGGCTGGTGGAAAACACCGAAGTGGAATGCGTCGGGAGGAGTCCCTGCGGCGACCCCTCAGCCTTTCTGATTCGCGGCGCGGTCATCGCCATCCGTTCCGAGGATTGCAGCAGCATCCTCATCTGTTCCTGAGAGGAAGGAGAGGCTATGGGGCTGACAAACAGTTCAACGGGCATCCGGGCGGTGGATTCCGGCCTGGAAATCAGACGGCAGACGCCGGAGGACCGGGTCGTGGCTCTCGCGGGAAATCCCAACGTGGGGAAAAGCACCGTCTTTAACGGCCTGACCGGGCTGAACCAGCATACCGGAAACTGGCCGGGAAAAACGGTTGCCAGCGCACAGGGTTTCTGCGCCACACGCCGCCATTCCTATGTGATGGTGGACATTCCCGGGACCTACTCGCTGATGGCCCACTCGGCCGAGGAGGAGGTCGCCCGCAACTTCATCTGCTTCGGAGAACCCGACGCGGTTGTGGTGGTGTGTGATGCCACCTGCCTGGAACGGAATCTCAATCTTGTTTTGCAGACGATGGAAATTTCCAGCAGGGTTCTGGTCTGCGTCAATCTGCTCGACGAAGCCAAACGAAAAGGAATTCAGATCGATCTTGGGGCCCTCTCCGCAAGGCTGGGCGTCCCGGTGGTCGGCGCCGTAGCCCGCAAAAAGCAGAGCCTTGGGCATTTGATGAGCGAACTTGACCGGCTGATCGACGGAAAAATCGAGACCCATCCGCTGCAGGTCCGCTACCTGCGCCCCATCGAGGATGCCATCGGGATCATGGAGCCGCTCCTGCGGGAAAGGTTCGGGGAACGAATCAATCCCCGCTGGCTCAGCCTGCGGCTGCTCGACGCAGAACCTTCTCTGATGGAGGAGCTGAAAATCCGCCTCGGAAAGGACCCGCTAGGCGATTCAGAAATCTCCGCGGCGGTGCTGCGCGCCAGAGACGCCCTTGCCGTTCAGGGCATCACCGACGCCAACATCAAGGACAAAATCGTTTCCTGCCTGGTGCTGACCGCCGAGGACCTCTGCCTCGATACCGTCGCCTGTGAGCGAAACGGCTACAATACCTTCGACCGCCGGATTGATCGCATTCTGACCAGCCGCTGGGCCGGATATCCGATCATGCTGCTTCTGCTGGCGCTCGTTTTTTGGCTGACCATCACCGGCGCCAACATCCCCTCGCAGCTTCTGGCCGATCTCCTCTTCCGGTTTCAGGATAACCTGACCGGACTTTTCCTCCGGATCGGCGCGCCCGACTGGCTGCATGGAATGCTGGTGCTGGGAGCCTACCGCGTTCTGGCCTGGGTGGTATCGGTTATGCTGCCGCCAATGGCAATTTTCTTCCCCCTCTTCACGCTGCTGGAGGATTCGGGCTACCTCCCCCGCATCGCCTACAACCTCGACAAGCCGTTCAAAAAATGCAGTGCCTGCGGCAAGCAGGCGCTGACTATGTGCATGGGCTTCGGCTGCAACGCCGCCGGCATTGTCGGCTGCCGGATTATTGATTCCCCGCGCGAACGGCTGATTGCGATGATCACCAACAATTTCGTGCCCTGCAACGGACGATTCCCCATGCTGATCGCAATGATCAGCATCTTCTTTGCCGGCGCCGCGGGCGGAGCCTTTGCTTCCCTGCTTTCGGCACTGATGCTGACCGGATTTATCCTGCTCGGAATCTTTGCCACCTTCGCGGTGTCGAAGCTGCTCTCGGTAACGGTTCTCAAGGGGGTTCCCTCCTCCTTTACCCTTGAGCTTCCTCCGTACCGGCGGCCCCAGATCGGCAGGGTGATCGTCCGTTCCATTTTCGACCGGACCCTCTTCGTCCTCGGCCGGGCCGCTGCAGTTGCAGCCCCTGCGGGGCTGCTGCTCTGGCTGCTGGCCAACATGACCGTAGGCGGCCAAAGCCTGCTGGCACACTGCGCCGGATTTCTCGATCCCTTCGCCCGCCTGCTCGGACTTGACGGGGTAATCCTGACCGCCTTCCTGCTTGGCCTTCCGGCCAATGAGATCGTCCTGCCGATCATCATCATGTCCTATCTCTCTCAGGGCAGCATCCTCGAGCTGGAAAGTCTGAACGAGCTGTATGCGCTGCTGTCCGCCAACGGCTGGACCTGGGTGACCGCCGTCAGCGTTATGCTCTTCTCGCTGATGCACTGGCCCTGTTCGACCACCCTGATCACCATCCGCAGGGAGACGGGCAGCCTGAAATGGGCGGCTGTTTCGTTTTTGATTCCGACGCTGACCGGCTTTCTGCTCTGCTTTCTGTTTGCGAATACCGCAAGGCTTCTTTTTTAAATGCCCAATACAGGCAAGGCGGCGCGCCGTTTCGGACTTTCGGAACGGCGCGCCGCACGCTTTTGGGGATATGAGACGAGCGCCGCACGTCCAAAGACCGTGCGGCGCTCAGAGCAAAAGGGGGTTGAGGAAAGCTTATTTCTTGCGGTACTTCGAAAGGTCGATGGCGACCGCGACCGCGATGATGATGCCTTTGATGACCTGCTGCCACATCGGGGAGACATTGATAAACTGCAGGCCGTACTGGATGACGGTAAAGATCAGGACGCCGGAAATGATGCCCGAAACCTTACCGACGCCTCCGTTGAGCGACACGCCGCCGACGACGCAGGCGGCAATGGCGTCAAGCTCGTAGCCGTTTCCGTACTGGTTGGTGGCGCCGGCCGTTCTGGCCGCTTCCAGCACGCCGGCAAAGCCGTAGAGCAGCGAGGCGAGAATAAAGATGCCCATGATCGTCTTAAAGACATTGACGCCCGAGACAACCGCCGCTTCCCGGTTTCCGCCGATGGCGTAAACGTTTTTGCCGAACACCGTCTTGTTGAGGATAAACCAGATCACGGCGGTGACAACCAGCGCGATGGGAATCAGGATCGAAAATCCGGGGAAGACGACCTTGCCCGCCTCGTTCTCGATGACAAAAAATTTATACTGGCCGAGCCATGCGAAATCGGAGCGGACGCCGCCGATCGGCTGGCTCTTGTTCGGAGGCAGGTCAAAATAGAGCGAACAGGCGCCGTAGATAATGACCTGCACCGCCAGAGTGGCAATAAAGGGATGCATGTCGTATTTCGCGACCAAAAAACCGTTGAGGCAGCCAAAAAGCATACAGGCGCCGATGGCCAGCAGGATCGGCAGAATGATCGGGACCAGCGGCATGTCGGGGAAGAAGCGGTTGCCATAGTCCAGATTCTGGAGCATCGAGGTCGAAATCACCGCAGCCAGTCCCACCATCCGCCCGGCTGAGAGGTCGGTGCCGGCGATCAGCAGGGTGAAGCAGATGCCCAGCGCGATAATCAGCCGGGTCGAGGACTGGGTCAGGATGTCGAGTACCACGCGGATCTGCATAAAGCGCGGCTCGATGAAGCAGATGACGACCACGAGGGCAAGCAGTGCAAGGATGATCGCGTTATTCGTCAGGTAGGCGGTAATCGACCTGCGAGAGAAGTCCACCGATCCGCCGCTGAACTTCTTGTTGCAGTAGCGGTTGAGTCCAAAGCCCAGCACACAGGCACCGATCAGGGCGGCAAGAACAGGCAGGTCGAAAACCTTCTTGGAGATCGTCTTGACAAAGGCCGGGACGGGGTCCACAAAGCCCATCAGGAAGATCGTGCCGCCCGCCGCGAGCAGCACCGCGCCGATTACAATAAAGATCAGTCCGAATTTTTTCTGCGGAATGGTCCGTTCCTTCATATCTTATGTTCCTCCTCTGTTAACGTCTCAGCTTGCAAACTGGGTCGCGAGCCGCATGACCTCAACTTGGTCAAAGCGGTCGCGGTCGAGGAAGCCGGAAACCCGGCCCTCGCACATGACCATCACCCGGTCGGCCATGCCGAGCAACTCGGGCATCTCGGAGGAAATCATAATGATCGATTTGCCCTGTGCGATCAGGTCGTGCATGATGGTGTAAATTTCATACTTGGCACCCACGTCGATGCCGCGGGTCGGCTCGTCGAGGATGAGGATATCAGGCTGGGTCAGAAGCCAGCGGGCGATCAGAACCTTCTGCTGGTTGCCGCCCGACAGATTCTGCATCAGCGCTTCGAGAGAGGGAGTTTTGACATTGAGCTTCCGGCAGGATTCCTGCGCGGCCTCCGCCCGCTGCTTCTGATGCAGAACTCCCTTGGTTGCATAATTTTTCTGGCTGGCGATCACGGTGTTGTCGAGCACCGAGAGGATGCCAAACACGCCGGTGGCGCGGCGCTCCTCGGTGAGCAGCGCAAATCCGTGTTTCTTCGCGTCGCGCACCGACTTGACCGCAAAGCGTTCCCCGTCCTTGGTCACGCTGCCGGACTGGATTTCCCGCAGGCCGAAGAGCGCTTCGACCAGCTCGGTGCGCTGCGCGCCGACCAATCCGCCGATGCCGAGGATCTCCCCCCGATGCAGCTCAAAGCTGACCTGCTGGAAGGATTTCGCCAGCGGAGAGCAGAGATTTTCGACCTTCAGCACCACCTCGTCCGAGGGGGTGTAGGTCTTGGGCGGAAAACGGTTGGTCATGTCCCGCCCGACCATGCGGTTGATGATGAGGTCGGTGGTCAGTTCGGACGCCGGCCAGGTGCCGACATACTGCCCGTCCCGCATGATGGTGACCTCGTCGGCGATCCGCAGGATCTCCTCCATCTTGTGGGAAATATAGATGATCGAGCGCCCCTCCGACCGGAGCTTGTTGATGATCTTGAAGAGATGCTCGGTCTCATTGTCGGTCAGGGACGAGGTGGGCTCGTCCATGATGATAATCTTCGAATTATAGCTGACCGAACGCGCGATCTCGACGAGCTGCAGGGTCGAGGCCGAAAGCTCGCCCGCCAGCACCTCGGGGTCCACGTCGAGTCCGACCTCCCGGAAGAGGTCCTTCGTCTTTTGAATCATGGCCTTTTTATCAACCGCAATTCCCTTCATCGGGAAGCGGCCCAGCCAGATGTTCTCCATCACCGGGCGGTACCGGATCGGATGGAGCTCCTGATGAATCATCGAGACGCCGAGATCCAGCGCCTGCTTCGAGGAGTTGATAACCTCCCGCTTGCCGTCGAGGATGATCTCGCCGCCGTCTTCGTGGTAGATTCCGAACAGGCATTTCATCAGGGTTGATTTTCCCGCGCCGTTTTCCCCCATCAGCGCGTGCACCGTCCCGGGACGAACCTTCAGTGTCACGTCGTCAAGCGCCTTGACCCCCGGGAAGACCTTGGTGATATGGTTCATTTCCAGCAGGTATTCACCCATTTCTGCGATTCCCCCTTTGCTTTTTTGACGCTCTTCCCCGCCGGGCGGCGGCCGGAATGCCCCGTACCGGTGAGAATCCGCTGCCGCGGGCCGCGGCACGTCTCTCAGTATTCCCTGCGCGCCGGATCTGCCGGCCCCATCCGCAGGGCAATGATAAAAGCGGGGAACGCGGAAAGCGCCGGCTTTCGCGTTCCCCGCCAAACTTCAGAGTACGAACGTGTGGATACGGTTTACATGAAGTCCTGATAATTGTCAGCGGTCACCTTGACGTAGGGAATCCAGACATATTTTCCGTCGGTGACTTCGTAGCCGATCGTCTCGGAGGTCACTTCGGTGCCGGCAGCGGCGGCGACCGCAATGCGGACGGTGGCCTTGCCCTGGTTCTCGGCGTCGTTGAGGACGGTGCCGAGCAGCTCGCCCTTGCTCATCGACTCGAGCGCGGGAGCGGTGGCGTCAACGCCGACCACCGGGATATACTTGGCGGCGTCGCCGGTGTTGTAGCCCTCGGCCTTGAGCGCCTCAAGCGCGCCGAGCGCCATGTCGTCATTGTTCGCGAGGACGGCTTCGATGTTCTCGATGCCGGCAGAGGCGATGAAGCCCTTCATCTTGTCGGTGGCCTGAACCTTATCCCAGTTGGCATTGTCGGAGCCGAGCGCCTCAACGCCGAATCCTGCATCCTCAATGGCCTTGACCGAGTACTCGGTTCTCAGCACCGCGTCCTGATGGCCCTGCTCGCCCTGGAGCATGATATACTGGATTTTGCCGTCGCCGTTCTTGTCGGCGTCGGGGTTGGCGGTGAAGTAGTCGGCGATGATCTGACCGGACATGGTGCCGGATTCCTCGGCCTTCGCGCCGACGTACCAGACCTGCTCATAGCTCTGCATAATGTCGGCCTCGGGCTCCCGGTTCAGGAACACGATCGGCAGGCCTTCAGCCTTGGCCTTCTCGACGATGGGGCCGGCGGCAGTGCGGTCAACCGGATTGACGGCCAGCGCGTTGACGCCCTTGGTGATGTAGGTGTCAACCTGATCGTTCTGGGTGGGCTGCTTGTTCTGGGAGTCCACGATCTCCAGGGTGGCGCCCAGCGCATCGGCCTCGGCCTGCATATTGGTGCGCACACCGGTCATAAAGGTATCGTCGAACTTGTAGATGCAGGAGCCGACGAGAATGCCGTCTCCGTCAAGAGCGGCGGCCTGGGCCGGAGCTTCGCTCGAAGCGGGAGCCTCGCTCGAAGCGGGGGTTTCACTCGAAGCCGGGGCGGGAGCGGGAGCGGAGCTCGCGCCGCAGCCTGCGAACACCATCGCCATCATCATGACGGCCATCATCAGGGAAATCTTTTTCATATCCTGTTTCCTCCTCAAATTTTGCTAATCCTGTTTGGTTCTTTTGCGCCGAAGGCGGCTGGGCCTTGGCGACTAGCTTTATTATAAAGGTCCGCACGTGGAAAGACGATAGAAAATTCTTCTCTCTTTTATCGAATTCCTTTTGAGTTGCGACATAAACGTAAATTTTTTATTGATATTTTTGTGCTTTTTAGCTAAATCAATTGAAAATCAATTGCGGTTTTCAAAATTTTTCCGGTATGTCCCCGGGCTAAGGCCCATTTCCCGGCGGAAAAACCGGGAAAAATAAAGCGGATCGTCAAATCCGCAGGAACGCGCCACCGCCCCCACCGGCAGATCGCCCCTGCGCAGAAGCCGTGCCGCCGCCGCCAGACGGATCTGGCCGAGATATTCCTTGGGGGAACAGCCGAATCTGCTCAGGAATCCCCGGTAAAGCTGGCTGCGGCTCACGCCGGCCTGCCGCGCGGTCTCCTCGATGGTGACAGGCTGGGCATAGTTGTATTCCAGATAACGCGCCCCGCGCTGCGCATAGTCCTCATCCGGCGCGGCATCTCCGCCGTCGATCAGCAGTCCGAGCGCCGCCTGCAGGCATCCGCTCATCCGCACCGACGAGGCAAAGTCGCCGCCCCTCGCCTTGTAGACTTCGAGCAGGCCCTGCCTCAGCCCCGGTACCGGATGGCGGAGCACCGGGCATCCGCCGGAAAATTCGCTGTGGGCCAGCAGCTGGGCCGCTCCCTCGCCCGCAAAGCCCGCCCAGTAATATTCCCAGGGATCATCCCGGTCGGCGGCGTAGAATACCTGCTCCCCGGGGCTGATCAGGAAACTTTCACCCGCCGCGAGGAGAAACGTCTCCCCATCCCGGCGGAAAATTCCTTTTCCTGAGACGATGTGGTGCAGCAGGTAGTGGTCGCGCACCCCTGGACCCCAGCTGTGCAGCGAGCCGCATTTCTGAAAGCCTGCGTTATAAACCACCAGCCACAACCCGCCCGGCGTCTGCGCCTTAAAGGAACGCTTGATTTCCCGTTTCACTTTGATCCTCTCCCCGCTTTCAATATCATGGCTTTCCGGTCAAGGGCGCTCTCGATTCCCCGGTTCACTTTGATCTTCTCCTTGCTTTCAGTATAGCGGCTTTTTGATCCCGTTTGCAACAAAAATCTATGTTTACGCGACATCTCTGCATTGAAAGCGGCGGGAATACGCGGTAAAATGAGGGAAAAGCAGCCCGAATTTGATTGATCCATTTCAGATAAGGAGGATTTGTGAATGCAAGAGACAAAGCTTCTGCGCGAGCGGATTGCCGGCGGAGGGTTTGATCCGGAATTCTCCGCTCTCTACGGCGGAACATCCGCGGCGTCCTGCCGGGAACGCTGGCTGTCGGTTCTGGCGGGCTACGAAAAAGCCTTCGGTCCGGCCGACCGGACAGCCCTCTTTTCCGCTCCCGGGCGTTCGGAGCTCGGCGGTAACCACACCGACCACCAGCGCGGAAAGGTGCTCGCGGCTTCAATCCACCTCGACGTGATCGCCGCCGCCGTCCCGAACGAAAGCGGGATGATCCGCATCCTGTCGGAGGGCTTCCCCGCCGATGTGGTGGATCTCAGCGAAACCGCTCCCCGGCCGGAGGAGGTGGGAAAATCCTCCGCACTGATCCGGGGCATCGCGGCAAAGTTCCTCTCACTCGGCTATCCGGTCACCGGATTTGACGCCTATACCACCTCGAATGTGCTCAAGGGAAGCGGTCTTTCCTCGTCAGCCGCCTTTGAAGTGCTGGTCGGGACGATCCTCAACGGACTTTTTGCGGGCAATGCCGTCAGCCCGGTGGAGATCGCGCAGATCGGCCAGTATGCTGAAAACGTCTATTTCGGCAAGCCCTGCGGACTGGAGGACCAGATGGCGTCGTCGGTCGGCGGCATTATTGCCATCGACTTTGAGCGGGAGGGGGCGCCCCGCATCGAGCAGATTTCATTCGACCTTGCCTCCTGCGGGTATGTGCTGTGCATCATCGATTCAGGCGCCGACCACGCCGACCTGACCGACGAATACGCGGCGATCACCCGCGAACTGGCACAGGTCTGCGGCTGCTTCGGGCGGCAGGCGCTGCGTGAAATCCCCGAAGAGGAATTTTTCGCCGCCCTCCCGTCGGTGCGGGCCGCTGCGGGCGACCGCGCGGTGCTGCGGGCGATCCATGTCTATGAGGACAACCGGCGGGTGGAGGAAATGACCGCCGCGCTGCGTGCGGGGGATCTTCCCCGCTACCTCAGGCTGGTCGGCGAATCGGGGATTTCCTCCTGGACCCAGCTTCAGAACGTCTCCCCCACCGGATCGACGGTTCATCAGGAGGTCGCCCTGGCCCTTTCCCTCGCCCGGCGCCTGCTCGGCGGGCAGGGGGCCTGCCGGGTGCATGGCGGCGGCTTTGCGGGAACCCTGCAGGCCTACGTGCCCGCCAAGCAGCTCGACGCTTTCGTTTCCGGCATCGAGGCCGTATTCGGCCCGGGGAGCTGCCACATCATGAGCATCCGCCCGCGCGGCGGAATCCAGCTTGCTTAAAGGAGGAACAACCATGGCTGAACTTCGATGGAATCCCGTACTGCGCGACTGGACGATGGTCGCGGGCAACCGCCAGTCCCGTCCGCAGATGCCCAAGGATTGGTGCCCCTTCTGCCCGGGCAGCGGAAAGGTGCCGGAACAATTTGACGTCTACCGTTATCCCAACGATTTTCCGGCGCTGCGCTCCGATCCGCCCGAGCCGGACGACGTTGCAAACGGCTCGCTCTTCCAGACCGCTCCCAGCTACGGGCGCTGCGAGGTGCTGCTCTACTCCCCCGATCATCACGGGACAGTGGCAGCATTGAGTGACGCGCATGTCCACCGGCTCGCGCGGATGTGGCGGGAAGTCTTTGATGACATGCAGGCCGATCCCAAAATCAAATACTGCTATCTCTTTGAAAACCGCGGCGCAGTGGTAGGGGTGACGATGCCTCATCCGCATGGCCAGGCCTATGGCTATCCCTTCCTGCCCAGCCGGATCGGGCGGGAGGTCGATTCCGCCCGCGGCTACCTGACGCAGCACGAAAGCTGCCTTTTCTGCGATCTTCTGAAGGAGGAGCTGGCGGATGGACGGCGGATTCTGTTCCAAAACAAACATTTCACCGCTTATCTGCCCTTCTACTCTCCGCTGACCTACGGCGCGAACCTCATCGCCAACCGCCATGTCGCGAGCATCGGCGGGATGACCGAGGAGGAGCTGGATTCGCTCGGCGAAGCGGTGCGCTCAATGGTCGGGATGTACGACAGCCTTTTCGACATGCCGTTTCCTTATATGATGTGCATGCACAATGCCCCGATTCACTCGGAGCTTGACGGCATTGACGAAGCCTGCCACTTCTATATTGAGTTCATCCCGCCGATGCGCGGGGCCGACCGGCAGCAGTTCTTCGCCTCCTCCGAGACGGGGGCCGGCGCGTGGTGCAATCCCAACTGCCCCGAGGAAAAGGCGCAGGAGCTTCGCGCCGCCTATGAAAAATACCAAAACGGCGCGTCGCGCGCCTGATGCGAAAGGAGCCTCCCTATGAAAACTATTCTGGTCGCAGGCGGCGCGGGCTACATTGGAAGCCACATGGTCGCCGAGCTTCATGACAAGGGCTATGACGTCGTGGTGGCGGATAACCTCTGCACCGGCCACCGCGGGGCGGTCACCCACGGCACCCTCTGCGTCGGAGATGTGCGGGACGGGGAATTCCTCGACCGCGTCTTTACCGAGCACAAAATCGACGGGGTGATCAATTTTGCCGCCTTCTCGCTGGTCGGGGAAAGCTGCACCGACCCGTTGAAGTATTACGGGAACAATGTCGCCGGAGCCGTTTCGATGCTCGGTGCGATGCGCCGCCACGGGGTGGATAAGATCGTTTTCTCTTCGACCGCCGCGACCTACGGTGAACCGGAAAAACAGCCGATCGACGAGCTGGACCGCACCTGCCCGACCAATCCCTATGGAGAAACCAAGCTGGCAATCGAAAAGATGCTGCACTGGTGCGACGCTGCCTACGGAATCAAATTCGCCGCCCTGCGCTACTTTAACGCCGCCGGCGCGAACAACGCCGCCGGCATCGGAGAGGACCACAATCCCGAGAGTCACCTGATTCCGATCGTGCTGCAGGTGGCCCTCGGCAAGAGGGAACACATCGGCATCTTCGGCGACGACTACCCCACCCGCGACGGCACCTGCATCCGCGACTACGTCGATGTGCGGGATCTCGCCAGCGCACATCTGCTCGCCCTCGAGTTTCTTGACCGCGAAAAAACGAGCGGGGTCTTCAACCTCGGAAGCGGCAACGGCTTTTCGGTCCGGGAGATCATCGAAGCCGCGCGAAAGGTGACCGGCCATCCGATCCCGGCCAAGATCGCTCCGCGCCGCGCGGGGGACCCCTCCACCCTCATCGCCTCGAACCGCCGGGCGGTCGAAATTCTGGGATGGAAGCCGCAGCACAGCAGCCTCGACGACATTATCGGCAGCGCCTGGAACTGGCATCAGAGCCATCCCGACGGCTACGCGGAATAAGGGGGCGCTGCCATGTGCCTTCTCTCCCCCTTCGGAGAATCAGGCGGCAGAAGCGTCCCGCTCATCTCGCTGCAAGGCCCGGACGGCCTTGCTCTTGAGGCGATCGGCTACGGAGCGGCGCTGCGCCGCCTGACGGTTCCGGACCGCGGCGGCCGCCCAACGGACGTCTGCCTCGGCTACGACACCCTGCGTGAATATGAGGAACAGGACGGCTGCCTCGGCGCGGTGGTCGGGCGCTGCGCCAACCGGATTGCGGGGGCGGCGCTGCCGGTCGGCGGAACGGTTTTTCCGCTCGCCGCCAACGAAGGCCCGAATACCCTGCACAGCGGGCCCTCCGGCTTCCACCGGCGGATCTGGGAGGTCTATGAGCTGAGCGGCCGCTCGGTGACCTTCCGGCTGTTTTCCCCCCACCTCGACGGGGGCTTCCCCGGAAATCTCGAGGCGCGGGTGACCTATGCGCTCCTCGAAGGGCGGCGGCTCTCCATCTCCTATGAGGCGGTTTGCGACCGGGATACTGTGGTAAACCTTACCAGCCACAGCTACTGGAACCTCTCCGGCCACCAGAGCGGGGCGGCGCTCAGCCAGCTCCTGACCCTGTATGCCTCCCGCTACACCCCTGCGGGACCGGACGGCATCCCGACCGGCGCGCTGGAATCCGTCGCAGGCTCCGCCCTCGATTTTACCCGCTCCACGGCTCTGGGCGAGCGAATTGACGATCCGCTGCTTGCCGCCGCACGCGGCTACGACCACAACTACGCGCTGCCGGCGCAGGGGCTGCGTCCCGCCGCCCGGCTGGAAAGCCTGCGGACCGGCATTTCAATGGAGCTTTCCACCACCCTGCCGGGCCTGCAGCTCTACACCGCCAACTACCTGACCGAACGGCCGGGCAAGGACGGGGCCGTCTACCGCGAACGGGACGGTGTCTGCCTGGAAACGCAGTTTTACCCCGACGCGGTGCATCATCCCGGCTTCCCCTCCCCCATGCTGCGGGCCGGGGAACGGTACTGCCACAGGAGCGAATACCGCTTTTCCCTCCTTGGACAGGAGCCCGCATTCACAGGCGAAAGCAGGCGGAATTTGTTGGACAAGGCGCCCTGACGCGGAAATCCACGCCAGGGCACGGAGAAAATCAGCGCGGCTGCAAGCCTGCATCCGCAGGTAAAAACAGGCAGGGTTTGTTGGACAAGATGCTTGGACGCGGAAATCCACGACAGATTGCAAGGAACATCAGCGCCTCCCTGTGGGCAAAGGCCCGCGCAGACGATCTTCCCCGCCATCAACCCAGGCTCTGATATTCCCGGTGCCAAGCCGGCGGAAACTGGCAGGTCAAACGCATCTGCCGCTTCTCCGCCGGTTTATTTTTCTTTTTCCGGGCAAACTAGGGGAAACTTTCCTTTGCTTGGAGGGCTTCGATGCAAATTACCTTTGATCTGCTGCAAACCACTGCCATTGGATCGGCAGTCGTCTTTTTGGGCATCTGGCTTCGCCGCCGGGTTTTGCTGCTTGAACGGTACTGCCTGCCCGGTCCGGTTGTCGCCGGGCTGCTGGCAAGCCTGTTCTTTCTTCTGCTGCGGACGGCTTTCGGGGTACAGATCACATGGAATCTCCAGATGAAAGATCTGTTCATGAACCTCTTCTTTACCTGCGTCGGCTTCGGTGCGAGTGCCAAGCTGCTGCGGATGGGCGGCGCACGGGTGCTCGCTGGAATCGCCATCTCGATCTGTGGACTGGTGGTACTGCAGAATATCGTCGGCATTGCCATTGCTGTCCCGATGGGGATGCACCCGCTCAATGGCATGATGTGCAGTTCGGTAGCGACAGCGGGCGGGGTCGGAACTGCGGCGGCCTTTGGCCCGGTTTTTGAGGGCTACGGCGCGCCGGACAGCGGCGTGATCGGGGTGGCCGCCGGAACCTTCGGCATGATCTTCGCCAGCCTGATCGGGGGGCCGGTTGCGCGCGGCATCATCCAGAAGCGAAAGCTCCGGCCGACCGACGCCGCGCTTTCCGAGGAGGAACGACGGCAGGTTCCTCTCTCAAACAGCCGCCTTGTCGGCAGCTGGTGCCTCATTTTTCTGATCGGCGGGCTGGGCAGCTATCTCTCCTTTGCCCTGCAAAAAATCCCGATGATCGAAATGCCGTATTTCATCGGCTGCATCTTTTCAGGGGTGATTTTCCGCAATCTCATGGAGGCGGCGCATCTCCCCTTCGATCTGCCGGAAATCGAATCGATCAGCGATGTGAGCCTTGATATCTTTCTCGCGCTTGCCCTCATGTCGATTGACCTGACCCGACTGCTTGATTCCGCTCTGGTGATGATGGTCATCCTCGCAGCACAGATCATCCTGATTGTGCTGTGGGCGCATTTCTGCCACCGGTTTCTTTTCGGCGGCGATTACAACGGCGCGGTCATGGTGGCCGGACTGATTGGAACCGGCCTCGGGGCCGGTTCCAACGCAGTGGCCAATGAACGTGCTGTCATGCAGCAGTTCGGCCCTTCTCAGGTTGCTTGGATCGTATTTCCGGCCTGGTCGGTCATTGTCGTCGATATCTTCAACCCTCTCTTCGTTTCGCTGATCGCCCCGCTGCTTGCCCGCTGGGGATAAGCGCCGCTCCGAAAGAGCTGCCAGTGAAGCTGGCGGATCTGCACCGGTCCGATCGGGACCTTTTACCGGCTGAAGCCTCCGAATGCATCAAATTTTTCTCCCGTATCACTTGTTCTGCCGCCCATAAGCGGGCAGCGTTCCTGCCCGGCAAAAGCTGTATTGATTTGTGGCTCATCATTGCACCCCCCGCTTCGCCCGCCGCCGGAAGCGAATACTTTTGGCGCGGCGTGCCCCCGGCGGCGCAGGGGGCGCCCATGCGCAAAAGGGCGCGCTGCGGAATTCCGCAGCGCGCCCCCGCGCCTTACTTATTTGAAATAGAGATCCTTGGTGGGATACTGCGGCTCACAGGTCACATTGACCCCGAGCTTGAGGAAGGTATTGGCATCGGCCTGGGTGATGATGTCCGAGCAGTGGGCGTCACAGCCGCGCAGCCGCGGAAGCTGTTCCATCGCGAGCTGTGCCGTCGGGTTGAGGGCGGCTGAGATCGAGAGGGCCAGCAGCACCTCCTCGAGCTTGAGAACCGGGTAGCGGGAACCGAGCATCTCCTTCTTCAGGCGGATAATCGGCTCGAGGACCACCGGCGAGATCAGTAGGATCTCATCCGAAAGGCCGGCCAGCGCCTTGATGGAATTGAGCACCGCAGCCGCGGTATCGTTCATCAGCTCGGAGGACTTTCCGGTCACCACCTGTCCGTCCGGCAGCTCGATCGCGACGGCATAGCGGCCGCTTTCCCGCGATTTCTCAACCGCAGCGGCGACGGTGCGGCGGATGTTGGTATTGATTCTCTGCGAGCTCATGAGAAACTCGATCCGCTTGCAGGCTTCGAGGTCCCCCTCGCCCTTGGTATAGGCGCAGCGCGCCTGATAGTAACGGCGGATGATCTCCTGACGGGCCGCTTCCTGTACCACCGCGTTGTCGGTGATGCAGCGCCCGATCATGTTCACCCCCATATCGGTGGGGGAACGGTAAAGATCCTCGCCGCAGATTCGTCCTAGAATTGTGCGCACGACCGGGAATGCCTCAATATCGCGGTTGTAGTTGACCGCCGTTGTCCCATAAGCGGCAAGGTGAAACGGGTCGATCATATTGACATCCCGCAGGTCCGCGGTCGCCGCCTCATAGGCGACGTTGACCGGATGGTCCAGCGGCAGATCCCATACCGGGAAGGTCTCATACTTCGCATAGCCCGCCCGCATCCCGCGCAGATATTCATGATAGAGCTGCGACAGGCAGGTGGCGAGCTTGCCGCTGCCGGGGCCCGGGGCGGTCACGACCACCAGCGGACGCGACGTCTCAATGTAAGGATTTGCGCCGTACCCCTCGGGGGAGACGATGGTATCGACGTCGGAAGGATAGCCCTTGGTCAGGGTATGGACATAAACGCGCTCACCGCGCATTTCAAGCTTTTTGCGGAAAACATCGGCGCCTGCCTGGCCGGAATACTGGGTAATGAGCACCGATCCGATATAAAGGCCCATCTTGCGCAGGCTGTCGATCAGCCGCATCACGTCGAGATCATAGGTGATGCCGACATCGGCCCGTATCTTATTCGCCTCGATCGCCTTGGCGCTGATGCAGAGGATGATCTCCGCCTGATCTTTGAGTTCGCAGAGCAGCTTGACCTTGCCGTTGACATCAAATCCGGGCAGCACCCGCGCCGCATGAAAATCGTCGAACAGCTTTCCGCCGAACTCCAGATAAAGCTTCCCGCCGAACCGTTCGATCCGCTCGCGGATCCGCCGGGTCTGCTCAGCGATATAGGTCTTGTTGTTAAATCCCAGTTTTTGCATTTGTCTTCCCTCTTTTTCCCGTTTCTGCAACTTGTTTATTGTATCACAGGCCGGGTATGTTTTACAATGGCGGCGGCAGTCCGATTCCCATTTTTATTGCCCTGCCTAAAAATCGCGGGGCTGTCCGGCAGATCTCTGTGCAGACAAAGGCTTCGGTTTTTGTTTTCTTTTTAACAAAATCAACGGCAAACCGGCCCGATTTTAACAGATTTATTGCATGAAATATAGAAAATAAAGAAAAATGCTGTTTTTCCTTGCATACGTAGGAGCGACCCGCTATAATATGTGTGATTTATACGAAATTTATTTGTTTTTTTGCACGTCATAACCAACCGATGTGTCTGATAGGAGGAAGTTTCGTGAGAGGAATCCATACCTTTGTCAACGATATCCGCAGAAGCGTCTTTACCGAAATTGCCCGGCTCGCTTATGAAGGCGGGGATTATTCCCGTATTGCCGCCCTGCCCTACAAGATCATTCCCGGTGAAGTTGCCGAACACCGTGAAAATATCTTCCTTGAGCGCGCCATCGTTTCGGAGCGGCTGCGCCTTGCCATCGGCCTGCCGATCCGGCCCGTTTCGGAGCATGCGCCGGTCAGCGATGGCATCACCGAGAGCGCCGTTGCAACCAAATACTACGATCCGCCGCTGGTCAACATCATCCCCTTTGCCTGCAACGCCTGCCCGCCCAAGCAGGTTCGTGTCACCGACGCCTGCCAGGGGTGCCTGGCCCATCCCTGCCAGGAGATCTGCCCGAAGGGCGCGATCCGCACCGTCAAGGGCAAGAGCGTCATCGATCAGGAAAAGTGCATCAAGTGCGGGCGCTGTATTGAGCACTGCCCGTATAACGCCATTATCAAAATTGAGCGTCCCTGTGCCGCCGCCTGCGGCATGGACGCTATCGAGTCGGATGAGCTGGGCCGCGCCAAGATCAACTATGACAAGTGCGTCAGCTGCGGCATGTGCCTCGTCAACTGCCCCTTTTCGGCCATCGCGGACAAGAGCCAGATCTTCCAGCTCATCCACGCCATCAAAGCGGGGGATGAGATTATCGCGGCGGTAGCCCCCGCTGTGGTCGGCCAGTTCGGCCCCGACGCCACCCCCGCCAAAATCGTGGCCGCGATCAAAAAGCTCGGCATCTCGGCGGTCCGGGATGTTTCGATCGGCGCCGACCTCTGCACCATCGAGGAAGCGCACGATTTTCTTGACAAGGTTCCGGAGCAGCAGCCTTTCATGGCAACCAGCTGCTGCCCTTCCTGGAGCGTGATGGCCAAGAAGCTCTTCCCGCAGTTTGCTCCTTACATCTCGATGGCGCTGACCCCGATGGTGATTACCGCACGCATGATCAAAAAGGAACATCCCAACGCCAAGGTCGTCTTTGTCGGTCCTTGTGCCGCCAAAAAGCTGGAAGCCTCCCGCCGTTCGGTGCGCAGCGACGTCGATTTCGTCCTGACCTTTGAGGAACTGCAGGGCATGTTCGATGCCAAGGAGATCAACTTCAAAGAAATCGAACCGGATACCGATCCCGTCTTCGACACAGCCACCGGTGCCGGCCGCGGCTTTGCCGTTTCTGGCGGCGTCGCGGGCGCCGTCGCCCACGCAATTTCGGAGCTGGCTCCCGACCGCGAGCTGTTGGTCGATTATGCCGACGGCCTGCGGGAATGCCGCAAGATGCTGATGCTTGCCAAGGCGGGCAAACGCAACGGCTACCTGCTCGAGGGTATGGGCTGCCCCGGCGGATGCGTAGCGGGAGCAGGCACCATCCAGCCCGCCTTTAAGGGCGCTTCCAACGTCAGCCGTTTCCAGCAGGAGGCCAAGGAGCAGAACTCCCTTCGCTCCCCTCTGGCCGACCGCCTGCACGATGTGGAGGAATAAATCTGCACAAGCAGCGGCCTCGAAAGCATATGCTTTCGAGGCCGCTTTCTTTGCGTTTAGAGCCCTCACCACACCGCGAAGGAGGCCGCATGAAAAGCTCCCGCCTTCGATGCCGGGAGAAGCAGGGAAGGAAAGGCAGGCGAAATCCACCGCGCATTTTTTGTTTGGCTTTCTCCGCATCCGCCGCGAAGGGGGCCGCATGAAAAGCTCTCGCCTTCAATGCCGGGAGAAGCAGCAGGGCCCGAGACAGTGCGCCGGCAAATGAGCAAAGGGCTTCATTGGGCAAAAATGCCGCCTGTAAACAGGCGGCATGACAGGCAATGCGGGAAAACTTCCGATGGACTGAAACGCCCTCCGCCAAAAGCCCTCATCGGGCCATGCGGACCGCCGCGTTCGCCGGCGCCGCGGCTTCGGGGGAACCGCTCAAAATACGGCGACGGCAATTCCCGCCACCAGCGGAAGAGTAACAAGTGAAAATAATGTGCTCATTGCAATCTGCTCGCTGGCATAAAGCACCTCTTTCCTGAGATGCGCGCTGAGCAGAATCGCCGCCACCGCAGTGGGACAGGCAAACCCGATCACCAGAGAGGTGCAGACCACCGGTCCCGTTTCAATCCAATTCGGCATTCCGAGCGCGCAGATGACGGCAATGGCGGCAAGCGGCATCACCAGCAGCCGGATCGCGGCAGTGGTGACCAGCCGGATATTCCTGAGGCCGGAAAGGGGAAGCCCGGCCAAAAACACACCGGTGATCACCATCGAAAGCGGGCTGTTGACCGCGCTGAGCATCCCGATCGCCGAAGCCAGCGGCGCCGGAATGGGGCACTGGGTAAAAAAGATCAGCAGTCCAATCGCCACCGAAAGGATGCAGGGGTTATACAACAGCTTGCGGGGGTTGATGGAACCGCCCAGCACGAGGATGCCGTGCACCCACTGGAACAGGATAAAAAACACGACAAAAGCAGTGGCGTAAAATACCCCGTCCTCCCCGACGGTCGCCCGCAGCAGCGGAAACGCCATAAAAGCGCAGTTGGAATAGACCGCCGAAAACCGTTCCACCCGGTATCCCTCGTCCGCACGGGGACGGATCAGGAGCTGGGCGGCGGCGACCGCAAACAGGTGCATGGCAAAGGCGATACCGATCGCCATGGCAAAGCCGCTGAGGTACTCGGGCCGCATCGGCCGCAGAAAGGATTGGATAATCACGCAGGGCAGCGCCAGATTGAGGAGCAGCGAACAGAACTCCCGCGCCGCCGACTCACTGATCAGGCGGCGCCTGTTGAAAAACAGGCCGCAGCCGATCATCAGGAACATGACCAGCACCTGCTGGGAAACGATGATTGCTGATTGCATCGAAGGATTCCTCCTGTTTTGATCTCATCGTGAAAACCGGGGCCCGGCGGAAGCAAAATCCGCCGAACCCCGGTGCGCCGCGGACAATTGACCTCAGCCCAGCGCCTTTTTGATCCGTTCGACTGCCTCTATGGTGCGGCTGCGGTCGCCGAAAGCGGTCAGCCGGAAGTACCGGGCGCCGTTCTTTCCAAAGCCCGCGCCCGGAGTTCCCACCACGTTGGCCCGCTCCAGCAGGAAATCGAAGAAGTCCCAGCTGTCCATGCCGTTGGGGCACTCCATCCAGAGATAGGGGGAATCCTTGCCGCCGACGAAACGGATGCCCACCGCGGCCAGTCCCTCCCCGATGATGCGGGCGTTTTCGCGGTAATAATCGATGTTCGCGCGGATCTGTGTCATGCCTTCCTCGGTAAAGACCGCCGCCGCGCCGCGCTGAACAAGATAGGGCACCCCGTTGAACTTGGTGGTCTGACGGCGCAGCCACATGGCGTTGAGCTTGCCGCCGAGCAGCGTCTTCGGCACGACGGTATAGCCGCAGCGGGTGCCGGTGAAACCCGCAATCTTCGAGAAGGAGCAGAACTCGATGGCGCATTCCCTGGCGCCTTCAATCTCGAAGATGCTGCGCGGGAGGGATTCGTCGCTGACAAAGCACTCATAAGCCGCGTCGAAGAGAATCAGCGCGCCCTTCCTGCGGGCGTAAGCCACCCATGCCTCCAGCTGTCCGCGGGTGTAGACCGCGCCGGTCGGATTGTTCGGCGAGCAGAGATAGATGAGGTCGGCATCCTGGCTCTCGTCGGGCATCGGGGCAAAGCCGTTGTCCATATTCGAATCCAGCATGACGATCCGGCGGCCGGCCATGATATTGGTATCAACATAAACCGGGTAGACCGGATCGGGAATCAGAACGGTATTATCCGCATCGAAGAGGTCGAGGATGTTGCCGAGGTCACTCTTCGCCCCGTCGCTGATAAAGATCTCATCGAGGGCGAGATCGACGCCGTCCTCCCTCTTATAGTAGCCGGCAATCGCCTCCTTGAGGAAATCATAGCCCTGCTCGGGGCCGTAGCCGCGGAAGGTTTCCTTTTTTCCCATTTCATCGGCGGCCTGCTTCATCGCCTCAACGACGACCGGCGCCAGCGGCAGGGTGACATCCCCAATGCTCAGCTTGATGATGTCGGCGTCGGGATGGGCCTGCGAATATTCGCGGGCCTTGCGGGCGACGGTCGAGAAGAGATAGCTTTGCTGAAGATTGTCGTAGTTGCGGTTGAGTTTCACGATCTGATCCTCCTGTCTGTCTTGTGGCTTACTGCTGCGCCGCAAGGGAAGCGGCGACGAACTCGCGGAAAATAGGGTGTGCATGGTTGGGACGGCTCTTGAACTCGGGATGGAACTGTACGCCGATAAAGAACCGGTGCGCCGGCAGCTCGACCGCCTCCACGAGGTGCTCGTCGGGCGAGGTGCCGACAATTGCCATTCCCGCTCTCTGCATCTCTTCGCGGAAACGGTTGTTGAACTCATAGCGGTGGCGGTGGCGCTCCTGAATCAGCGATTCTCCGTAGGCCCGCTCCATCAGCGAACCGGAGACAATCCGGCAGGGATAGGCGCCGAGCCGCATGGTGCCGCCCATCACCACCCCATGCTGGTCCGGCATCAGGTCGATGACCGGGAAGGGGCTGTCCGGAGCGAATTCGGTGGAGTTTGCGCCCGTCATGCCGAGCACATCGCGGGCAAATTCGATGACGGCAATCTGCATCCCGAGGCAGATGCCGAAGTAGGGGACATTGTGGGTGCGGGCATAGCGCGCCGCGGCAATCTTGCCCTCGATGCCGCGGTCACCGAAGCCGCCCGGCACAAGGATTCCATCGGCGCCGCCCAGCAGGTCCCGCGCCGTTTCGTCGGTCACGTCCTCCGCCTCAATCCAATCGATATCGACCACCGCTCCGTTTTCATATCCGGCGTGATGCAGCGATTCCGCCACCGAGAGGTAGGCGTCGTGCAGACGGATATATTTGCCGACGATGGCGATGCGCACATGCCGGTTCCGGCTCTCGATCCGGGAGAGCATCGCTTTCCATTCGCGCATATCCGGCTCGGGGCAGTCGAGGGCAAGCTCACGGCAGACAATCCGGCCGAGGCCGTTCTCCTCGAGCATCATCGGCGCCTGATACAGCACCGGCAGGGTGGTGTTTTCAATGACGCAGTCCTCCTTGACGTTGCAGAACTGCGAAATCTTATGCAGCACCGAGCTTTCGATCGGCTCGTCGGCGCGGCAGACGATCACAGTGGGCGAAATGCCCATTGCCTGCAGCTCCTTGACCGAATGCTGGGTTGGCTTCGACTTATGTTCGCCTGAGCTCTTGATATAAGGGACGAGGGTGACGTGGAGGAACATGCAGTTGTGCGGACCGACCTCGAGCGAAACCTGCCGGATCGCCTCGAGGAAGGGCTGGCTCTCGATATCGCCGACCGTTCCGCCGATCTCGGTGATGACGATGTCGGCGTTGCTGGTCTTGCCGACCGAATAGATAAACTCCTTGATCTCGCCGGTAATATGGGGGATCACCTGCACCGTCTCGCCGAGGTAGTCGCCGTTGCGCTCCTTGTTGAGCACATTCCAGTAGACCTTGCCGGTGGTCAGGTTGGAATACTTATTGAGGTTCTCGTCGATGAAGCGCTCATAGTGGCCGAGATCGAGATCGGTTTCCGCACCATCCTCGGTGACGAACACCTCCCCATGCTGGTAGGGGCTCATGGTGCCGGGGTCGACGTTGATATACGGGTCGAGCTTCTGCGCCGCCACCTTAAGGCCGCGCATCCGCAGCAGGCGGCCGAGCGAAGCGGCCGTAATGCCCTTGCCGAGTCCCGAGACGACGCCGCCGGTGACGAAGATATACTTGCTCATGTTCAGATTCCCTTTCCTTTCTTCACGCCGCGGGAATCCCAACCGGCCCTTTCCGGACCCCCGTCCCCGCCGCGCCGCGCTCTTTTTGCGCGTTATCCTTTTATTCAGCCGGCGTTACGCTTGCACTGCGCCGTCAAAAACGAAGGTTGCGCCGCCGCTCATCAGCACCGTTTCACCGGTGTAGCGGATTACGAGGTCGCCGCCGCGCAGCTTCAGGACGATATCCTCGTTGAGAGGGCAGTGCCCGGCGAGGACCGCCGCAACCGCCGAGGCGCAGGCGCCGGTGCCGCAGGCGAGGGTTTCGCCGCTGCCCCGCTCCCAGACCCGCATCCGCAGGGTATGGGAATCGAGCACCTCGACGAATTCGGTGTTGACCCGCTCCGGAAAGAGGGGGTCGTTCTCATAGCTGGGGCCGATCCGCTCGAGATCAAGCCCGGCCACACCGGTGGTGAAAAGGACGCAGTGGGGGTTTCCCATCGAGACACAGGAGAAGGTGCGGGTTGCTCCTGCCAGCAAAGCGGTCGCATTGACTGCCCGTTCTCCCGGCAGTTTCACCGGAATCAGCGCAGGCTCGAGGACCGGCGCTCCCATATCGACCTGCACCGACGAAACAACGCCGTCCTCAACGGTCAGGCGCAGCGTTTTGATTCCGCTGAGCGTCTCAAGGGTGATCACATCCTTACGGACTCCCCCGCGCTCATAGAGGTATTTGCCGATGCATCGGGTCGCATTGCCGCACATCTTCCCCTCGCTGCCGTCGGCGTTGAACATCCGCATCCGCGCGTCCGCCGTCTTTGAGGGGCAGATGAGCACAATGCCGTCTCCGCCGACGCCGAAGTGGCGGTCCGAGAGGCGGATACTCAGCTCCTCCGGATTTTCCACCGTTTCTTCAAAGCAATTGAAGTAGATATAATCGTTGCCGCATCCGTGCATCTTGGTAAAATGAAGAGTCTTGTTCTGCATCTCCCGGTCATCTTCCTTCCCTGTAGTTTTCCCCGCAGAGGGGTGCTTTCGTCTTCAACAGAAAGCGCCGGTCGAGATTTTGTCGTCCACAAAAAATCCCTTCCGACGCCATTGTCTGAAGCTTTCCAATTCGAAAATTATTGTAACATGAAACCATGCCCTTTGGCAAGAGAAAACCGCCCGCTCTGCTGCACAAATCGGGCGGTCATATCTCGTAGGTTTTTAGAATATTTTCTGCAATCTGACGCTTGGGGCAGCGCAGATCCATCGCCTGCTTCTCAATGTAGCGGTGGGCCTGCGGCTCGGTCATCAAAAGGCATTGGATCAGCGCGCATTTGGCCCGGTCGATCAGCCGGATCTCCTCTATGGAGGTCCGGAGCCTGCGGTTCTCCCGCTGCAGGCCGAGCATCCGCCGGTGCGAGACGTCGACCAGCCGCATCGCCTGAAAGAAAAACGGCCGGGAAACCGGCTTGGGGATGACAAAAACCCCTGCCGTTTCGACCCTTGCGGCAACCTCGTCGGCCCGCTCGTTTTTTACCAAAATGACCACGCCGGCCGCCGACTGGGAGGCGACGTTCACCGCGAGGTCATGTCCGAATTCATCGGAAAGGGGGGCGTTGATGATGACGAGGTCAAAATCGCTTTCGGCACAGAAGCGCCGCGCTTCAGCCCCTCCCCCGGCGACGACCACCGGAGAGTAATCACGCGCGGGCAGCAGTTCCTGCACAAGCTGGGCGCCCGCGGCCGAAGAGGAAACCACCAGGGTTCTGTTCATCCGTCGCCCTCCTTTCCCCGGTGAGGCATCCGCCGCTCAATACCGCAGAAAATCTGTCCTGTGCTCCAGGCCGAACGGGTCCTCCGCCCGCAGATTCGCCGCCTGCGCCCGCCGCTTGGCCGAAAGAAACTTGGCGAGGGTATCTGAAGGAAGGACCCGGCGCACAAGTTCGCTCTGCTCCAGCAGGTCAAGGGCCTCGCCGAGATCGGCGGGCAGACGCTCATAATCAGCCAGCAGGGTTTCTCCGGCATGGTAAAGGTCGTGCTCACAGGCCGCAGGGAGCGCAAGTCCCTGCTCGACGCCGTCGAGTCCCGCATGGATAAGCAGGGCAAAGGCGAAATAGGGATTGCAGGCCGGGTCGGGGGAACGCAGCTCAATCCGGGCATATTCGCCTGTGACGGCGGGAATTCGGATGAGCTGCGAGCGGTTGGAGTGGGACCACGTAATGTAACGCGGCGCTTCAAAGGCGCCGAACCGCCGGTAGGAGTTGGTCAGCGGGTTGAGGATCGCGGTAATCTCCCGCACCCGTGCGAGAATCCCCGCGAGGAAACCCTCCGCCTCAGGGCAGTGCTGTCCGCCGCCGTTTTGGAAGATGTTGCGCCCATCCTTCGAAAGGGACATGTTGATGTGGAAGCCGCTCCCCGCGCAGTCGAGCATCGGCTTGGGCAGGAAGGAGGCGAACATCCCGTTCTGAGCGGCCATCGTCCGCACCGCGCCCTTGAAGGTCACGACCTGATCGGCGGCGGTCAGCGCGTCGGAATAGCGGAAATCGATCTCATTCTGCCCCGGCCCCTGTTCATGGTGGAAGCTCTCGGGCACGATGCCCATCTCCTCGAGGGTCAGGCAGATGTCGCGGCGGATATTTTCTCCCCTGTCGGCGGGAGCCACATCGAGATAACCCGCCGTATCGATCGGCAGGGTGGTGGGATTTCCCTTCTCGTCCAGCTCAAAGAGGTAAAACTCGCACTCGGGACCGATCTGGCAAAGATAGCCCATCTCCCGCGCACGCGCGCAGGCCTTTTTGAGCAGATAGCGGCCGTCCCCCTCAAAAGGGGCGCCGTCGGGATGGCGAATCTCGCAGAAGAGCCGCGCCGCCCGTCCCCGTCCCGGGCGCCAGGGCAGCACCGCGAGGGTATCCGGCTCGGGAAAGAGGAAGAGATCGGAACGGTCAACGTTCAAAAAGCCCTCGATGGCCGAGGCGTCGAAGGAAATTCCGCCCGCAAAGGCGCGGGGCAATTCCTCGGCGGTGATCGAGATGTTCTTCTGCGCGCCGAAGAGGTCACAGAAGGCGAGGCGGATAAACTTCACTTCATTCTCGCGGACAAATTCCATCACTTCATTTTCAGTGTATCGCATCATCGGAGTTCCCCCTGCTGCATCATCGCGGATGCCGCGCCTCCGCCTCTGTGCAGGGGGACGGCATTCTCCATTCATATGGCTTCTGAATTTGATTATAACCGATCTGCCGGAAAATGAAAAGCAATTTCACCAAATTTTTTTGGAAAGTCTGTTGACATCCGCAAAAATAGCCGCTATAATAACGCCATAACAGCAAAGGCGCTGTGAGTTGCAAGACTCGCAGCGCCTTTTTTGCATGCAGAGGCATCTCGAAATATGAATGATGCAGGAGGGTTTCTATCATGTCCAAAGTACCGGAACTGTTCGGCAGCATGGTGTTCGACGACAGCGTGATGCGTACCAAGCTTCCCAAAATCAGCTACAAGGAATTCCGCCGGACCATTGAGGCGGGCGAGCCCCTTTCGCTTGAACTGGCCAATGTGATCGCCAGCGCCATGAAGGACTGGGCGGTGGAAAAAGGCATCACCCATTTCACCCACTGGTTCCAGCCGATGACCGGCATCACCGCCGAGAAGCACGACAGCTTTATCTCCCCGCTCGGGGACGGCAAGGTGATTATGGACTTTTCCGGCAAAGAGCTGATCCGCGGCGAGCCGGACGCCTCTTCCTTCCCCTCGGGCGGCCTGCGCGCCACCTTTGAAGCCCGGGGCTACACCGCGTGGGACCCCACCTCCCCCGCCTTCATCAAGGACAATACCCTCTGCATTCCCACCGCCTTCTGCTCCTACGGCGGCGAGGCGCTCGACAAGAAAACGCCCCTGATGCGCTCGAACGAGGCAATCAACAAGCAGGCGCTCCGAATCCTGAAGCTCTTTGGCACCAAGGCCAGACGGGTGTTTGCCACCGCCGGCCCCGAGCAGGAGTACTTCCTCATCTCGAAAGAGATGTTTGAGAAGCGCCGCGATCTCGTCTATACCGGACGCACCCTGTTCGGCGCCAAGTCACCCAAGGGGCAGGAGATGGATGACCACTACTTCGGTGCGATCGATCCGGCTGTGGCCGCCTACATGAAAGACCTCGACGAAGAGCTTTGGAAGCTCGGCGTCCTCGCCAAAACCGAACACAAGGAGGTCGCCCCCGCCCAGTACGAGCTGGCCCCGATCTTTTCTGCCGTCAACACCGCGACCGATCACAACCAGCTTACGATGGAGCTGATGAAGAAGGTTGCGCTGCGGCACAACATGGTATGCCTGCTGCACGAGAAGCCGTTCGCCGGCATCAATGGTTCGGGCAAGCACAACAACTGGTCCCTTTCGACCGACACCGGCTTGAATCTTCTCGAACCCGGCGAATCCCCACAGGAAAATGCCCAGTTCCTGCTGTTCCTCGCCGCCGTCATCAAGGCTGTCGATGATTATCAGGACCTGCTGCGGGTTTCGGTTGCCTCCGCCGGCAACGACCACCGCCTCGGCGCGAACGAAGCGCCGCCCGCCATCCTCTCGATGTTCTTGGGCGACCAGCTCACCGGCATCCTCGATGCGATTGCAACCGGCAAGCCTTACAACGGCAGCATGGCCGAGGATATGACCATCGGGGTCAACGTACTGCCGCGCTTCCCCAAGGACCTGACCGACCGCAACCGGACCTCCCCGTTTGCCTTCACCGGAAACAAGTTTGAATTTCGGATGCCCGGCTCGGCCTTCTCGATCGCGGGGCCGAACTTTGTCCTCAACACCATCGTCGCCGAGGAACTCTCGCAGTTTGCCGATCTTCTGGAGGGCGCTTCCGACTTCACCAAGGCCCTCAACGACCTGATCAAAAAGACGGTGCGTGAACACCAGAGGATTATCTTCAACGGGGACGGCTACGCCGGCGCCTGGCAGGCGGAGGCCGCCAAGCGCGGGCTCTTGAATCTCAAGAGCACTCCCGAGGCGCTGCCTGCTTTTGTCAGCCAAAAGAGCATCGCCCTCTTTACCAAGCACGGGGTTCTTTCGGAAACCGAGATCTTCTCCCGCTACGAGATTACCCTTGAAAATTACTGCAAGACCATCGACATTGAGGCGATCACCATGCTCGACATGGCACGCAAAAACATTCTGCCGGCGGTCATGCGCTATACCCGTTACCTTGCCGAAACGGCAATGGCCAAGAAAACTCTCTCTCCCTCGATCGGCTGCGCGCTGGAGGAATCGCTTGTCTCCAAGCTTTCGCTGCGTGCCGCCTGCCTCGACAAGAAGATTGAGGCGCTTGACAGCCTTCTCCTCGGCGCAAAGGAACACGCCGACCTGCTCGGCTGCGCGAAGTATCACCACGATTCGATCTTCGCCGCCATGCAGGAGCTGCGCGCGGTGGCCGATGAACTGGAGGCTGCGGTCGATGAGGATGTATGGCCCTTCCCGACCTACGGCAAAATCCTTTTCTCCATTTGATTTCTTCCTTCTCCTCTCCTTTTGCTATCTTCCTTTCCCTGTCTGCATCTGAAAAACGCCGCCCAATCTGGGGCGGCGTTTTTCGTTGCGCGGCGCAGCTTCCTTAATCTTATCAATCAAAAGCGGCCAACTGTTCCAATGATTGACCGCCGGGAAGTACTAAAACCATCAAAGCAAATATCCCCTTCCGCGCTCAATATCAGCAAGCAAAAAACGAATGTCAAGAGAAACGGAAGAAAAATGACTGGAATCAACTTTTGCAGTTTCTTCCGGACGGTGCTGCCGCGGATACTGTAATTGTGCGCCTCAATAAGTTCCCCAATTTGAATGGATCTTCTTAAAAAGGCCGGAAATCCGTGGCATGATGAATGGTATCAACTGACAGGAGGCGCCGTATATGTATGAATTGATTCAAATTTCTGAAAAAAGCTATTATATTGAAAGTCCCGTAAAAATCGGGCTTGTCAGGCTCAGCGATACCGGCGTCTGCCTGATTGACAGCGGAAACGACAAGGAGGCCGGCCGGAAAATCAAAAAGCTTCTGGATGCAAACGGATGGCGCCTCACTGCAATTTACAACACCCATTCCAATGCCGATCACATCGGGGGCAACCGGTATTTACAGGAGCAGACCGGCTGTGCCGTCTACGCGCCGGGCATGGAATGCTGCTTTACCAGGCATCCGGTTCTTGAGCCTTCCTTCCTGTACGGCGGCTTCCCCTGCCGCGACCTGCGGCATAAGTTTTTAATGGCGAGGGAAAGCGCGGCGCTTCCTCTCGACGGCGGCAGCCTGCCGGAGGGCTTTTCGGTCATTCCCCTGCCGGGGCATTTCTTCGACATGGTGGGTTTCCAGACCTCCGACGGCGTAATCTATCTGGCGGACTGTCTCTCCAGCCGGGAAACGCTCGAAAAGTACCAAATCAGCTTTCTCTACGATGCCGAAGCCTACCTGAGCACACTGGAACTAGTCAAGGGGATGTCCGCCCGTGCATTCGTGCCCGCTCATGCGCCGGTGACCGGCGACATCGCCCAACTTGCCCAGTACAATATCGACAAGGTTCTGGAGGTGGCGGAGAAAATCACCCTCCTCTGCCGGGAGCCTCTCTGTTTCGAAACGATTCTGCAAAGGCTGTTTGCAGATTACGGCCTGACCATGAGCTTTGAGCAGTACGTCCTGGTGGGCAGCACCGTCCGCTCGTATCTTTCATGGCTGAAGGATACCGGCAGACTGTCCGTCCGGTTTGAAAACAACCTGCTGCTCTGGGAACAGGCTTAAAAAGCGCGGCCCGGCGCCTGTCCTGCACAAAAAGGCCGGATGAAAAGCGAGACGCTTTTCATCCGGCCTTTCCGGTTCGCTCAAAAGGACAAAACAGTTTTGGTCTGCGCCGGCAGCGCAAGCTCCCGCAATCCGCCTGCCGATTCGTTCAAACGGGCGAAACGGTTTCGCTCTTAAAGGAAAAAGCCGATCTTCTTATAAACCTTGTCCCGGGTGCGCTGGGAAATGCGCATCGCCTGTTCCAGCCCTTCGGCACAGCAGGCGTCGAGATAAGCGCGGTCCTGCATCAGCGCCGCAAACCGCTCGCGGACCGGGGCCAGAACATCGGCCACCGTCTCACCGACCGCCAGCTTGAAATCGCCATAGCCTCTGCCCTCGAACTCGGCGGCAATCTCCTCGTCGCTCTTGCCGGTGAAGGCCGAATAGATGGTCATCAGGTTTCCGATGCCCTCCTTGCCCTCTGCGCGGCAGATGCCGCTTCCCGAGTCGGTCACCGCGCTCTTAAACTTCTTGATCACCGTATCCTTCGGGTCGAGCACCGCGACGTAGGACTTGGGATTCGGATCGGATTTGGACATCTTCTTGGTGGGATCGGTCAACGCCATGATCTTTGCCCCCGCCTTGGGGAAGAGGCACTCCGGCATGGTGAAGAGGTTTCCCAGCACCCCGTTCATCCGCTGGGCGATGTCGCGGGTCAGCTCGACATGCTGCTTCTGGTCGATGCCGACCGGCACATAATCGGCCTGATACAACAGGATATCGGCGGCCATCAGGGTGGGGTAGGTGAAAAGCCCGGCGTTGACATTGTCGGCATAGCGGGCCGACTTATCCTTAAACTGGGTCATGCGGGAAAGCTCGCCGAACTGAGTATAGCAGTTGAGCGCCCACATCAGCTCGGTGTGGTGGGGGTTCTGACTCTGCACAAACACGATGCTGCGCTTGGGGTCAACCCCGCATGCGAGCAGCATGGCATAGGCCTCGAGGGTGTTTTTGCGCAGGGCGGCAGGCTCCTGCCGGACGGTGGTGGCATGGAGGTTTGCAATCATAAAGACACAGCGGTACTGCTCCTGAATTTCCGCCCAGTTCTTCACCGCGCCGAGGTAGTTGCCGATGGTGATAAGCCCCGAGGGCTGAATGCCCGAGAGGACGACCTTCTTCTTTTCCGCGGCAGGCGCGGCCATCACTTCACTCATTAAAATCAACCTTCCTTCCAGGATCTATCGCGACATCCATTCGTGGGTCAGCCCGCCCAGAATATCGATGCCCCTGACGATGTTCTCGTCCGACGGGGAGGAGTAGTTCATGCGGAAGCCGTTGTGGGTCCCTCCCTCGTCGGCGGCAAACGCAATGCCGGGTACGCAGGCGACCCCACGCTTGATCCCCTCGGCGACAAAGGGGTAGGAATCCATCCCCTCTGGCAGGAAGGCCATGACGAAAAGCCCGCCCTCGGGACGGTTAAAGCGCACATCGGGATGGAATTTCTTTTCCATCTCGCCGAGCATCAGGTCGCACTTGTGCCGGTAGAGGGCGCAGGTCCTTTCAATGTGGCCCTTATAGTCGCATTTGGTCATGTATTCATTGCAGATATACTGGAACAGGGTGGTCGAATGAACGTCGGTACACTGCTTGGCGACGGTGATGCGGGCGGTCAGCGCCTTGTCAAAGGCAAGGAAGCCGAGCCGGAAGGCCGGCGCCATCGTCTTGGAAAAGCTGCCCGCATAGAGCACCCGGCCGTCGGTATCAAAGGACTTGATCGGGTCGATGTGCTCGCCCGCAAACCGGATCTCCCCATAGGGGTTGTCCTCAAAGATGCAGATGTCGTACTTCTTCGCCAGCTCGTAGATCTTTTTGCGCTTTTCGGCGCTGGTGGTGAAGCCGGTCGGATTCTGGAAGCTCGAAATGATATAGAGCAGCCGCACCTTCTTCTGCTCCCGCAGAGCCTTTTCAAGGGCCTCGAGGTTCATTCCGTCCGGCTCCATCGGGATGCCGCAGAGCTTCGCCCCGTAGGAGCGGAAGGTGTTGAGACAGCCGACGAAGGAAGGCTCCTCCACCAGCACGGTGTCCCCCTCGTTGACCAGCACCTTGGTAATGAGGTCGGCGCACTGCTGTCCGCCCGACACGATGAACAGCTCGTTCTTCTCAAAGGAGATGTGCTCCACCGTCTCAAGATGCCTCTTCATCGTCTCGCGCAGGGGCGGATAACCCTCGGAAAGGCCGTACTGAAGCACCGAAGCAGGGTTGTTGGCCAGCACATCGGCGGTAATCCGCGCGATCTCCCCGGTCGGGAAGGTGTCGGGCGAGGGATTCCCGCCCCCAAACGCGATCATGTTCGGGTCGGCAGCGAGCTTGAACAGTTCCCGGATCATCGAGCCCTGTACCCCGGCGATCCGGTCTGCAATATGGTATTCCATGACAAAATCCTCCTTCAGGCTTACATATCACCGGCGCCCGGCACGCAAACGGGGAACGGCCCGCTCCGGCTCTGTTTTTCACAATGGATTTATTATAGCACCCATTTGGCTTCAAGTCCATGACGGCAGGATATTTTTCCGCATTCCTCCGCTCTTTCTTGACATCGCCCTCCGGCTATTGTAAAATAAGGAGACGTAAATGCCGCTGTGGCGGAATTGGCAGACGCAAGGGACTTAAAATCCCTCGCTGGCAACAGCGTACCGGTTCGACCCCGGTCAGCGGCACCATTTGTGTGCGCATGGAACGGCCTTTGGGCATGCAAGGCGCATCTTACAAAAAGCCACGGAGGTGGGCAACAGATGCAAAAGGTGGTTTATATCAGCAACAGCCGGGATTTTACCGAACAAAACGATGTGAATGATAATCAATATCTGGTCCGCATCAACAAATTGTTGGAAGAGGGCAGGGTAATTTCGCAGCTGAACCCATACACCGTGGATGTTGATCCAAAGCTTGAAGCTTATCTCCACAAAGAAACCTTTGTGTCATTTGTTGTTCTTGAAAAGCCTGAAGAAAAAGAATAAAAGACTTTTCTTCCTTTTTAAGCGCCGGAGCACCCGCGCCGTTTTTCCACAGCCGCGTTCTGCCCGCCGCGGCCGGCTTTTTACAGCTGCGCCGGGCGTCTCTTTTATATCGGGCGGATCTTCGGAAGCCCCGACACGCGTTTCGCGTGCGGGGCTTTTGCTTTGCCGGCACTTCGCTGTCCGCGCCTCGCCGGGCATCTTTTTGATGCCCGGTGGATATTCAGAAGCCCCGACTCGCGTTTCGTGTGCGGGGCTTACGCTTCCGGTCCCAGCAAAACAAACGACCGCAAGCTCTGGACAACCGGCAGCGACCATGAGCGCTCCCTGATTGATGAAAAGATTGCGCTGGCTCTCGCCTAGCAGAAGGAAACCGGAATCCCTACGTGGGTCGGCGCATGGATGCCGGGAAACTACAACGATGGAAACGATTACACCATCGAAGAACAGGTGGCGTTTGCGAGCTATATGACGCGGCAGCTGACAGCTGCCGGCATCCCCTTTGCCGTAAACTCCGATACAAAATTTTATGACCGCAAAACAAACGAATGGATTCCCGAAATGAAACCCGTTTTTGACTGCATTTATCATTGACCGCATATTCCGAAATCCGCGGGAACCGGGGGGGAATATGTGCTCCCGGTTTCCGCGGTTGTTTTGCCGCTGCGGCTGTGCTATGATGGATGCATCCCCAACTCAAGGAGGTATTTATGAAGGCAGCAATCTTCGATCTCGACGGCACCATCCTCAACTCCATGGGGATGTGGCGCCGGTTGGAGCAAAACTTTCTCACCGGGCTCGGCATCGAGCCGTCCGACTGGATTTTCCGCCGGATGGACACCCTCGGACTGCACGGCTCGGCGGGCTGGCTGATCGGGGAATTTCATCTCGATAAGAAGGAACAGGAGCTTTGGGACTTCTGCGACCGTCTGGCGCTCGACGCATATCTGAAGACGGTTTCCCCCAAGCGCGGGGTGGAACGGGTGCTCCGGGGGCTGCGCGCCCATGGAATCGGCACCTCCCTTGCCACTTTGACCGCCCACAAGCTGGTGGACCCGGTGCTGGAGGCCAAGGGAATCTCCCCTCTGCTCGACCATATCCTGACGGTGGAGGACGTGGGCGGCGTCAAAAAGGACCGTCCCGACCTCTTTTTGAAGGCCGCCGCACTGCTCGGGGCAGCGCCGGAGGAAACGGTCGTCTTTGAGGATTCCCTCTATGCCATCCGCACCGCCGCCGCCGCGGGCTTCCCGGTCTGGGCGGTGGCCGATCCCTCCGCCGCGCAGGATGAACCGGAGATCCGGCGGCTTTCCGCGCGCTATCTCGAGAGCTGGGAGGAGCTGGCCTCCGAGCTCGAGACCCAAACGGTTTAAACCGGCCGCATTCACCCTCGCCCCGGCCGCAAAAGTCCACCGAATCGATCCCGGCGGGCCTTTTCACCGGCCTGCTTCCGCCACAGGAAAAACGCGCCCGACATGTCGGCCGGTCTGCTGCCAAAGCGGTACGGGATGCTCCGGTGCATAATCTGGCGTCAGACCCTCCAAAGCAGGGGCTCTGATGTGCGTGCGGCCTTTCGGTCCGAGTTGGTACGAGTGCCCCCGGCACGGGTTTTCGCGGCACTGGATTCTCTGGTGCGGGACCTTTTCAAGCGGGATGATTCACGCGCCCTCATCCGCCTTTTGCCCGGCAATCTTCTCAGGCATAGCCTGCTTTCTCCTTTCTGGACGGTTCTTGTATTCCCATCGGCCTTTCGCCCGGCAGTCTTCTCAGGCATATCCTGTTTTCTCCTCTCAGGGCGGTTCATCTGCCCTCATCCGCCTTTTGCCCGGCGGCCAAGCGCCTCGCTGCGCGCCTGCACTGCATCCCGAAACATCTCCTCCAGACGGCTGCGCCGTTCGCGCGGCGGGAGGGCCGCGCCGCCCAAAAGCTCCAGCGAGCGGTTCAAAATCCGGCGCATCGTCTCCTCATCGTAGCGCCCGATCTCCTTCCAGCGGCCCTGTGCATATCACAGAGTGTACTCCCGCGCAAAAAAGCGGGCGGCCGGCTCAAGCCCGGCGCTCGTCATCTTCCCCTTCGATGCCCAGATCCGATCGAGCAGGCGGCGGCGCGCCTCGCCGAACTTCTCTTCGGCGACGGGGCACAGCTCGTCGAGCCTCTCCCAGAAGTCGTTTTCGGTCAGCTCCGCGGGCTCGTCCGCCAGATTCAGCAGCCGTCCGCTTTTGGTCACGCGGTAGAGGCGTTCCGGTTCGCTGCCAAAGCAGAAACAGCCTCCGGGACGAATTCCCTTGAGCCTGAGATATTGCAGATATCCGGCTTTCTCCCGCGCCATGTCTACGCCTCCCCGACTTTTGCTTCCATTTACGGCTGCCAGGGTCCTCCAGAAGCAGGCGGCCGCCCGGCGGATTTCCCTGTCCACCGCATATAATTGGAACGGGCCGGCCGCTCCGGCGAATCCTCTCCGGTCCGTCTGTAAGGAGGTTTCCCATGCGACCTTATGCCCTGATTGACCTTCACTGCGACACCCTGACCGACTGCAAATACGCTGCCGGGAATCCCGACACCCTCGATGACCCCAAACGGGTGCTCTCACTCTCAGCGATTCCCGACGACGTCCACTGGGCCCAATTTTTTGCGATCTTCATCCCTGATGAGGAGCGGGGTCGGGCGGCAATCGACTATTTCGGCCAAAACCACCGAAACTTCGTCCGTCAGATGAAACGGTTTTCTGACCGGGTGTCCCCCTGCCGCGGCCTCGGGGACATGGAGGCCGCCTTCGCCCAAAGCAAAACCGCCGCCTTTCTCACCGTTGAAAACGGCTCGGTTCTGGCGGGGGATCTCTCCCGTGTGCGGGTGCTGGCTGAGGCGGGGGTCTGTGCGATCACCCTGGTCTGGAACGGCGAAAACGAAATCGGCTCCGGGCACGGCACCGGCCATGGCCTTTCAGCGTTCGGCCGCGCCGTCATCCCCGAAATGGAACGGTGCGGTATCCTTGTGGACGTCTCGCACCTCAACGATCCGGGCTTTGAGGACCTGCTCGAAGTCGCGCAAAAGCCGTTCCTTGCCACCCATTCCAACGCCCGGGCCGTCGCCGGACACCGGCGCAACCTGACCGATGAGATGATCCGCGAGATGGTGCGCCGCGGCTGCCTGATCGGCCTCAACTATTTTGTCAGCTTCCTGCGGGACGGCGGGGAGGTCACAAGCCTTGATGACCTTTACCGCCACATCGTCCACTTTTTGGAGCTGGGAGCATCAAAGAACCTCGCACTCGGCTCAGATTTCGACGGCGCAGCGCTGCCCGACTGCCTCAACACTCCCCAAAAAGCCGCCGAAGCCTACGGCTATCTGCTCGCCCGCGGCATTGGGCAGAAACAGGCTGACGGCATCTTCTATCAAAACGCCCGGCGTTTTTTTGCAGAAAATCTGGCGTAGCCCCTTGTGTTCCAAAGCAGGCCCGGGATGTGCCGCCATCCCGGGCCTGCTTTTCCTTGGGCAGGGAAAACGCCGGTCCCTCCGGCCCCGCAAAACGGCTTTCGCTTCAGGCGCCGGGCGAAGCGGGACGCTGACGGCGGGACTTCAAGGATGGAAAGAGGCCGTCGGACCGACGGCCGTCCGCTTACAGAATGCAGGGCAGGTGAAAGCGCGAAGCGTTCCTACCTAAAAAGTTAGGAGCTGACCGGGCAAAACTTTACTTATGATATAACGATACAAAAAATCTTAGCAATGCTCCAAATCTTCACCACAGTGAGGACAATAGGAAGTCCAGAGTGTCCTCCATGGTAAAAGGCGCCGGCAAAAAGGGCAGCGTATGGTAAGCAGCCCATATATGTAACCGCCCCAAGGGATAGTCCCGGCCAGTATGGAGAGTGGGTGTATTGGCCCAACGCCGAAAGCAAGCAGTGAAACGGAAAAAATAATGATGCCAAGAATTATAATGCCATCGGAAATAATCCGGCAGATATTCGGGCTTTTCATTATACACGCTCCAATCCAAATAATCAGACAGAAGTATATTATGGACTTGAAGGTGTGGAAAACCTGAAAACCGTAAAATCAAAGTAAAGATTACCGGGACGCACGCCGCCGGGAGGCCTGACAGCGCCTGCACAGGCCGTCGGTCCAGACGGAAGATGGGCCGGTTCAGGCGGTAAAGCGGACCGCGTTATAGAGACAGATGCCGACGATCACCAGCATAAGCCCGATGAAAAGACGGGTAACCTGTTCTCCGCTCAGGCGCCGGTTCAGCACCCTGCCGCCCATGCCGCCGAGCATTCCCCCCGCCACCATGACAGCCATCCAAGGAAGCTGAAACTCCGGCACCGTCCCGGTGACCAGCGTTGCCACGAGGCTCGCCGCCTGCGAAAAAAGGATGGTATAGAGCGAATTCTGCGCCGCCGTCTTGGTTTCCATCGAAAAAAAGTAATGGAGCACCGGCAGGTTGATTGGCCCTCCGCCAATCCCGAGAAAGCTGGACAGGATTCCCAATATTGTCCCGATTCCGGCTGCCGGGGCCGCTCCGTCCAGCTGATGGGGACGGATCCGCGCCCGATTGACGGTATAGAGCAGCGCCCCGAGCGTCACAGCGGCCAGTGCCGCCGACTGAACCGTTCCGACAAAATCCGGGTTGGGGGAGCTGTTTTTTACCAGTGTAAAAAGCTGCTTGCCGATCACGCCGCCCGCCGCCGCTCCGATGGCAAGAGGGGTGGCGGTGCGGTATTCAATCTCGCTTTCCCCCGCCAGCACCGTTTTTCCAATCGAATAGGCGGACATTGCCAGCACTGTGCAGCCTGAAAGAAAGCTGATGGTAGAGACGCTCGCAAAGCCGAATGTGTCAAGCACCGGCTTCATAATCACCCCGCCGCCGATGCCGCAGACCGCCCCCACGACCGACGCTGCAAAACACACCAGAAAAATCAAGCCTAACATTTCCGACAACAAATCCTTTCCTCCCCGCAGTCGGCGGGGGTTACGTTATTCCGACAATTAACGATAACACAACCGGCGGCGGGATGCAAGCATCCGCTTGCCTTTGGCCCTGATTGCCCGTACGATTGCAGCAACTTGGACAGGTGAACCAGATGGATGGGCCGCACCGGTTAAAACCGGGCCGCCGCGCAACCGGCAGGGCCGAGGGGGGCACATCCTTCACAAACAGGGGCATCACACGCTGAAACCTCCGATGAAACATGAAAAAACGCCGCTTGCCTTTGGCCCTGATTTGCCTTACAATAAAACCGCAGAGATAAAAACACTGCCCGGTTGGTAGTCCGGGCGCGGTGGCCCGCCGTCAGTAACCTGCCTCCTTGGTTGTCCGATTTCTGCGAGAGACTGTAAGGAGGAATTGGCTATGGAGCAAACCACAGCAAAGCTGACCGTGTTTTTCGACCCGCCCTTCTGGGCAGGACTCTACGAGAGGGAGCAGCGGGGCAGTTATGAGGCCTGCCGGATTGTCTTCGGCGCCGAGCCAAAGGACTATGAGGTCTATGACTATCTGCTGAAAAATTACGGGAAGCTCCGGTTCAGTCCGGCAATCGAGGCTGGACGCCGCCGCGACGAGGGAGTAAACCCCAAGCGGCTGCAGCGGGAAATCCGCCGGCAGCTGCAAAGCGGAACCCCCGTCGGAACCAAGGCGCAGCGGGCTCTCTCCCTTCAGCGGGAGCAGTCCAGGCAGGCGCGGAAAATCCGCTCCCGCGCCCTGCGGGAAGAGGAACGCGCCCTGCGTTTCGAACAGCGGCAGGAAAAGCGCCGGCAAAAGCATAACGGGCATTAAAGGCAGGCGCCGCAAAGCATCGATGCTTTGCGGCGCCTGCCTTTATCCCTTTTTGCGAATCGCCCGGCCCAGCGGCTATTGCAGCGTGACCAGCACCAGCTCCGGGCGGTTGTTCACCCGCGGAACCGGACTGTCGTTTCCAAGGCCCCGGCTGACCACCAGCGCGGGATTCCAGCCGTGCATTCCGGCGGTGTAGCGCGGAAAAAGCCCCTGACCCGGCGCATAGACTCCGAAACGTCCGGCCCGAAACTGCCCGCCATGGGCATGACCGGCCAGCATCAGGTCAAAATGAAAATTCCGGTAGGAGAGGCGGCCGATTCCGGCGAAAAGCTCCGGGAAGTGGGAGAGAACAATCCGTACTCCATCGCAGTCGGCAAGGTCGGAGAGCGCCGCAGTGCAGTCCGCATGGCGCATTGTGCCGAGAAATTCCCGCAGGTAATCGACGCGGGAGACAGCCAACCCCTCCGAAAGCCCGAGAATATGCAGCGGAGTCCCCTTGATCTCGCCGTCGAACCGCTCATTCTCAAGCACAATCACTCCGACGCTGCGAAAGCCCTGAGAAATTTCCCCCCAACGGCCGGATCGCAGCTCATGGTTGCCCGGGATCAGAAAAACCGGCGCAATCTGGCAGAGGACCCGCAGCAGCCGGGCGGTGGGCAGCAGATTTTTGCAGTCGGCGCTTACCGTATCGCCGGTCATTACAATCAAATCGGGCGAGATCACCCGGATCATATCGGCAAGATCCCGGCCGCCTTTGCCGAACATCCTGCCATGCAGGTCGGCCACCTGCAGCAGCCTGACCGGCTCGGGCAGAGGCAGCGGCCCCACGGTCAGATGATAGCAGGTGCAGCCAAAGCTCCGGTTGCGGCGGTATTCCCGGGCGGCGAACGCCGCCAGACCGAGAGCGGCGGCGCCCCCGGCGGCAGCGGTCAGCGTTTTGTTCATTCTGATTCCTCCGTTCTGCGATAGAGCAGCAGGTCGAAGCCCAGCTCGGTAAAGAGGCTTTCCAGCCCGCCGAGCCGCTTTGCCCCATCCGCAGGGGTTTTCCAGTAATAGGGGGTCATCGCAAAGAGATCGTGAATCGCTTCCTGTCCCCGGATCACGACGGTGGTCCGCACCGGGACCCGCCGCTCCAAAACGAAGCCGGGATATACGGTTTCCCTCGTCTCATTTTCATAGGGGTGCTCATAGAGCACCTCCTTGAGGCCGAAGAGATGGCGCGGCCCCGCCACCGCGAGCAGCAGCGCCCCGCCGGGGCGCACCACCCGTGCAAACTCCCCGGGCACAATCGGTGAAAAGATGGCCAGCAGCAGATCAGCGGCGGCGTCCGCCACCGGGATGGCAAAGCAGCTCGCCACCGAAAGCTCAAGCTGCGGGTAACGCTTTGCCGCGGCGGCCACCGCCAGCTTGGAGATGTCGAAGCCGCAGACCAGCGCATCCGCTTCGGGCGGCAGGGCGCGGCGCACCGCATCGGTGTAATAGCCCTCGCCGCAGCCCGCGTCCAGAACGACCGGCCGTTTCCTGCCCGCGCATACCTGCGCGGCGATCTGCGCCGCCGCCTCCTGAAACAGAGCGTAGCAGCCGGTGTCAAGAAAGCGGCGGCGCGCCGCCACCATCTCTTTGCTGTCGCCGGGCAGCTTTGCGTGCATCCGGTTGGGCGGCAGCAGATGGACATAGCCCTGCGAGGCAATGTCGAAGCTGTGTCCCGCCTCGCAGCAAAGTGCGTTTTCCCGGCGGCGCAGCGCCCGGCTGCAAATCGGGCAGCGGAAAATCGACCTTCCCTGCCTCATTTGAACAGCGTCCTGGAGCAGCCGAAATTTCCCAAAAGCTTTCCTTGCTCAAAATACTGGCTGTTGGCGTACCCTACCAGCTTGGAGCGGTCAAAGCAGATCCGGCCGTTCTCGTTGACCAGCGCCGGGGCCGCATGGACGGCGAGCACGTCGGCAATGAACATATCGTGGCTGCCCAGGTGAAGCGTCTCACAGGTTCTGCACTCGATCGAAACTGCGGCTTCGGCCACGAGGGGGGCCTTAACCTCCCGCGCGGGCAGGACGGTCAGTCCGCAGGCCGCGAATTTATCGACGTCACGCCCCGAATGGGTGCCGCAGTAATCCAGAGCGCCGAGCATCGGCGTTTCCAGCAGATTGATCACAAACTCCCCCGATCCGGCGATGACCGGGTGGGAATTACGAACCGGCTGCACCGAGATATACATCCGGAAGGGGTCGGAATTGACAATACCCGTCCATGCGACGGTCAGTGCCAGCGGCTGCTCTGCCGTTCCGCATGAGACGAGAGCCGCAGGCAGCGGCGCGAGCGGGAATCCGCCTTTGACAAGAATCTTTTCCACAGAAAATTCCTCCTTTTGCTGAAGGTCCGTCAGAAGACAAACCGTTATTTTTTCGGCGCGCGCCGCTTCGGGCGGGCCGGCTTTTTGCGGACGGTATGGCCGAAAGACCCGATCTGACGGCCCAGCTCATAATAGCTGCCATGCGCGAAGGCAAGCAGCCCGGCGCGGTCGAGGCGCAGCCTGCCGTCCGGGGCGAGCAGAGATGGATCGACCGAGACGGCGACGATATCGGCCAGAAACATGTGATGGCTGCCCAGCTCTAGCTTCTGCCGCACCCGGCATTCGAGTGCAAGAGGGCTTTCGGCCAGAAGCGGCGCCGAAATCTGCGAGGCAGGCTCGGCGGTCAGCGAGCAGGCGGCAAATTTGTCGGTATCCCGGCCCGATTTCACTCCGCAGAAATCGACCGCCCGGGCAAGGGATACGGTGGGCAGGTTGACCGCAAATTCCTTCGATTGCTCGATGAGGGGATAGGAAAACCGCTCGGGCCGCACCGAGATATAGGTCATCGGAGGCTGGGTATTGACGATGCCGGTCCAGGCGACGGTCAGGACATTGGGCTGCTCCAGCGTTCCGCAGGTAATCAGGGCAGGGGGAATCGGTCCCAAAAGGGTACTCCCCTTCCAGCTTATCTTGCTCATAGCGTCTCCTTTGGTTCGGATTTCAGCAGCGCCGTGCGGATTCCGGCGGCAAAAGCCGAGATCCGATCTTCGATGCCCGGCAGCCGCAGCGCCGTTCCGGCGTCGTTCGCCGTTTCAATGAGGGCGAAGCGCGCCGGCAGAAAAAAAGTTTTGTTCATGCACATGGCGGAGATGATCTGCCCGGCGACAATGTCACCGCCCGAGTAGCCCGACACGACAATGCCGAACACCGCCTTGTCGTAGAACCGCACCGCGCGGAACAGCGCCGTCAGCCGGTTGATGCAGGCTGTGAGATTGGCGGAAAGGGCGTCGTTGTAGTTCGGCGCCAGAAAGAGCACCGCGTCGGCCTGCCGCAGCGCGGGATAGACCTCCTCGACCATCACTCCGCCATAAAAACAGCCGCCCCGCTCGCCGAAGTGCAGGCAGGCGGTGTAGGGGCATCCCGAACAATCGGAAAGGGTGCCGTTGCGCAGCCCGACCTCGGTGACCGAAATGCCGCCGAGCAGGCCGCGCACCCGCTCCCAGAGGGCCATTGTGTTGGAGGTGCTGTGGCTCGAGGCGTGCAGCGCCAGCAGCCGCGGACTCTCCCGGTGCGGGAACTCAAAAGCCTCCAGCCGGTCGGCAAGGTGATGCGCGGCGCTTTGGTAGGCTTCGAAAAGGCCGGTTCCGGCGTTTTTGGCCTGTACGGTAAAGTTTGCAAGGCTGCCGGTGCCCTCCACCAGCGGCTGCCCGACAAAGGCGCAGCCCGCGAGGTTGGCGGCAAAGACCAGCTCCTTGGCAGCGGATTTGGTATACAGCTCTCCCGCCCCGTCGATGAGCACCGCCCCCACCGACCCTTCCAGACAGCCGGCGCATCCGCGCAGGAAGGCGAGCATCGCGCACCACTCGAGGTTCATCCCGCACTCTCCCAGCGCGATGGCAAACAGAATCCGGCGGTTTCGAAGTCCGCCCGCGCCGCCCCAGACGGCGAGCGCCTGCGCGGTGCAGATTTCCTCGGTCGCTCGGCCGTCGAGCGCGGCGCCGAGCACTGCCGAAAGCCGGTCCCCCGGCACAGGCGCAGGACGGATCAGCAGAAGAGCTTCCCGCATGCGAATCCCCCCTTACACAATGGCGGCGAGATGATCCGCCGCCGAGCGGATGCGGCCAAACAACGGCTCAGGCAGAGCGAGGCTCTCGGTCTGCACCCCCGCCGGAGTGTACCTGTTCTTGCAGCCCATGTAAACCCCGCCGAGGAACACTGAGCCGCAGTGCCATTCCCCGCGCAGAGTCAGCAGCAGCGAAAGAGCCCCCGATGACAGGGCGGGCGCGACATAGGGCTTGAAGCCGAGGGCGCGCATCTCGAGGTTCGCTTCGACCGTCAGGCGGGTCAGCTCCCGCGAGAGCGCGTCGTCATACCGTTCGACCGAATTGGCGACCACCAGATCCTCGCCGTGCGGCCCGAAGGATCTGCCCTCGGTGAGAAAGGCGGCGAAGCGCGGGTCCCGCTTGGCAAAGTAGGCCGCGCGCGCGTTCATCACCCCGAGACCGAAGCCCTGAATCTGCTCGGGGAAGAGCCCCTTTCCGTCAAAGACGCCGTTTTCATCCCGGTTGCTCTCAAGGAACACCGTCTTGGCCAGCGGATCGACCGGATCGGAAACCGATGCATAAAGTCCCCGGAAGCCCGCGGCGCGGGCCTTTCTGGCATAGAACCCGGCGATGGCGGCGTTCGCTTCAAACTGGGCCATCCGCACATCCCGCACCCCCGAGCCGACAGGAGGAATCCCCTTTGAGGCGATGAAAACAAACACATCGCAGTCAAAGAGTTCCTCCTGCCCCACCGCCCGCACCGGCGGGAAGGCGTCGTAATTCCAGGGCAGCGCCACCTGCCCCATTTCGATTTCCCAGCGGGCCGTCACCTTCTCCGAAAGATCGCAGATGCCGATCTGCGAGATCGCGTCCGACCCGGTCAGTACCAGCGCGGTCAAAAGGGTGCTGCCCACGTCGCCGATGGCGAGCAGGTTGACCCGCTTTTTTCCCCGGCGCACCTCGGGACGCAGCAGCTCGCGCCAGCGCGGATGGGAGTAGTTCACCGACCGCAGGGTCTGGGTCTCCAGCGCGGCCGTAAGGGCGGGATGCTCCGGCGCAGGGGATTCGAGCCGCGAGCAGTCGAGAAAGCGGACATCCTCCACAGGCGCGGAGAGCTGCCGCAGATCGCACGGCGCAAAGGAGGCGCGGCTCTGTTCCGGGCTGCGCTCATAAAGCCAGACCAGCGGGGCGCCCGCGGCGGGCTCCTGTGCGCGGGGAAGTGGCAGCTCCCGCGCGCAGGCGCAGGTCACGCCGTCCACATGATAGAAAAACATCGTATCCTTCCTTTCGGTCAGGTCTTAAAAGAGCTTCTCGTAGCTCCGGCGCAGCATCTCCAGGTCGTTTTCGAGGTACACCGACGCCGCCAGATTGGGGTCATAGGCCATGCAGCTTCCCTTGTCGGGGGCAAGCGGCAGGATAACCGCCTCGGAGAGGCGGGAAAGGGTCAGGTTCCGGGCGAAATGCTCGCGGTACTTCGCCTCGAGGACAATGAACAGGTCGCGCGCATTCTCGATGCAGCAGCAGGAAAACTCGAAGAGCGCCCGGCGCGAGCAGTCGGAGGGAAGCTGCGGAGCCGCATAGGGAAAAATCATGTTGATGCCGGGCAGCAGGCCCGCGACCGGCTGGCGCTCGCGCTGCACCGTATCGCCGCCGATAAAGGGATAGAGGGTCGATTCGACGAACCAGTAGCGCAGGTTCGGCATATAATAGACGCTGTCGATCGGCAGGCCGTAGACGCTCATCAAATCCCGCCCCCTGCCGGAAAGCAGACCCACCAGCACGGTGCGGATTTCCACCTCCGCCCGGTTGAACATCGGGTGCAGCGCCCGGATGCGGTCGCCGCCGTGCACCAGGTCATCGACGAGGATGACCGGCCGGTTAAAGGACTTGATGGTGGCGATCTGGCTGGGAAGCGAAGTGTAGTAGGGGAAGGATTCGATCGAATGGCGGCGCAGATCGGGGGTGTAGACCTTGTCGGTGTGCAGCGTCTTGGTGACGGTATTGGGCACCGCCTTTCCGCGCAGCATCTTGCCGAACGGTACGCACATCAGCTTTCCGAGGGCACGCGGCTTGGTGGGATAGTTCGGCACCTCATTGAGGGTGGTGATCCGCTCCACCAGACGGTGGTGGATGATCTGGTAGCTCAGCGAGAGGACAAGATTCCCCGGAAAAAGCTGGGTGGCCGCCATCTGGAGCCTGCGGTGGGCACTGCGGATGGCGAGCAGCACCTCGTCGTTGGAGGAGAAGGGTTCCTTGATGGTCGTCTCGAGATTTTGCAGCAACACCAGCGGGGAGCGCATGTCCGCGACGAAGAGGGGGCGTCCCTCCCGGGAGTGGGCTGCGCGCACAAAGCCCTGCCGCTCAAGCGCCGCAATTCCGGCATGGGAGAAAGCCGCGACCGGCACGCCGCTTTCGGCGAAGCAGATGCAGTAGCCGCAGCCGTCCGCAAGGGCGGCTGCGAGCACCTCCGAAAGAAGGAGCTGCTCGAAATCATAGCCCTTTTCGGAGCGGCGGGTGTAGATTCCCGAGATCAGCAGAATCCGTCCCGCCGCCTTCTGCCGGACCTCTTCCGCGAGAGCGGCGCTGCCCAGCACCCCGAACAGCTCGGCGGAGCTGACCAGACGGTAACGGGCGAAGCCCAGCGGACGCCTGCGCGCGGTGTCCCGCATGACCATCAGCATCCCCGGCGTTTCGGGCAGGCAGACCGGCTGCTCGCCGCGCTCGGTGAGGAACCTGCGGCCAAGCTCCTCGCGCAGCGGCTGACCGGGATTTTCGACCACGTCGAAGCGGATATCCTGCGGACGCAGAGTCGGCTTATACTGCGGCTCGCGCAGATAAAGGCTGTTGTGATAGATAAATTCCTGCACGACCGGGTCGATGAGGGCCGAGATGTCCCGGTTCAGGTCGATGTTCTCGCGGATGCGGGTCGAGCTGATCTCCTCCAGGTGGGTCGGCAGGGAAAGCTCGATGACCTTGCCGGTGATGCAGGAAAGATTCCCGATCTCGGAGGAGGTGTCCCCGTCAAGCCCGCTCGCCCGACGGAAGACGATATGGTTCATCCGGTGGATCGAAAAATCCGACGGCTCCGCCTGGTAGGAGGAGGCGTTCCGCACCACGTCGCTGCCGACGGCGATATAAAGCTCCCGGCCCGCGAAGGTTTCGGAAAGCCGCTTGAGGTCGGCGGGATTGGCGAGGTTCACCGGGATATCGTCCGGGAAGAGGTGGACATGGAACTCGTCGGCCACCGACATGCTGACAATCTGCCGCCGGATCAGATGGGGCTGGGTTTTTTTCGACCAGGAGAACTCATCGACCGCGAGGTAAACCTCGAAGCCCAGATCCCGGATTGCCCGCACAATCCCCTTATGGGAGAGGGTGAAGGGGTCGAAGGTCCCGGGGAAGAAGGCGATCTTATCCCGGTGCTCAAAGCAGAACGGGCCGTAATCGATCCGCTGCAGCGAGATGAACCGGTAGATATGCGAGAGAGCCGCCGCCCGGTAGAAGAAGGTGAGCTGCCGGCCGCTGTTCTCTTCCGAGAGAAAGAGGAGCTTTTTGCAGCTCAGGGTGAAAATACCGGCTTTCTGCTCGTGGGAAAGCCGTTTCGAGCCGAAGATCACTTTGCCGATGACCGAAAGCGCCTCCTGCCGGACCTCCGGGCGGTAATTGGCCAGCCCGTCGAGCAGCATTCCGAGCAGCCGGCGGCGGCGGCGTTCAAAGGCGCCGTCCGCCTCGAGAAACCGCCGCGGATAGACCGGGCAGCATTCGAGCAGGACCCCGACGGTATGCAGCGCAACCGACACGATCCGGTCGTCGGTGCTGCCCAGCAGGCTCCGAAGTCCGTCGATCAGCTCGTCAAGCTCCTTCGGATGGAGCAGGAGAGCAAGCTCGCCGAGATATTCCGGGATATACTTTGAAAATTCATATCCTCCGACTTCCAGCCCCTTGGTCAGCTCAACCGCGATTTCGTTGCGCTGGTCGAGGGCAAGCAGCGGCGCGACCTTCAGCAGCGCCGCGCCGGCCGAATGGCGCACCACCACCCGCTCGCTGACCTTGATGAGGTTGGAAAAATGGGCAGAGATGTGCAGAATCCGGTCGTGGATGCCGTGCTCCACCTGATCGACCAGCAGCTCGATGTTGACTGCCTTGAGAATCCAGGGGGTAGCGGTCTTGAGGTTATCAAGAAAGATGTCGCTGACCACATCGTGCTCATAGAGCGCCTGTTCGAGGGGCGCGGCATCGAGTCCGAGGTTTTGCAGGATTTTGCACTGCAAAAAGAGCAGGGTGATGTTTCCGCCGTTGTCGAAGCCGCCGATCAGCTTCGCCGTCTCACGGCAGCAGGAGGCGGAAGCGGGCAGCTCGCCGGTGATCCGCTTGAAATAGCGCAGCGACGCGGCCGTAAGCTGGACCGGCTCCCGGCCCGCAAAATAGGAGGCGAAGCAGTACAGCTGGTCAAGCTCGCCGGGCGTGCACAGGGTAAGCGGAAGGTAAAGCATCGCATCGAGCAGCGCAAAGGCGGGGCCTTCCTCCAGCAGCTCGGGACAGTCGTAATAGCGCAGGAAGGCCTCCAGATACTGCCGCGCGTCCTCGGGGCTGCAGTAGTCGAGCACCGCGGAAACAACAATTTTCAGAGTATACCCGATAAAGCTCTTCTGCTGCGGGGTGAGCTTATGATCCGGATAAACGATCATATCGAGATACTGCACCCAAAGGGAGAAGGGGGTCTGTTCACTGAGATCCGCGACGCCGCGGGGCAGCTCCTTGCGGTAGCTGTTGTTGAAGCGGGCGATGATGTTGCCGATCAGGTCGGCCGCCTGGCGGCGGATATCCCCCTCGCGGTGCATCAGCAGCTCGTAAAGGAACCCCAGGGTCTGCACCTTCTGGGTTGGGCTGATGTAGGCAAAGTACTCCTCGAAGATGTTCAGGTAGGCGCGGGTGCGCTTCCAGTCCTTTTCACTGCGGGCCGCCTCCAGAAGATTGCCGAACCGACGCTCATGGCTCAGGCGGTACATAATCTCTATGTTGTGCTCCACCGCGGTCATGGTGATCGCTTCGACCACCTCGGCGCTGTCCATCAGCGCGGTTTCGCGCCGCACCGGGACGGGCTGCGGCCGGCCAGTCAGGCCGATATCGACCCCCAGCCCGCGCATATAATCCTCGAAGTCGCGCAGCTTGGCATAGACAAAGCGGTAACGGCGGCGTTTCTGTTCATCCACATTGTCCAGCTTGCTCAGAATGACCTGAAAGGACTCGTCAAGCGGATAGATCTCGGTGAGCTCCCGCCCATCCCTGTCCCTGCTCTGCTTGACCCGGAAATCGGCATAGATCAGCACAAGCGATTCGGCCGAAAGATTCTCAAGCTCGAGGTCCCACGTCGAGTGGTTGGCCGCGATATGCCCGATGCCAGGCAGCCCGTGCGAGGCGCACCAGCGGTCGGTGTAGTAATAGTGAAGATAAGGGACCCTCTCGTCCGGCTTGCATCCGAACTTGCCGATGTCGTGGGCCGCCGCTGCCCCCGAAACGAGAGCTGGATCGACCGGCGCACCGCCCGCGCAGAGTCCGCGCGCGACGGTCATGGCGACATAATGCACCCCCGCTATATGCTCAAGGGTGTGAAAAGGGGTCACCTCCCGTCCCAGACGCATCAGCTCATAGACGAATTCCGAGCGGAAGGAGCCGAGAAAGCGGGCGTACTCCTCTCTGCGGTCGCACTTCTGGTACTCCTCCTCGGAGAGAAAGGCAAAATCCAGCAGAGGATCGAAGGGCAGGCTTCTGCGTTCGACGTCAAAGACGGCCTGCAGCACGGCGAGCAGGAAAAGCGCCCCTGTCCCGCAGGTCAGTGCGCGCGGCTCGAAATCCGGATCGGGGAAAAGCAGGTTGACCGCATAGCGGTGGGTAAAAGCGAGCCATCCCTCCTCCGGCTCGGGGGCCAGATCCGCAAGAGCGCCGCGGCAGCAGCCGAGCACCGCGCCGCAGGAAATCCGCTCATGGATGGGAAAGATTCCGCACAGTGAAGCGGCGAACGCCTCATTGCGCAGCAGAGCCTGAATTTCTTTCCTCGGAATTCCGGATTTCTGCAGGAACGGCTTGTCGAGCAGGATGGCGCCGAGATCGGACAGGAAGCGGCGTTGCATCTTTTTTGGCATGGTTTTTCCTCCCCGGCGAAGCGTTTCATGGAACGAATTTATTATGCTCTATTTTCAGGGGTTTTGCAAGTGGAAGGGGTGTGATATAATGTAAGTATCACGATCGCTTCACTCCGATCAAAAAGGGGGATTGCCATGAACCAGATCATCCGCCGCGCGGTCCCGCTGCTTCTGTCCTCCGCGCTGCTTTTTACCGCACCGCAGGCTGCTTTGGCGGCGCAGGCGCCCGCCGCCCCGCTGCCCGGATACCGGAGCCAGCCCTTCGAAACGGGCTATCTGTCCTCGGGCGGGACGGCTCAAACCGCACGCCGCAGCTATCCGAGGCGCTACAGCCTGGAAGCCGCGGGGGAGATGCCGGGTCCTTCCGCCGGGCAGGGCGGCTGGAACACCGCCTGGGCGATTGCCGCCGCACGTTCGGCGGAATCCTCCCTCTATCAGAACGGCTCCTTCCCCTCAAATCTGCCGCTGGAAGAGGGGCTTTCGGAACGGCTGCTCGCCTGGTCCGCCTATGCGGTCGGTTCAAATCCTGACGATCCCGCCGACAGCACCGGCGCCGCAGCCTACCTTCTGCCGCAGGAGGCGTCGGCCCTCGGGCCGGAGGCGCGCTTTGCGGCTTCCGGCAATTTCTTCATGGCCGCGTCCGCCCTGGCCCGCTGGTCGGGAACAGGAGACAGAGCCTCCCTCCCCTACCCCGAGGCATGGATGTTCAGCCCGGAGCAGGGACTTCTTTACAGCGAATACCGGGGATATGCCGAGATTCCGGAGGAGCGGCGCTTCGACCGCTTCTGCCAATTGCGGGAGGTGCGGATTCTTCCCCACCGCAACGGCCGGGGGGAGCCCGACGGATGGGCGGTCAAGCATGCGATGCTCGACGGCCTCGCACCGGCGATGGCGCTGAGCATGGACCCGCAGGCGCTCGGCAATCCGATTGACAGCGGCGTGCCGTACTATGCGGCGCAGGAGGGGCAGGCCGCAAAACAGGCCCTGACCCTTGTGGGCTGGAATGACGATATTCCCGCTGCGGCCTTTGCTGACGGACAGGGACGCATTCCCGCCGGTCCGGGCGCATGGCTGGCCCGCAGCTTTTGGGCCGACGGCCCGGAATTTCTCTGGATCTCCTATTACAGCCAGGGAATTTCGGATCTCTTTGCCTTTGTTCTTGAGCCGGCCCGCTACGACCACAACTATCAGCATGACGGTCTGGGGCCGACCGCCCTGCTGCGGGCAACCGGCTCTGTTTCTATGGCGGGCCTCTTCACCGCCTCGGGCGCGGAGCGTCTCGATGCGGTCGGTTTTTACACCGCCGATCATGGAGTAAACGCTTCGGTTCAGATCTACACCGGCTTCAGCAATACCGCGGACCCTTCCACCGGCACCCCCTGTCTCGAACGGGGGCAGTCAGTGCTGCTGAACTATGCGGGCTATCATACCTTGGAGCTCGACCAACCGGTTGCCCTGGCCGAAGGGGAGACTTTTGCCGTCGTCGTAACCCTCTCCGGCAAAAGCCCTCTGCACCTCTTTGTTGAGCAGAGTGTCGAGGATTATGCCGAAGCGTCGGTCTATCCCGGACGCAGCCTGCTGCGCGCCGGGTCCAGCGGCGTCTGGACCGACCCGGCATTGGGGGAACGGCCCGCCGTCCTTTGTGTCAAGGCCTTTACCACCGATCTGCCGCCCGCCGCCCCGCAGGCCGCGAAGCTCGCCGCAGACGTGAGACCCGCCCCCAGCCCCGCGGGGATGGAACGCCTGCTCCCCCTCGACGGTGCAGCGGCCGAAGCCCTTTCCCGGAGCGCTTTTGAGAAGGCGGCCCGTCAGGCAAAATCCGAGGGGCGCGCCGATATCATCGTCCCTGTCGCAGCGGTCAACTATACCGACCTGCTTCCCGAGGGACGTGAGGCTATCCTGCGCGTTGCCGGTGAGGTTTCCGAACGCACCGGCATCAAAATCACCCCCCGGCTCCTTGCCGACACCGTGGGGGGCGGCCGGGTGTTGGGACGGCTTTACCTTGATCCCGCTGCCTGTGCCGCTCCGCTGCGGCTAGGGGTTTTCCCCGATGATCCGGTCTCGCAGGCGGTTTTCGACAACCACTTCGCCAACCCGGTCCGCACTGTCCGGCTGATGAACCAGGGGGAGTTCGGTGCACCGGCCGTTGCGGCGTTTGCCGCCGATCTCGTAGGTCTTTTGCCCGACCGGCTGACCATCTACCGCTATAGCGATCAGGCCAACAGTTACCGCCTTGCGGAGGATGTTGTCCATTCGATTGACGAGCGGGGCTACCTGCGCCTGATTCTGCCCGCCGGCGGCTGCTATGTCATCGCCGACCGTGCGCTTGAGCTGCGCTGAAGGTCAAAGGACAAACGAAACCCGTTATCCGCCCTTCCCTTCGGAAGTCGCTGGCCGCGCGCTCAAGCCGCGCCAAAGGGCAGGCGGAACCCGGAGCATCCAGCTTCCTTTCGGGACCGCCGACCGTGCGCCCAAGCCGCGCCGAAGGACGCCTCCTTTTCACAACTGCATAAACTTCTGGTGGGTGGACTTTTGCCATAGGCTGGGTCCACCCTTTTGAATTTGTTTGTGCAATTTCCGGAAATTTTCCGCCGGAGGGATCAAATTGGCTGCAGCGGGCTTTGCAGACGTGTTTTGAACCGTACCGGCATACGGGAAGGATTTTTTCTCCGGCTTGTCCCGGAACGGTAAGCCGCATCCTTTTCATAGAATGCATTAAGAGCGCCATCATTCCACCTGCGATCAGATTTACCACAGAAAGGGAGTTTTTTGCTTGAACTTTTACTGTCCAAGGACGGGCGTCACGCGGATGGCCTGCGCCGCACCGATGCAGGCTGCCCCTGCGCCCGCCGCCTGCGGATGTGAAACGCCGTCCGAGCAGACCTCGCGGGAGGCCTGCCTCTGCAACATGTCTCTTGCCATGTCCTACGTCCTGATGCAAGGCTGGGCGCAAACCTACGAACCGGCTGTTGCTCTGTCCCGGGGGACCATTTTCCCCGAGCTCGACCTGCCGTTCCTTGCCGCCGGGAGGATCTGCTGATGGAAAACAACATGAATTGCGGATGCACCCAGAACGCCCTGACCGGCCCGACCGCCATGCAGCTCGCACAGGCCGGATTCGTCATCTTTGATCTTCTTCTTTATCTCGACACCCACCCGACCGACCAAAACGCTCTCTCGTACTTTGCTGCAAAAAAATCACAGTATGAGCAGGCCAAAGCGGCTTACGTCCAGCAGATCGGACCGGTCCGCATCAGCGACGTCGATCCCGCCGATGGATGGACCTGGGGAGAAACCCCCTGGCCTTGGGAGGTATAGGTTATGTGGAGTTATGAGAAGCGCCTTCAGTATCCGGTAAGAATTACGAATCCCAACCCCAAAATCGCTCAGGTGATCCTCAGTCAGTACGGCGGACCGGACGGCGAGCTGGGCGCGTCGCTGCGCTATCTTTCGCAGCGCTATACCATGCCGAACCGAAAAGTTGCGGGACTGCTGACCGATATCGGCACCGAGGAGCTGGCACATCTGGAGATGGTTTCCGCCATTGTGCACCAGCTCACCCGAAACCTGACCCCTGAGGAAATTCTGGCGCAGGGATTCCAGAATTACTATGTGGACCACACCGCCGGAGTTTACCCCGCTTCGGCCGCGGGCGTTCCCTTTACAGCCGCCTATATCCAATCGAAGGGCGATCCCATCACCGATCTTTCCGAAGATCTCGGTGCGGAGCAGAAGGCCCGCACAACCTACGACAACATCCTCCGCCTGGTGGATGACCCCGATGTGCGCGATCCCATCGCGTTCCTGCGGGAGCGCGAGATCGTCCACTATCAGCGCTTCGGCGAAGGGCTCCGCATGATCACCGAGGAGCTTGACGCCAAGAACTTCTACGCATTTAACCCCGCGTTCGACAAGCAGGCGCGATAGCTTTTCCGCAAGCAGGCCCGCCGCATGACGAAATGTCATGCGGCGGGCCTGCTTGATTTTGTCCTGTCATCTTTCGCCTCGTCTGATAAAGGCCGTATCGCGGCCTCAGTTCAGCGAAGCGCTCCGTAAATCCCCGTTTTTGAAGGGTCAGGAACCGAATCCTCCCATCTGCACCAGCCGGGCCACCTGTTCGAGTCCTGAAACGGCATATCCGAAGGCAGTTCAGCCCCAGCGCACCGTCCGAACTCCCGGCCCCGGCAGCAGACGCCCCGGCAGAGGGGATATCGGCGGCAGGCAAGGCATTCTTTTTCCGCCTTCCGCGAGGCGTCAACGAACAGGCATGCAGCCCACTCGTCATCGATCGGCGTTCGGTCGGCCTGCACTGCCAGCTTTACCGGTGTGCTGTGCATACGGTACCGCTCGATCAGACGAACTGCGGTTCTGTAAAGCTCCAGCCCGGCCGGCATCGGCTCCCTGCCCTGAAGGGCGATCGAGACAGTGCCCGCCGGCTCGCAGCCGGTATTGCCCTAAAAATTACTCGGATACGGGGAAAAGCGGCAGATTTCCCAGGCGAATGATGCCCTTGTGCTTTTCGGGATCTCCTTCAGTCAGGATACAGACCTTTCCGACCACATTGCCGCCGGCCTTTTCGACCAGCGTGCGGATCGCCTCGATCGATTCGCCGGTGGAGATCACATCGTCGACCAGCAGAACCCGCCTGCCGCGGATTTTTTCGGCGTCCTGTCCATCCAGGCAGAGGTGCTGCTCCTTCTGGGTCGTGATGGAATTCACCGTCACATCCATGGGATGCTCCATGTAAGGCTTAATGCTTTTGCGCGCGACGATATAGCGGCTCATACCGAGCCGGCGGGCCAGCTCATGGGCCAGAGGAATCCCCTTGGCCTCGGCGGTCACCAGCCAGTCCGCCTCAGGGACCTTGTCTTTCAGAGCCTGTGCCGCGGCGCAGACCACCTCGCAGTCACCCAGCATGACGAAGGACGCGACAGCCAGCTGATCGGAAATCTGAACGATGGGCAGGCGCCGTTTTACCCCCGCCACCGTGATATCATAAAACTTCTCCATGGCATTTCTCCTTCTTACACCATTCCGAAGGGAACCGCCAGCAGCTTGACGGCGATGCCCGCAAGGATTCCAAAGAAGGGGTCGGTTACAGCGGTGACGGCGAGGGTGGTGCCGCAGGACAGAGTTCCCAGGGGGTCGTTGCCAGAGAAGGCCAAAAGCGCGTTTTCAGGGACGGTGACAAATACGCCCAGCACAAACAGCGTTCCGGCAATCGCCTGAACAGGGACAAATTTTGCGATTTTGGGAAGGACTCCTGCCAGCAAAATCACCATCATGATGCCCATCAGCAGGATCGCCGCCCATTTGGGATTGGGGGTGGCGGCGGTTGCCGAAATGATCACCGACACAGGGGAACCGCCGAAGATGGAGGAGACACAGTCGGCCACGCCGGAATAAATTGAGATATGGTCGGCGTTGGCGGTGGTGCCGGCAATGTCCGCCGTGATGCCGCCATAGGCAATGTTGCCGCCGATCGTCAGGCAGATGACACTGAGCGCGCCGCGCAGGACAGTGAAGTTCATCGTCAGCTTCTGCAGCTTGAACTTGCTTTCGTTGACATTGCCGACCTCCACCTTCTCCTTGAGGAAGCAGGCAACCAGCGAGGTGACGACAACACCGGCAACGATGGTGTAAACCAGATCCATGGTCATGGCATAGACCAGAATGGCGACGATCATCGAGATGGTGCCCAAGCGGACATTTTCCTTCACCAAATCCATGGCGGCCTTTGCCAGAATAATGCCGACGCCGGACATCATGGCGCAGATGACATCCTCCCCAGCGAAGTCTACCACCGTCTGCAGCAGGCCCAGCGCGCCGATCATGGTCATAATCAGCCCGCCCAGAAAGATGATCGAAACACGCTCCTGCTTGTTGCGGCCGATGGTGCCGCCTAAGGTGATCGTCTCAGCCTGGAAGGAGATCGGCACAACCGAATTGAAGGCCAGGCAGCCGACGATGCCGACCGCATAAGCCAGCGCGGAGGGAATCATCGCAAAGCCAAAGGACATGGCCAAAATGGCCTGAGTCGTAGCGTCCAGACAGCCGGCGATTGCGGAGAGAATATCGGTAATGGTTAAAGCCATTGGAATCAATCCTTCTCTTCTTAAAATTTTTTATTCCTGAACTACGAGATCGACAAATCTGCCGTTGGTAACGTCCACCAGTCCGCGGTTGGAGAGGCCGCCCTCCGGAATGACCACCAGAGCCAGCAGCAGGCTCAGGGTAAAGACGGCGTCATTCAGGGTGCCGCCCAGTTCCTCATAGGCCTTCTGAAGTGCAAGGAAATCGCCCTCCAGCTCCCGGAAGGACTTGCCAGACATGATGCCGAAGATCGGCATTTCAATTCTGGCCAGAATTTTGCCGTCGGCCGCGAGCACGACGCCGCCCTGCATCCGGGCCACTTCGTTGACAGCCAGGCAGATATCGCTGTCGCTGACGCCGACCGCGGTGATATTCTGGGTATCCTGCCCGATTGAGCCGGCAATCGCGCCCTTCTTCATGTGATAACCGCGGATAAAGCCCAGGCCATAGCCCTTGCCCCTGCCATAACGCTCGAGGGTAATTCCCTTGAGGATATCCTTTTCGGGATCGGAGAAGAGCTGCCCGTCCCGCGCTTTCAGCTCGTCCTGCTCAAGCACGGTGGCCACCGTCCTGTCGATCACGGTGATGATTCTCACACGGGCGGCATCCCTGCCAGCGGGTGCGTCGATCCTCAGATCCCCGGGCTTGAGCTCCTTGAGTTTGATGCTGTTCAGGGCATATTCGGGATACTCCATGCGCTTGAGTTTGAAATCGCGGGGCACTTCGTTTCCGTCGATGAAGACCTGTACGGTTTCGAAGTCCTTCAAATCCTTCACCAGCACCATATCCGCTTCATAGCCGGGAGCGATGGCTCCCACCCGGTGGTCGATGCGGTGGGCACGGGCTACATTGATGGTGGCCATCTGCACAGCGGTCATGGGGTCCACGCCCTCGGCCACGATCTGGCGCAGCGCATAGTTCATATGGCCCTTATGCACCATGTCGCTGATGTTGATGCAGCCGTCAGTGGCCAGCAGCAGCCGGGAGGTATCGGCCCCCTCCAGCCGGCGGAGCAGCTCGCCCGCCGAGGCGGGCTCCGCCAGAGAGCCGCGCCGGATGATGACGTGCACCCCCATCGAATACTTTTCATACATCTCGTCCACCGTCACCGATTCATGATCGGTGCGGATCGGCCCGGTACCGAAATAGGCCTGTGCATCCATTCCGGTGACCTCCGGAGCATGTCCGTCGAAGAGCAGCTCATTTTCCCGGCCGTATGCCAGGATCTTCATAATCTCCTCCTCCTGATTGAGCACGCGGGTGAAATCCATCGTCTCGGCAATTCCCTTAACCAGAGGGATGCTGCGGCTCTCCACCAGTGAATCCAGCGTCACTTCAAAACCCGCGTCCTCAAACACGGGAGCGGAGGGCACGCAGGGCGGAGTCATCAGGATCGCTTTCAGAGGGGTCGCCTGAAATTCCTTCGCGAGAAGGGCAACGCCCCTGTTCCCCATAACGTTGGAGGTATCGTGCGGGTCAAGCAGAACGGTGGTCGTTCCCCAGGGGAGTACCCCCTCCGCAAAGGGGATCGCCGAAACATAGGCCATCTCCACGTGGGTGTGCGCGTCGATCAGGCCCGGGATCAGATACCTGCCCTGCGCATCCACCAGCTTTTCCGCCTCAGGGCCTTCTCCTGCGGGAAAAATTCCGGCAACCACGCCGTCGGAGATCGCCACATCCCGCAGTGCGACCGACTTCAGAAATACGTTCACCAGATTGGCATTCCTGATGACAAGGTCGGCCTTGGCCTGTTTATGGGCCACGTCCATCCTTCTTTTGATTTTCGCGATTTGTGCTTCCAGCTGCATGTTTTCCTCCTGCTCATTAGAAATGGCTGACATCTCTGCCAGCCTGAGAAATACGCCTGTTTCTAGTATAAACCATTCAAAAAGAAAGAAAAAGGGACAAAAAACACGATAAGTCCGCCCTTTTCGGCGCTATCATCGGAAATTCTCACAAAGACGGCCTCTGCGGCGGCGAAATTCAGCAAATTCCGGCCCTGTCCTTGAAACTTTTAAAGAAAAATATGGCCCAGCACCATAAAATGCTCGCCAAAAATCCCTTGTTCACATAGAGGCTCTTGTTAATAAAAAGGCCGGCACCGCAAAACCACTTGTTAAAAGCGCCCATTCGATAGAACCCTTCGTTAACAAAAAGACTCTGTAGCATGAAAACACTCGTTATAATCAGCCCGTTCCCATAGAACCCTTCGTTCATAAAAGGGCCGGCTCCATAAAACCGCTTGTTCAAAGCGTCCATTCGCATAGAGCCCTTCGATAACAAAAAGACCCTGTAGCATGAAAACGCCTGTTACAATCAATCCGTTCTCATAGAACCTCTCGTTCACAAAAAAACCGGCACTGCAAAATCGCTCATTAAAATCAGCCCGCCGCGTGATCAAAATCATGCGGCGGGCTGATTTCCCGATCAGATATCCTCTACGAAGAGGACCCCCTCGACATTGCGGATCATCTCGATCACATCGTTGGGGTTGCTGTCCCGCCCGGTGCGCTGAAGGTCAAGCAGAATCTCATTGCTCCCGCTCGTATTCTCGTGGTTGAGGTATTCGACATAGGCCATGTGCCAGCCCTTCTGCCGCAGCGCGCGCAGCAGGGTCGAAAAGGGCACCGCGCTCGAATACTCCAGATAGATGCGCACCACCGAGGAAGCCTTGAGGTAGCGTTCGTCGAGCCGGTTCAGGCTCACGATCACCAGAAACAGGAACGCGCACATGATAATCGCGCCCTCATAGAATCCGACCCCCACCGCCAGGCCCATGCAGGCCGAGGCCCAAAGTCCGGCCGCCGTCGTCAGGCCCTTCACCTGCTGTCCGCGCTGGT
>FORK01000042.1 GCA_900113995.1 Ruminococcaceae bacterium D5 | reverse complement strand
CGGTTTCCTCCCTTGGATATGACCTCTGCCAGATCGAGCCGTATTACAACTACGACGAGGACCGCTGGGCCGAATTCATGGTGTGGCTGCGGGCGTCGAAGGAGACAGGGATCAACGACCTGTCGCTGATCGACGAAAAGGTATGCAAGGTCAAGCAGGCGTCCTCCCTGCCCAACTACGGGGCGGAGAAGGCGCAGGGGATCACGATTGTCCGCAGTGTTATTCTGGGCCAGCGCATGGTGCCGCTTTGCGGAACCTTCCGCTGCGGGACCTATCCTCCGGGGAGGGATGAAATTTGACCTCAACAAAATTGGCAAAAATCGTGGCGCAGTTCGCCTCTTCGATTGCCTCCAGCGCGGCCTATGATCTTGACGGCGTGAGCAGGAGCGCATCGGTATCCGTCCATACCTCCGGCTCCACCGTCCGGGTGATGGTGGAGATGGGGATCGATATCGCCGGGACGGTTGGGAACGTCAGGATCTACGACTCGGACAGCGTTCTGGTGGATGAGAGCTCCATGAGCTTCATCAAGCCGCTGGGCAAAAAATTCTACATCTCATTCGTCTACGAAATCACAGAAAGGGTGGTCTGATTGAGCAAACCAACCTACACCCCTACCACATGGATCGACCATGTAGAAGATCCGGCCACCGGCGAGGTGACGACCCTCGGCACCGAGGTCAACGCCGCGCACCTGAACAACATGGAACAGGGCATTCAGGCCGCGATCAATGCCATCGGGCAGACCGATGCGGACCTCTCCGGGAGAGACGCCAAAGCCACCATTGCGGATACGGATGCCTTCCTGCTTGCAGACAGCGAGGGAGAAAATCCGTCCCTGATGCGGGTGCTGTGGAGCACCGTCAAGGCCCGGATCAAGGGATATCTCGAGGCGGTATTTGTCCCGCTGACCCGCACCGTAAACGACAAGGCGCTCTCGGCGGATATCGCTCTGACCGCCGACGATGTGGGGGCAGCGGCAAGCAGCCACTCCCACGCGGCGGGGGATATTACGAGCGGGACGCTCGGCCTCGCCAGAGGCGGCACCGGGGCGGCAACCGCAGCGGCGGCGCGCACTAATCTCGGGGCGGGCGCGGCCTCCGGGCTGGCCACGCTCGACGCCAACGCCAAGGTGGCGGCGGCGCAGGCGAGTGCGCGGATCGTCTACAAGAGCGCCTCCGCGACGCTTGCGCTGGCAGAGGCGGGGTGTTTTGTTTATGTCAGCAGTACCTCCAACCTGACAATCACTGTCCCGGCAAATTCTGCCGTTGCTTTCCCTATCGGCACCGAAGTTGAACTCTGCCGGTGGAATACCGGGACACTGTCGGTTGCGCCTGCCAGTGGAGTAACCCTCCTGAGCGCGGACAATGCCCGGAAAATTGACGCGAAATACGGCGTCGCCTGCCTGAAAAAGATCAACACCGATACATGGCTCCTGTCGGGATGCCTCGGAACGTGAGGGGGCCTGCAAGATGAGAATGAGCAGGCGAATGGGACTTAACTCCATCGTGCGGTTCAAGATTCCAACTTACACCGGGACTTATGTTCTGAGCGGAGATAAGAAAAAAGGCCAGATGATCCTAAAAACCTCCGGGACGCTGACGCTGCCCACAAAAGGCCTGTTCGACCTGTTCGGGGTCGGCGGCGGCGCCGGGGGCGTATCCGGGACGCGGGGAGGCGCGGGCGGCGGCTCGGGACGTACCATTACCAAGCTAGCGGCGCAGCTTGCCGCCGGAGCCTATACCGTCACGATCGGCAGCGGCGGAAATAAGGCTGCCGCCGGAGGTACAACGTCAATCGTCAAATCCGGGACAACTATTGCGTCGGTACTTGGCGGTTCACCCGGCTCCGGCTCACGCACTCCCAACGGAGGCGCTGGCGGATCCGGCGGAGGAGGCTCTGGCAGTACCGATTCCGAGGAAAGCGGGTTTGGAGGTGCTGGTGGCTCTAATGGCAGCAATGGTGAAAGCGATATTGGAGCAGGCGGTTCTGGACAGGGTACAACTACTCGGGCCTTTGGTGAGGCGTCCAACACCCTTTATGCCGGTGGCGGAGGTGGCTCGGGACTTAGCACGCCGAGTGGCGCTGGCGGTGCCGGTGGCGGAGGTGCTGGAAATGTCAATACAGGCGTTGCCGGGACTGCTAACACCGGCGGAGGAGGAGGAGGCTCTAACTACAAAGGGTCTCCCGGTAGCGGTGGCTCTGGCCTCGTGATCGTCCGCTGGGGCTATTGATTAAGGAGGAATACACCATGAGGAAACTTGCAATCATCGCCCTCGACGAGGGCAGTATGACAGCCGGAACGGTGGACAACATCATCGACTTCGCGGCGGATACAGCGGTTGGTCTCACTCTGCCGCTCGATCGGCTCTCCTGGGACTGTGGGCAGTTCCCGGTGGCAATCGGCGACCGCTGGGAGGACGGGGTATTTTCCCGGCCCAACCGCACGCTGGATGAGGCGCGGGCCGAGAAGATCTCGCAGCTCTCGGCGGTCTGCAACGCCCTGATCGTCGCGGGTGCGGACATCCAGCTTGCCGACGGCAGCACGCAGCATTTTGACTATTCCACCGAGGACCAGCT
>FORK01000004.1 GCA_900113995.1 Ruminococcaceae bacterium D5 | reverse complement strand
ATATTCGACAGACATGCAAATTTGAAATACAAATATGGGAATCGGCATTTCTGGTGCAGAGGGTATTATGTGGATACAGTTGGGCGAAATAAGAAGGTGATAGAGGAATACATAAAGAACCAACTCCAAGAGGATATAGCAGCAGATCAAATTTCGCTCAAGGAGTATATGGACCCGTTTACGGGTGCTAAGAATACAAAGGCATAATAACAGGCCGCTTTAGCGGCGGCCTGTAGAAAAAATGCGATTGGCAGACCTTTCGATGCCTCTTAAGAGGCTGCCTGTAATATGCCCTTCCAGGGCTTGGAGCAAACCACCAGTTCAACTGGTGGTTTTGATTGGGGGGGGTTCCGGAGGAAGCGCTTGCCGCCAGCGTCTCCCCGGCGGAAATTTTCAGCTGCTGCCCCGCCTTTTCAAGTGCCGAACGGCTTCATTGGACTCCGAAACGCCGCCTGTGCGGAATACACCCGATGAGGAACTGTTAAAAGGGGAGCAAACCGTTCCGCTGCAGGGAATAGCATAGGAATCGAATCCGGGGCCTGCCACCGGCTCGCTGAGGCGGATCGGATTGCCGTTCTCGACGGGAGGAAGCCCCTTTCTGAAAGGGCGACGGCAGGGCAGCTTACATCTGCGGAGCCGTCTTTTGCGGGGACGGAGGTAAGTATGAGGAGAGGTGAAGGGCACAGGCGGCCGAAGCGGTTCGCTTTACCATGAGACTCTTCCTTCCTCACCGCATTCGTTCGGCGGCCGCGGAAACGGAAGAACAGTCCCCGCTGTCAGGAGGGCTTCCGCGCCGCGGGAACCGGATGAAAATACCCTTCCCGGCCCAGACCGTTTGAGAAAAAAGGTCGGATGCGGGCGGATTTTCCGCTTTTGTACAGCCTGTTGTGGAGCAGGCGCGGAAAAGGAGCATATTTTGTGATGAAATGTAAAGAGAAAATACTTGACACTTTGCGTATGATCCGATATAATCTTGAAAGCAGCCAGGGGCAGTTTGGTTCATTCGGAGGGGTGCGCTGTGGCAAAGAATCTGGAAATCACCGTTCTTTACGACTTCTATGGCGACCTGCTGACCGAAAAGCAGCAGGAGGTCATCGAGCTTTACTACAACGAGGACCTCTCGCTTGCCGAAATCGCCGCCCTTTCCGGAATTACCCGGCAGGGGGTGCGCGATTCGATCAAACGGGCCGAGGGGCAGCTCACCGAGTTTGAGGAACGGCTGGGCCTCGCCCAGCGCTTCACCGAGATCAAGGGAAAGCTCGACGAGATTTCGAAGAATATCTTTGAGATCGAGCAGGTCAATCAGCGCCTTTGCGGAAGCGGGGAGATCACCCAGCGCGCCAAGGCGATTGCCCGGCTGACGCGCGGGATCGCGGAGCTCTGACAGATGATTGCTTGGGAGGAAATCCATGGCTTTTGAAGGTCTTTCCGATAAACTAAACGCCGTATTCAAGCGCCTGAAGGCCCGGGGCAAACTCAAGGAGTCGGATATCAAGGAGGTCATGCGCGAGGTGCGCCTGGCGCTTCTCGAGGCCGACGTCAACTATAAGGTCACCAAGGATTTTGTCGCCGCCGTCTCCGAGCGCGCGGTCGGCTCCGAGGTTCTCGAGAGCCTGACCCCCGCCCAGCAGGTCATCAAGATCGTCAAGGACGAGATGACCGCCCTGATGGGAAGTGAAAATGTCCGGGTGCGCTTCTCGAACCGGCTGCCCACCATCCTGATGATGTGCGGGCTGCAGGGCTCCGGAAAAACCACCCATTGCGCAAAGCTCGCCAAATACTTCAAATCGCAGGGGAAACGGCCGCTGCTGGTCGCCTGCGACGTTTACCGTCCCGCCGCCATCAAACAGCTTCAGGTGGTCGGGGAACAGGTCGGAGTCCCGGTCTTTGAGATGGGGCAGGGCGACCCGGTTGAAATCGCGCGCCGTGCGATCATGCGTGCGAAGGATCACGGCGATGATCTTGTGATCCTCGACACCGCCGGACGGCTGCATGTCGATGAGCAGCTCATGGAGGAACTCACCCGCATCAAGGAGACGGTCGGCCCGCATGAAATCCTGCTGGTGGTCGATGCGATGACCGGTCAGGACGCGGTCAATGTGGCGAAAGCCTTTGATGAGCGTCTCGACATCAGCGGCGTCATCCTCACCAAGCTCGACGGCGATACCCGCGGCGGCGCGGCCCTCTCGGTCCGCGCGGTCACCGGCAAGCCGATCAAGTTTGTCGGTGTCGGCGAACGGCTCGACCAGCTTGAGGCGTTCTATCCAGACCGCATGGCTTCCCGCATCCTCGGGATGGGCGACGTGCTCACCCTCGTCGAAAAGGCTCAGGACGCGGTAGACGAAAAAAAGGCCGAAGCCCTCGCGCAGAAGATGCGTAAAAACGCGTTTACTCTGACCGACCTGCTCGACCAGATGAAGCAGATTCAGGGAATGGGGCCGCTCGGACAGGTGCTCGGAATGATTCCCGGCGTCAAGGTCAACGACGAGGATGCCCAGCGCGGCGAGAAGGAAATGAAGAAGATGGAAGCGATCATCTTCTCGATGACCCCCGCCGAGCGCGACAAGCCCTCGATCATCGACCCCAAGCGCAAACGCCGCATCGCGGCGGGAAGCGGCACCCGGGTCGAGGATGTCAACCGGATTCTGCGGCAGTTTGAGCAGATGCAGAAGATGATGAAGACCCTCAACTCCAAGAAGGGAAGAGGCATCTTCGGACGGGGTGCGCTGCCCTTCTGAGGTTCTGCACGCCGGCGGCCGTTTGTATGGTTTTTACCCCATCGGGTGAAAATAGATGTTAATAGGAAAAAATTTCAGGAGGTGACAGAAATGGCTGTTAAAATAAGACTTCGCCGTATGGGCGCCAAGAAGGCTCCTTTCTACAGAATTGTGGTTGCGGATTCCAGATATCCCCGCGACGGCAGATTCATCGAGGAGATCGGCGTCTACGACCCCACCCGCGAGCCTTCGGTGATCAAGATCGATGCCGAGAAGGCGAAGAAGTGGATTGCGAACGGCGCCCAGCCCACCGATACGGTGCGGGCTCTGATGAAGAAGAACGACCTGCTGTAAGCAGCAATGGAGGGCAGGATGGAAGAGTTAATCAGCATCATTGCCAAAGGGCTTGTTGAGGACAAGGATGCGGTGACCGTTACGGTCGGCCCCGCGACCGAGGACCGGACGGTGGTTTACCACCTGCACGTCGGCCCTCAGGACATGGGACGCGTCATCGGCAAGCAGGGCCGGATCGCCAAGGCGATCCGCACCATTGTGCGGGCGTCGGCGGGTCAGACGGGGGAGAAGTCGATCGTCGAGATTGACTGACCGCCGCCGGCCTGCGCAGGCCGCAGCAAAAGGGACGCCGTGCGGCGATTTGCAGAAAACGCATTTCGCAGCGCGGCGTTTTTTTAGTCTCGAAAGGAGTAAAGTATGAGGAAGCCTTTTCTGGAATGCGGCAAGATCGTTTCCACCCACGGAGTGCTCGGAGAGATGCGGGTGCAGCCCTGGTGTGATTCTCCGGAGGACCTCGAGGGAATCAAAACCCTTTATTTCGACGGCGGGGCCGCACCGGCCGAGGTGCTGCGCGCCCGCGCGCACAAGAATGTGGTGCTCCTGAAGCTCCGGGGGGTCGATACCGTTGAGCAGGCGCAGGCGCTGCGCGGCCGGGTGCTCTGGGTCGCGCGGGAGGACATGCCGCTGGAGGAAGGGGAATACTTTATTCAGGACCTTCTTGGGATGCAGGTGGTCGATGCCGACGACGGGCATCCCTATGGGGTTTTGTCCGACGTCAGCGAGACCGGCGCCAACGACGTCTACCACATCACCTTCCCGGATGGCAGGGTGCGGCTGATTCCGGTCATCAGCGACGTGGTGGTTTCAACCGACCTCGAGCAGAACCGGATGTCGATCCGGCCGCTGAAAGGGCTGTTTGACGATGAGGATTGAGATTGCTACCCTCTTCCCCGAAATGTGCGAGCGGGTGGCAGATGAAAGCATCATCGGCCGCGCGCGCCGGGCGGGGAAGCTCGAGATTGCGTGCATCAACATCCGGGATTATTCGGACGACCGCTTTCACCGGGTGGACGACACCCCCTACGGCGGCGGCATGGGGATGGTGATCGAGGCCGAGCCGCTCGCCCGCTGCTGCGAGGACGCGGTGCGCAGGAACCAGAAGAAGCCCCATATCATCTACCTCTCCCCGAAGGGCAGGGTGTTCACGCAGCAGAAGGCGATCGAGCTTTCGCAGAAGGAATACCTCCTGCTCGTCTGCGGCCACTACGAGGGGGTGGACGAGCGGTTCATCGAGGAGCTGGTGGATGAGGAGCTTTCCATCGGGGACTATGTGCTCACCGGCGGGGAACTGGCCGCCCTTGTGGTAACCGACGCGGTCGGCCGGCTCTGTGAAGGGGTGCTCGCGGACGCAGAATGCTACACCGAGGAAAGCCATTACAATGGACTGCTGGAGTATCCGCAGTATACCCGTCCGCCTGAGTGGCGGGGGCGCAGGGTGCCGGAAGTGCTGCTGTCGGGACACCACGCCAACATCGCGGGATGGAGGCGGGTGCAGTCGCTGCGGATTACCGAGCGGCGCCGTCCCGACCTCTATGAAAGGGTCGAACTGACCCGGCAGGACCGGAAGCTGCTGGTAAAATTTCCGGAGGAAAGCCCTCCGCCGGCAGAGTGCGAACAGGAAAAGAACGCTGTGCAGGAGCCCGGGAAAGGGCGGGAGGATGCGCTATGACCGGAACCATCGTCAATGCCGCCGCCGTGGTGGCGGGCGGCGCTCTGGGGCTCTGTCTGAGGCGTGGGCTGCCCGAGCGGGTGCAGGATGCCGCGATGCAGGCCGGCGGGCTGGGCGTGGCGATGATTTCTCTGGGCGGCATCTTCGAGCAGATGCTGACCGCCGGGCCGGATGGGCTGCTGACCAGCGGTGGGGGGATGTTGCTGGTGCTGAGCCTGGTCCTCGGCGGGATGGCCGGCGAGGTGATGCGGATCGAGGACCGGGTGGTCGGATTGGGTCAGGCGGTCGAACGCAGACTGGGCCGGGAAGGCTTTGCAAAGGGCTTTGTCAGCGCATCCTTGCTTTTCTGCGTCGGGGCGATGGCGATTCTCGGCTCGATTCAGGACGGCCTCTACGGACGGGCCGACGTCCTTTTCACCAAGGCGGTCCTCGATGGCATTTTTTCGGTAATGATGGCGGCTTCGCTCGGCTATGGGGTAATCTTTTCAGCGGTCCCGCTGTTTCTCTATCAGGGGGCGATCACCCTCGGCGCGTCGATGCTGGGTCCGCTGCTCGACGGAACGCCCCTGCTGGGGCAGATCTGCATGGTGGGCTACTGTGTTGTGCTGCTGATCGGTACCAACATGATGGGCGTCACCAAGGTGAAAACTGCAAATTATCTTCCGGCGATATTCGGGCCGGTGGTGTATAATCTAATAATGATGTTGAAAAATATATGGTAAATTCGAACAATGAAATCTGCAAAATCGACGATTTTATTGTCCAGCTGTAGAAAATAACCGACTATGAGGAAAATGCGGTCCGTGATGATTGACGAGCCGGGTTCCCGTTCGTATAATAAAGAATAGAACAACGGAAGCCAAATACGAAATTGATGACGTTAGGAGATATGAACCATGTATATGAAGGATGTCAAGGTGCAGAACAAGATCGGACTGCATGCGCGTCCCGCTACTTTCTTTATTCAGAAAGCCAATGAGTACAAGTCCGCGATCTGGGTCGAGCGCGAGGAGCGCCGGGTCAACGCAAAGAGCCTGCTCGGCGTGCTGTCCCTGGGGATTGTGGGCGGCGCTTCGATCCGCATTCTGGCCGACGGCCCCGACGAACAGGATGCCGTCAACGGGCTGGTGCAGCTGATTGAAACCGGCTTTGCCGAATAACATCTCTTCGTTTCGGTTCGTTGCGTTGTGAAGATGGCGGTGCGCTTGGCGGCGTACCGCCATATCTCGTTTACCGGGAGGGAATCCGATGCCGGAAGAAAGCGGTGCGGCGATTGAACGGCTGCACAAAAAAGCACGGGCGCTGACCAGCGAGCCGGGAGTTTACCTCATGCACAACAGGGCGGGGGAGATCATCTACGTCGGCAAGGCCAAAAAGCTGAAGAACAGGGTGTCGAGCTATTTCCGCTCGCTGGAGCGGCATACCCCCAAGGTGCTGGCGATGGTGATGCAGGTGGAGGACTTTGAGACCATTGTGACCTCGAGCGAATTTGAGGCGCTGGTGCTCGAATGCAGCCTGATCAAGCTGCACAACCCAAAGTACAACATCCTGCTGAAGGATGACAAGGGCTACAGCTATCTGCGGATCAGCCGCAGCGACCCCTACCCCCGGATCACCGAGGTCAAGCAGAAGGCAGACGACGGAGCCGAGTATATCGGGCCTTATATGTCGGCGTGGGTGGTCAAAAATACCATTGACGAAGCGAACAAGGCATTTCTGCTGCCGACCTGCACCCGGCAGTTCCCCCGGGATCTTGGAAAAGGGCGTCCCTGCCTGAATTTCCACATGAAGCAATGCATGGGGGTCTGCCGGGGCAAGATATCCTCTGCGGAGTACTGTGAGACGGTGCGGCAGGCCGTCGATTATATCAAGGGCGGAAGCGCCGATGCAGTGAAGGTGCTCACCCGGCAGATGGAATCCGCCGCCGAAGCCCTCGAATTTGAGCGGGCGGCCCGCTGCCGCGACCGTCTGCGGGCGATCGAACGCTTTGCCGAGCGCCAGCGAGTGGTTTACGCCGGGGCGGTCGATCAGGATGTGCTGGCCTTTGTCCAGTCGGGGGCCGACCTCTCGCTGAGCGTTCTGAAGTTCCGGGAACAGAAGCTGGTCGATAAGCTCGACTTTCTCTTTCCGGAGGCTGACCCGATCGAGGAGGTGCGCGGGGAGTTCCTTTCGCGGTACTACTCCGATCCGCTGCACGAGCTGCCCCGCCAGATTCTGCTCGACGGCGAGCTGCCCGACCGGGAGCTGATCGAGCGGCTGCTTTCCGAGCGGGCGGGCCGCAGGGTGCCGGTTTTGATCCCGAAGCGGGGAGATTCCCTCAAGCTGGTGGAAATGGCGAGGCTCAATGCCGCCGAGCAGCTTTCTCTGCGGAGCCAGCGCCGCACCGGGCGGGAGCTGGCCGCTCTCGACGAGCTGGCCAAGCTGCTGGGTCTTGAAAAGCCCCCTGCCTGGATTGAATCCTACGACATCTCCAATATCGGTGCGGATACCATTGTGGGCGGAATGGTCGTTTTTGAGGACGGCCGGCCGTTGAAATCCGCCTACAAAAGATTCTCCATTCAGGACATTCAAGGTCCGGATGATTACGCCAGCATGGCCCAGATGCTTGAGCGGCGCTTTCTGCGCTATCAGGCGCAGGAGCCGGATGGCGGCACCTTCAACCGGAGGCCGGACCTGCTTCTGATCGACGGCGGGCAGGGTCATGTCGCCACCGCTCAGCGGGTGCTGGAATCGCTTGGACTGGTTATCCCGGTTTTCGGGATGGTCAAGGACGACCGCCACCGCACCCGGGCAATCTCGTCGCAGGGAGGGGAGATTGCGATTTCCTCCCACCGCAGCGTTTTTACCCTTGTCACCAGCATTCAGGACGAAACCCACCGCTTTGCAATCTCTTATGCCCGTAAGAGTCACAAAAAGACCGCTTTTGAGCTTTCGCTCACGAAGGTGGAAGGGCTGGGGGAGAAGCGGGCGCGCGCCCTTTTTGCCGCTTTCCGAACCAAAAAGGCAATTCTTGCCGCCAGCGAGGAGGAGCTTTGCGCTGTGCCCGGAATGAATATCCGGGTGGCGCGGGCACTGCGGGAGGCGGCGGAACGCGGGGAAATCGGTTGACAAATGCCGGATTTCCTGCAATAATAAAAGGTATGGATTGTACCGCCGCGGACGGTTTGGCACACGGGCGCCCCATGTCGGACGGCGGGCGCGCAGGATACCGATTTCCCCGCGCTTTGCGGGCTTTCAGGAAGGAAACATCCGATGCGAGTAATCACCGGGACGGCGCGCGGCCGGCGCCTTATCACCCCGGCGGGGCTGGCCACCCGCCCGACTTCCGAAATGGCGAAGGAAGCAATTTTTTCGATCATCCAATTCGAGGTGGAAGGCTCGATGGTCCTCGATCTGTTCGCCGGCTCCGGGCAGCTCGGCATCGAGGCGCTCTCGCGCGGGGCGCGGGGCGCCGTCTTTGTGGACAATGCCAGGGCTGCGGTTGAGGCAATCGGGCAGAACCTCGCTTTTACCGGACTCGGACAGAACGCGAGGGTCATGCCGGTTGAGGCGATGGCTTTTCTGCGGTCCTACCGGGAGGTTTTTGATATTGCGCTGCTTGATCCGCCCTATCAGAAGGGCTTGATTGAGGAGGCGCTGCCGCTCCTCGCAGAGAAGGTAAGCCCCGGCGGGATCATCATCTGTGAAACCGAGCGGGGAGAGACTCTTCCCGCTGCGGCGGGGGATTTCACCCGCAAGAAGGAATACCGCTACGGAAAGGCGAAGGTTACGACCTATCGCCGCGAGGAGGAAGCCTGATGAGAACAGCAATCTGCCCGGGCAGCTTTGATCCGGTGACCTATGGGCATCTTGACATTTTCAAGCGGGCCAGCAAGCTGTTCGACCGGGTGATCGTGCTTGTTTCGATCAATCCGGACAAGCACCCCTGCTTCACCCCTGAGGAACGGATGGAGATGATTCGGGAGGTAACCGCCGAGATACCCAACATCGAGGTCGATTGCTATGCCGGGCTGCTGAGCAGCTACGCGCAGCAGCATGAGGCGGCCGCCATCGTCAAGGGACTGCGCGCCATGTCCGATTTCGAGTATGAGTTTCAGATGGCGCTGACCAACAAAAAGCTTTACCCCTATGCCGAGACGGTCTTTTTGACCACCAGCATGTACAATATGTACCTGAGTTCAAGCCTTGTGCGGCAGATTGCGATGCTCGGGGGCGACCTTTCTGGGTTGGTGCCGCGCTGCCTGCATGAGCGGGTCTATCGGAAATTCAGATGTGAGGAGGATGCAGGGGATGAACATTGAAGAAATTCTGGACATGCTCGACGAACTGCTCGACAAGAGCTGGAGCCTGCCCCTTTCGGGCGGACGCAGCGTGGTCGATGATGAGAAGATCCGTGAGCTGCTCGACGATATCCGGCTGAACCTTCCCAGCGAGATCAAGCAGGCCAAGGCCATCGTCGCAGACCGCGCAGATATCCTCGCCACCGCCAAGAGGGAGGCTGACGCTGTGGTGCGCCGCGCCGAGGACCGCGCCCGCGCCCTTATCGCCCAGGAGGAGATCATCAAGCAGGCGCAGCAGAAGGCTGCGGAGATTCTCTCACAAGCCCAGACAAAGGCCAAGGAGCTGCGAAATGCTTCGCAGGATTTCTCGGACGACCTGCTCCGTCAGTCGGAGGAGACCCTCACCAAGCTGCTTACCGAGGTGCGCACTACCCGTCAGGCGATGCGAAGCTCCCTGCGCAAATAAAATCGGATGGAAATCCCCGCCGGACAGATGGCCGACGGGGATTTTTCGGCGGGAGAAACTGCCGTTCGCATCGATTTTTCACCTTGGACATTTTTTTTGATGAAAAATTTCTTTTTCGGAAGCTACACTAAGAAAAAAGGGATAGGAGGCGACGATGGTGAGAAGATCTTTTCCAGGCCTGCTCTGGACGACATCCGGCGTGCTGATGATCGTGGCGGGGCTGCTCAGCTTTCTGCGTCCCGACGCCATCCTGAGCGCCGCCGCGGTGCTGTTTGGAATTGTGCTCCTTTTTTCCGCGTTTTCCGATTTCGCGGTTTACTTCGGCACCCGGGGGATCCGGGACGGCGCATGGTGGATGCTGTTCGACGGCGCCGCCACCCTGCTGCTGGCCTTGCTCCTGCTGTTCGGCAGCAGCAGAATCGTGCGGTCGCTTCCGCTTCTGCTGGGCGCATGGCTGCTGATCAGCGGCCTTTCCCGAACGGCGAACGCACTGCGGCTGAGAAGCTTTGGAAGCGACGACTGGAGCTGGGTCCTCGGGTGCGGTGCGCTGATAGGCTTCTGCGGACTGCTCTTCCTGTTTGCGCCGCTTGCGGGACTGACCGCGATTGGCGCGGTGCTGGGCTTCGCGCTCTTTCTTGTGGGGACGGTGATTCTGCTGGGGGCCTACCTTGCCAACCGTTTTTGGTAAGAGGGGAAAGATACCCCTGCCGCAGCAGCGGCATTCCGGCTTCCTCCGGACGGCGGCCGGGGAAATTTTGAAGACGGTGAAGGGCCGGCGCTTGTCTACAGCGCCGGCCCTTCTGAGTGGGAGGAACCGGAGAATCTTTAAAGTTTATAAAGCTCTGTGTAGCTGCCGAACTGGGGAACCTCCCCACCTGCGCTGGTGAAGCGCTTTTCGGTAGTGGCCTTATGCCTGGCGGCATAGGCGGCAAGGTCCGTCTCCATCAGTTCAAAGGTCTTATCCTCGGAAGCCTTCTTCTTGATTGCGGCCTGCGCGACCTCCTCAGCGTCCTGACGGCGGATGACAACGATGCCGTCGGGATCGCCTACCAGAATATCTCCCGGGAAAACGACCTGGCCGCCGCAGGCAATGGGGGTGTTGACCTCGCCGGGGCCGAACTTGAACGGGCCCTGGGGGGTAATTCCCTTGGCATAGATGGGCATATCAAGCTTTTCGATTCCATCGAGGTCGCGCAGGCAGCCGTCCACGACAACTCCGGCGAGACCCTTTTTGGTCGCAAAACGCAGCATAATTTCGCCGGCGAGGGAACGGTTGCACCCGCTCGCACCATCGACTACGATGATGTCGCCCGGCTGTGCCATGTCGAGCGCCTGATGGAAGAACAGATTGTCTCCGATCGGAGCTTTGACGGTGATGGCGGTGCCCAGCAGGGGCCTGGAGCAGGCGGGATTCATCAGCCGGATATAGTCATGCATGCAGAACAGGCGATTCATCTCGTCGTTGATATTGCTGGAGGGGAGTCCGCGGAACATCTCGACGACCTTGGGGTCCGGACGCTCAAACTTGGTGAAAATTCTGTTTCCGATAGTAACCATATTGTTCCTCGATTCTTTATATTGAAATTTTATTTCAGGAATTCCCGGTTGACAATCTCCCGCATCTCACGGCTGCCGGAGGCGTCGTATCTTGCAATGCAGTCCATGCAGATGGCGGCCATGTTGATGTCGTTGTCCGCTGTATTTCCTCCGCAGTGCGGGGTTGCAACCACACAGTCGAGCTTCAGCAGCTCGGAATCCCTTGAAAGGGGCTCCTGCGCGTAGGTATCCAGCCCGGCTCCGAGAATCTTTCCTTCGCGCAGCACCTCGATCAGATCGGCCTCGTTGATGATTCCGCCGCGCGAGGTGTTGATAATGCAGGCAGTGGGCTTCATCAGACTGAGTTTTGAACGGTCGATCATTCCCGCGGTCGATTCGAGCAGCGGAACATGGATGCTGACGATGTCGGCCTGCGCCATCAGGGTGTCAAGGTCGGCATAGACGACGCCGAGCGACCTCTCCTGCTCTTCGCTCAGGCGGAACACATCGTAGTAGAGCACCTGCGCATCAAAGCCGCTGCGGACGATAGAAGCCACCTTGCGGGCGATGTTGCCGATACCAATCAGCCCGACCGTCTTGCCGTGCAGCAGGTAAGAGCGGGCAGAATACTGTTCGCGGACCCATTCGCCTTCCTTCATTTTCGCGTTGAGAGGGACGACGTTGCGCAGAACATCGAGCATCAGGGTGACTGCAAGCTCGGCGACCGGCATACTGTTTCCGCCCACACAGATTCCGACAGGGATGCCGCGCTCACCGGCGGCCTTGATATCGATCTTATCATAGCCGACACCCCACTTCTGAATCCACTTGAGGCGGGGAGCGGCGTCCATGACGCTGCTATCGACTGCACCGCCGCGGTTGACCATGTAATCGGCCGACGCGAGGGCGCTCAGATCGCCGCCGGCGGGAACCTGACAGGTTTCGAAGCCCTCCGGGCACTTGCTGTTGAGAGACTTCAGCATGTTGCCGCTGAAGGACCCGTAGAATACGATTTTTTTGCTCATGTTTGGGTTGCACCTCATTTGGTTACATTTTGCTTGGATTTTTTATCCACATAAGACATCATCATCGGCGAGAAGAGGGAGACAACGATCAGCAGTGCCAGAACAATACTGATTGGACGGCTGAGGAAGTAGCTGAGCATCCCGCCCTTGGCATTTGCCAGAATGACGGCCCGACGCCAGTTGTTTTCGCAGATATCCGATAGGACCATGCCCAGAATCATCGGCGGGGCGGCAAAGCCGCAGCGCTTGAGGAGGAAGCCGAGCAGGCCGAAGACTACCATGACGCCGACGTCGAAAAGGTTGTTGCGGATGGCGAAGGTGCCGAGGAAGCAGAGGGCGGTGATGACCGGGCCGAGATAACCCATCGGAACGGCGCTGACATGGGCGATGTAGCGGGCGGCAAAGAGTCCGACAATGCCCATGAGGATGTTCGCGATCAGGAAACCGATCATGATGGCATAGGTGGTATTGGCGTGCTTGGTGAACATGGCGGCGCCGGGGGTCAGGCCGTGAATCATCATGCCGCCGAGCAGGATGGCGGCGACCGAACTTCCGGGCAGGCCGAGGGTGATCAGAGGAATCAAAGCGCCGCCGGTCGCGGCGTTGTTGCCGGTTTCGCAGGAGGCCACGCCCTCAAGGGCGCCATGGCCGAATTTTTCCGGATGCTTGGAGAACTTTTTACCCATGCTGTAACAGATCCAGGAGGAGACGCCCGCGCCGGCGGCGGGAACGATGCCCACAATGGTGCCGACAATCGAGCAGCGCGCCATGGTGGGGAAGAGGGTTTTCGTTTCCTTGAAGGGAGGAAGAGCACGGCTCTTCCTCAGATTTTCCTCATCCTCGATGACCGAGCCCTTCTTGCCGTGGTAAACGTCCCATGCAAGAGACATCACCTGCGAAATGGAGAAGAGGCCGATCAGGGCGGGGACAAAATTGATGCCGTCCTCGAGCTGAATCACCCCCAGCGTCATGCGGGGGAAGCCGGAAATTGCATCCAGGCCGACGCAGCCGAGTGCCAGCCCGAGAATGCCGGAGAAAAGGCCCTTGATCACCGAATCGCCCGCGAGGCTGGCGATGACGGTCAGGCCGAAGACAGAAAGCAGGAAGTATTCCAGAACCGAGAATTTCAAAGAGAAGGCGCCGAGCGCGGGGGCGATCAGCAGCATGGCGATTGCGCTGACGGTGCCGCCCACAGCGGAACCGAGGGTCGCCACGCCCATCGCCTCCATGCCGCGGCCCTGTTTGGTGAGCTGGAACCCGTCGATGGCGGTCGCCGCGGAAGCGGGGGTTCCGGGTGTATGGCAGAGAATCGCGGTGATCGAGCCTCCGTAAATGGCGGATGTGTACATGGCCACGAGCATGCTCAGGGCGGCAACAGGCCCCATCCCGTAGGTGATCGGAATCAGCAGCGAGACGCCCATGGCGGCCGAGAATCCGGGCAGCGCACCGATGACCATGCCGCCCACTGTGCCTGCGATCAGAGCGATGATGCTTTCAAGGCTGAGCAGCGTCTGAAGGCCGGCAAGGATATTACCAAAGTCTACCATGTTTCATCTTCTCCTTTCCAAGCGTTACAGCAGCCGTCCCAACATGCCGAAATTGTCTACCGACACATTCAGCATCCGAACAAATACGAAGTACATGACCAGGAGATAAACCGCATCAATCGCAATGATGACCGGCCAGGAGGTACGCTTCATAAAGCGCATCAGCGCAATAATCATAATGCCGGTGGCGGCAAAGTAGCCGATTCCGCGGAAGAGGATGTAGTAGAGCACCACAAATCCCCATGTGATCAGGGGAATCTTCAGTGCATCCACCGTCAGGGCCTTGGGACCCTGTTCCTCCACGGGCAGTCTGCTTTTGCGCAGGCCATGGTAAATGATCAAAATCGAGAGGACGGTCAGCATCCCGCCGAGCAGCCTCGGCATCATGGCGGCGTCAGAAGGCAGGTCCATGTTCAGCGCAAAGACCAGCAGGCTGATGGCCAGACAAATAAAGCCGATAAAAACGTCCTGATGAAGTTGCTTCTTCACAAATGTGCTCCTTTCCTATTGGAGCGCCGGGCTTTTAAGTCCGGCGCTCCAAACTGGGCTTCATTGATTCCGCTCTAATTATTTCGCGACGCCCCAGAGCTCCAGGCGGGTGTCAAGCTGGTCAAGAAGCAGCTGCTTATATTCGTCTCCGGTATAGAGTTCAAGCTCGGCGCCCATGGCAGCCATGTTTTTCTGGTAATCGGGGTCGTCAAAAGCCTTGGTGAGAGCCTCTTCCATTCTCGAAACGATGGCGGGATCGACGCCGGGCATATAGGCATAGCCGCGGGCCGAGAAGGAAACATAGTCGTCAACGCCGGTCTCGATGGCGGTGGGAACGTCGGGCAGGTAGTCGGAACGCTCAGGGGCGAAGACAACGATGGGATGGTAACCATTCTCCTCGGCGTCCATCACGTCGCCCACGTTGGCGGAGAGGATATCGGTTTCGCCGGCGAGGAACATCGTGGTGGCGTCAGAGGCGCCGTCAACCGGGATGACGGTGAGCTGGCTGCCGTGCTTCTGCTCAAGCATCTTGGCAACGGTGGCGTCGCCGCTGGTGATGCTGGAGGTGGCAGAGGCGAGGATCAGGGGATTGGTCTTGGCATACTCAACCAGCGAGGCATAATCGGTGAAGCGGGTCTCGTCGTTGCGGATAGCGAGAACCTGATAGTCGATGACATGGTTGGCGAGCAGCTCGAAGTCGTCGATGGTGGTTTCGCGGGGATTGGTCTCATCATAGTGGCCATACATCGCAGAAAGGTTTACCAGCGCGAAGGTATAGCCGTCGGGATCTGTGTTCTGCAGAAGCTGATTCCAGGCGAGCCAGCTGCCGCTGCCGGGAACGTTCTCAACGACAACGGGAACGCCGAGATCCTTTTTAAGGGCTTCCGCAACATAGCGGCAGCCAAGGTCGGACGAGCCGCCGGCCGAATAGCCGCAGAGAAGAGTGATGGCCTTGCTGGGCCATTCGCCCTTGGAAGCGGGCGCGCTGCCGGATGCATTGCCGCTGGCGGTGGGGGCTGCGGGAGCGGCAGAGCTTGCGGGGACGCTGCTTGAGCCGCAGGCTGCGAGGGAGAGGACCATGGCCAGGACCAAAAGGACCGAGATCAGTTTTTTCATGTTACTTCCTCCTGATTTTTCAATTTTCTATCACCTATAAGCGACGTGCGCCTATATTCTGAAATTATGTTTCGTTAACCGATTTTGTTTACCGATTAACAAAAAGAGCAAAAGAGAAGGATGGAAAACCATCCTTGTTTTGCAAAGAGAAAAAACGGCTACAGAGCCTTCAGATTGGTGGAATTTCGGAAAAAGAGACTTCCCTCCAGCGCACAGGCGCCTTGGCTGGGACGCTGCTCGCGCAGGCTTTCCATCATCTTTTCCGCCGCAATGATTCCCATGCGGTCCATCGGCTGGCGGATCGCGGAAATTCCGGGATAGACCAGCTCGGACCAGCCGATCACGTCGTAGCCGCAGACCCCCAGCTCATCAGGAATCCGGATTCGGCGGCGTTCCAGCTCCCGGAGGGTCAAAAACAGGGTGTGGGTGTTGACCGCCATCACGGCCTTGCTTTGTCCCGGATACTCGTGCAGAAGGGCGTCGAGCGCCTCACAGACGGCAGGGCTTTCCCGGCCGACCCAGCGGATCGATTCTTCGCGGGACATCCCGAACAGTTTTGCGGAGGCTGCTGCAAAGAATCCCGCCATCGCTTCCTTGTGAAAGTCGTGAACATCGAGCAAAAAGCGGACCTTTTCGAAGCCCTGCTCTTTGAGGTGAAGCAGCATCTTCTGGATCAGCTCGTCGTGGCGGACATATACGCAGCCGTAGGGCCAGTCGTCCAGCCGGCGGGTGCAGATGACAACGGGAATCCCCCGTTCACAGATTTCGAGGTAAGGGGAAACCGAGTTTTCGCAGGGGATGATGATAAATCCTTCGACCTGCTGGTTGAGACAGAGCTGAACCGCCGTCTCTTCGGCCTTGCGGTCGCCATTTGTGCAGTGCACAATGGTGCCGTAACCGTTTTTGGTGCAGATATCGTTGATTCCGGTAACGGTCTGTGCACCGACCTGATAGCGCAGTGTGTTGACGATGACGCCGATCATCCCGCTCTTTTTGGATTTGAGGGTGCGGGCGATGCCGTTGGGCACATAGTTGTATTTTTCGATAATCTCTTCAATTCTGGCGCGGGTTTCGACGGACATATAGCCGTAGTTTCCGTTCAAATAGCGGGAAATGGTGGTCTTGGATACCCTCGCGGCCTTCGCAATATCGGAAATCGTAACCCGCCCTGCCATACTGCGCTCCTTATGTGCATCTGTGCATCGTTTTTGTATACCGGTTCTGTTTATCGGTTTCTATCAGTTTATCAGATCGTATCGGAAAAGTCAATCAGATTTATCCTCAAATTTATCTTGATTTTTTTGGCATTGACGGGTATCATGAATCATAAATCGTTTAATTTTTAAGTATTTTTACACAGATTTTAGACAAAAAGGAAGATGAATATGCAGCCGCTCACCTTAGATAAGATCTACCATGCCGCCTTCACAATGAAGGGGGTCGTCCGCACCACCGATCTGATTCACGCGCCCGATCTGCTGGAAGGAAGCGAGATCTACCTGAAAACCGAGAATTTACAGGTGACCGGTTCCTTCAAGGTGCGCGGGGCCTACTACAAAATCTCGCAGCTCTCCCCGGAGGAGCGGTCCCACGGGGTCCTCGCCTGCTCCGCGGGCAACCATGCGCAGGGGGTGGCTCTTGCCGCAACCCGCGCCGGGCTGACCTCAACCATCTGCATCCCGGATGGCGCGCCGATCTCGAAGGTGGAGGCCACCAAGCGCTACGGCGCGCGGGTCGAGCTGGTCAAAGGCGTCTATGACGACGCCTACGCCCGCGCCTGCGAGCTTCAAAAGGAAACCGGCGCCGCACTGATCCATCCGTTCGACGATCCGGCGGTCATCGCGGGCCAGGGCACCATCGGGCTGGAGATTCTTGACCAGCTTCCCGACGTCGATGCGGTCATCGTTCCAATCGGCGGCGGCGGCCTGATCTCCGGCGTGGCCTTCGCCATCAAATCCCTTAATCCATCCGTCAAGGTCTATGGGGTGCAGGCCTCCGGCGCACCTTCGATGCTCAACGCCATCGAGCACCACCAGCGCGAGCCGCTTTCCGCCGTTGCGACGGTGGCCGACGGCATCGCGGTCAAGATGCCGGGCGAACTGACCTATGAGCTCTGCTCCAAATACGTCGATCAGATCGTCACCGTCACCGATGACGAAATTTCGACCGCCATCCTCACCCTGATCGAAAAGCAGAAGCTGATCGCCGAGGGCGCGGGCGCTGTCTCCTTCGCCGCGATGCTCTTTGAGAAGCTCCCGCTCAAGGGAAAGAAGGTTGTCTGCCTCATTTCAGGCGGCAACATCGACGTCAATATCCTTTCCCGGGTCATCAGCCGCGGACTCATCATGTCCGGCCGAAACACCCACCTGCGGATTGAGCTGACCGACAAGCCCGGACAGATGGAGCTGGTCTCCCACATCATCGCCATCCACGGCGCAAACATCACCGGCGTCAACCACAACCGCACCGCCGACAACAAGAATATCACCGACTGCTTCCTCGACCTCGACATCGAAACCCGCAACCTCGAGCACCTGATGGAGATCAAGACCGCGCTGCGCGAAGCGGGATTTCAGGTTTCCCGGCGCTGAGCGGCAAATTTTTCCTTGCCAACCTGTTTTCTTCCCGCTATCATAGAGGTTGGACAAGTCCATAGTAAGGAGGAACAAACAATGATACCCACGCTGGAACAGCTCCGAGAAAAGAAGGGCTTCCTGTGCGACATGGACGGTGTGATCTACCATGGCAACCGTCTTCTGCCCGGGGTCAAGGACTTCGTGAGCTGGCTTTACGCCGAAGGAAAGAGCTTCCTGTTTTTAACCAATTCGAGCGAGCGCAGCCCGCTTGAGCTTCAGCAGAAGCTTGCCCGAATGGGCCTCGAGGTGGATGAAAGCCACTTCTATACCAGTGCTCTTGCAACCGCAAAATTTCTGAGCCGTCAGGCCCCCGGATGCACCGCCTACGCCATCGGCGCGCCGGGCCTCTTCAACGCCCTCTATGATGTCGGCATCACGATGAACGACGTCAATCCCGACTATGTTGTGGTCGGAGAGGGGCGCAACTACAACTATGAAAACATCCTCAAGGCGGTCGCGCTGGTGCGGGCCGGCGCCAAGCTGATCGGCACCAATACCGACCTCACGGGGCCGATTGAGGACGGCATCGCTCCCGCCTGCCGCGCCCTTTGCGCCCCCATCGAACTGGCCACTGGAAAATCAGCTTATTTCGTCGGCAAGCCGAACCCACTGATGATGCGCACCGGACTCAAGCTGCTCGGCTGCCATTCGAATGAGGCTGTCATGATCGGCGACCGGATGGATACGGACATCGTCGCGGGAATGGAAACCGGACTTGACACGGTTCTGGTCCTTTCGGGGGTCAGCGATATGGCAACCATCGACCAGTTTCCCTACTGTCCCACCTATGTTATGGACGGTGTCGGGAACATTCCGCCTGCCTGCCGGTAGGTTCCCCCGCCGTGCGCATTCTCTGCCGGCAAAGAAAAGCTGTTCTGTCATAACCACCGGCTAAGCCGGCGGCTTGCGTTGGACCCTCAGGGCTTATTACCGGCAGGCATCTCAAGACGCACCGAATTGATTTTACCTGCATCGCTTGGCACTGCGGCCCGTAACCGGGCAGTTCCTGTTCTAAACGGCAGCCTTCTCTCATCGGGAACCTGCTGTCAGCAGTTCGTCTTGCTCGAAGCGAAAGCTTTTACGGGATATCTCCACCGGCAGAACCGGCGGTCTTCCCTCCCTCCAAAATCAGCCGCCCCGCGTTGGTACTCCCAACGCGGGGCGGCTTTCTCGTTTAATGCCTTTTGGGAAAAGTTACTCTTCAATACCGGCCAGCGCCTGCGCTTCGCCCATCAGAGCATTGATATCGTCGGGGGTCAGGCCGTCAAAGATGCTGCTGATATAATCAGCCAGATCGGTGTCGCCCTTTTTAACCGCCGCAACATTGCCGTCGCTTTCATACTCAATGCCGATGTCGAGCATAACAAGGTCGTCGTGCGCCGCGGCAAAGCCGGCGGCCATCATGTTGTCAAGGAAAACCGCTTCGACCTTGCCGGCCTTGAGTTCAGCGATCTCATCGCCCACCTTGCTCAGCAGCACGACGTTTTCCGGACCGGCAATGCTGCCTGCAACGCCTTCCTGAATCGAGCCCTTCTGAGCCGCGACCTGGCAGCCGGCGAGGCTCTCCTTGGTGGCGTACTTCCCGGCATCCGCTGCACGGACCACAACCACCTGCGCGCCATGGAAATAGGGGGTGGAGAAATCGACTGCCTTCGCCCGCTCAGGCGTGTTGGAAAGCGATGCCATCACGAAATCAAAATCGCCCTTGTTCAGGCTGATCAGAAGGTTGTCAAAGGACATATCCACAATCTCAAGTTCGACGCCCAGGCCATCGGCAACCTTCTGAGCCAGGGATACGTCAAAACCGGCGATGGTGTCCACGCCGTTGATCTCGGTATGGAACTCGAAGGGGGGATAGTCGGCGCTGGTGCCGAGGATAATCTTCCCGGCAGCTTTGATCTCAGCCAGACGGCCGGCCTCTTCCGGGGCTGCGGGGGCCTCCGGTGCCGGAGCCGGGCTGGCCTCAGCAGCGGAACTGGCAGGGGCAGGAGCGCTGGAGCTCGAGGACCCGCACGCCGCCAGAGACAGGACCATGGCGAGTGACAGAACAACCAACAGTATCTTTTTCATATTTACACACTCTTTCTTTTTATTTTGGCGCTGTGCGGCTTATTCCCACAGCGGCTTATCCCAGAGCTTGACCATTGTGCCGACGCCCATCCTGCGGGCGTTGAGGAAGATCTCATAGCCGATCATGATGTCGAGCGCGCCCAGTCCCAGCGACGAGCAGTTGATGACCTCGTCGGTTTCCTTCCGGCCGGTCCATTTTCCCAGCACCATGTCGGAAAGCTCCACGACATTCTCCCGGGTCAGCTTGCCCGCCTTGTAGAGCTTGGCGGCCGCCTTGGTTTCATAGGTGATGATCTGATCCCAGTAATCGACCGCGATGACATCGCTGGACGAAACCACATCCAGATCCGCCTCGTAGGAGCCCATGTTGATGACGGTCATGCCCTTTTTGATCCAGCTCTTGTCGATAAAGGGGCTGCTGGCGGTCGTTTCGGTGATGACGACCTGCGAATCGAGCGCAGCGGTTCTGGCATCGCCGGTCGGAACAATCTCGACGCTGTAAACGTCTTTGTAATCGGCGGCAAGCGCCTTGGCTTTGGCCAGATTCATATCGCACAGATAGATCTTTTTGACCGCGGGCAGGCTCTCGCAGACAGCCATGATCATCGTGCGGCCGATCACGCCCGCACCCACCAGCGTAACCGTCTCGGTATTCTTGGGAGCGGTGTACTTTGCAAAAACGCCGGCCACGGCAGAGGTCCGCATGGCGGTAATCAGAGTGCCGTCGAGGATGCAGAAGGGCAGCACTGTCTCAGGGTCGCTGAGAATGGTGATGTCGATGCCGTAGGGGATGCCGGGAATACTGCTGTTCCTGCGGGATTCGGCCGCCCATTTGGTGCCGCCGACATTGATGTCGCCGCCGATGTAACAGGGCATCGAGTTGAAGAAGGAGTTCCAGTTGGCGCCCGAACCGATGGGCATGCCGATGTGGGTTTTGGGCGGATTGATAATCTGTCCCTTTCCCAGCAGCTCATAGGTTTTTTCCACCGCCTGGATGGTCATCTTCATATCCAGCACGCCTGCTTTGATGACGTCCTCCTCCTGCAGGAAAAGGATGCCGGGATCAATCGAGTGAATCATGCTTTTGTTTCCTCCTCAAGTCGCGATATGCTGTATGCTCCGCAGGCCGGGCCCGCGGCGCTTTAGATACAGTTAAGAACCTTGGACAGGAAGTCCTGGGTGCGGGGATGGCGCGGCGCGGTAAAGAGCTGCTGCGGAGGCCCCTGTTCCAGAATCTGCCCGCCATCCATAAAGAGCACCCGGGTGCCGACCTTCTGGGCAAACCCCATCTCGTGGGTCACAACCACCATGGTGATGCCCTCTTCCGCCAGAGACTTCATGACGCCCAGCACTTCGCCGACCATCTCAGGATCGAGCGCGCTGGTCGGCTCGTCGAAGAGCATCACATCAGGATTCATCGCCAGCGCCCGTACAATGGCAATGCGCTGCTTTTGTCCGCCCGACAGGCGGGAGGGATATTCCTGCGCCTTGTCCGCCAGACCCACCCGCTCGAGCAGCTTCATCGCCCGCGCTTCGGCTTCTTCCTGGCTCTCTTTCCTGACCATTGTGGGGCCGATGGTGATATTCTGAAGGATGGTCAGGTGGTTGAACAGATTGAACTGCTGGAAGACCATCCCCATCTTCTGCCGCAGCAGGTTGATATCCGCGCCGGGAGCGCAGATGTCGTTTCCCTCAAAGATAATGCGGCCGCTGGTCGGCTCCTCCAAACGGTTCAGGCAGCGCAGAAAGGTCGATTTGCCCGAGCCGGAGGGCCCGATGACCGTCACAACCTCGCCCTTGAAAATCTCCTCATTGATGCCTCTGAGCACCTCGTTGCTGCCGAAGCTCTTATGCAGGTCCTCAACATGGATCATCGCGCTCGATTTATCGCTCACTGCGTTTGAGCCTCCTTTCAAAGGTATCGACTCCCTTGCCGACCACAATATTCAGGATCAGGTAGATGACGGCCGAAATATAGTAGCAGGGCAGCGGATTATAGGTGGCGGTAACCACAATGCCGTTATTGTACATCAGATCGCTGATCCCCAGGTATTGAATGACCGAAGTCTCCTTAATCATGACCATGAACTCGTTGCCGATGGCCGGCAGGATGTTCTTGATCGCCTGCGGCATGACGATATGCAGCATCGTCTGTCCGTTGGTCATGCCGATCGAACGGGCCGCCTCACTCTGCCCGATATCCACCGCCTGAATGCCGGAACGGATGACCTCCGCAACATAGGAAGCGGAATTGAGCGAAAGGGCGATGACGCAGGGAAGCGCCCGCTCCAGCGCGACGCCCCAGATATTCACCTTGGGATAGGGGATAAAATCGAGCTGGTAATAAACGATGTAAAGCTGCACCAGCAGCGGCGTGCCGCGCAGCACGGTGATGTACAGTTTGGCAAAGCCGTTCAGTATCCTGTTTTTCGAGAGGCGGAGCAGGGCGATGACACAGCCCAGCAGAAAGCCGCAGAACACCGTGATCAGCGAGATCAGGATGGTCGTGCGGGTGCCCCGCAGGAAATACTGATAGTAATTCGCGAAGATTTCCATAATGGTCAAGGGGATGGCACCTCCAAGTCATAGGGGCCGCAGCCGCGCGAATGCCTGCGGCGGACAAACAAACCCGCGCAGCCGCCCCGGATCATGGGGCCGCAGCCGCGCTAATGCCGTTATTATAACTCGAGATTCATAAATATACAATAGTTTTTCAAAATTTGTATATTGTGTCATTTCTAAAGCAATTTTTCCGCAAAATTGTCATTTTTCACGAATATATCCAAAGCGGAGAGCAATGCCTTCTCAGGAAACGCATGGCAGATGCTTTTTCCATCCCCCGGTCAGGAAGCGGGCCGAAAAAACCGCGCCCCTCAGCGCTTCGTCCACCGCCATCGCGATCCAGATTCCGGGAAGGCCCAGCCCGAAATGGACGCCCAGCAGCCAGGCACCCGCCACCGCGACCAGCCAGCAGGAGACGATTCCGGCACTGACCGGCAGCCTTACATCCCCCGCTGCCACAAGGCTGCGCACCATCACGATATTCACCGAGCGTCCGATTTCCAGAAAAAACTCAATGGCGAGAATCGTTTTTCCCAGCCTCCAAACCGACTGATCCTGGGTGAACAGGCTGAAGACAAAATCGCTGTTCAGCCACAGCAGCGCGGTGATCGAGAGGGAAACCGCCAGCGCGATGCCGACTGCGGTCCAGACACGCCGGCTGATGCGGTCGATCCGCTGCTCCCCCACCAGATAGCCGACCACAATCTGGGTTGCCTGTGAAATAGCAATCGAATAGACATAGGCAATATTTGCAAAAATGCTGCAATAAACCTTGGTGGCAACCACCGCCGTCCCAAAGAGATTGACAAAGCGCAGAATGAACGCCTGCGACAGGTCATAGGAGAGCGATTCGCCGCCGGTGGGCAGTGCAAAAAAGAGCAGCCTCCGGCAGACGGCCCCCGGGAACGGGCGAAGCTGTGAAAGACCCAGCGGAATACGGACCTTCTTACAATAAATAAAGGAGATGACTGCCAGCCCGATGCACTTGCTGATGTTGGTCGAAATGGCGGCCCCCATCACCCCAAGCTCGGGCAGCCCGAAGAGGCCGTTGATCAGAACCGCATTGCCGAAGATGTTGATTCCGTTCATAATCAGGGCGGTCGTCATGATTTCCCGCAGGTAGGCGTAGCTGCGGAGAATCGCCGCAAAGGTCATATAGCATCCCTGCACAAGAATGAACGAGCCGACCTCCAGCAGATAACCCCGCGCATCGGGTATGACCTCGGGCGCAATCCGCAGCCACGAAAAGAGCGGCTTCCAAAATAGAAGCAGAGCGAGGCTCGCCGTGAGGGACGCGCCCCCCACCACAAGGAAAGCCACATTACAGACCGCGCCGGCCCGGCGCTCATCCCCGGCGCCGATATACTGCGAGAGCATGATGGTCGCGGCCGCGCTCATGCTGCTGAGCAGAATGATGATGATATTGATGATCTGATTGCCGTTGCCGATTGCCGCAACCCCCGCCTGACTGTGCCGGCTGATCATCATCTGATCGACATTGCCCACTAAAAGCTGGAGCAGAAGCTCCGCAAAAATCGGCAGGCTCATCCAAAAGACCCGCCGCGCGTTATATTCCTTCATCAAAGGGCTTCCTCCATGGGAAAAGGATGGTGTTCCTGCTTTCGCAAGCAACATCATAAACTTTTCCCGCTGTCCTGTCAAGAAAGCATTAGATAGTTTTCACAATTATCATTTGTTTTGTTTGTACAATTAGCCTGTACCCTGTGTCTTCCAATAATTTCCGCACCGGAGATTCGCCGAAATTTCACATAGAAGAATTTTTTTGCAGCGAAAATTGTGGTATTCTGATACCATTGAAATGATAAAAGATTGCCACGAAAGGGTGTGCGCCATGAAACGGATTGGCAGATTGCTTTTCCTTCTTATTTTGCTTCTTTTCGGCTGCGGTCCAAAGGAAATCGTCCTCGACGCTCCGCTTGCGCCGGGAATCGGCTCGGGCGAGCCCAACGACATCACCATCACTGCCGGAAGTACGGTCTCCATCCCTCTGACCCTTCCGGAGCTGAAGGAAGATTCGCAGATAGAAGTATTTGCACAACCGCCTCTCTCCGCCGAGCAAAAAGAGGACCTGCTTCTGATTTCCTGCGGGGAACCGGGCCGCTATCCCCTGACCATCACGCTGCGGGCGGAGGGCTACCGGCAGCTCGACGTTCCCTGCCAGGTACAGGTCGAGCCCCGCCCGATGAAGCTCGCAGTGCTCGACGAAGCCGGTTCCCCTGTGCAATCGGTCGCCCTCGCCCGGGGAGAAACGGCTGTTTTGACCCTTGCCGCTGAGGAGGGGGCCGTCTTTTCCTGTTCATCCGCCGCGGAAGATTCCCCCTGCGGGCTTCGTCTCGAAGGAGACCGCCTGACCATCACCGCCGATCGTCCAGGGGAATGCAGCGTGCCGCTGCGCGCTTTCCTTGACGGCTGGGCCGACGCCGAATTTTTGCTGCCGGTCACTGTCTCAGCCGTCCCTGCCGAGCTCTCTGTGCCGAAGGATTCCCTTTCAGGGCTGGTCGGAGAAACACTGACCCTCCCCTGTGTCATCGACTCCGAGGGGGTCCTTTCGGCCTCCTGCGACCCGCGGCTTACCGCCTCGGTTTCGGGAGGCACGGTTTCTTTCTCCGCCGGCCAGCCCGGCAATTATCAGGTCACCCTCACCGTAGAGGCGCCCGGCGATCTTCCCTCCTCCAAAACGGTCAGCGTCCTCTACCGCCTGCCTTCGGTTTCGCTCAGCGTCCCCGGCTCGATCAGCCTGAACGCGGGCGAAAGCGTTTCCGCCCAGGTCACTGCCACTCCCGGAGCATCGGTCTGGGTCAGCGCCTCAGAGGGACTCTCCGCATCGATCAGCGCGGATGGCACCCTGACGGTCAGCGCCGACCGGAAAGGCAGCGGCACCCTGACGGTCGGCGCACAGCTCGACGGATACCAGAGCGCCTCCGCCGAGATTCCGGTGACAGTGGGAACCGCGCTGCCCCCCGCCAGCAGCCGCTACGCCGACGAGGCGCAGGAGATTGCCCGGCTTGTCAATGAAGAACGCGCCGTGAACGGATTGAAGGCGCTGACCTACCGACCGGTGCTCGAGGGACTGGCACAGGCGCGGGCGCGCGAATCCTCGGAATACTGGTCCCACACCCGCCCTGACGGCCGGATGTTCAACAGCATTTTCAGCGATTACGGCCTCCATTATCAGGGGGAGGGCGAGAATCTGTTCGCCTCCAATGTTCTGGATACCGGCCTCGCCATGGAGGAATGGATGAACTCCCCCGACCATCGCGCCAATATCCTGCGCAGCAATATTGACGGCATTGCGGTCGGCATCGTCCGGAGCGGCGACGGGGATTATTACATCTGCCAGCTTTTTGTCACCGACTAAATCCCTCTGCCGGACCACCCGGCACGCGGGAAAACCGGAAAATCCGGCACAAAACAAGGGGGATCTGATCTATGAAGCAGCGTTTCGTTTATTTTGCCACCGTTTTCTGCTCGATTCTTTTTCTCTTTTTGGGAAACCGCGCCGCCTCCAGCGGTATGCCTGAATTTCAGGGCATCTATCAGGATCACTGCGTGATGGCCCAGGTCGAAGGAATCCTCTCGCGGCAGTCGGCCGCGCAGGAAATCGACGGAGTATTCTACGGGCGGGGTACCAATATCCTCTTCGCAGCCGAAATTCTCAACGGTGAGGAGCGCGGCCAGCTCGTCACCGGCATTCAGAATGTCGATCCCGAATCCCCCAGCCAGCTGCGGGACGTGAAGAAGGGGGACCGCGTCATCCTCACCTATAACCCGGTCGAGGGCGCGGCGATCACCTGGATGCTCGGCGAATATGTCCGCACCGACGCGCTCGCCGTCTTCGGCCTGGCCTTTGCGGCGGTCCTGATTCTTTTCGGACGGCGCAAGGGGGTGAACACCCTGCTTTCGCTCGGTTTCACCTGCCTGGCAATCTTTGTGGTTTTCATCCCCGCCATCCTCTCCGGGAAAAACATCTACGGGTGGTCGGTCGCCGTCTGTGTCTTCGTCATCGTCATGACCCTGCTGATCGTCGAGGGCGCCAACCAGAAATGCCTGTGCGCAGCCATCGGATGCTTCTGCGGACTCGCCGTCTCGGGGGCGCTCACCCTGCTCTGCGACCACTTTCTTCAGCTCACCGGCATGGTGGACGAGAACTCCATGTATCTGAAGTATCTCGTCGAAGATGACCCCATCGACCTCAAGGCCATTATCTTCGCGGCGATCCTCGTCGGAGCAATGGGGGCGATCATGGATGTGGCGATGTCGCTGGCTTCCGCTCTCCGGGAACTGCACGAAAAGGCCCCCGAATGCAGCGCCGCCGTCCTCTTTCACTCCGGAATGACGATTGGACGCGATATGATGGGAACGATGGCCAATACGCTGGTGCTCGCCTACATCGGCAGCTCTCTTTCCTTGACCCTGCTTCTCATGGCCTACAGCCGTTCGGTGATCGCCCTGCTCAACCGCGAGATGATCGTCGTGGAGATTCTGCAGTCTCTGGTCGGAAGTTCCGGGATTCTTCTGACCATCCCCCTGACCTCTCTGGTCTGTGCCGTCATCTATTCCCATGCCAAAGGAACGGCGGGTGCCAAGGCGCCGGAGCCTCTTCCCGCACAGCCGGCAGCCCATAAGGACATGCCGCTTTAGTTTTCCTCCGCCTGCGCCCGTCCCCTCGGGGCGGGCGTTTTGTATCAGTTTTGTGAAATTTTATTTTTCATGCTGGAATCTTTCAGCCTTTTCCCCAAATATTCCGTCAACCCCATGAAAAATCAATGCGTTTTTTGAGGATAAAGGCAAAGAATCAATGGAAAGAATCCCATGGCTTTGTTTTGACACCTTTTTATGTTATAATCAATATGCCGTTTGCGGCCTGGAAGCCAAACAACGGGTGCAAAAGGAAATGCCAATCACCAATTCAGGCTGCTGTTGGCGGAGCAGGGGAGATGCCCCGGACCCGCGGGGCGGTCCGTATGGTGCTGTCTGAAAGGAATGGATACCGTGGCAAACCAAACTAACCGCAGTTATGATGTCGCGATCATCGGAGGAGGAATCGGCGGGCTGATGGCCGCCTACCGCCTGACCGAAAAGCGTCCGTCGCTCAAGATCCTGCTGGTCGAAAAAGGTCCCGACCTCAAGTACAGGAGCTGCCCGATGGTGACCGGAAAGGCGAAAACCTGCGTCCACTGCAGGCACTGCTCGATTATGGAGGGCCTGGCCGGGGCGGGCGCCTTTTCGGATGGAAAATATGTCATCTCAACCGAATACGGCGGATGGCTTACCGACTATCTGCCGCAGGAACTGGTCATTCACTATATCGAACAGGCCGACGCGGTGCTGGTGGGATTTGGAGCGACGACCGACCGTTTTATGCCGAGCGATTCGCTGAAAAAGCTCTGTCTGCAGTACGACCTGCATATGCACCAGGCGCAGCTCAAGCATCTGGGCACCGATGCCAACTTTGCCACCATGATGAAGCTGGTCGATTCACTGCGGGATAAAATCGAGATCCGCACCGAGACGGAAGCGGTTGATGTTGACCGCGAGCATCATCAGCTGACCCTGCGCGGCAGAAACGGGGAGACCGATCAGGTGGACGCGGAGCGGATCATCTTCGCGGTCGGCCGGGCCGGAAGCCGCTATTTCGCCGACTGGTGCCGCAAAAACGGAGTGCGGATGAACAACAATCAGATCGACATCGGGGTGCGGGTCGAGCTGCCGTCTTTGATCTGGCAGGGCTTTTCTTCCCAGATTTATGAGCCGAAGATCTGGTACCGTTCGAAAATGTACGGTGACACCACCCGGATGTTCTGCTTCAACGAGCGGGGGAGCGTCGTCATGGAGAACACCTCCGGCATCCTGACCGTTAACGGACACTCCTACCGCGATGAATGCCGCAAGACCAGGAACTCCAATTTCGCGCTGCTCACCACCATCCGCTTTACTCAGCCCTTCAACGAGCCGATCGACTACGCCCGGGCGGTCGCCTCGCTTGCCAACATGATTTCCGGCGGCAGCGTGCTGGTGCAGCGTCTGGGCGACCTTGAGAGCGGGCGGCGGACCAACGAGCACCGGCTTGGTCAATCGACCACCCGCCCGACCCTTGATGCGGTGCCGGGTGACCTGAGCCTGTGTATGCCCAAGCGCCAGCTTGACAATATCATCGAGACGCTGCACGCTTTGGATGCCATTGCGCCCGGAACGGCAAACTATGATACCCTGCTCTATGGCATTGAATGCAAATATTATTCGGCGCGCCCCGCCGCCGGGGACTTCGAACTGGAGGGATGCCGGGGCATCTACGCGGTCGGAGACGGCGCGGGATTCACCCGCTCGCTCTCCCATGCGGCGGCCCACGGCCTCTATGTCGGGGATAAAATCCTGCGGGAGATCGGCTGAAAGAGACTTGTGTAAAATAAAGCGCTGCAACAGGGCAGATTCCCCATGCGGATGATCTCCGTACGGGGAATCTGTTTGCCGTATCTGGCACCGAAAGAATCTGTCTCCCGCACCTGCGGGGCAGACCCGGCGCAGCCCCCTGAAGGGGAAAGCACATTATGCTGAAACGAGTCCCGCGCCTGCGGGGGCAGATGGAAGGGCGCGCCGCCCTCCCGATCCGATAGGCCGCAAACGAAGCGGGGCAACGCAGCGGGAAGGATGAATAGAAGCCTCCGCTCCCCCAATGAGAGAGGATGGAGCAAGCCCAAAGGGGAATCGTCCGCAGTGCGCCGGCCGGTTGGGGGGAGGGCAGACTGCGGCGGGGGACCAAACGCGGATAAAAAGCCCCTGCAAACGATGAGCCATCGTTTGCAGGGGCTTTTCGCACTTTTCTTTCAGCGGATCACAGGCGGGAGAATACCCATTGCCGCCGTCGGGTCCGCATTTTCCTCCCCGAGCGGGACAATGTGGCTCATTGTGCGGCGGATGCTGTTTGCCATATGAATCCGCATCGCTTCGGCGGCTTCCGCAGGATTCCCGCGCTCAATGGCGCGGTAGACGCCGCGGTGCTCTTCGAGGACGGGGACAATCTGAAATGCTTCCTGATTCTCAAACCGGAGGATGTGATCCCGAAGCTGCTCGTTGGTCCGCTGGAGCCAGCCGTTATCCGCTGCCTGAAACATATGGTAATGGAATTCCCGGTCAAGCCGGTACATCAGGGCGTTGTCGCTGCTGCCCGCGTTCTTCTCCATCTCCTGCAGGGCGCTGAAAAGGTTGCCGAGCTGGCTGCTTGAGCGGCGCTGCGCCGCGAGGAAGCTGCCAAGCGGTTCGATGCAGCGGCGCATCTCGATGATATCGCGCGCTTCCTTCTGGCCCAGCGGGACGATGGTGATCCCGCGTCCCCGCAGAATGCTGACGTACCCCTCCTGCTGAAGCTCGAGCAGGGCTTCGCGCACCGGCGTGCGGGAAATCTGCATGTCGGCGCAGATGCCATCCTGGGAATAGACGACGCCGACCTTCATTTTTCGATAAATGATGGCGTCTTTGATCAGGCGGTAGGCCTGTTCCTTATAGGTATGGGAGGAGATGGGGTCGGAGCCGAAAAGCGAATCGCCGGCCCCGGAATGGTTCTGTTGCGGGTTCATACGTTTCATTCCTTCTGATCGTATCCGATATTTTACCTTACAAGAATACAGGAACCGGCGCTTTTTTTCAACTATCAGACTGGAGATTTTTAGCTGATTGTAAGATCACTTGTGAAAAAGCACAAATAAGAGTCCTGAGTATAGGAATATATGAATGAAGTTTGAAAAAAAGATTGACCTGTGCCATGGAATATGATATATATAACATATCACATATTTGATTCCGCGGCAAGCGGAATCACCAAATTTTCAAAAGGAGGATTTCAGCGTGAGAGTTTCCGCAATCCAGATGGATATGAAGCTCGGAGAACCCGAGTACAACTTCGCTCATGCGGTGGAGCTGGTGCGGCGCGCGGCTGCGACCGGGGCGGATGTTGTCACCCTGCCTGAAACCTGGAACGTCGGCTTTTTCCCCAGCGAAAACCTCGAGGCGCTCTCCGACCGTGAGGGCGAGCGGGTCAAGGCCACCTTCGGTCCCCTTGCAAAGGAACTGGGCGTCAACATCGTCGCCGGTTCAGTTTCCAACGTCCGGGGCGGAAAAATCTATAATACCAGTTATACCTTCAACCGTCAGGGTGAGGTCGTTGCGGATTACGACAAGACCCATCTGTTCACCCCGATGGGAGAACACCATTCCTTCGAGTTTGGAGAGCGTCTGGTGACCTTTGAGCTGGACGGAGTCCGCTGTGGAATCGTCATCTGCTACGATATCCGTTTCCTCGAGCTGGAGAGAAGCCTCGCGCTGCGCGGCATCGACCTGCTCTTCGTCGTCGCCCAGTGGCCCAAGCTGCGCACCCGCCACTGGGAGATTCTCAACACCGCCCGCGCCATCGAGAACCAGATGTTTGTCGTGGCCACCAATTCCTGCGGAACGGCGGGCCAGACCAAGTATGCTGGCCACTCGATCCTCCTCGACCCGTGGGGAGAGGTCCTTGTGCTTGGCGGCGAGGGGGAGCAGATCCTGACCGCCGATCTTGATCTTGAGGTTGTGCGCGGCATTCGCGAGAGCATCAACGTCTACCGTGACCGCCGCCCTGCTTTATATGAAATCAAATAAGGAGGAACCATATCCATGAGCAAGATTTCCTTCCGCCTCCACCAGGGGGGAAGCGTCAAGCCCCTCGAGATGGAATACCAGCATCTCTTTGCGATCGGTTATGCCGGGCGCAACATGGAGAAAACCATGGAGCACATCCGCGAGCTTGAGCGGGACCTCGGCGTGCCTGCGCCGAAGAAAATCCCGACGATCTTCGAGTGCTCGAACCTGCTTCTGACTCAGGAGGAGGATCTTCAGTTCGTCGGAAACCGCACCTGCGGCGAGGTGGAATACATCATCCTTGTCTGCGGGGGCAAAATTTACATCGGGGTAGGAAGCGACCATACCGACCGCGAGCTTGAAGGACAGAACGTTCTCAAGGCCAAGCAGATCTGCCCCAAGCCGATCGGCATGGACGTGTGGGATTACGACGACATCAAGGCTCACTGGGATTCGATCCGTGTCCGGTCCTTCCAGACGGTGGACGGCGCCGAAATTCCCTATCAGGACGGCACCCTTGCCGACATCCTGCCGCCTGAGAAGATCCTTTCGGAGCTTTGTGAACGGGTAGGGGACATCGGCAACAGCGTCATCTTCTCGGGCACTGTTCCGGCGCTGGCCGGCTTCAAGTTCGGAACAACTTTCCGCTGCGAGCTGGTTGACGATACCCTTTCGCGCTCGATCGCCTGTTTCTATCGTGCAACTGCCATTACTGAGGAGGAAAGATAATCATGAAAAAGTTTGCTAGTTTTGCGCTTGCTCTTTCGCTGTTTGCCATGACCCTCGCCGGATGCGGCGGGTCGTCTTCCGCTGCTCCCGCTGCGTCGGGCGCCGCTCCGGAGGCCGCTTCTTCGGCTGCTCCCGCAGGCAAGACCTATGAGATCAAGATTGCCACCGTCGGCAACGAGGACCATCAGTCCACCGTCGGCGCCACCTTCTTCAAGGAGAAGGTTGAGGAGCTTTCAAACGGCCAGTTCAAGGTCAACATTTTCCCGAACGGTGCGCTCGGCGGCGAGCGTGAGGCCGCTGAGGGCGTCAAGCTCGGCACCATCCAGATGACCATCGTCACCACCGACGGCACCCTGCCCGCATGGGTTTCCGAGGTACAGGTCCTTTCGATCCCCTACCTCTTTGCGAACAAGGAAGAGGCCTATGACGTGCTGGACAACATGCTTCAGGACAAGTTTGCCCCTCTCTTTGAGGCACAGGGCTTCAAGCATCTCGGCTTCACCGAACTCGGCTTCCGTCACTTCACCAACAACGTCCGCGAGGTCAAGAGCGCCGCGGATATGAAGGGACTGAGCATCCGCGTTCAGGAAGCGCCCATCTGGTTTGCTCTGACCGATGCGCTCGGCGCCACCGCCACCCCCGTTCCTTTCAATGAGCTTTACACCGCGCTTCAGCAGGGCATGGTTGACGGTCAGGAGAACCCTGTTACCTCGATTGCGACCTCCCGCTTCAACGAAGTTCAGAAGTATATGACCCTGGACGGCCACACCTATGCCGCTCAGAGCATGATCATGAACAAGGATTTCTATGATTCCCTGCCCGCCGAGCTCCAGAAGGCGATCGACGACGCCGCGGCATACGCCGTTGTGGAGCAGCGCAAGGCCATCTCCGCTCAGGAGGACAAGTACCTCGAGGAGATCAAGGCTGCCGGCATGATCGTCACCGAGCCCGATCTCGACTCCTTCGTTAAGGCTACCGAGGGCCTCTATCAGCGTGAAGAGGTCAAGAAGCTGGTCGATCCTGCTCTGGTTGAGGAAGTGATGAACTACCTCGCTTCCAAATAAAGAATTGTGAGTCGAAGCAGGACACGAAGCCGTCGGACCTCGTGTCCTGCTCCATTCGGGAGGAGCTTTCATGAAAACCGTTACCAAGGTTGTGGACGGCGTTATCAAGACGCTGATGGCCACCAGCGCCTTTGTGCTCTTTCTGGTGACCTTTCTGCAGGTAGTATTTCGTTTTATCCTCAAGAGTCCGCTGGCCTGGAGCCAGGACGTTATCCGCCTCTGCTTTACTTACCTCGTTTTTCTGGGTGCCGCCTGGTGTGTGCGGGAGAAGGCCCATCTGAATATCGATGTGGTCATCTCCTGCCTGAAGCCGAAGTTGCGGGCCGCTCTTGAGCTTGTCATCAATATCGCGCTCTGCGGTTTTTTCATCTTCCTCGCTTATTATGGATGGAAATTTGCCGTCACCGGCAAGACGCAGCTTGCCCCTTACCTGCCGGTCCCGATGTTCTATTATTACCTGAGCGTTCCGATTTCCGCCGTCCTGATGCTCTACTACATGGTTCCCCATATCATCGGGCAGGTCAAGAATTTCGGCGGCGCGCAAAAGGAGGGAAATTAAGCGATGGGAATGATTCTTTGGCTCTTTGCAATCTTTCTGATCGGCGTTCCGATCTGCTTTTCCCTCGGCTTTGTCTCGCTGGGCGGCGTTCTCTTAAACGGCTTTCCCCCGCTGGTCGTGGTGCAGCGGATGTTTACCGGAGCCGATTCGATTGCGCTGATCGCGATTCCCCTTTTCATGCTGGCCGGCGAGCTGATGTTCCAGGGCGGCATGAGCAAGCGGATGGTTGACTTCGCCGACACTCTGCTGGGGCATTTTCCGAGCGGTCTGGCGATGGTCAATATCCTCGCCTGCATGTTCTTTGCGGCGATTACCGGATCGGCCATTGCCGCCACTGCCGCCATCGGCGGCATCATGATCCCACTGATGAAGGAGAAGGGCTATGAGAATACCTTTTCCGCTCCGCTGTCCGCCTGCGGCGGCTCGATCGGGCCGATCATCCCGCCGTCGATTCCCTTGCTGATTTATGGCGTCATGGCCAACGTGAGCGTCGGCAAGCTGTTTATCGGCGGCTTCATCCCCGGCATCCTGATGGGCGTCGGCCTGATGATTTACAGCTACATCGTCGGCAAAAAGCGCAATTATAAGGGGCGTGAAACCCGCGCCTCCCTCAAGGAGATTCTCAATGCCGGAAAAAGCGCGCTTCTCGCGCTCTTTATGCCGGTGATCATCATCGGCGGCATCATGAGCGGCAAGTTCACCGCCACCGAGTCGGGCGCGATTGCTGTTTTCTATGCGCTGATTGTCGGCATCTTCATCTATCGTGAGCTCAAGTTTAAGAGCATCATCAGCGCCCTTGTCAACTGCGCCAAATCGACCGGTCAGGTATTGATCGTCGTTGCATTTGCCTCGCTGTTCACCTGGATCATCACCGTCAATCAGGTGCCGCAGGCCATCAGCGCCATGATGGCTTCCGCAATTCACAGCAAGGTGATCCTGCTTCTGGTCATCAACGTGATTCTGCTCATCGCGGGCACCTTCATCGACACGACCAGTGCGCTGGTGCTCTTTACTCCGCTTTTCCTGCCGATGGTGCAGATGTACAACATCGATCTGATTCACTTCGGCCTGATTATGGCGGTCAACCTGACCATCGGCATGTGCACCCCTCCGCTGGGCGTCTGTCTTTTTGTCGCCGGTTCGATCGCAAAGGTTTCCCTCAAGGAGCAGATGCGTGACCTGCTTCCGATGATCGCGGTGCTCATCGTCGTGCTGCTGATTGTCACCTTTGTCCCGCAGACCGTCCTGTTCCTGCCAAATCTGCTTGGATAAGCTGCAAACGGTCTCCCATTCAAAGAAGGCACGGATTGATGAAATCCGCGCCTTCTTTTTTCGGCGGGGGAGCCGCCTCCGTGGATGCGCTGCGTAAGAAGCTTCCGCTTCAAGCGCCGGACAAAGGCGGGCCATCGCCAATGCTTTTTCGGCGGGGGAGTTGCCCCCGCTGGATGCCTGTTTACGGACCGCGGAGCCAGTGGTATGGGCAGAACAAAATTGCATCCGGCGCCCTGATGGGGCGTGCCTAAGCTGCCGGCCGAGCCGCCGGTTTGATCTGCGCAGGCAAGGATTTGTACTCAGCTCTTGTCCGTTCCCTTGCCGGAAAGCCTTCGATACCAGATGCAGCTCATTATTGTGGGGATAAGGCAGATGGCCATCATCAGAGCAAAGAAGCCGTAAAAGAGAATCCGCTGCGGCAGCAGAAGAGCCAAAAGGACCGTCAGAATTCCGCCTGCAAAAAAGCAGTAACCTCCCAGCCGGTGGGTCCGTTCCCAGACACGCGGGTCTGAGAGGGTCCAGGGCGTCTTGATACCGAAGAAGAAGTTGCTGCGGATTTTAGGCATCACATTGCCAAGCCAGGCGAAGAGCAGGCCGCAGCCGATGGTGACGACCTTGGCGACGTTGATCCGCCCGGGGTGCAGGCTTTCGGAGAGGATGATGCCGTTCATTGCGGCAAGAAACAGCATCAGAACGACCAGAAATCCCTGATAGGTTCCCGAAAATTTCTGATAGTTCTTCCGCCGCGGATCGACCCTCGCCATCAGCGGAATCAGAAAGGCAAAGAGCGGAGAAAGCAGCGCGATTCCCCAGATCGTTGCCTTTGGATCGTATCGGACGCTTCCGTCAAGGCCCCACTGCCCGGGAATTTGTTCCGGAAGCCTCCGGTACAGAACAGCTGTCGCGGCCAGCGGCAGAAGTGCGAGCACCCAAATCAGAATGGTCGTTTTTCTGCTGAATTTCATTGGGAACCATCTCCTTTCAGGTCGGCCGCCCAGGCGAGCAGCTCATCGACCACCGTAAGATTCAGCTCATAATAGATGTATTTGCCTACCCGGTCGTCGAGTACCAGCCCGGCGTCACGCATCACCGAAAGGTGGTGGGAGATCGAAGCGCCGGTGATGGAAAAATGGGCGGCGATCTCCCCGGCGCTCATCGGCCCGGATTTCAGCATCCGGAGAATTTCCCGCCGGGTCGGGTCGGAAAGGGCCTTGAAGGTTTCAGAGAATCCCATGCTGCCGCTCCTTTCATTTAGAAGATCTTCTAAATGTATAATAGCACAAGCCCGGCCGAAACACAAGAACATTTTGATAAATGACGAAATGTTCCAAAAATTCGATACAATTCGTAATATTTGGGTAAAATACTACGGAAATTTTTTTGCAGAGGCCAGTTCCCGTTGCAAAAGGCTCAAGACGCGTGTTACACTGATCAAGAAAAATTTGGCCGCAGGGAGGACTTGACATGGAGCAAAAACAGGAACCCCGTATGCTGACGGTGGGAGAAGCGGCCGCATTGCTGCCCGCCCGCAATCCCGGCGCGCACAAGGGGAATTTCGGACGACTGCTGATCGTCGCAGGCAGTGCCGGCTACACCGGGGCTGCGGCGCTCTGTACTCTGGCGGCGCTGCGGATGGGCGCCGGAATTGTTACCCTTGCTTCCGTTTTGCCGGTACTTGCCGCTGCGCAGGCCAAGCTGTACGAACCGACCTTTTTGACGCTTCCCGACAACGGAGCAGGGCAGATCGCTGCGCAGGCCGTGGAGCCTCTGCTCGAGCGGGCGCAGTCCGCGTCAGCGCTTCTGGTGGGCTGCGGTCTTGGCCTTTCATCCGACGGGAAAGCCCTGACGGCAGGACTGCTGCGCGGTGCACCCTGTCCGCTGCTGATTGACGCGGACGGCCTTAATGCCGTCGCCGGACGGCTCTGGCTGCTGCGGGAAGCGAAGCACCCTCCGGTGCTGACCCCGCATATGGGGGAGATGGCGCGGTTGACCGGACTTGACGTGGAAACGATTCAGGCGGACCCGCGGGGATGCGCCGCGGCCTTTGCGCGGGAGCATCGCTGCATCGTTGTGCTCAAGGATGCCGACACCGTCGTGGCTGCTGCGGATGGGCGGCTCTTTCTTTATGAAGGACGGAATGCGGGGATGGCGCGGGGCGGCTCAGGGGATGTGCTGGCCGGTTTTGCCGCTTCGCTGCTGGCGCAGGGACTTGAGCCGGCGGAGGCGGCCGCCGCCGCGGTAAGGCTGCATGGCGCGGCAGGGATGCGCTGTGCGCTGCGTTCCTCCAAGGTGGCCATGCTGCCGCATGAGCTGCCCGAGGCGCTGGGCGGCCTCCTGCTGGAGCGTGGGCTGTGAGCGGAGCGCGCCGCTTCTCCTATCCCGCGGCGCGGGAGGGGGAAACGGTTGAGGAACGGCTGCTGGCCGAGGGCTATTCCAAGCGGCTGATCGTCCTTCTCAAGCAGCTGCCCGAGGGGCTGACCGTCGCGGGGAAGCGGGTCCGCTCAACCCGCCCGCTGCATCCGGGAGAAATCCTTGCCGTCGCTCTGCCCCTCGATCCGCCCCGGGTGCACCGTCTCAGCGTCGGGGTTCCGGTCCTCTATGAGGATGAGGACCTGACCGTTTACAACAAGCCTGCCGGAATGGTCTGCCACCGCTCCGGCTCCCACCGCTATGATACGCTGGAAAATGCCGCCGAAGGGGTGCTTCGGGCGATGAACCGGCTGGATAAAGACACCAGCGGCGCTTTGGTTGCGGCGAAGCATCAGCTGGCCGCAGCGAAGCTCTGGCGGAACATCGAAAAGAGCTACCTTGCCGTCGCCCACGGCCGGATCACAGGCAGCGGGAGAATGGATTTTCCGCTCGGCAGGGAGGTCCCCTATGAGCCGAAGCAGGCTGTCCTTCCGGGTGGGCTTTCGGCAGTGACCGAGTATACGGCGCTGGGATACAGCCCGGACGGGGACTGCACCCTGCTGCGCTGCCGCCTGCTCACCGGAAGGATGCACCAGATCCGCGCCCACTGTGCAGCCGCCGGTCATCCGCTTCTGGGGGACGCGCTCTATGGAGGGGATTCCCGCCTGATTGGGCGGCAGGCGCTGCACTGCGAGAGAGTTTCCTTTTCCCATCCGATTTCCGGGAGGCGCCTTGCCCTTTCTGCGCCGCCGCCGGATGACCTGCGCGCGCTGCTGGATGCCTGCCGCCTTTCTGCCGTTCTGATGAAATAGCAGCGAGGTTTTGCAAAAACGGGACGCCTTGACCGGCGTGCCGTTTTTTTATCCCCTATCAAAATTTATCCTCCTGAAGATTTTGTGGACTCTGGCTCGTTTGAATTAACAGACGGAAGCCGCGCTGTAAAACTTTCACCTCTCTGACATCTTTTTCTTTTCATCTCTTGCATTGGCGCGCCAACCGTGCTATTCTATCTGTATTATAATAATTAGTACATTAAGGTCGGATGTGCGGACAGCTTGCCCGGCCGGAAAGGATTCCATATGGAGGAACAGAAAGCCACTGCCGTGATTGTCCCGCCGGATGCAACAGAGGAAGCGAAGAAAAAGGAGATTGCACGCTTTACCAAAAAGCGGGGCAAAAAGAAAAAGGTGATCCTGATGCTGGCGGCGCTGGCCGCTGCGGGAGGAGCACTCTGGTATTTCTCCCGACCGAAGGATACCGCGATACCGGTTTCGGTCACCGAGCTTTCGCGCGGCGAGCTGGTGCGCCAGGTTTCTCTGACCGGCAGGCTCGAAAGCGAGGAGGCGGTGCGGGTCTACTCTACCCAGACGGCGCTGGTCAACACGGTGGCAGTCCGGGTGGGAGACCGGGTCGAGAAGGGGGATCTTCTCGCGGAGCTTGACACTGCCGATCTGGTGCGGGACATTGCGGCTCAGCAGAAGACGCTCGCCAAGGCCGCCCGGGAATCGGAGCTTAACCTTTCGATGACCCAGGAGGACTACGACAATATGCTTCGGGACTTGGCCGACGGCAGCTATACCGATCTGGTGCGGGCGGAGCAGGCGCTTACCCGCGCGCAGAAGAAGTATACCGAGGCGCGCAGCGACTTTGAGGATCATCGTGACGAGCTTGACCACGCGGATGAGGAATACGATTACCTCGACCGGCAGATGACCCGCACCAAGATCGCAATGGATAAGGCGGAGGATGCCTATGACGCCGCGAAACGGGAGGGCGATGAGGAGAAGATTGCTGAAACCAAGAAAGCTTTTGAAGAAAAGGAGGCCGCCTACAACGAGGCGAGGGACAAGTGGGAGAAAGCCTACGACGATAAGGATGAGGTCTACGACCCGATCACCATCGCCTACCGGGACGCCCGCCTCAGCTATCTGGAGGCGCTTGAAGACAAGAAGCTGGCCGACCGGGATGCCGAACGCGCCCTTGAGGCGCTCAAAAAGAAGCTTGAGCTGGGAGAGCTCGATCAGGATCTGACCGTTCAGCGCCTCGAGCTGGAGAAGCTGCAGAAGAACTTTTCGGAATGCACGGTCAAGGCTCCCGCCGCAGGGGTGGTAACGGCGGTTTACGCCAAAGAGGGGATGCCGGGAAGCGGCCTGCTCTTCGTCATTGAGGACACCGACCGGCTGGTGGTAAAAACCGAGGTGAAGGAATACGACGTTGCCGCACTGCGCGAAGGAATGAAGAGCAGCATCAAGTCGGACGCACTCGGCGACCGGACCTTTGCGGGCGAGGTGTCCCGTATTGCTCCCGCCGCGGTGAAGGACGAAAATGGGGAAACCAAAACGGAGGGAAGCGCCTCCTATGAGACGGAAATCTCCCTCCTTGAGCCGGGAGAAGGACTGCGGGTCGGCATGAAAGTGAGGCTCAATGTCATAATCGAGCGCAAGGAGGGGGTCCTTTCGGTGCCTTATGAGGCGGTGACCACCGATCCCGGCGGCAACAGCATCGTTTATGTCCTGCGCGAGGAGCAGGGGACGGCTGACAGCGGAGACGCGCTGCAAACCGTCGCCCGCGCGGTGCAGGTCGCCACAGGGATGGAAACCGACTTCTCGCTGGAAATTTCCTCGGAGGAGCTGCGGGAAGGAGACCGGGTGATCACAGATCCCACCGGCCTTTCCGACGGGCTGCCGGTTTCGGCCGCGCCGGTGACGGCGGGGTGATCGGGATGGAACAGCGTGAAGCATCCGCGTACTCCGCCGCCCCCATTATCGAGATGAAGGGGATCGTCAAGCGGTTTTACATCGGCCAGCCCAACGAGCTGGAAATCCTGCGGGGCATCGACCTTGTGGTGCGCCGCGGGGAATTTATTTCAATCGTCGGCGCGTCCGGTTCGGGAAAGTCGACCCTCATGAATATCATCGGGGCGCTTGACCGGCCCACTGAGGGCAGCTATCTCCTCGACTCGGTGCCGATGGCTCAGGTTCCCGACGATATGCTCTCGGAAATCCGCAATCTCAAAATCGGCTTCGTCTTCCAGACCTTCAACCTGATCGCCCGCACCACCGCCCAATCCAATGTTGAGCTGCCGATGCTCTATGCGGGGGTGCCCCGCGCGCGGCGTGCCGCGCGCGCCGCCGAGCTGCTTGAGCAGGTGGGGATGACCGACCGCCGGCGTCACCTGCCCAGCGAGCTTTCAGGCGGGCAGAAGCAGCGGGTTGCCATCGCCCGGGCGATGGCAAATGATCCGGCCATCCTGCTGGCCGACGAGCCGACCGGGGCGCTCGATTCCCAGACCGGGCGGCTGGTGATGGACCTCTTCCACCGGCTGCACGAAGAGCAGGGCAAGACGATCGTGCTGATTACCCACAACCCGGAGCTGGCGGCGGAAACCGAGCGGATCGTGACCATCGCCGACGGCCGGATCATCCGGGAGGAGAAGGGAGGCGGAGCAAAGTGAGCCTTTTGGAAAATATCCGTCTTGCGGTCAACGGACTGCGTGCCAATAAGATGCGTGCCATGCTCACGATGCTCGGCATCATCATCGGCATCGCATCGGTTATCGCCATCGTCACGGTAGGCAATGCGATGACCCGTTCCGTCTCGAGCCTGCTGGCCGATCTCGGCGCCAACTCCATTCAAATCCGCATCACCGACAAGCCGGATGAAAACGGCAATACCAACTGGTCCCGCGAGTGGGAGGATTCGGACATGATCACCGGCGAAATGATCGAGGTCTATCAGGAGGCGTTTGCCGACAAGATCAAAACGCTGGCCGTTACCAAGAGCGTCGGCACTGGACAGGCGATCAACGGCCGCAACGAGGCCTCGGGCTATGTGGTGGGAGTCAGCGCCAACGCGCTGGGCATCCAGAACATCCCGGTGATCGCAGGACACGACCTCAACAGCCGCGAGGTCGGCGGGGAGAAGTTCGTGGCGATCATCTCGGACCGTTTTGTCGAGAAGCTCTTTCCCGGCATCACGCCGCAGCAGGCGCTGGGGCGTGAGATCAAAATACAGCTCAACCAGGGGGACTATACCTTTACGGTTTCGGGGGTTTACCGCTACGAGGTGACCGGCTTTGCCGCCAACATGACCGGGGATACCACCACCAACATCTTTATTCCGATCGGCGCCGCCGAGCAGATTAACGACGATGTGGGCGGCGGACATTACGGCTTTCAGGTGCGGGCAAATGACGGCGTCGATACCAAGGCCTTCGCACAGGCAAGCGAGGACTACTTCAACAGGCGTTTTTACCGCGACAATGACTATGTCATGGTGTGGGCGGAAAATATGGACAGCATGGTCGGCAGCATGACTGGAATGATGAGCACCATGAGCCTTGCGATCAGCGTCATCGCGGCCATTTCCCTGCTGGTGGGCGGAATCGGGGTCATGAACATCATGCTGGTTTCGGTGACCGAACGGACCCGCGAGATCGGCACCCGCAAGGCGCTGGGGGCGAGAAACAGCGCCATCCGGGCGCAGTTCATCGTGGAGTCGATGATTATCTGCCTGATTGGCGGCAGCATTGGGGTTGCATTGGGCACAGCCCTTGGCCGGGTCGGATCGGTGGCAATCGGCGCGCCCGGGTGGCCCGGACTGGGCATCGTTTTGATCGCAGTGAGCTTTTCGATGGCGATCGGCGTCTTTTTCGGATTTTATCCTGCCAATAAGGCGGCAAAACTTGACCCAATTGAGGCGCTGCGATATGAATAAGACCAAATTTAGGGAGAATAATTTGTAGGAATGATCTAAAATTACTGGAAAGTTACAGATCATGATTATTTCTGTTGACAAAATCGAAAAATCCGTGTATAGTTAATCCAAATGTTTCACATACGGTGAAGCATTGATCACCCAGATGTCCCATAGAAAAGTGATGGGACAGCGATCTAAAGAAATAGAGGTAATCAAATGTACAACGACAAAATCATCACTTGCAAAGACTGCGGCCAGGAGTTCGTTTTCACTGCCAATGAGCAGGCCTTTTATGCCGAAAAAGGTTTCACCAATGAGCCGCAGCGCTGCAAGGCTTGCCGTGACGCTCGTAAGGCTGCGAGCGGCCGTGGCGATGGCAGAGCCCCTCGTGAGATGTTCGACGCCGTCTGCGCCGAGTGCGGGGCGCCCTGCAAGGTTCCCTTCCAGCCCAGAAGCGACCGTCCTGTTTACTGCAGCGACTGCTTCAGCCACAGAAGATAAGAAGTCTTCACACGATCCGGGAGCGTCCGCTGTGCGGACGCTCCCGTTCCTTTTTCCACCTGTGGAAGACGCAACTTTCATCGCTGCAAAATCTTGTGCGTTATTGATAAACCATCTGCATTAAAACTGAAAAATCTGTCAGAAAAACTGTTTTCAGGACTGTTGCATATGGAAATCAATTGCGATATAATAAAAACTGTTAGCCCACCATCGCTAATAGCAATCGAATCGAATGGAGTGAGAGTGTGAACCGTATTACCGAAACCAGAGCCCTCAACAGCACCGTCACGCTGATGAAGGTCGAGGCGCCCGATGTTGCGAAGCGCGCCAAGGCGGGCCAGTTCATCATCCTGCGTGTGGACGACAAGGGCGAGAGAATCCCTCTGACCGTTGCGGATACCGATCCCGCCACCGGCGAGGTCACCATTATGTTCCAGGTTGCCGGCGCGACCACCCGTCTGCTCTCGATGATGAAGGCGGGCGATTTCCTTGCCGATTTTGTCGGACCTCTCGGACAGCCCACCCATTACGAGGGCGCCAGGAAGGTTTGCGTGGTCGGCGGCGGCGTCGGATGTGCGATCGCCTACCCGCAGGCCAAGACCCTCCACAAGATGGGAATTCCGGTCGACGTGGTTGCCGGCTTCAAGTCGAAGGATATCGTCATCCTCGAGGATGAGTTCACTGCCGCCTGTGACAACCTCTATATCACCACCGACGACGGCACCTACGGAATCCCCGGCTTCGTCACCACCCAGCTTGAAAAGCTGATCAACGAGGGCAAGGGCTATGACCTCGTAATCGCCATCGGCCCGATTCCGATGATGAAGTTTGTCTCGGCCGTCACCAAAAAGTACGGCATCAAGACCATCGTCAGCCTCAACCCCGTCATGATTGACGGAACCGGCATGTGCGGCGGCTGCCGTGTCACGGTCGGCGGCGAAACCAAGTTCGCCTGCGTCGACGGCCCCGACTTTGACGGCCACCTTGTCGATTATGATGGCCTGATGAAGCGCAACAGCTTCTACAAAGAGGTAGAAAAAGCCAAGGATGAGCATGTCTGCCGCATCGGATTGGGAGGAAAGCACAATGGCTAATATGATTGCAACCAAGACCCCCATGCCCGAGCAGGAGCCGCAGATCCGCAATAAGAACTTCAAGGAAGTCGCCATCGGCTACACCAAGGAGATGGCGGTGGGAGAGGCCAAGCGTTGCCTCAACTGCAAGCATAAGCCCTGCGTGTCCGGATGCCCGGTCAACGTGCGGATTCCTGAGTTTCTCGCCAAGGTCGCGGAGGAGAAATTTGAGGAAGCCTATCAGATCATCCTTTCGACCAACCGCCTGCCCGCCGTCTGCGGCCGCGTCTGCCCGCAGGAGACCCAGTGCGAGTCCAAGTGTGTGCGCGGCATCAAGGGCGAGAGCGTGGGCATCGGCCGCATCGAGCGGTTTGTCGCCGACTATGCCCGCGAGCATGGATTTTCTTCCGGGGATAAGCCCGCTTCCAACGGCCATAAGGTCGCGGTGGTCGGCTCCGGCCCTGCCGGCCTGACCTGCGCCGGCGAGCTTGCCGCCAAGGGCTACGAGGTCACCGTTTTCGAGGCTCTGCATGTCGCGGGCGGCGTTCTCAGCTACGGAATTCCTGAATTCCGTCTGCCCAAGGCGATCGTTAAGACCGAGGTTGACAACCTCATCAAGCTCGGTGTTGACCTCAAGACCGATTACATCGTCGGACGCACCATCACCGTTGACGAGGTCTTTGAGGAGGGCTACGAGGCCGTCTTTATCGGTTCCGGCGCCGGCCTGCCCAGCTTTATGAACATCCCGGGTGAGAACCTGCTCGGCGTTTATTCGGCCAACGAGTACCTCACCCGCACCAACCTGATGCACGCCTATGATGAGGAGTATATGACTCCCATCTATCACGGCAATTCGGTTGCCGTCGTCGGCGGCGGCAACGTCGCGATGGATGCCGCCCGTTGCGCCAAGCGCCTCGGTGCGGAGAATGTCTATATTGTCTACCGCCGCAGCATGGAGGAGCTTCCCGCGAGAGCGGAGGAGGTCCACCACGCTCAGGAGGAGGGCATTATCTTCAAGCTGCTCAACAATCCGGTTGCCATCCATGGGGATGAAAACGGCCATGTCAAAGCCATCGAGTGCGTCGAGATGGAGCTTGGCGAGCCGGATGCCTCCGGACGCCGCCGCCCGATCGAGAAGAAGGGTTCCAACTTCGAGATCCCGGTGGATGCGGTCATCATGTCGATCGGCACCAGCCCCAACCCGTTGATCAAGAACACCACCCCGGGCATCGAGGTAAACCGCAAGGGCTGCCTCGTCTGCACCGAGGATGCCGCCACCACCCGCGAGGGTGTTTACGCCGGCGGCGACGCGGTGACCGGAGCGGCCACCGTGATTCTGGCGATGGGAGCCGGCAAGACCGCCGCTGCTTCGATCGACGAGTACATCCGGAACAAGGCGAAGTAATCTCACTGTATCAGAAAAGGCCCGCGCATTAGGGCGGCACTCATAAAACAGCATAAGATTCTTTTCGGGAAACGGCGTAGCTTCGGCTATGCCGTTTCTCCGTTTGATAGGTTACCCAGCAAGGACGCGGGGAGTATTCCCACAAGGTCATAGGATATATCAATCTGCTGTTCCCTATGTCCGTTTGACTTGTCCGGCGTGTGAACATATACCGCCTTTACCATGTCATTCAAGACAGCGGGCGTCAGCTCGTCCAAATCGAGATACTTCCGTATCTTGCAGATAAACCTGTCAATGTTTTCTGCCTGTTCTTCCAGCTGTAGAATTTCTTCATTCAGTTGCAACAGCTTTTCCCGCAGTTCTTCCTGCTCCTGTTCGTAATCGTCGGAGAGCATTTGAAATCTGCTGTCAGAAATCTTTCCGTTGGCGTTATCTTCGTAAATACTCTTAAATAATCGGTCAAGTTCTTCAATACGCCGTTCGGCTTGCGTCAGTTGCCGCCGCTTCGCCGCGAGTTCTTTTTTCGCTTCGGCTTTCTGCTTCGCTCCCATAGCTTTTCTAAAGCGTTCCTCATGAGTAGACACACAGGCAATCACAAGCCGCATATGAGCAAGTACACCCTGCTCCAGTACAACGGCGCGGATAAAATGTGTCGGGCAGACCTCTTTCCCTTTGAGCCTTGAAGTGGAGCAAACAAAGTGGTCTTGTCGCGCTTCAAAATTTTTGCTTGTGCAGTAGTACAGCTTTTCCCCACAATCAGCGCAGCGGACAATGCCGGAAAATAGATTGGTCTTTCCCGTCCTCGTTGGGCGGCGTTTGTTCTTCCGTAATTCCTGCACCCGTTCCCATGTGTCAGCGTCTATGATTGCTTCATGGGTATTCTCAAACACAAGCTGCTTTTCTTTGGGATTGTAACAGGTTTTTTTGCTCTTGTACGACTGCTTGTAGGTCTTGAAGTTTACCGTATGCCCTTGATACTCTGGACGCTCTAAAATGTCGGCTACGGTATCGCCTGTCCAGTGATACGGATTGTCCGGCGGCGTGTTCCTTGTCGCTCTGCCTGTCTGCTGAAAATGGATAGTTGGCGTTATGACTTTATCCTCTTTCAGAATACGGGCAATCTGCGACGGCCCGAAGCCCTCTAAACAGAGAGTAAATATCCGCTTGACTACTTCGGCGGCGGCTTCGTCCACAATCCAACGCTTTTTGTTGTCGGGGTCTTTCATGTAGCCGTAAGGCGGATTGGTACAAAGATGTTCGCCTGCTTCCCCTTTGGACTTCATCACAGCGCGGATTTTCTTGCTTGTATCTTTTGCATACCACTCGTTGATGATGTTCAAAAATGGGGTAAAGTCGCTGTCTGTTTGATTTGCGCTGTCAATACCGTTGTTAATGGCAATGAAGCGTACTCCCTTTTCCACAAACAGGACTTCGGTGTAAAATCCCACTTTCAAATAATCGCGCCCAAGTCGCGACATATCCTTGACTATCAGTGCGGACACTTCGCCGTTCTCAATCCGTTCTAACAGTTCGTTCCAACTCGGACGGTTGAAGTTCGTACCCGAATACCCGTCGTCCACAAAAAACAAGGTGTTTTTGAAGCCGTTTTCCTTTGCGTATTTACTTAAAATCGCCTTTTGATTTACAATGCTGTTGCTGTCGCCCTGCAACTCGTCGTCTCTCGATAAGCGGCAATAGAGGGCGGTAATTTTGTTGTCAGACTGCCTTGACATAGAATGTTCCTCCTTTATCGGCGGGCAGTCTGCCAATACAGGATTGCATATTCCCATTTTAACGCTCTTTGTTTCCATTGTCATCATCTTTCTGTAAATTATCCTGGTCCATAAGCCGTAAAACCTTGCTCGGCAACGCTCTTTGCCCGTCATAACTGCCCGTAAAACGGTAGAGTGTCCTGCCGGATTTTATCACGACTTCACGCTTTGGCAATTCATAGGCAAGCGGATTTTTTACCACGATATGCCCATTTTTGATTTTTCGTTTCCGTTCCATTCCTTTCCCGTCCTTTCCTTTGAAATTGGTGTTTACAGTTTCGTAGCAAGCATAGGAACAGGATAGCCTGTTCCGTAAAATGCCCCGCTGCCGCCGTTGCATTTTGCTTGATCCCAAGCCCTCATTTCGTTAGCCCCTTGAATTGCAGGAGTAGCTGACGCTCCAATTTCCAAACTTCGTCCATGAGCCGTTTTAGCTCGTCCATGTCGTTGTCATAAATACGCCCTGTTTCGTTGATACGCTTTGTAATCTGATTGAGATTGCCGCCGATTTTCTGAAGCTGTGCCGTATGCGCTTTGACCTTTTGCAAATCTAAAACAATGATGTACCCGTCAATCAGCATTTTACGGGAGTAAGCAGATAGGTTCATGGTCGGTATCTGCCTCATTTTTTCCTCAATCAACGTCCGTTCGTCCTCCGTCACTCGGACAATGATTTGCACGTTCCGTTTTCTATTTTCCATTCGCAGTTCTCCTTTCACTACCTACAACACCGCAGGAGGCGGTTTTGCCAAAGTTTCAGAGAAAGACTTTTCAAAAAATTTTCTCACTTCTTAATACGGAGAAAATCGAAAAATGCCAATTCTATAATGCAAAATTTTCAAACTATTGACAAAGCTCCCTCTTTACTGTATCATATAACAGTGATATATAACGATGTTATATGAGAGGAGTGAGTTAATGAATGAAGTAGAGCAGACGACATTACACTTAATTCTTTCAGCCGCCATGCAGGAATTTCTTGAAAAAGGTTTCAAGTCTGCTTCCTTGAGAAACATCGTCAAAACAGCAGGGGTAACAACAGGGGCATTATATGGCTACTACGACAGCAAAGAGGATTTATTTGAAGCATTGGTAGGTGAACATTACAGCTTTTTGTTAGATTGCTTTCGCAAGGCGCAAAAAGAATTTGCAGAAATCCAACCAGAGGAACAGCCCGACAATCTTACCTCTACTTCCGGCGAATGTATGTATGAAATGCTCTTGTACGCCTATGAACATCTGAATGAATTTAAGCTCATTCTTTGTTGTTCCGAGGGAACGCGCTTTTCAAAGCTGATTGATGAAATGGTGGAAATAGAAACAAAAGGCACACATGATTATTTAATAGTTCTTGAAAAGCTCGGCAGACCTGCCCCACCCATTGATGAACGGTTGGAGCATATCTTAATTACAGGAATGTTCAACACTTTTTTTGAATTGATTATACATGAAATGCCGCTTGAAGAAGCAAAGCATTATCTAAAAGAAATGAGAGCCTTTTACACCGCAGGGTGGATGAAAATTATGGGGCAATAAGCCCTATAATTTTTACATGCAAGTTAGTTGTTGCTAACTCAAAAAGTGGATATTTGAGGTTTCCATAATCTCTTTTATCATAAAAATTTTAAGGAGGTTTTTCAATGAAAAAACAGTCTAATCTATCAAGATTGATGGGTTATGCCGGAGGGCATAAAATATTGACCTATCTTTCCTGGGTACTGTCAGTCATGAGTGCGCTGTTGGCTCTTGTGCCGTTTTGGTATATATGGCGTATCATTCACGACATACTGGAAGTTTCCCCGGACTTCTCACAGGCGGGGAATGTCACAAGCTACGGCTGGTCTGCGGTATTGTTTGCAGTACTCTCTATTGTTGTCTATATCGCCGGTCTGATGTGTTCGCACATGAGCGCATTCCGGGTTGCCGCCAATATCCGAAAAGAGCTTATGCGGCACATCACAGCCCTGCCGCTGGGGGTAACAGAAAAGTACGGAAGCGGCAATCTGCGAAGGATTGTCAACACCTCAAGCGCTGCAACGGAAACCTATCTTGCACACAGGCTCCCCGACAAAGCGGGAGCGATTGCCACCCCTATAGGGCTGCTTGTTTTACTGCTTGCTTTCGATTGGCGGTTAGGGCTTTTGAGCCTTGTTCCGGTTGTGCTTGGTTTTCTGTTTATGATGGGCATGACTGGAAAAGGGATGCAGGAAAAGATGAAAGAGTACCAGAACGCTCTTTCGGAGATGTCTAATGAGGCGGTGGAATATGTAAGGGGTGTGCCAGTGGTAAAGGCCTTTGGTCAGACTATCTTTTCCTTCAAACGATTTAAGGGCACCATTGATAACTATGAAAAATGGGTTATTGCCTATACAAAAGAAATGCGTCTGCCTATGATGTGCTACACAACGGCAATCAACGGCGTATTCGCGTTTCTGATTGCCGGAGGTATTCTCTTTACAAGGGGCGGCGTAACAAATGAACTGCTGCTAAACCTTATCTTCTATATTGTGATTACTCCTGTCATCGGTACAACACTCACAAAAATTATGTTTATGAGCGAGGACGCAATGATTGTAGGGGACGCATTAGGCAGAATTGATGAAGTGCTAAACGAAAAACCATTGTCTGAAAGCAGCGTGAATAATGCCCCTAAAGACAATGGAATTACATTAGAACACGTTAGTTACAGCTATGACGGAGAAAAAAACGCGCTGAATGATGTGTCACTTCAGGTTGCACCGGGACAGGTGATTGCATTGGTAGGTGCATCCGGCGGCGGCAAGACGACCCTTGCAAATATTGTAACAAGATTTTTTGACCCGCAAAAAGGGCGCATACTGATAGGAAATATCGACATACGCAACATTCCAAAGGAAACCTTGATGAATAAGGTGTCCTTTGTATTTCAGAATAGCCGTCTTATCAAAGCGTCCATATTGGAAAATGTGCGTATGGCAAAGCCTAACGCTACACGTGAAGAAATCGCTCATGCACTGGAAGTTGCACAATGCCTGGATATTATCGAAAAATTACCGAATGGCATTGATACGGTTGTGGGTACAAACGGCGTGTACCTGTCCGGCGGTGAACAGCAAAGAATAGCGATTGCCCGCGCAATTTTGAAAAATGCGCCTATCCTAATTCTGGATGAAGCGACCGCATTTGCTGACCCCGATAATGAGGTGCGTGTACAGAAGGCTTTATCTGCTCTCTCAAAGGGAAAAACTGTTATTATGATTGCACACAGGCTATCGTCAATCACAGGTGTTGATTGTATTTATGTAATGCAAGACGGCGAGATTGTCGAGAGCGGCACGCATAATGAGTTGATAGAGAGAAACGGCATATTTGCAAGAATGTGGAAGAATTATTCCGAAGCAGCAGAATGGAAAATTGCAAAGGAGGTAACAGCATGATTAAAACATTGCAAAGACGATTTGCGTTATCAAGACAAGGAGCTGTCGATTTGATAAAAGGTTGTATTGCCTGCGTTTTGCAGGATATATCGTTTATGCTTCCGGTGGGGTTGCTCTATAATTTTGTCATTGACACCATGAACGGGGGCGTAAATGGAAGCCGCATTGCTTTCTATGGGGTTGGCGCTTTGGTTTGCTTATGCCTTATCTTTGTTGTAACTTGGTTTCAATATAACGCCACCTATTTAGCGACTTATGTGGAAAGCGGAATAAGACGCATTTCGTTAGCAGAGCAACTCCGCAAAATCCATTTATCCTTTTTTGGAAAAAAAGACCTTGCCGATTTAACAAACTCCATTATGGGCGATTGTGCCACACTTGAACAGGCATTTTCCCATTATGTACCCGCTTTGGCAGGCTCCCTTATTTCAACAACGCTGATTGCGATTTGCCTGTTTGCTATAGACTTTCGTATGGCTCTTGCGGCTGTTTGGGTTTTGCCGATAGCATTTACAATTACATTCCTTTCAGCCCGCATACAGGAATACTTTAATCGTAAATCCGTAGCGGCAAAAATAATCAACTCCACCGGATTGCCCTGTTGCTCTGGAATGCGGCAATGTATAGGAAAGAGATATGGATATCAATTTTGAAGTTTCTCGGTATACTCAAGATAAGCATCCGGATTCTCATATGCATGAGCAGTATGAGATATTCATCTCGCTCAGCGATGAAGGAACATTCTTCGTCCGAGAGGAGGGGTATCCACTGCGCTTCGGCATGGTGTTCATCCTGGCTCCCTTTGAAATTCACCGCTGTTTCTGTAATGGAAACAAGAAATATGACCGATATGTTGTCCACTTTTCGGAAGAATATTTGAAGCTGTTGTCCACCCCAAATACGGATATTATCACCCTGTTTAACTCAGCACCCATTGTGCAGCAATTGGAGAACGATACCCTTTTTGAAATCATGGCCCGGCTAACTGCTCTGGATAAATCCATCGAAACAGGGTTTGGCGGCGACTGTCAGAAAAAACTGGAACTCTTGAACTTTCTGCTGATGATCGCAAGGATCACCAATGCCTCCACGTTCATCAACAGTCCAGCCATCAAAATGGAAAGCCGGGCGGGGGAGATTCTGCGGTATATCCACGCCAACTACAATCAAGACATCTCTCTGGAACAGCTGTCCAAGGAGTTCTTTATAAGCAAGTCCCGGCTTAGTGAAGTGTTTAAGCAATCCACAGGCTTCTCTGTGGGCAACTATGTGATTGCCTACCGCATTAAAATTGCCTGTACACTGCTGCAAAGCGGAATGAATGTGCAGGATGTGGGTTACATGGTGGGGTTTCATACCAACACCCATTTTATCCGTACTTTTAAGAATAAAACGGGATATTCTCCCAGCAACTTCGTAAAACGACGGAGCAATGCCGTGAGTGGAACATTCAGTATGAAATGAAAGGAAAATTTTTATGAAATATCCTGTTGAACAAATCCGAAATTTCTGCGAAAAAGTTTGGGTGAAGGCTGGTCTAAGCGAAGAAAATGCCAGGGTGTGCGTGGACGTTTTGCTGGCAGCCGATCTGCGCGGCCAGCGCACACACGGCACGACGCACATGAAGGACTACTGCGACCGTATGCTCAAAGGCACTGCCACCAGCGGCGCCGATATGGACATTCAACTGACTTCGCCCACTTCTTACGTGGTGGATGCCAAGCATGCCGTAGGTATGGTGGCCGCTCCCATTATGATGCAAAAGTGCATAGAGCAGGCCGGAATCTCCGGGGCCTGCTTTGCTTCCGTACATAACGGTTGTCACTATGGCCTGGGTGCTTATTACCCTATGATGGCCATGAAGCAGGATATGATCGGTTTCAGCTTCGCTAACGCTCCCGCTCTGGTGGCTCCCTTTGGCGGCGCAGAGGCCATGCTGGGCACGAACCCCATCTCCATCGCCCTGCCCGCGGGCCGTCATGATGCCCTGGTGCTGGACATCGCCACCAGCGTGGCCGCCAAGGGCGCCATCGCTCTGGCTATGAAAGAAAAGCGCGATATTCCTCTGGGGTGGGCTTTGGATAAGGATGGAAATCCCACCACAGATGCCGCTGCCGCCAACGAAGGCGTGCTGCTGCCCTTCGGGTTCCATAAGGGCTATGCCCTGGAGCTGATTGTCTCACTTTTGTCTTTCGCTCTGTCCGGAGCCGATATGGACATTAACATTCCCCGCTTTTTTGAATGCACCGACAAAGAGGCCAACGTGGGCTACTTCATGGGATGCATCAACATCAGCAAGTACTGCGATGTGGAAACATTCAAGGCACGTGTGGACGGCATGTTTGACCTGCTGAAGACCTGCCGTCCCGCAATCGGTTCCAAAGGCGTCCTGATCCCCGGCGAGATTGAATTCAGCAAGACCAGGATGGCCATGGAAGAGGGCATCGACCTGTCCGATGCCACTCTGAAGGATTTTAAGGACATGGCCGCGACCTTTGGCGTGGAATACACTTTCTGAGGTGCGTTATGCCTGAAAATTATATGCATAAATTTGCAACACCGGAAGCAGCGGCCCGAGCTGTGCAGAACGGCGATTGGATTGATTACGGTTTCGGTGCAGGCTTCCCGGAGCTGATGGATAAGGCCATTGCAGCCCGCAGAGGAGATCTGAAAGATGTTAAGGTTCGGGGCGGTTTGGCGATCCGTCCCCGCATCGAGGTGGTGGAGGCTGATCCGGAACAGGAGTCCTTCCACTACTACAGCTGGCACATTGGCGACTATGAGCGCAGGCTCCAGGCACGCGGCTTGGTGCGCTTCATGCCCGTGGCTCTGCGCCTCCTGCCGGACCTGTATCGTCATCACGATATTCGCACCGATGTGGCGTGCATCCCTGTGTCCAAGCCTGATGCAGAGGGCTATTGCAGTTTGGGCATCACCAACTTCACTTGGCGCGTAGCGATGGCCAGCGCCCGTACTGTGATCTTCGAGATCAACGAGCACTATCCCACTCTGTTGGGCGTGGGCGGCTCTAACCGCGTCCATCTGTCTGAGGCGGATTATATTGTGGAAGGCACCCATGAGCCTTTGCCCACCCGCAGCTATAAAGACCCCAGCCCCACGGATATCGCCGTCGCCAAACGGGTGTTGGAGGAGATTCCGGACGGCGCGACTCTGGCCTTGGGCGTGGGCGGCATCCCCTTCACCATCGCTAACATGCTTGCCGAGTCCGACAAGAAAGATCTGGGCTGCCACACCGGCACCATCAGCGACGCCTACTTGGCGATGTTCAAAACCGGCAAGCTGACCAACGCCAAAAAAGAAATCGATACCGGCCGCTCCACCTGGAACCTCGCGATGGGCTCCCAAGAGATGTATGACTGGATTCGTGAGAACCCCGACTTATTCCGCCCCGGCGATCTGGACTATGTCCATTCTCCCGGGCGGATGAGCAAAATCAGCAACTTCATCAGCATCAACGGCGGTGTGCAGTTGGATCTCATGGGACAAGAGAATGCAGAATCCGCGGGTACTCGCCAGTTGTCGGGCATAGGCGGCCAGATGGACTTTTTAGAGGGCGCCTACCGCTCCAAAGGCGGAAAGGGATTCATCTGCATCAACTCCTCCCGCATGACAAAAGAGGGTGTCCGCAAGTCCAACATTGTGCCCTTCATTTCCGCAGGTTCCACGGTGTCCGCCCCCCGCACAATGATTCAGTACGTGGCCACCGAGTATGGCATCGCCAAGCTATCCGGCCTATCCCTGCGTGAACGCGCTCAGGCCATGATCGACATCGCTCATCCCGATTTCCGGGAGGAGCTGACGGCCTACGCCGAGGCAAATTTCAATTAAAACAAACGGGCATGAGCAGTTTGCCAAATGAAAGGGAGCGCCATATGAAAATTACAAGTGTGGAGTGCTATAAGGGGCCATTCATCACTGTGAAGATGAACACCGATGAGGGGATCAGCGGTTTTGGCGAGGCCGGCCTGTCCTACGGTTGTTGTCAGACGGCCGCTTGGGGCAATTGCCAGGATTTTGCCAAGCTTGTCATTGGCATGGACCCTTTTGACACCGAGAGAATCTACGAGCATCTTCACCGCCATACCTTCTGGGGCATGAACGGAGGTGTGACGGTTTCGGCTGCCATGGCTGCTTTGGACATCGCCTGCTGGGACATCAAAGGCAAGGCCTTGGGCCTGCCTGTATACAAGCTGCTGGGCGGCAAGACACGCGGCGCCATGCGCACTTATGCTTCCCAACTGCAGACTGGTTGGAAAACTCTAGTGACCCGTGAGGACAAAGCAGTTCTGCTGTATGACCCTGAGGACTACTATGATGCTGTGAAGGATGCCGTTGCCGACGGTTATGATGCCGTGAAGATTGATCCCTGCTTTGCCGGCTTGATACCGGAAGATTTTGCGACCGCTTACCTGCACCGCGGGGATAATTTAAAAGGCGTGTATCCTGCGGCTCTGCGCAACATTGCCGTGGAGCGTATTGCCGCGGCTCGTGAGGCAGGCGGCGACAAGTTGGATATTATCATTGAAATCCACGGCACTCTGGACGCCAATACTTCTGTCGATCTGGCCAACGCTCTGGAACCCTACCGCATCCTTTACTATGAGGAACCCACCATGCCGTCCAATCCCAAGGTGTTCAACCACATAAAGAACAGGATCAACATTCCGTTGGCTACCGGTGAGCGTTGTTACACACGCTGGGGGTTCAGGCAGTTCTTCGAAGATCGCTCCATCGACATTGCTCAGCCCGATCTGTGCAACACGGGAGGCATTACCGAGGGAAAGAAAATTGCCGATATGGCATACGTTTACGATATTGGTGTGCAGTTTCACTCCTGCGGCGGTCCCATCGCTACGGCGGCGGCTTTGCAGCTGGAGGCGGTGGTGCCGAACTTCGTAATGCATGAGTTCCATAACGGAAACTTCCAGTCCAAGTTCCGGAAGGGCGGCAAGTACGAGTGGATGCCCGTCAACGGTCAGTTCCATATGTGCGACCGTCCCGGCATCGGCCAGGAAATGAGCGAGGAAGCTATGGCTACCTACGAAAAAGTGGTCATCAGTGATGAACGCGCATCGTTGGGGCTGTAACCCGCCAAATAAGAATCAGGAAAGGCCCACGCATCGCGCGGGCCTTTTGCAGTTGCGGCCGGGACCGCCGCCGGTGCGCCGGCGGACAATGGGGATACGTTCGCCGACGGGGATAAATGTGGCGAAACGGTTGTAAATCAGGAAAGGTAAGAGGTGAAAGAAGATGGAATCACTGCTTTAGAAGTTGCGTTGGGTGTAGTGCAAATAAAAAATTGTTCCATATATCTTGTGCGGCGAGCCGGTATCACGCCTTCTTGGGGGCGGGGCGAAGCATATGTTCCGCGTATGGTTTTGCTCAAGGGTGAGCGGAGCAATCATTCTTTGGCTGAATTTTTATTCGCTTCATCCTCCAGACAGTATTCGATCATGCTGACGACGATGTTGTTAAAACTGGTGTTGTTTTCGGCGGCGATGGCGTCAATTTTCTTAATAGTATCAAGTGAGAGGTAGATTGTTTTATAACGAGCATTGGCTTTGTTTTTTGTGTCCCTGATCTTAAAAGACATGAACATGCCTCCCCCTCCCTTGAAATCACATTTGTATTATATGTTAAAACTAAATGATAAAATACATTAAAAATTTACATTGTAAATTTAACATTTAGTCGCTAAAATATTTTTAGGAGGAAAAGGGGAAAGCGGCAAGGCCCGTCAAAAGCATCTGCTTTTGACGGGCCTTGCCAGATATGAAAAAGAGGGAAAAAGAGGAGAGCTTATTGACGGGCCGCCGCTGTGCGCGCATCGATTTTTGCCATGTGTCCGATCAGCAGCAGAACCTTGTTCGAGTAGCCCCATTCATTGTCATACCACGAAACGAGCTTGACAAAGGTATCGGTCAGACAGATGCTCGCGTCCGCGTCGAAAATCGAGGTGTGGGGGTCTCCGAGAAAATCGGAGGAAACTACCTCGTCTTCGGTGTAGCCGAGGATGCCCTTCAGCTCGCCCTCAGAGGCTTCGCGAATGGCGGCGCAGATTTCTTTTTTTGTGGCGGGCCGGGCCAGATTGGCAGTGAGGTCCACCACCGAAACATCGAGGGTCGGCACCCGGAAGGCCATCCCGGTCAGCTTTCCGTCGAGTTCTGGAATGACCTTGCCCACCGCTTTGGCCGCGCCGGTCGAGGAGGGGATGATATTGCCCGATGCGGCCCGGCCGCCGCGCCAGTCTTTTCGGGAGGGGCCATCCACCGTTTTCTGGGTTGCGGTGGTGGAATGAACGGTGGTCATCAGCCCTTCGACGATGCCGAACCTGTCGTGAATGACCTTGGCGAGCGGAGCGAGACAGTTGGTGGTGCAGGAGGCGTTGGAAACCACCTTCAGATCGGAGGTGTATCTCCCGTCATTGACCCCCATGACGAACATGGGGGCGTCCGCTGAGGGCGCGGAAATGACGACCTTTTTTGCGCCGCCTTTCAGGTGGGCGGAAGCCTTCTCCACCGTTGTAAAGACGCCGGTTGATTCGACGATATATTCCGCGCCGCAGGAACCCCAGCTGATTTCCGCCGGGTCGGCGCAAGCGAAGACGGAAATTGCCTTCCCGTTGACGACAAGCTTGCCGTCACGGCTCTCCACCGTTCCGTCAAAGCGGCCGTGCATGGTGTCATACCGGACCAGATATGCCATATAGTCGGGGTCGATAAAGGGATCGTTGATTCCCATCACCTCGTATGTTTCGGGCTGGGCGGCTGCCGCGCGGAATACAAGACGGCCAATCCGTCCGAAGCCATTGATTCCAATTTTAATTGCCACTGTGATTCCATCCTTTCAAGGTGCTTTTTTCCTTCTCTGATCGCGTATTTTATATCACAAATTTAAGGAAATAACAATAGAGACGATCCATTTTGATGAATGGTGCACAAAATATACCGTTTTTCGCGGAAGCCATTTCCACGTGATTACGAAATATTTTTACAAAAAAAGGAAAATGTCGAAACTAATCGAATTTTGTTGTTTTTCGGCCGAAAGAATGCTACTATTAAAAAATAGCGTGAATAAAATTTTGAAAGATGAGATACCGTATGCCCGGCAGAGGGAGGAATGATCAACATGAAGGAAGTTTTAGAGACGCTTCAGGCGCTCTATCGTGATTCGCCCAGTTCGGCGCTTGCAGTCGACCGGGAGATGAATATTCTCTGGGCGAATCCCGCGGCGCTTTCCTGCTATCCGGTTTTGTCTCTCCCCGGCGGACTTTCGCTGCTTTTTTCCGAGGCACAGCTCAGCGAGGTGTCCTCGGCGGAGGGCGCCCACACCATTGAGCTGGCCGGAATCACCCGGATTGGCTTCTGCTTCGCTCCGCTGGAAGGGGAGGGCTATCTTGTGACGATAGGGGTCCTGGCGGACGATCTGCACGACGCGGGCGGACGGCCCGCCGATTTCCTTGCCGCGACGATCACAAACCAGCTCAATACTCCCCTGTCGAATATCTTTACCAGCCTGTTTGCGATGGCACACCTGCCTGAAACGGAACCGGGCGGCCGCCTTTCGGAGCTGATTGAGCAGATGAACCGCAGCAGCTACCAGATGCTGCGATTTTCAATGGATTTTAACGCCTACCTTCAGGATACGCTGGGGAAGCGGCCCTTCTGCCCCGAGATGCTTGACCTCGGTGCGCTGCTTACGCAGCTGGGGGAGGCCGCCCGGATGCTGACTCGAACCATCGGGATTCCGATGGATCTGATCCTTCCGGAAGAGCCGGTTTATATCCGCGCGGACGAGCGGCGGCTTTCCCACGCTCTGCTGCATATGATCTCCAATTCCTGCCGCTTTACGCGGGAGGGCAACCGGATTGAAATTCTGCTCGAAAAAGGGGAGAATCAGGCGCGGCTGTCCATTTCCGACCGCGGGCTCGGCATTCCCCGGGAGGTGCTCGACCGGGTGTGCGAGCCTTTCTTCTCCCACGACCCCGATGGAATGCCCTATGCGGGCAGCGGACTGGGCCTCGCCGTAGCGCGGCATGTGATCTCCCAGCACGGCGGCTCCTTCGCCATTACCTCGCAGGAAGGGGAAGGCACGACGGTGGCGGTTGGACTGCCCCTGCTTTCCCCCGGCAGACTGCTGCTCAAAAGCCCCGAACCGGTCCTTGACCTGCTGCGCGACCGCTTCTCGCTGGTGCATGTCATTTTGTCGGACAGCTGCGGAGTCCCAAAACTGTAACAATGCGGCGGCGCGCTGCGGATGAACTCATCCGCAGCGCGCCGCCGCGTATCCAAACGGGACGAAGGGCGTCAGGACAAAGAATCGGGCCGGGACTCTTCCGAGCCGCCGCATGTCCGAACGGATGGATCGAAAGACCCGGGTGCCGCTTCGGCGTCCGTCACATCCGTTTCTTAATCTTTTCCAGCGCGCCCTTTTCGAGACGGGATACCTGTGCCTGACTGATGCCGACCTCGCGGGCGACCTCCATCTGGGTTTTTCCGACGACAAACCGCAGCGAGAGAATTTTCTTTTCACGTTCGGCCAGCGCGGCGATGGCCTCCCGAAAGGAGATCTCGTCGAGCCAGTCCCCGTCGGTGCCTGGATCTCCGATCTGGTCCATCACAAAGATCGGATCGCCGCCATCCGAATAGATCGGTTCATACAGAGAAATGGGTTCGACAATCGCTTCCAGCGCGGCGACAACCTCCTGGCGGCGCGCCCCCATTTCCTTTGCAATCTGTTCAACGGTCGGTTCCACGAGGTTCTCTCCCAGCAGCCTTTCCCGCACCTGCAGTGCCTTGTAGGCGGTATCCCGCATCGAGCGGCTGACCCGCACGGCGTTGTTGTCCCGCAGGTACCGCCGGATTTCCCCGATAATCATCGGCACCCCATAGGTGGAGAACCGCACCTCCAGAGTGGGATCAAAATGGTCGATCGCCTTAATGAGCCCGATGCAGCCAACCTGAAACAGATCGTCGGGATTTTCTCCCCGGTTGGCAAATTTCTGAACGACTGAAAGCACCAGACGCAGGTTGCTGGCAATCATTCGATCCCGCGCCGCAGCGTCCCCTTCTTTGGCGCGGCGCATTAGATCGAGCTTCTCCTTCTCGCTGATGACCGGCAGCTTCGAGGTATCTACCCCGCAGATTTCCACCTTGTTAAAATTCATCCGCCCACCTCGCTTTGATTCACTGCTCTTGAGTATGGGCCGGGCGCTTTGCGGGCAATCAGCTTCCAATATTTTTCGCACATCCTGCCAAAATGCTGGAAACCGCATAAGAATGTGGAGCACGACCTTCGGCTGACAAACCGCTCTCCCCGGATGGTTGGAGAATGGCTCAAACCTTTTGCGTATGGGCCGGGCGCTTTGCGGGCAGTCAGCTTCCAACTGTTTTGTACGCCCTGTCAAATTGCCGGAAACCGCATAAGAATGCGAAGTGCAACCACCGGTTGACAAACCGCTCTCCTCAGATGGTTGGCAGGACGGCTCAAATCTGTTAAGATGGCACTCGAAAGGAGGCGGACGCCAATGACGCTGGGAGAGCGAATTTCCGCCGGGCGGCGGGCTGCCGGAATCTCACAGGAGGTGCTGGGGGAGCGGCTGGGCGTATCGCGGCAGGCGATCTCCAAATGGGAGGGAGACGCCGCGGTGCCCGAGTTGGAAAAGCTCATTGCATTAAGCAGACTGTTCGGCATCCCGCTGGGCGCCCTGCTCGGAATTGAGGAGGAGAAGAAAGAGGGCAGCGCGGACGGGGAGACGCTTTCGGAACGGGAGCTTGCCGCTGTCGAGGAGATTGTGGGAAGGTACGTTTCCGAGCTGGAGAAGAAAACACCGCCGCGTCGGCTCAAGAGGTGGCAGCTTGTCTGTCTGGCTTTGGCGGTCGTATCTTTGGCTTGGGCGGTGCGGGGACAATTTGAACGGCTTTCCGCCCGGGTTCAAAAGGTTGAGAATAATTTGTGGGGGATGAAAAGCGAGCTTTCGTCCCAGATCAACAGCCTGACCTGGCAGCTTGCGGATTTGATCGAGAAAGAAAACAGCCTTATCGCTGACTGGGGGTACCGCCTCGAGGCGTATGACCGGGAGGCCCGAACCGTTACCCTTGCCATTTGGGCGGTGCCGAAACGGGCCGTGGATGGGACAAAGGCGGAGTTTGCCGCTGAGACAGAGGAAGGCGGCTCATATGTCTCAGCCGCCTCGCAGGAGGCGTCGGGACGCTATTGTGCCTGGATTGAGCTTCCCTACGATCTCGAACAGGAGCTGAAGCTGAGCATCCGTCTGGAAAAGGATGGGGAACGCCAGGTGCAGCTGTTGGAGACGATCGGAAATCTGCGGGTACAAACAGGGCTTGACCTCTGGTGCGACTGGCAGGGAAGCTTCGGATACCAGAGGAAAGACGGAAGCTGCGCCTTTGACGGCTCGGCGCGGGTACAGATTTTTCCCGGCAGCGAACAGTCGGCCGAGCCGGTTTCAGCGCAGCTGGAAATCCTGCGCAACGGAGAGGCGGTCTACATCGAGCCGGTGGAGCTTCCAACAGGACTTTTCAAGGAACTCGACCGATCGATTGAACTGCATCAGGCAGTGGAACTTGCCGACGGAGACGCTCTCGATCTTGCACTCCATGTAGTTGACAGCCTCGGACGGGATCAATATATGCTTGCCGTCGGCTTTGATATCCGGGCGGATGAACGCGGATGGCTGGAAGCCGACCACTACGACGCCATACAGCCGGACTATGACCCCGTGAAACGGAAATAATCAGCAGAAGGACCCTTTGCAGGGAATGCGGCCGGTTCGCCGCCCCTGCAAAGGGTCCTTCTGCTTCTGCATTAGTGGAGGTGATCAACGGCACGAATTCGAGCATATTTTTCCCGGGTTGCCAACCCGCCCCGAATATGGCGCTGTAGTTTGTTTATCTCAAGCACCGCCCTGCACTGCTCGAACAGGGAGGGAGAAAGCAGTCGCAGACGTTCACTCACGTCCTTATGTACCGTTGATTTACTTACCGAAAAAGCCTTCGCCGCCTGACGCACCGTGGCGTTGTGTTCGATAATATACTGAGCGAGCTGGATCGCACGCTCCTCTGGCAAGCCTTTCACACAGTTGCCCTCCCCTTTGAGTTGTCTTTACTGCAATCCTATGCGGGAAGGGACAAATTTAGGTTTGTTTGGGAGAAAATAAAGGAGATTTTTGGTTTTGGGGGGTCTGTTTCTTAAAAAAATTCTTCAAATATCCGTCTGTGAACGGCGGATTTGCTCTGCGCATGGGTCCGGATTTAATTCGGCCAAGGACTTTCTGGAGATTTGCGCCAGGGATCGCGGGTTCTCTCATCTGGAAGGCCAAAGAGTACCGGCGGGCAGGCACAATGGGCTTCCGGCACTGCCGGCTGATTTTAGCCTGCAATCACTCCCCTCAAAATTTCATTTCAATGCTTTTGCGGCGGGCTTTGTGACGGGCCCGCCGCAAGGCATATTCCGCAAAGATTCGCGGATTCTTTCCATATTTTTTTCTGGCCTTTTCTTAGCTGCCGCATTATGATAAACTTATTGGGAAGGGGGGAAGCACGTTGAACCTGTTGATCCTTCTGCTCACATTCGGATATCTTGCGTTTCTGGCGGCGGAAAATGTCCGCGCGCTGCGCGACCGCCGGCAGATTTCCCATGTGGTCTATGTGAACGGAACCCGCGGGAAATCCACCGTCTCCCGGCTGATCGACGCCGGGCTTCGCGCCGGAGGATACCGGGTCTTCTGTAAAACCACCGGCAGTCTGGCGATGACCATCGATGTGAACGGGGGCGAGCGCCCCATTATCCGGCACGGCAGAGCCAACATCAAGGAGCAGCTCAGAATTCTCCGCCGCGCCGCCAAAGAGAAAGCGGAGGTTCTGGTTGCCGAATGCATGGCGGTTGATCCTGCGCTTCAGTATCTTTCGCAGCACCGGATGGTGCGGGCAGACCTTGGGGTAATCACCAACGTCCGGTTGGACCATACCGATGAGATGGGGGCCACCCTCGATGAAATCTGTGAATCCCTCTGCTCGACCGTCCCCCAAAACGGAGTGGTTTTCACCGCCGACGCCGTCCATGCGGCCGCGATCGGGCGGCGCGCCGCCGCGCTGGGCAGCGAGCTGGTGTTGGCCCTGCCCGAGGGGGAGATTCCCGGTGGAATCGATTTTCCGGAGAACGTCGCGCTGGCGCTCGCGGTCTGTGAGCGCCTTGGAGTGGACCGGAAAACCGCGCTCGAAGGCATGGCGCATTATCAGCGGGACCCCTATGCCCTGTCTCTCTTTGTCCTGCCGGGAGGCGCTCTTTTCATCAACGGCCTTTCGATCAATGACCCGGATTCGAGCGAGCGGGTCTGGAGGATGCTTGCGGAAAAGAACGGTCTGTTCGAAAAGCGGCTGATTCTGCTCGTCAACAACAGACCGGACCGCGGCTACCGCACCGAACATATGCTGCTGCTTGCGCAGCGGCTCTCGCCCGACGAGGTTTGGCTGATGGGGGCCTTTCGGGGTGCGGCGGCGCGCAGGCTCCACAGGCTGCCGAACCCGCCGCTGATCCGGTCCTTCACGCGGGCGCCGTCCCTTCCTCTTGCGGATCAGGGCGCAGATACGGTGATTTTTGCCGCAGGCAACATTGCAAACGAGGGACATCCGCTGATGGCCCGTGTCCGGAAGGAGGGAACCCCCTTTGTACCATAATATCGTGCTGCTCGGGGTGGTCCTGAGCATCCTGTTTTATGAGCTGACCGGTTTTTCCCCTGCCGGACTGATCGTTTCGGGCTACCTCGCGCTCTGCCTGCAAACCCCTGCGCGGATCGCCTACACCCTGTTTGTTGTATTGCTGACATGGGCGGCTGCCCGGCTGCTCTCCCGCTGGATGATTCTCTATGGGCGCAGACGGTTCGCGGTCATGATCCTGCTGTCCTTTGCGGTCAATCTGGCCATCGAGGCAAGCGGCCTTCTCGGGGCCTCCCCCGGCCTGATCGGCTGCCTGGTGCCGGGGATTATCGCACAGGAATTCGAGCGGCAGGGAATTTGGCCCTCTCTTCTCTCGCTGGGAATCGTGACCGGAATTCTCGCGCTGGTGATGCTCTGGTTCGGTCTGCCGGTGCTTCCGGCCATGATAAGATGAGGGGGAAGCAGGGGCGGCGCATGGGTCTGCTCGTCGCCGCTCTCGCCGTATTGACGGCCGCAGTCGGATTCGTTTCCGTCAGCGGGAACGCCCGGCAGAGCGCCTGTTACGCCCTGCAGCTCGATGCCCGCGCGCGGATGGAGCGATGTATGGAGGCGGTGCGGGGGTACCGGGAGGAGCTCGGCCTCCCGCTTTCTCCCGGGGATTTCCATAAGACCGGTTTGATCGGGGAGGAGTACACCGACATTACCACCACGCTTGGCTCGATCGAGGCAAAGCGCACCGCCGCCGATCCGGATATGGCGGCGCTGCTGGTGCGGATGTTTTCCGAGGCGGGCCTGCGTTCCGGCGACCGCGTGGGCGCAGGATTTTCCGGGTCCTTCCCCTCTTTGAACCTTGCGGTGCTCTGCGCCTGCGATGCGATGGAGCTGGAGGCTGTTTACATCTCATCGGTCGGCGCTTCGACCTATGGAGCGAACTGCCCTGAACTGACCTTCCCGGACATGGCGCACCGACTTTTCCTCGACGGTCTGATTTCCCGCGACAGCGCCCTGGTCACGCCCGGCGGGGACCGGGACAACGGCGGAGGAGTCTTTGACGAAGAGGCATTTGTCCCGATTCTGAAACGGGTGGAAAGCTGGGGAATCCCGGTGATGCGGGAGGAGGATTACCAAAAAAACCTGTCGGCCCGGCTGGATGTTTACGGCGCGAACGGGATTGACTGCTTTGTGGCTGCGGGCGGCAACATCACTTCGATGGGCCTGGGGGACAGCGCCCTCTCGCTGGGGCAGGGCTTGCTGCATCATACGGTTTCCCCGGACCGGCTGAGCAAAACAAGCGGTTTGGTTGAATGGTATCTCGCACAGGGAATTCCGGTCATCAATCTGTTGAATGTCCGCAAAATTGCCGCCGATTATTCGATGCCGTTTGATCCAATGGCGCAGTCCGCTCCGGGAGATTCCCCCGTCTACTGGACGACGGAGTATCCGAGAGGGCCGATTGCACTGGCGCTGGGAATCGCGCTGCTGCTGCTCGTGACCGCCCGGAAAGGGCGGACGGCATTTGCAGATCTCAAAGCTTCCGGTGACGGTAAATGAGAAGCGGAGATTTCCGCAGTGAAATTTTATGAGATATGTTTTGCCTTGATTGCGAAACGACAGGGCGGAATTGCTGCGGGTCTGTTCAGTAAAAGGAAAGAGAAATCCCAAAACAGCTGTGCATGCGGCTGCGGTGCAGACGCCGCGGCACGGGTGCCAACAGCGGAATCGCTCTCGGGCGTCCAGGTGCTTGGTTCCGGCTGTGCGAAATGCAGCACGCTGGAGGAGGCGGTCCGCTCCTGCCGAGCTGGGGACGGAACCCGTTGTCGGTCATGTGACGGATTTTGCACAGATTGCCGCGAACGGCGTGACGACCACCCCCGCGCTGGTGGTAGACGGAAAAGCGGTGTCCTATGGAAAGGCGCTGAAAAAGGAGGAGGCGAAGGCGCTTCTCCGAAAGGTGAGAAAACCGCAGGATGCCTGAGCCGAAGGCCGCTTTGATCCGCGCTTGCCGTTCCCGCCGCGCCGGGTCGCGGAAGAGCTTGTCCGGCGGGATGCCTGAAAGCTTTTCTGCGGGCACCGGAATCAGTCCGCGGATTTTGATCGGGCGCAGGCAGAAAGGCATCCGAGTTTTCCGCGGGCACCGGAATCAGTCCGCACTTCCATCCGGATGCCGTCTGCCTGGCGAAGAAACTGTATGGAATCCATACAGAGGAAAACCGGCTTCCGGCACTCGACAGGATAGGAATGTGCTTTGCTGGGTTGCTTGAGAGCGGAAATCACAAAATTGTAAAATCACACCAATTCGTAATGGGACTGTTACAGACAGAGTATTGCTTCCTCCCGAGGTTATGCCTTATAATATTGTTTAGACGGCTGACAAACCGGCAGGAACATGGTGGAATCATCTGCCAAGATTAAGACGGAATATGATATGATGTTTGAAACAGAGAGAACGGCTCCGGGACTGTCGGAAGCAGAGCTCTATCAGCAGCGGCTGAAAGTGGCGCTGAAGGCGGCCAAGATATGTGTGTTTGAGGTGGAGCTGCAAAAACAGCTTTATACTTTCTTTGCAAACTCAGAGGATATTTTCGGGGTCACAGGAGACAGGATTCTCGCGGACGTGACCCCGTTCAGCAAATTGCCTGCGGATGATTATCGGAGAGCGGTCTCCGAATATTTTTCGCACCCGGATGATTTTGAAACGATCGGCCGGGCGTTTCAGTCTGTCTTTCAAGGAAAGCCCACCACCTATGAGGCGCGTATGCGGGCGGGAGACTCGGGCTATATCTGGTGCAAGATCGACGTTTCTCCGGTCATGGAGGACGGCGTTCCGGTAAAAATGATCGGCATCATCACCAACATCGAAGAGCAGAAGACAAAGATGGGGAATTTGATGCAGGCAGCAAAGCTGGACGTCTTTACCGGGCTTTATAACAAGGTGGCCTCGATTGAGATGGTCAAAGAGGCAATGCGTCAGAACCCATGGCGGAGGCACGCGCTGATTTTAATGGATATTGATAATTTTAAGGACTTCAACGATACCCACGGCCATACGGCCGGGGATGCCGTCATCAGGCTGGTTGCGGATTCCATCAAGCGGTGCTTTCGCAGCACAGATATTGCCGGACGTTACGGCGGTGATGAGTTCATGATCTTCGTGGAGGATTTCCATGACTTTGAAGGGCTGATCCGGCGGCTTCAGCAGATGGTCCACTGTACGGGGGAGAAGTTCTGCTGCACGACGAGCATGGGGGTCGCCGTTTTTCCGGAGGACGGCAATCATTTTGACCAGCTGTTTCAAAAGGCGGATACCGCGCTGTACCACTCCAAGCTCAACCGGGCGGCAATCACCTGTTTTGCTTCCCTCGATCAATAAAAGCAGGCGGCAAAACGGACGGCAAAACAGGCAGAAAAGCCGGGGTGGTCCACAGCAGGCGGCAAAACGGACGGCAAAACCGGCAGAAAAGCCGGGGTGGTCCACAGCAGGCGGCAAAACGGACAGCAAAACAGGCAAAATCAGGTGTTCAGTGCCTGGTTTTGCCTGTTTTATTGTGGGAAAGCAGCTCTGTTCTGCTGGGGCTAAGTTCTCTGGAGCTCCCTGACCCCGGAACTCTGTGCAAAATGCAGACTGTGCAGAATCTCCGCTTCGCTCAATGGCTTTGAAAAATAGTAACCCTGAATCATGGTGACGCCCCAACGGCATACCAGATCGAGTTCCTGTTTGGTTTCGACGCCCTCCGAAACAATTTGATATCCCATATCCTGCAGGACCGATACAATGCTCCGGTAGAAAGAGGCAATTTTTGGAGTGTCGCAGATTCCCGACAGCAGCGATTTGTCCAGCTTGATTTCCGAAAAGGGAAGCTGGAGCACCGTATTGAGGTTGGCGTACCCGGAGCCGAAATCATCGAGACAGAGACCAATTCCCGCCTGAGTGAATTCGGTGACAGCGCGGTAAAGGTCCTCGCTGTACCGCGTCGCCACTGTTTCGGTGATTTCAAACTGGAAATAGGAGGGGGAAAGCTCATACTCGCGGATCAGCCCGATCAGATCCCGGCTGTAGCCGCTTTTCAGAAGCTCAGCGGGGGAGAGGTTGAACTTGACGTTCCGGATTCCCGTCATCAGCGATGGATGCTCTTTGATGAAGCGGCAGATCCGCCGGAACTGCAACAGTCCGATTTTGGCGATCCGGTTGTTTTTTTCCGCGATGCCGATGAATACCTCCGGCGGAACCGCGCCGAGGTTTGGATGGCGCAGGCGGCTGAGCGCCTCGAGGCTCACATATCCGCCCGCCTCGGTGGAATAAACCGGCTGATAGTAGACCTCGAAGAGGTCCTGCTCCAGCGCAGTATCCAGAAAACGCTCAATTTCCTGCGTGTAGCGGAAACCGCGCAGCGTCTTCTCGTCCCCCTGAATCAGCGTTGTTTCCGCAGACCGCGGAACAGAGGAGATCAGATACTCCAGGTAGGCCAGAAGCACATCGCTCTCTCCGAGAAGCTCCCCGTCAAATACGCCGCAGATGACGACGGGGAATGCATCCTCCGCACCGCGCTGCTCCGATATGGCGGAAAAATGCTGCTGAATACGGCTGCGTACCGCCATGTATTCCTCGAGGGTGTGCAGAATCACAAGAAAACGTTTCCCGGTTACACGGAACACAAGATCGGAAAAAGAGGCCTCCTGCAGCGCCTGTGCAGCCTGCATCAGCATTTGATTGCCGGCGCCGGTCCCCAGAACCATATTGACCTGCTTGATCTGATGCAGATCGACGGAAAGCAGGTGAAACTTTTTCCCCCGTACAATTTTCTCCTGAACGATTTCGCGAAAGCACTGCACATCCAGCACGCCGGTGAGATTATCGGTATACTGATAGGGGTTGTTGATGGTCAGAAACAGTACAGCGATCCCCAGGCTGATGCCAAATCCGGTGACCAAAAGGTTGTTGAAGGCTGCCTGAATAGCCACACAGGTCCCGGCGATGATCAAAAATTCCCAGATGCTGGCGAACCGCTTGGGCCCAAGCTCACGGTACCTCAGAATGCTGCTCAGGGCGCACAGCAGAACATAGAACAACGCGTGCAGATATGTGGCGAGGTAAAGCGGCCCGCGGGAGTAGATTCCCTGCGCGTCCATCCGAAAAAGCAGCCCGCTCCAGTGGTTGCCCAGAACCATCAGCGCCATCAGGACGGCCGGGACAGCCCATGCCGTCTTCACGGCAGGCCGGACGCGGCGGGCCGTACGGCGCAGCGATTGGGTATAAAGAAACAGGGTAAAAGGCAGCAGCACCTGCATGAGATACAGCAGCAGCAGGGACAGCTCGGTTGCGCTGCGCAGGTGGGGGCCTCCCCATAAAATCAGGATTGTGCTGATCAGGTCGAAGAGAATATCCGCAATGCCGACCGCCATGAAGAACAGAAAGGCGCGGCTGTTGGCCTGACCGGCTTTTCTCTGCCTCAAAAAGTGATAAAGGATCAGCAGCAGAAAAATCAGTGCCGCGATCAAAAAATCCATGTTGTAATCCATCTTGTTGTTCCTTGCACTTTTTATTTGCCTGAAAACTTATTTTTCCCGCATCTTGCGCGACTCTTTGTCCTGATACATCATTTGGTCCGCCTCGAATTTCCAGTCGCTGACCGTCTTCAAAACTCCGGCGGCGTCCCGCAGGCGGCTCGCCCCGCGGGCGATGGAAAGCTTGAAGCGGCTGCTTTGATTGTGCCGCTGAATTTCCTCATCAAGCAGGGCGTTCCATTCTTCCTCACGCAGAACAGGATCGGGCAGAATGGCGCAGAATTCGTCGCCGCCGATCCGATAGCACTCACCGTACCCGGCAAAGGCGCGCTCGATGCATCTTGCAGCTCCGATAATCAGCTCGTCGCCTGCGCTGTGGCCGAAATGGTCATTGATGTGTTTGAGCCCGTTGAGGTCCATAAAGACCAGCGCGACGTTTTCCCAGGAGCCGGCTTCCCGCTCGAGAGTTTCAAGAAACTGCTCGAAAGCCCGGCGGTTGCGCAGGCCGGTCAGACGATCCTCGCGGGAAAGGCGCTGGTAGACCAGCGCTTCAGTTTTGAAGCGAAGGGTGCCGGCCATGGTGGCGATCAGTCCGTTGAGCAGAATGACGATGAACACGAGAATGCCGCATTCGAAGATCAGGCCATAGTAGGGGATTCCCAGCAGCCAGTAGAGCAGAAGCGCCAGCACGCCGCTCAGGGAGAGGGTCGCAAAAGCAACAAGAACCACCAGCAGTTCGCGGGTCCGTTTTCGCAGATATTCGCGGATAATCAATCCGCAGAGAACCGAAGCGCCCACCGCCAAAAGGATATGGGTGACGAAGAGCATTTCAATCAGTTCGAAAAATCCCAGGCGGCACAGAAGACCCTGCAGAGCGGCGTTGAGGTAAAACAGGAGAATGCAGAGATCCAAAATGCGGTACCGCGCCATTTCCCCGGTGTTCTGCACGAAATGGAGAATGGGGATCGGAAGGGTCATGAATGCATAGAAGGAGAGGTAACAGACCGCGGGGGACATGTCGCTCAGATACTGTGCGAGGGAGGAATCCAGAATGCACCAGGCGCCGCACAACAGCAAAAAGCAGGCGGCGTCGGCAAAGCGGCGGTCCCGTATGCCGCTTTTTGCAGAGTAAAGCGATATCCAGACGGCGATCAGGCTCATCACCAGCATGACGAAGACGATGGCCAGCGTGAAAGCATCGGCAAGACAGTAATGGCGGAACACTGCGCTGGCTGTGCCGATATAAACGCGCGGAATTTGATATTCCCGGCGGTCGGGGATTTCATAGACCAGGGTGAGGTTTTTTTCCGCAGTTTCGCCGGGCAGATTTACCGTGCAGTCCAGCTTGGTGCGCATCTGCTCGTTGCGGGGAAAGAGGCCGTCGCGATACTCATAGAGAGGTTCGCCGTCCAGCAGGATGCGGAGCCGGTAGAGAGCGCCCCGGGTGGTCAGGGTCATGCCCGCGTCAGCTGCGGTCAGGCTGTCGTTGTAAAGGGTCAGAATGGTTTTTGTATCTGCCTTGCGGACGATGGGGAGAGTTACCTCCACCCGGGCGCCGTCCTGCATCAGATACCATCCGTCTGAAAGTTCGTGCAGATCTTCCCTGGACTGGGGAGCTGTCCCGGCGAATGTCCACAGAATCAGAAGCATCGAAAGGATCACGCCGAGGATCATCATCCACTCCGCGGCGCGCTTACCGGAGACAGCCGTTTCAGTCACCCCCTGACCATTTTACTTTCAAAATCTTATCGCAAAGGACGAAAACGTGAATTCCGTTTGAAAAGGGCCGTTCTGCCTTTTGAAAAATTTCGAACATTTTATCAAGATTTTGCGGCATAATTTTACAATTTGTTACCAAATTCAGTATAAAACTTATGGAGAAAAAAGTCAATCCCCGCTGACACCGGCAAAAGTTCAGAGGAGGAGAATTTCATGAAGAACGGCCCGCGTTCCGGGACACTCCCCGAAGCTGCGGGGAATTTCCATGAGAAAGGACTCGTGCAAGGAAATGGGCCTCGTGGGGGAGTGCGATATCCGCTTTTCCGCCCTCACATGCGCGGGCCCCGAAGCTGCGGAAATTCCCATGAGAAAAGGCTCATCCAAGAGGATGAGCCTTTTGAGAGGATTCGGCATCGCCTTTTTGCATCTCGTTTTCCGGAATTCCGCAGTTGATTTCGGAATTCTGGGAGGTGTAGCCTTTTAAAAGGAAAGGGTCGATATCGCTGTAAACGCTGATTTTTCCGCGGCAGTGCTTTTTGGAGTAGTAGAGAGCGCGGTCCGCGCGGCTGATCAATTCGGCGGGGGAAAGGCCGGGCAGACATGCGGAAAAGCCGACGCTCAGGGAAATCGGGATCTTCCCTCCCTGATCGTTGGTGTAGAGAGCGGCCTTCCGCTGAAACAGCTGAAGGGCCGCGAATGCCTCCTCGCGCCGGGCACAGTGAAACAGCAGGACAAATTCGTCCCCGCCGTAGCGGAACGCCTGCATCGGACAAGCGGTTTTCGTAAGAAGCAGGCCGACATATTTTAATACCCCATCTCCTTCGAGATGGCCGAAACGGTCGTTGATCTGCTTGAAGCTGTCGATGTCCAGCATGGCGAGATAGCGCGGGGATGCGGTGCTGCCGTCGAGAACCCGGTCAAAATACTGCCGCAGCGCCCGGCGGTTTCCAACCCCGGTCAGCGGATCGGTCAGCGCGTTCTGCTCCATCTGAGCCCATTCGGCACCGCGCTGAAGGATGAGGTCCCGCTTTTCGCGCTCGATCTCCAGCACGCCGACGCAGAGCAGATAGGTCCCCGCGAGGCAGAAGATCGAAATCAGCAGGTTGGGCAGCTCGTATTCCCCCCGTACCAGGGTGGCGTCGAGAGAAAAGAAGCTGCCGACACAGCGGGCTGCCAGCGACAGGAAGAAGGTCCGGCGGGTAAGCGCCGGGTCGTCAAACAAAATGGTCAGAAAGAGCGCAATATAAAACAGCAGGAAGATGCTTGGAAAAATCGTGTGGACCACCGACAGAACCAGTGCGGACGCGACAAGGGAATAGGAAAGAATCCGCGCCTGCAGGGCAAGGGCCTCTGGCTTTTGCCGCCGGAGCCGGTAGTTGATGGCCAAAAGAATCCAAAGGCAGGAGGTGGGAAACAGAATGAACTTAAACAGATATCTGACCGGGGAGGAGTGGATCAGGCCATGGGGCAGCAGAAAGAAAAACATGGCGCTCTCTGTCAGCGGCGCGATGGTTCCAAGGCCGAGAAGGAGAACAAAATGCAGCCGCAGGGCGCGCAGCGTCATCGGACGGTAAAGATCGCGGTTGTCAGAGGGCGGCACAAGAGATCTCCTCCTCTCATCGAAAAGCTGATTGGATCAGATTGCTTTCTTTAAGTATAACACAAAGCCGAAAAAAACGGAAGAACCGTTTTGCAGCGGTCCTTCCGTTTTCGAGAGGTTTTATTTCTTACCGGCCAGGAATTTCAACGCGCAGCGCGTCATGACCTCGATTGCGATGGGAAGCGCCTTTTCATCCGGGTTCAGGCCGCCGTTGTGCAGCGGATAAACCTCCGCGCCGGGGGAAAGGATACCGGTCCAGAAGAAAATACTCGGTACCCTCTCGCAGTAGAAGGAGAAGTCTTCCCCGCCGAGCGCCGAGCTCTCGGGGATCACGGCGTTTTCCTCGCCGACCACTTCGCGGATGGTCTCGAGCGCAAAGGGGAAAAGCTCATGGCTGTTGACGGTGGGGGAGTATCCGCGGAAGTACTCAAGCTCTCCGCTGGCGCCCATGCCGCCGCAGACCCCCTCGACAATCGCACGGATCCGCTCCTCCATCTTATTGCGGACCTCGGGGTTCAGATTGCGGCAGGTGCCCTCCAGCTTAACGGTGTCCGCGATGACATTGTAGCGCGCGCCGCCGTGGATGGTCCCGATGGTAACCACCGCCGAGTCGAGCGGGCTGACCCGCCGGGAAACGATCGTTTGCAGCGCCGAAATGACCTGCGCAGCCGCGGCGATGGCGTCGATTCCGCTTTCCGGAGCGGAGCCATGGCTGGCTTTGCCACGAATGGTGATATGGAACCGGTCGGAGGAGGCCATCATCGCGCCATCGCGGATGGCGACCTTGCCCACCGGATAATAGGGCCAGATATGCTGCCCGAACATCGCGTCAACCTTGGGATTTTCCAGCACTCCATCCGCAATCATCTTGACCGCGCCGGAATCGAGCACATCCTCTTCGGCGGGCTGGAAGACGAGCTTGACACAGCCGGAAAACTCGCTGCGCAGATCGCAGAGCACACGCGCGGCGCCGAGCAGTCCGGCGGTGTGCATATCATGGCCGCAGGCATGACAGACGCCTTCGTTTTCGGAAGAGAAGGGCAGTCCGGTGGCTTCCACAATCGGCAGGGCATCGAAGTCCGCGCGCAGGGCGACGCATTTGCCGGGAGCCTTTCCCTCGATGACGGCGACCACTCCGTTGCCGCCGACTCCGGTGCGGGGCGAAAGTCCCATTTCGCGGAGCTGCGCGGCGATGTAGGCGGCGGTATTCACCTCCTGATGGCTGAGCTCGGGATGCTGATGGAGGTAGCGACGGTCCGCGACAATCTGGCTGAGATGCTGCTGTATCACTGATTGGAGCTGCATAGGGAGGCCACCTTTCTGTCAAAATTGATTGTTTTTATTGTACCGCATCCGGCGGGCGAGGTCAATTCCCCAGCCGGCGAAAATTAGACGCAGGAGAGCTGTGCGAAACGCCCGGTTTCGGATTGCTTTCCCGGCATTTCTGAAAACCTGACAATTTTTTCAGTGAGAACGGGTAAAAATTATGTCATCTTCGTGAGTGTAACAGGAAAAGAATCCATGCTATAATAAATCCGTATGGAATATTTTCGATTTGATCTGCGAAAATGGATGCAGGATTTAGTCCCCCTTCCCCGGCCCTTCGGACAGGACGAACAACTAGGAACAGGAGAAGAATTATGACAATCCTCAACGTTATTTCAATGGGCGGCGGCGTCGCTCTGTTTCTTTACGGCATGAGCGTAATGGGCAGCGGCTTGGAAAAGCTGGCGGGCGGCCGGATGGAAAAGGCGCTCGAAAAGCTGACTAACAACATTCTCCTCAGCGTGCTGCTCGGCGCGGTGGTAACCGCGATGATCCAAAGCTCATCCGCCACCACCGTTATTGTTGTCGGCCTGGTCAATGCCGGCATCATGACGCTTCGGCAGGCTGTAGGGGTCATTATGGGCGCAAATATCGGCACCACCGTAACCGCCCAGCTGATCCGCCTTTCGGATATTCAGAGCGACAGCTTTCTTTTGCAGCTCTTCAAGCCGGCGACCCTCGCGCCTCTGGCGGCGGTGATCGGCATCGTTTTGTATATGGCGTCCAAGGGCGTCAAAAAGCGGGAACTCGGTCAGATGCTGGTCGGCTTCGGAATTCTCTTCTCGGGCATGTTCGCGATGGAGGCGGCGGTACGCCCCCTGCAAAGCTCCGAGACGCTGCCGAAAATTCTCACGGCCATGAGCCAGAATCCGGTGCTCGGAGTGCTGGCCGGTGCGGTGATCACCGCTGCGATTCAGAGTTCGGCCGCCTCGATCGGTATGTTACAGGCTCTCGCCTCCACCGGAATCATCAACTTCGCAGCCGCCTTCCCGATCATCATGGGACAGAATATCGGCACCTGCATTACCCCCATTCTGGCGAGCATCGGCGCTTCCAAAAACGCCAAACGCTCGGCCCTGATCCACCTCTATTTTAATATCATCGGTACAATCGTTTTTTTGACCGCCGTTTACGGCGGGACCGCGCTGCTTGGCGCCCCCTCCTTCTGGAATCATCCGGTGGGGCGTACCGGCATCGCCAATTTCCATACCTTCTTCAACGTTGTTGTCACCGTCCTCTTTATTCCGTTTGCGGGCCTGATTGAAAAGCTTGCGCGGATCAGCGTCAAGGATGAAGAGGAAAGCCCGCAGGAAAAGGAACTGGCCCTTCTGGACGACCGCCTGCTCAAATCACCGGCTATCGCCCTGCAGCAGGTGGATCATGTAATCGGCTCGATGAGCGAGCTGGCGCTTCAGAACTATTTGGACAGCGTCTCCCTTCTTGTGCGGTTCGATCAGAAGGTAATCGAACAGGTTGACAGGGTGGAGTCGCTGATCGACCGGATGGAGGACAGGCTGGAAAACTATCTGATTTCCCTCTCCTCAGAGGAGCTTTCGCAGGCGGAAAGCCGCTCCATTTCCACCAAGCTGCATCTCGTGAAGGATTATGAACGAATCGGGGACTACTCGACCAATCTGACCGAGTGTGCGCAGGAAATGCAGGAAAACCGCATTATTTTTACGAATCAGGCTCTCGAAGAAACGGATATCCTAGTCCGGGCGGTCAGCGAGATCCTTGAGATTTCCAACAGCGCCTGCGCTTCGATGGACGCTTCCCTCGCGCGCCGGATTGAGCCGCTGGAGGAAACGATTGATGCGATTGTAGAGCGGCTTAAGGATATGCACGTCGAACGGCTGAAAGCCGGACTGTGCAGCGTTCATGCGGGCATTGTATTCCTTGAGATTCTGACCAATCTTGAAAGAATTGCCGACCACTGCTCCAATATCGGGCTGCATATCATCGGCAGCCAGAAAAGCGCCCGGCATTATGAGAGCCATGAGTATATCAAGCGCGCTCATGAAGCGACCGATGCGGAATATGTCGGTTTTTACGAAGAGGACATGAAACGCTACTATACCGCCATTGAAAAAATCGGGGACTGAGAAAAAGCGGTTGACAAAAGCGGGAAGCTTCGATAGAATTAAAACAATAATAGAAACTGTTATTGGATGGTGAAGCCATGAACTACTCCAGACAGCGCGAGATGATTCTGGAGGCGGTTGCCCGCACAAAGGAGCACCCGACCGCCGAGACGGTATATCAGTCCTTGAAGGTGCAGCATCCGCGCCTGAGTCTTGCTACCGTTTACCGCAACCTCAACCAGCTCTGTGAAGCGGGGACCTTAAAACGCCTGCGGCTGACCGATTCCCCCGACCGCTTTGACTACAATACCGAACCCCATTGCCATCTTTGCTGCAGCGGATGCGGACGGGTGATCGATCTGGAAGCGGTTTCGCTCGACTGGAACGCCCTGCTTGCCCAGCCCACCGATTGCCGGATTGAAAGCTGCGAGGTCAGCTTCTACGGCCTGTGCGGCCACTGCGCCAAGGATTCCTGAAGAAGAGACAGATCCAAAAGGGTTCCGCCTTCTGGCGGAACCCTTTTTGTCGCTGCGTACGGGGTTATCGATACCCGGAGCCCTCCGCCCACCGAACGTGCGGCGGCAGGGGGCGGAAACAAAAGGAGGGCGGGTACGGACGGCTTTGGCCGTCCGTACCCGCGCTTTTGGACGCCGCAGGATTTGCGCACTCACTTTGGCGGCAAACGGGGGAGGGACGGCGCCGCTTGCTCGGGGATAGGAAACGCCGCGCCGGATACCGTTAAAAATAGTCCGCGATCTCTTGAAGGGAAAGCCGGTATCACAGCCCTCCGGGACTGGGGTATTTTACACGTTCATCGCGCAGTTTTGATTTTCGTTTGCGATCAGCCCTTCGAAGTCTCGGAGCATTCAGGGGGTTTCTCCGGCGGGCTTAGGAGATGCCTCTTCCGAAGTCTCGCTTTCCGCAGCGGGAAGCGGTTCCTCCGGTGCGGGAGCCTGCGGAGCCGCACGACGGATCAGGGTAAACCGGTAGCCATCGAGGATGGCGGACTCCGCTTCCTCGGAGGGCGGAGCATGGTCGATGATGACCTCGTCGCCGGGGTTGAGGGTCACAGCCGTCCGGTTTTCGGCGGCTGAGACGGCGTAGAAGGCTTCCTCGCTGCGCAGGCGCAGAAAATAGTAGGTCGTTCCATCGAGGACGGCGCTGCGGATTTCCTCAATCGAGCCCTGCGACTGGGTTTCGGGCCTCTGCTGCGGCTGGGTAACCCCCTTGTCGGCCAGCATCCGGACGTAGCTCTGCTCACAGGCCGGGACGCTGGAGCCGGTGGCTACGATCTGGTATTGAGCGACGTTGACCATCGCATACATTTTGACGAGCTGGGTCGCATCTTTGAGGGGGATGAAGTAGGTGGGCTGTCCGGCGATGTTCAGCAGCAGCGGAAAGGTTGCCTGATAGCCGAGATCCTGTACGACGCCCATCGCCGACTGCATGGCAGCCGCTTCGGTCGCACCGGGAGCGCTGTAAAAATGGGTTTCCTTTGTGCGCATGTTGCAGAGCAGGAAGCCAAGGTTCGACTGGTCGGAGTTGGCCGAGGTCACGCCGGTATAGGCGTAAACGTCATCGTTCATCGCGATATAGTTGTAGCCGCGGGTGGCCATCGTCACATCCCGCTGTCCGAGCACCGAGTTGATGAAGCCGCGGACGAGGGTCCCATGGTAATTATACTGCTGCATGATCAGGTCGGGATTGTAGAGGGTGTCCACCCAGGTGGGAACCTCCTCGTAATACCTGCTTTCACCGCTCACCGCATCGACCAGAACCGCGCCCCGGATATCGGCTCCGCCGAACAGTCCGATCGTCTTGACGAGGCGGGGCGCAATCCACCATGGATGTCCATCCTCATCGACTTCAAATTCAGGGGTGGAAAACATAAAGGTGGGATAGGAAAAACGCAGATGGCGCAGGATATTGCGGTTCAAAGGCTCCGAAAAGGAATATTTCATCCCTTCGGGCAGGCGGACGACGGTAGCTTCCTGCGAAACCATGTCCACCACCACATAGGCGGGAAGACCGCTTCTGCGGTTGGTGATCCATTTGAAGAGGTCGGCATAGCTGATCGGAGCCACCCGCACCGGACGGCCCTGATAGTTGATCTGCGTGGAGTCGTTCGAATATTCGAACTGGCTGACCATGTCGCTCAGAGTACCCATCTGGCGGTCGCCCAGATATTCGGCGGAGGTGCGGTCAAGGGTGGGAATCTCGGAAAAGGAGATCTGTGCCACATCCTCGGAGAAGCTGCCGTCCTGCACCTGTAAAAGCTCCCGGTAGGCCCCGGCGCGGAAAACAGGCATCGAAAGCACTGCGCCGACCGCCGCCACCGCCAACAGCCCCACAAAAAGAAGCCCTGCCGGCAGGCATCGCCTGCGGATAAAGTGCAGCCAGCTTCGGAGATTCTCGGCGGGGGTGGTGGCGTTATTGTCATGCGGCCTGCCCGAAAAGATAAAAACGCAGATCACATAGATGAGACAGAGAAATCCCACAAAGCCGTAGAATTCTCCGTCCTGCGGATTGAGAGCGGGCAGCGAAACGTAGAAATAGACCGCTCCCACCGCCAGAGTGATCAGCAGGCTGAGAACCGTTCTGCCGAAGGAAGTCTGCGGCAGGGAAAATGGATGATTTTTTTTCAAATGGCAATCCTCCTGTTCAGAATTGGAAGAGATCGGAATCCTTTGTCCCTAGCATAGCCCAATCAGATGAAAAAAGCAATGAACATAGCATAAATCAAAGAATTGGTACGAAAAGATACCGTTAAACAGCAGAAAAAAGGAAAAGCCGCGCGCGGCGGCTTTCGGGGATGGAGGGGATGGCCGAGAGCCGGGCGGCGGACTGTCTTTTCCGGCTGCCGGGCAGTCATCTTCATAAAGCCGGAGCTGCGGGCGCCGTCCGGCTCTGCAAAATTAATCCTGGGAATGTTCCCGCCAACCGGCTGGACGAGGACCGCTTTGGACCGCATTTCGGTCCGCCGGACTCATTGAAAACGTTTTAGCCGGAACGGCTGTCCGCCCCCGGCAAAGTGAGGGCCTCGGTGCCGCCGGGGTGATTTCAGCCGCCGGGAGCGATTCCGGCCGCCGCAGGGCGGCCGCCCACGCAGGCGGCAAAGCCCGGTTGGACGCCGCACGTTTATTTGTGAAAAAGCTCAGCTGCCTGCACGGGCAGCAAAACCGCATGAGGGGCGGTGCTATTCGGGCAGTGTGCCGGCGGATTCGGCGGTGCGCACGCTCACTTCACCGGAGCGCAGCGTCTCACGGCTGCCATCCGGCAGACGGACGACAAGGCCGCCGTTATCATCGATTCCCTCCGCGACAGCCGCAAAGCGGCCGCCCGCGCGGGAAAAGACGATTTCCCGGCCGAGCAGCATCGAACGGCGGCGGTACTCCGGCAGAAAGCTGCGGGAGGAGAGATCCTCGGCCAGCGGAAGCAGCTCGGCCAGCATGGCGGCGGCAAGGGCGCTGCGGGTGACGGTGGGAGGTTCGGCACCAAAAACTGAGCCGACGATGGGGCGCAGCTCTTCCGGCAGATGCGCATCGTCCCGGAAATTAACCCCATACCCGATCACAATGCTCTCGATCATCCCGCTTTCAAAGTCAGTAACGCCTTCGGTCAGGATGCCGCAGATTTTCTTTCCGTTGAGGTACAGGTCGTTGACCCATTTGATTTCAGCCTGCACCCCCGCGGCTTTTTCGAGCGCGCGGCATACCGCCACACCGGCGGCGGTGGTCAGCAGGGTGACGTCGGCGAGCTGATCGGGGCGGGGACGCAGCAGCAGACTGGTGTAGATGCCGCACCCCGGCGGGGAGTAAAAGCTGCGCCCGAGCCTGCCGCGTCCGGCGGTCTGGCGGTCTGCAATAACCGCACAGCGGGACAGGCCGGTCATAGCGAGGCGTTTCGCCTCAAGGTTGGTGGAATCGATCTCGTCAAAGACCCGCAGGTCGAGCTGTGCAAGCTCCAGAGGAAGCATCGCGGAAATACCCTCTGCGGTGAGCAGATCGGGGTATTCCTCGAGCCGGTAGCCGCGGTTGGTTCCCGCCGAAATCCGATACCCCTCCCCCTGAAGCGATTTTATCGCCTTCCAGACCGCCGCGCGGGAAACCCCGAGCGATTGGGCGAGCACCTCTCCTGAGACGCTGGCGCCGCGGGCTTCCCCAAGCGCGCGCAGGACCGACTGTTTTACCGTCATCGCTTTCACCTCGCCTATCTTCTGATGGGATTATACCGCACCGGAGCCTTTCCGTCAAACGCAGTCGCCCCTAAAAGAAGTCGCATGAACGGGTCCTCTGGCTTCTTTTGCATGGGGGCGGTGCCGCTGCTTTTGGTCTAGCCGCCCGAGACACAGGCCGCGCTGTGAGATATTGCCTCATAGAGAGCAGCCGGCAAGGGGACTCCGGCTTCTTTTGCATGGGGGCGGTGCCGCTGCTTTTGGTCTAGCCGCCCGAGACACAGGCCGCGCTGTGAGATATTGCCTCATAGAGAGCAGCCGGCAAGGGGACTCCGGCTGCTTTTGCATGCGGGCGGCGCCGCTGCTTTTGGTCTAGCCACCCGAGACACAGGCCGCGCGGTGCGATATTGCCTCGATAGAGAGCCGCCGGAAAGGGTCCTCCGGCTTCTTTTGCATGGGGGCGGCACCGCTGCTTTTGGTCTAGCCACCCGAGATACAGGCTGCGCCGCGCGACATCGCTTCGATGTTGATATCAATCAGTCCGGCCTTGGGGCCATGGAAGATATGCGCCAGCATTTTGTGCACCGTTTCGGGCCGAAGCACGCCGGACGCCTCCAGATAGGCGCCGAGCATCGCCATGTTTGCGACCTTGGGATTCCCGAGGTCATTGGCGATTTCGATGCAGGGGACATAATAGGCGGAAACGTCGCTCCTCTGCGCCTTCAGCTCGACGATCGAGCTGTTGATCAGGATAATTCCGCCGGGGAGGACCTCTTTTTCGAACTTGAGCAGGGAGGGCTTGTTCATGGCGATCAGCTCGTTTGGATTGAGCACCACCGGCGAGCCGACCGGCTGATCCGAAAGCACCACCGAGCAGTTGGCGGTGCCGCCGCGCATCTCAGGACCGTAGGAGGGCAGCCAGGAGACAAAAAGCCCTTCCTCCATGCCCGCTTCGACCATCGTTTTGCCGATGGCCATGACACCCTGGCCGCCAAAGCCGGAGATGATGATTTCATGGGTCATTTTGCCGCCTCCTTTCGGATGTCACGGGTCACTCCGAGCGGGAAGACCGGCACCATCTGCTCCCGGACCCATTCGGCTGCTTCGAGAGGGGTTTTGCCCCAGTTGGTCGGGCAGGAGGAAAGCACCTCGACAAAGGTAAAGCCCGCCCCTTGCATCTGCATCTCGAAAGCGGTTTTGATGGCGCGCTTCGCCTGATTCAGACGGGGAATATCGTAGACTGCGACCCGTTCGACATAGGCCGCCCCCTCGACGGCGGCGAGCAGCTCGGCCATATGGGCAGGGCCGCCGCAGTGGGAGGGGTCCCGCCCAAGGGGAGAGGTGGTGGTTTTCTGTCCGATGAGGGTGGTCGGGGCCATCTGTCCCCCGGTCATCCCGTAGATGGCGTTGTTGACAAAGATGGTGGTGATCTTTTCCCCGCGGATCGCCGCATGAATGATTTCTCCCATGCCGATCGAGGCAAGGTCGCCGTCCCCCTGATAGGTAAAGACGGGCGACTGCGGATGCACCCGCTTGACGCCGGTGGCCACCGCGGGTGCGCGGCCGTGCGCCGCCTCAAGCATATCGCAGGCAAAGTAATCATAGGCGAATACCGAGCAGCCGACCGGACAGATCCCGATGGCGGCATCAATGAAGCTGAGTTCCTCGAGAACCTCGGCAACCAGCTTATGGATGATGCCATGCGAGCAGCCGGGGCAGTAGTGAAGCTCCTTATCGGTCAGGGCCTTGGACTTTTGATAGACGATTGCCATACCGTTCACCTCCCGAGGGCGGCGAGAGCCGCCGCCGCGATTTCATGCTGGGTGGGAATCACCCCGCCGGTGTGCCCGACAAAGGAGATGGGCTTGCAGCCGCCGACAGCGATCTTCACATCGTCGAGCATCTGCCCGGCGCTCATCTCTACGGCGACAACCGCCTTGACCGAGGGTTCGCGGGAGAGAGCGGCAAGCCGCTCGTATGGGTAGGGCCAGACGGTGATCGGACGAAGCAGCCCGGCCTTTACCCCCTGCGCGGCGAGCAGATCGACGGCGCTCATCACGATTCTCGACGGGGAACCGTAGGCGACGAACAGAACCTCGGCGCCCTCGCAGCCCCGCTCCTCAAAGCGCAGCTCCCGCTGCTCCATCAGGCGGTATTTTTCCTGCAGGCGGTTGTTGTGGCGCTCGCAGGCGAGGGGATCGATAAAAAGAGAATTGATGATGTTGTGGGAGCCGCGCCCATGCAGCCCCGCGGCCGCCCAGTCCTTGGGGGGAAGCTCCCGGCGTTCGGGCTCGTGCCATTCCAGCGGTTCCATCATCTGGCCGATCATCCCGTCGGCCAGCAGCATGACCGGATTGCGGTAGCAGTCGGCGATGTCAAACGCCTCCTGCATCAGATCGACCGCCTCCTGAATCGTGTTGGGCGCGAGGACGACGAGACGGTAATCGCCGTTGCCGCCGCCGCGGGTGGCCTGATAATAATCCCCCTGCGCGGGCTGGATGGTGCCCAGCCCGGGACCGCCGCGCATCACATTGACAATGACGGCGGGCAGCTCCGCGCCGGCCATATAGGTAATCCCTTCCTGCTTGAGGCTGATGCCCGGCGAGGAGGAGGAGGTCATGACCCGGGCGCCCGCGCCGGCCGCGCCGTAGACCATATTGATGGCGGCAAGCTCCGACTCGGACTGTAAGAAGCAGCCTCCGACCTCCGGCAGGCGGCGCGCCATGTATTCGGGGACTTCGTTCTGCGGGGTGATCGGATATCCGAAAAAGAACCGGCAACCGGCGCGGACCGCCGCTTCCGCGATCGCCTCGTTGCCCTTCCAGAGTTCAAATGCCATTGCCGTTCCCTCCTTACAGCCGTTCTACGGTGATGATTGAATCCGGGCAGATTTTCGCGCAGCTCCCGCAGGCGATGCACTGAGAGAGGTCCAGAATCGCGGCGGGATGGTAGCCCTTTCGGTTGGTCGTTTTCGTATCAATAACGACGATGTGTCTGGGGCAGACCGAGGTGCAGAGCTCGCAGCCCTTGCAGCGGTCCTGATCGAAGGTAACGCGTGCAGCCATATGGATTCCTCCTTATCGAATATGTCTCAGAGGGGACTCTGTGCGGAATTCCGAACGGAGCCCTCTGAAAAAGCGGTAAAAGGAAAGCCTATTCCCAAGGCTTTTTCATGCGGATCGCAATGGGGAAACGCTTCCCCGAAAGAGCGTCGGGACTGATTCGGGTGAAAATTTCCTGCGTGGCAAGATGGCAGACAACCGGAACCTTTGCGTCCTTGGCGACCTGTTGTGTGAGTGCCGCGCCCTTGAGAACATCCTCCGGACGGGTCATACCGCAGAGATGGGTGTTGTTGACCACGCCGGTGCAGCGCCGCGAGCAGGCCGCTTCAATCCGGCGCAGCAGGGCAAGGGCCTGTTCGGGGGAGGAGGTCTGCGGCCGATTTGCGTTGAGCACGATCCAGAGATCAGGATTGGCTGCGTCAAACTGGGGGCGGTAGCGCCCCAGCACCCGCGCGCCCGCGTCATCCCCGCCGGCATCGATGATGGAAAAACGGTCCTGATCGGCAAAGATGCGGGCCATCTCCGGAGGAAGGGCCGGAACGTCGGCGTGGTGGGTACTTTTTGCCGGGGCAATGAGGGTCACACCTGCATCTGCCAGTTCCTCTTCCCGTTCCCGCGAGCAAAAGTAGGGGTTGACGATATCAAGATCGGCAAGGGTCACCTGTGCGGATTTTGCCGCCGAAAGAGCGAGGTTGACGGCAAACTCGGTTTTGCCGCTGCCGTAGTGACCTGCGATGATGGTGATCCTCCTGGAAAGCAGCATCCTCTTCCCTCCTTCCCCAAAAATCTACTTGTCTGACATCAGCGTACTATGATTTATGGAAAAGGTCAATAATTTTCACAATAAATCTATAAAATAATAGAATAATTGCACTGTTTTTTGGTGGGTTTGATCGAATGAAAGAATTGACATCCTTTCAATTATAGGGTAAAATTTATATATATTTCAAAAGATTTGGACAATTCAGAGGACATAAGACTGCTGTCAGTACAGGAGGAACAACCGTGCGGATTAAAAAAAGTCTGGCCGAGTATACCGCTGATGCATTGGGCGAACAGATTGTGGTGCAGAAAAAATACAAGACCGGAGATCAGCTTCCCAATGAAATTGAGCTGGCGCGCGAATTCGGGGTTTCCCGCGCGACGCTGCGCGAGGCAATCCGGGTGCTCGCCGTGCAGGGGCTGCTCACAGTCGAACGGGGGCGCGGAACCTTCGTCAACAGCGAGGTCAAAAACTACAAGGACGTGCAGTTCGGGGACATCGGCTCCCTGCGGATGAAGCTGATCGACCTTTTCGAGCTGCGGCGCATCTTCGAAACCGAAGCGGTACGGATGGCCTGCGAGCGCGGCACCGAGGAAGAAATCAGAGACATTCTCGACGCGGGCGCGCGGGTTGCCGCCTGCATCAACCGCCGGGTTGACCGGACGGTGGAGGATCAGCGGTTTCACCACGCCATCGCCATCGCTTCTCACAACGAATTTATGGTGCATCTCGTGCCGATGGTCTACCGCGCGGTCAGTGAGACGCTTCTGCGTTTCGGCACCGACGAAATTCTCGCGCGGGGCACCCTCAACGACCACGCCCTGATTATGGAGGGGCTTGAGAGACGCGACTCCGAGCTGGCGCGCAACGCGATGTATATCCATATGGCCCACGCCATCGTTTCGCTGAAGGCGGCAAACGTGGGGGAAGAGATCGTATAGGGCTTCAAAACAGTATGACAATCATAACCACCGGCCGTGCGGTGGTTTGCACAGGTCCCCCTGCGGCCTGTTATCGGCAGAACCCTATAGGGTTCTGCCGCATTCTTTCTGCTGCATGGAGCGCCCTGCTGCTGTTCAAGCAGTTGTGGGTGCTTTCCAGTTACATGGTTTTTCCCTGCTGCTGGTTCTCTCTACTGATTTTTGGTGGCTCCCCGCTTTGCCCGGATTCTTTTTTCGGGCATGTCGAAAGCTTTTTGTTTTCACCCGCATAGCCGGCGGCCTGTTTTCGCTAAAGCTGCAATGAAGGGCGGCCCCTCTGGAATTCACCGGAGGGGCCGCCCTTTTCAACTTTACAGGATGCTGCTGATAAAATCGCGGATGCGCGGGTCTTTCGGGTGATCGAAAACCTCACTGGTCGTTCCCTGCTCGACGATTTTCCGGTCGCACATGAAGAGGACCTTGTCGGCCGCCTCGCGGGCAAAGCCCATCTCGTGTGTGACAACGATCATCGTCATCCGTTTGGCCACCAGCTTTTTCATGACGGCGAGCACCTCGGCGGTCAGCTGCGGGTCGAGCGAGGAGGTGGGCTCGTCGAAGAGAAGCATGTCCGGCTGCATCATCAGTGCGCGGGCAATCGCCACCCGCTGCTTTTGTCCGCCGGAGAGCGCCCGCGGATAGACGCCGGCTTTCTCTGAAAGACCGACCTCATGCAGCCGCTCAAGAGCCTGCTCGAGCGCCTCCTTTTTCGCCATTCCGCGCACTGCAATCGGCGCGGCGGTCAGGTTATCGAGCACCGTCATGTGCGGGAAAAGGTTGAAGGCCTGAAAAACCATCCCCATCTTTGCGGAAACCTTCCGCATCCGGCGATCGGGGACATAAACCCCGTTTTCCATCAGCGGCTCCCCTTCGATGAGGATATCGCCGCCGTCGGCCCGTTCCAAACCGATCAGGCAGCGCAGCATGGTGCTTTTTCCGCCCCCCGACGGCCCGATGACCGCCACCGCTTCACCACGCTCCACCGAGAAGGAGACCCCATCGAGCACCTGAACGTCGCCGAAGCTCTTTTTGAGATTGCGTACTTCCAGCATCTTCATGGCGGCGCCCCCTTAAAAGTCATATTTCCGCTCGAGGTAGTCGAACAGCTTGGTCATCAGATAGTTAAAGAACAGATAGAACAGGGCCGCTACCGCATAGGCGGTAAAATTCGCCTGGCGGTTGACGGTCGCCTTGGCAAAATAGAGGATTTCGGTTACGCCGATGACGGTGACCAGCGCGGTATCCTTAACCAGCGTGATCGCCTCGTTGGCAATCGACGGAAGACTGACCCGCAGCATCTGCGGAAGGATAATCTGCAGGAGGGTCTGCTTTTTGGAAAATCCAAGCACCCGGGCGGCTTCATACTGGCCTGGATCGATGGAAAGCATGCCGCCCCGAAAGATTTCGCAGAAGTAGGCCGAGTAATTGAGAACAAAGGCAAGCATTGCGGCGGGGAGCCGGTCGAGAACGATGACATTCTTCATGCCCGGAATGAACGGCAGCCCATAGTAGATAAAATAGAGCTGAAGCAGGAGCGGGGTGCCCCGCATGATGTAGACGAAAAATCCCGTCACACCGCGAGACACCCTGCTTTTGTTCATCCGCAGAAAGGTCAGAAGCAGCCCGAGCGGCATCGATCCGATGATGGTCACCACAAAGATTCCGAGGGTGTACTTGACCCCGTCGGAAAGCAGCACCGCAATATCAAACAGCATCTGTGCCATGAGGAGAAACCACCAATCTGATTGTTATTTCTGGTCCTGGGAGATGATGTAGCGGCCAACGACCGAGTCAACCACGAAGACGTCGATCCGTCCCGCCTGAAGATCCATATAGGCGGCGACGTTGTCGGGATACTCCACGATTTCCTTGACCTTTTCGCTGATCGGGTTGGCGGTCAGGGCCTCGAGGGAAGAGGAACCCTTCTGCAAGCCGATCACCTTGCCCTCAAGCTGGGCGACGGAGGTAATGCCCGATGCGGCCGGAACAATGATAATCTGCTGGTTGGCGATGTAGGGCTTGGCAAAGAACATGTTTTCCATCCGCTCGTCGGTGATGGTCATGCCGTTCCAGATGCAGTCGATCTTGCCGGAGTTGAGCTCAAGTTCCTTGGAATCCCAGTCGATCGGCTGGAACTCGACCTCGACCCCGAGACGGGAAGCTACTTCTCTCGCAAGGTCGATGTCGAAGCCGACAATCTCATTTTTCTCATCGCGGTAGCCCATGGGCGGGTAGCTGTCATCGAGGCCGACGATAAACTTTCCGGCAGCCTTGATCTTCTCAAGGGACTGGTCGCCCCCCGGCGCCACAGATTCCTTGAGGAAGTCCTCGCTCTTGAAGAGAGCGTCGGTGCCGAACCATTTTTCCGAAATAGCGGCGGCGGCGCCGTCGGCGATCATGGCGTCGAGCTGTTCCTGCACGGCAAGGCCGAACGCGATGTCCTCCTTGCGGAAGCCGACGCCGTACTTCTCGTCTCCGAGATCCTCGGAAAGCTCGACAAATTCGGCAGAGGCCTCGGAAGAAGCGGGCGCTTCAGGGGAAGCGGCGGGTTCGGAGGCCGCCGGAGCGGAGGAAGGCGCGGGGGAAACCGCAGGCGTGCTGCCCGCAGGGGAGGAGCAGGCGGCGAGAGAAAGCGCCAGCACCAGCGCAAGGGCGATAGCAATCGTCTGTTTCATAATCATTCATTCCTTTCAAAAAGAAGGGGGGACCTGTCCCCCGGATGGTTCTATTATATCAATTCATCGTGATAAAACGCTAATTGAAAAAAGTTCCGGAAATCAGGCGATTTCCGGAATTATCTCCTGAACTGATGAAATTCCTTTGAAAATCAAATGATTTCTCTGAAATACTCTAAAAATGCGGCGGGACGTTTGCCGCCTGTTGGCTGGTCAGAGAAGGTCGGACTCTTCCGGATGTTCCGAAAACCAGCGCGCCGCATAGCTGCAGGTCGGCCGGACACGAAGACCCTCTGAACGGATTTGGCGGACGGCGGCCTCCACAAGCCTGCCCGCGACCCCCTGTCCGCGCAGCGAACCATCGACAAAGGTATGGTCGATGTCGGCAATCCCGCCTGCTTCCGGAAAGGTAATCTCCGCGATGAGCTTTCCGGCAGAATCGAGTGCGTAGATGCGGCCCTTTTCATATTGGAATTCCATTTTGATCATCCTTTCCCAAAGCTGTAAAGATCGCAAACGCAGCGGCGCGGGAACCGCCTGTTGGGGCGGACCTGGGACTGGAATAAAAAATCCGAGTCTCGAAAGACTCGGATTTTGGTGGACGATAACGGGCTCGAACCGCTGACCCTTCGCACGTCAAGCGAATGCTCTACCAGCTGAGCTAATCGTCCGGGTCACTTTTGGCGACGGTTGTTATTATACTAGACGCCGGGAGAAAAAGCAAGTCCTTTTTGAAAAAAATTTCGCCGACATTGGGCGGGAGAGCGGAAAAACCGATGAAACTGACCGAAAGGGACAGATTTGGGCGGCTGTCGGGCGTTAGAATGGAATGGAATATGAATGAATTGAAAAACCTGCAAAAAATTGTCGCGCCAAGTGTGCAAATATGCTATAATAAATCGATCATGCAATGGAACAGGGAGGTGGGCGGATGATCGTTCTCGGAGTCGATCCGGGCTATGCCATCGTCGGATGCGGGGTGCTTGAGTATCAGAACGGGCGGTTCCGGACGCTGGACGCCCGTGCGATCACCACTCCGCCGAGGATTCCCTTTGAAAAGCGTCTTGAGATGATCCACCGCGATTTCTGCGCGCTGCTGGAGCAGTTTCGGCCCGATCAGATGGCCATCGAGGAGCTTTTCTTTTCCCAGAACAAGACGACCGGCATTTATGTCGCACAGGCGCGGGGGGTTTTGCTGCTTGCCGCCTCGCAGTACGGGGTGGAGCCGTTCGAATACAACCCGATGCAGGTAAAGCAGGCGGTGGTCGGTTACGGCAGCGCCGAGAAGCGGCAGGTCATCGAGATGACCGCACGGATTCTGGGCCTTGCCGAGCGTCCGAAGCCGGATGATGTGGCCGACGCGCTTGCCATCGCAATCTGCCATGCGCACAGCGCGTCGGTTTCGATGCTGCGCCGCGCGGTGCTGACTGGACATAACCGCCGCAGGGACGGACAGCCCTGATCCGGCGCATCAATTGATCAGGAGGAAGCCATGATTTATTCACTGCATGGGACGCTGCTGCTCGCCGAGCCCGGCGCGGCGGTGATCGAATGCGGCGGGGTGGGCTACCGCTGCGCCGTTTCGCTCAATACCCTTTCCTCGCTTCCGCCGCGCGGGAGCGAGGCGAGGCTTTACACCCACCTGCAGGTGCGGGAGGATGCCATCGACCTCTTCGGCTTTGCCGACGAACAGGAGCTGGCCTGCTTCAAGCTTCTCACCTCGGTCAACGGGGTGGGAGCCAAACTTGCGCTGGTGCTGCTTTCGGATTTTACCGCGGACCGCCTGGCTCTGGCTGTCGCAGCCGAGGACGCCAAGGCGCTGACCCGGTCCGCCGGGGTGGGAAACAAACTCGCTCAGCGGATTGTGCTGGAGCTTAAGGACAAGCTCGGCGGAGTCGGCGGGAAGAAGGGCGAGGTGCTGGCGCAGGTATCTCAGGCCTCCGGTTCGAAGGGGACGCTCGGCGAGGCGCTCGAGGCGCTCGCTGCGCTCGGCTACAGCCAGTCGGAAGCAGCGCTCGCCCTTTCGGAGGCGCCCGAAGGCGCGCCGGTTGAGGAATTGATCCGGACCGGATTGAAAAAGCTTTCGAAATTCCGGTAACTCCCGGGAGAATGCTACATATATAAAGGAAAGGGGGAGGAGCCTTGCTCCGCAATGACCAGACCGATTTTGAAAACCGCATCGTCGTGCCGGAATATACCCCGCAGGACAGCGAAACAGAGCTTTCGCTCCGCCCAAAGACCCTGGATGAATACATCGGGCAGCAGAAGGCCAAGGAAAACCTTTCGGTTTTTCTTGAGGCCGCCCGCCGGCGCGGAGAGCCGCTCGACCACACCCTGTTTTACGGTCCTCCGGGCCTCGGCAAAACGACGCTGGCCCAGATCGTCGCCAATGAAATGGGGGTGCAGATCCGGGTGACCTCCGGCCCCGCTCTCGAGCGGCAGGGGGATCTTGTCGCGCTGCTGACGAATCTGGGGGAGCATGACATCCTTTTCATCGACGAGATTCACCGCCTCAACCGCTCGATTGAAGAGGTTCTCTATCCCGCTATGGAGGATTTTGAGCTCGACATCATGATCGGCAAGGGACCGGCGGCCCGCTCGATCCGACTGGACCTGCCGCATTTTACCCTGATCGGGGCGACCACCCGCGCGGGCCAGCTTTCGGCGCCGCTGCGCGACCGCTTCGGGGTGCAGATGCATCTGGAGCTTTACAACACCGAGGAGCTCTGCGAGATCGTGACCCGCAGCGCGAGGATTCTCGACATCCCCTGCGAGGAGCGCGGCGCGCTGGAGCTGGCCCGCCGCTCGCGCGGTACCCCCCGTATCGCCAACCGTTTTCTCAAGCGGGTGCGCGACTTCGCCGAGGTCATCGGGGACGGGGTCATCACCGGCGAGATCGCGGATCTTGCCCTTTCGCGGCTGGAGATCGACGAGCTGGGACTCGACGCGGTTGACCGCCGGATGCTCACCGCCATCCTGGTCAACTACCGGGGCGGCCCGGTCGGGCTGGAGACGCTGGCCGCAGCCACCGGGGAAGAGACGGTCACCATTGAGGATGTCTATGAGCCCTATCTGATGCAGATCGGCTTTTTGACCCGGACGCCGCGCGGCCGCTGCGCCACCGCCAGGGCGGCGCAGCATCTGGGGCTTGCCTGCGCAGAGCAGGCGGGCGGACAGATTTCCCTTCTTTAGAAAAGAAACTGCTGATATAAGGAGCTGTAAGGATGGCAAGACTGTTTGGGACCGACGGGGTCCGCGGCGTCGCGGGGCGGGAACTGACCGCCTCCCTCGCCATGGAGCTTGGCGCGGCGGCGGCGATGGTTCTGGCTGCGGAAACCCACAAAAAGCCGCTGGTCGTCATCGGCCGCGATACCCGGGCCTCTGGCGACCTGCTGGAAGCGGCGGCCGCTGCCGGCCTGTGCGCCGTGGGTGCCGATGTGCTGCTTCTGGGGGTGGTTCCCACCCCGGCGGTTGCCTATCTGGTGCAGCGTTACCACGCCGACGCGGGGGTGATGCTCTCGGCGAGCCACAACCCATATGAATTCAACGGCATCAAGCTCTTCGGGCCGAAGGGCTTTAAGCTCACCGACTCCGAGGAGGATCGGATTGAGGAGCTGGTCCGTTCGGGCCGGGCGCTTGACGGACAGAAGTCCGGCGGGGAGGTGGGAAGGATCTCCCGGGCGCAGAGCGCCGCGGAGGATTATACCGCCTTTCTCGCCTCCCACTACCGGGGCGGCTTTTCAGGGAAAATTCTTGCCGACTGCGCCAACGGCAGCGCGGCCGTCACCGCGGGGCGGCTGTTTGAGCGGCTCGGCGTTTTTGCCGACCTGCTTGCCTGTGGGCCGGATGGGGTCAACATCAATGACTGCTGCGGCTCGACCCATATTGAGCGGCTCGCCGCGCGGGTGAAGGCGGGCGGCTATGACCTCGGCCTCGCCTTTGACGGAGATGCCGACCGGTTGCTCGCGGTGGATGAACAGGGAAATGTCCTGGACGGGGATTTCCTGCTGGCGATCCTCGGGGACTACCTCTCCGGTCAGAAGGCCCTTGCGAAGAATACCATAGTCGTCACCTCGATGACCAACCTCGGCTTTTTCCAGCTCATGCGGCGGCGGGGCACCGCCACCGAGGTCACGAAGGTGGGCGACCGCTATGTGCTCGAGGCGATGCTGCGGGGGGGCTACTCCCTCGGTGGAGAGCAGTCGGGCCATATGATCTTTCTGGACCTTGCCACGACCGGGGACGGGCAGCTTTCGGCGGTGATGCTGTTAAACGCCATTGCGGCGGCGGGCAGGCCGCTTTCCGAACTGGGAAGCGCGATGAAGCGCTTTCCGCAGATGATGAAAAACGTATCCGCCACCCCGGCGGCGAAGGAAGCGTATGAATCAGACCCGGCGGTATCCGCCGCGATCGCGGACTGGAGCAGGACGCTCGAGGGACGGGGACGGGTGGTTGTCCGGCCCTCCGGCACCGAGCCGTACATCCGCGTCATGGTCGAGGGAGAATCGGCGGCGGAGATCGAACGGGCCGCGGATGAAATCGCCGCGGCCATCGAAAAACTGCAATGACGTTCAAAGAGGGAAACAGATGCGATATTCAAAAGACTGGAGCGACTTTGAGCTGCTCGACGCTTCGGGCGGGGAGAAGCTCGAACGCTGGGGATCGGTGATTCTTGCGCGGCCCGATCCGCAGGTGATCTGGGATACCCCTAAAGGCTCCGAGTGGGGGCGTGTCAACGCCCGCTACCACCGTTCGGCAACCGGGGGCGGAAGCTGGGAGATCCGTTCGCTGCCGCGCCCCGAATGGGAGGTTTCCTATCGGGAGCTGCGGTTTCATATCCGTCCGACCGGCTTCAAGCATACCGGGCTTTTTCCGGAGCAGGCGGTCAACTGGGACTTTATGGCCGCAAAAATCAGGGCGGCCGGCCGGCCTGTGCGGGTGCTCAATCTCTTTGCCTACACCGGCGGAGCCACGCTGGCCTGCGCGGCGGCGGGGGCGAGCGTCGTGCATGTGGACGCGGCGAAGGGGATGGTCCAGTGGGCGCGCGACAACGCAAAGCTTTCCGGGCTGGAAGGCGCGCCGGTCCGCTGGATTGTTGACGACTGCAAAAAGTTCCTCGAGCGGGAGATCCGCCGGGGCAGCCGGTATGACGGGATCGTGATGGACCCGCCCTCCTACGGGAGAGGGCCCGGCGGCGAGGTCTGGAAGCTTGAGGAGAGCGTTTATGAGCTCTGCCGCCTTGCCGCGCAGGTTCTGGCCGGCGATGCGCTGTTCCTGCTGCTGAACTCCTATACCACCGGGCTTTCCGCTTCGGTGATGGAGTATCTCCTCGCCGTTACGGCGGGCGCAAGGGGAGGAAAAACCTCCTCCTCCGAGATTGGGCTGCCGGTGACGGCAAACGGACTGGTTCTTCCGCAGGGCTCGACCGCGATCTGGGAGCGGTAATCCGCGCACAGCGCGTTCTCAGGATGCCACCGCCGGAGGCCTGCCGACGGCGGGGTGTACCACAATACAAAGGAATGTTGAAAATGGATGCGATTATCAGCGCAAAGGATCTGGTATTCAGCTACCCCGGGGATGCCCGGCTTGCACTCGACCATGTGAGCCTGACCGTCGGCAAGGGCGACCTGGTAGCGGTGCTCGGCCACAACGGATCGGGCAAATCGACCCTTGCCAAGCATTTTAACGCCATCCTGCTGCCGCAGGGCGGGGTCTGTTATGTTGACGGCATCAACACCGCCGATGAGGACAGGCTTCTCGAGCTGCGCAGCCGGGCGGGGATGGTCTTTCAGAACCCGGACAACCAGATTGTCGCCACCATCGTCGAGGAGGACGTGGCCTTCGGCCTCGAAAACATCGGGGTGCCGCCGGATGAGATCCGGATTCGGGTCGATGAGGCGCTCACCGACGTGGGGATGTACGAATACCGGCTGCATGCGCCGCATCAGCTTTCGGGCGGGCAGAAGCAGCGGGTCGCCATCGCGGGAATTATCGCGATGATGCCCAAGCTCATCATCCTCGACGAGCCGACCGCCATGCTCGACCCGCGCGGCCGGGCCGAGGTGCTCGAAACGGTCATCAAGCTCAACCGGGAATTCGGCGTGACGGTGCTGCTGATCACCCATTTTATGGACGAGGCGGCGGCCTGCCGCCGGGTCGTCGTCATGGACGACGGCAAGATTCTGCTCGATGCGCCGCCTAAGGAGGTCTTTTCGCATGTGTCGCTTTTGAAGCAGGTCGGACTTGATGTGCCGCAGGCGACCGAAATCATCCATGAGCTGCGCCGCAGCGGGATCAATCTGCCCGACGACATCATCACCGACGAGGAATGCGTTGAGGCGCTTTCCTCTCTGCTGGCTTCGAGCGGGAAGGGAGGCGGCTGGGCATGACCGCCATCGAAACGAAGGATCTGACCTATCTCTATTCCCAGGGCACCCCGTTTGAAAAGGCTGCGGTGGACGGCGTTTCGGTCTCCATCGAGGAGGGGGACTTCGTCGGTGTCATCGGACATACCGGTTCGGGCAAGTCCACCTTCATCCAGCATCTCAACGGCCTGCTGCGCCCGACATCGGGGCAGGTGCTGCTCTACGGCAAGGACATCTGGGAGGAGCCGAAGAAAATCCGCGAGGTGCGTTTTCAGGTGGGGCTGGTGTTTCAGTACCCCGAATATCAGCTGTTTGAGGAGACGGTCGAGCGGGATATCGCATTCGGTCCCTCCAACATGGGGCTTTCGCCCGGGGAAATCCGGGACCGTGTCCGCGAAGCCGCGGGTTTCGTCGGGCTTTCCCCCGACACGATGCAGAAATCCCCGTTTGAGCTTTCGGGCGGGCAGAAGCGGCGCGTCGCCATCGCCGGCGTATTGGCGATGCGTCCGCGCGTGCTGATCCTTGACGAACCGACCGCCGGCCTCGACCCCAAGGGCCGGGACCAGATTTTCCACGAGATTGCCCAGTATCACAGCAAGACCGGCAGCACCATCCTGCTCGTTTCGCACAGCATGGAGGACGTGGCCAAATACGCGAAGCATGTGCTGGTCATCAACGACGCCAGAAAGATCGCGTTCGGCACCGTTGACGAGGTGTTTTCCCACACCGGCGAGCTGGTGGAGATGGGGCTGGCGGTACCGCAGATCACCAAGATTTTTGCCCAGCTCAGGGCCAGAGGCTTCGAGCTGAGTCCCCACGTCTACACCGTCGAGGCCGCGCGGCGCGAGCTGCTGCGGGTGCTCGGGAAGGGGGGCGCGCAGGATGCTTAAGGATATTACCATCGGTCAGTATTTTCCCGGACAGTCGGCAGTGCACCGCCTCGACCCCCGGATGAAGATCATCCTGACGATGCTCTATATCGTGGCTCTCTTTGTGGCCGACAATTTTCAGGGGCTGCTGCTTTCGGCCGTCTTTGCGGCGGCGGGATACCTGATTTCCGGCATTCCTCTTTCGTTGATCCGAAAAAGCATGAAGCCGGTGATCCCGATCATTGTTTTTACCGCCGTCCTCAATATGCTGTTTGTCGAGGGACGGGAGATTTTCCGGCTCGGCTTTTTGAAAATCACCCTCGAGGGAGTCGTTCTGGCGGTTCTGATGGTCACCCGCATCATCTGCCTCATCGCCGGCAGTTCGCTTTTGACCTATACCACCTCGCCGATCGCCCTGACCGATGCGATTGAACAGCTTTTGGTGCCGCTGAAAAGGCTGAAAATGCCGGTGCACGAGCTTGCCATGATGATGACCATCGCCCTGCGCTTCATCCCGACGCTGATCGAGGAAACCGACAAGATCATGTCGGCCCAGAAGGCGCGCGGCGCGGATATGGAATCGGGGGGGATTATGCGACGGGCCAAGGCGCTGATTCCGATTCTGATACCGCTCTTTGTTTCCTCCTTCCGCCGCGCCGACGAGCTGGCGCTGGCAATGGAGTGCCGCTGCTACCACGGCGATGAGGGACGGACCCGCATGAAACAGCTCTGTTACGCTCCGCGCGATTTCATGGCGCTGGGGATGCTGGCGGTGCTTCTGGTACTGGTGCTGCTCTTCAACCGGATTTTCCCGTCGATGTATTGAACCCTCCCGCACGAAACAGAAAGGAGGCTTTTCCTTGCGGAACCTGCTCGTGACCCTGCGTTTTGACGGGCGGGCCTTTCATGGCTGGCAGGTGCAGAAGAACGCCCCCACCGTGATGCAGGCCTTTCAGGATGCGCTCGAGTCGCTTTTCCGCACCCGCCCCGACGTGAAAGGCTGCTCCCGGACCGACGCGGGGGTGAGCGCCCTCGAATACTGTGTCTCCTTCCGGCTGGAGCATCCGATTCCCTGCGAGAGGCTGATGCGGGCGCTCAACGCCCGTCTTCCGCCCGAGATCGCCGCAACCGGCTGCCGGGAGGTCCCGCAGGAGTTTCACGCCCGCTATTCCTGCGCGGGCAAGCGGTACCGCTACCGGATTCTCAACGCCCCTGTGCGCGACCCCTTCTGGGAAGGGCTGGCCCTTTACTGGCCGCAGCCCCTCGACGCGGAGCTGCTCGACCGCCAGGCAAAGGATTTTCTGGGGACCCATGATTTTTCCGCTTTCCGCAATGCGGGCAGCAGCGTTGAAGACCCGGTCCGCACCGTCTTTGAGTGCGGCGTCACCCGCACCGGCACTCTGGTGGAGCTGACGGCCGCGGGGGACGGCTTCCTCTACAACATGGTGCGGATCATGGCGGGCACCCTTCTTGATATGGCTCGCGGGAGCGTGCCGGCGGGAAGCATTCCCGAAATTATTGAGAGCCGCGACCGTTCCCGGGCGGGGATGACCGCCCCGGCCTGCGGGCTGATTCTTGAAAAGGTCTTTTATCCAAAGCTCTGACGCCGGCCCGCGGGGCCGGAGGGGGCGATTTTCGACGAAGGGAGGCGGACCGCCATCGCCCGGACAACTGATTTTGAAAAAGAACGAAAGAAATATGCCCGGCGTAAAACGATCAAGCGCCTGCTGGCGGTTACTCTGCTGACCGCGGCCGGAGTGGTTCTTTATGCGATGCGCTTTGAAATTGCATCGCAGGGCATCGGGGTTCTTCTGTCGGATTTTACCGCCACCATTGTGGATAATACGGGCTATCCGATTCCGATCGAGTCGCAGCCCCTGCAGCTGACCGCGGTGGGAAAGCGCAGCGCCCTGATTACCGAAAGCACACTGACCGTCTGCAATACCGCCGGAAACCGCGTGATTGAGGAGCGGATGGAAGGCAAAAACGCCATTGCCGTCAGCGCCGGACGCTATCTTCTGACCTACCTGCGCGGCGGCTATGAGCTGTGGCTGCGCTCCGGCGAGACGGTGCTCTTCTACCAGAGGTTTGACCGGCCCATCTATACGGCCGCGCTGGCGCCGAATGGGGCGGTTGCTGTCTCGACCACAGCGGTGGGAGATCAGGCGCAGGTGACCGTCTATGATTCCTCCTTTGAGGAATGCTTTGTCTGGATGTCCTCGGGGCGGATCATCCACTCCCTCGCTTTAAATGATGAGGCGACCGGCCTTGCGGTCGGCGGGGTGGAATTTTCCGGCGGGGTGCTCTCCTCCTTCTTCTCGGTGTTTGAGATTTCCGAGGGGACGGCGCAGGCCCGCTGTGAGGTCCTCCTTGAAGGAGAGCTGCTGCTTTCAATGGCGCTGCGGGAAAACGATATGACGACGGTGGTGACCGACCGCGCGGTACACAGCATCGCAGCAAATGGGAGCCGCCGCGGCACCTATTCTTATGAGGAGAAGCCGCTGACGGCCTTTGCCCTCGATGAGGAGCGCGGCGTGCTGCTTGCCGTCGGGGACTATGCCTCGTCCCACAGCCTTGACCTTGTGCGGCTGGACGCCGAAGTGCGGGAACGGGCGGCGGGAAGCTGCGACCGCGGAATTCTGAGCCTCCATTTTTATGGGGATGAGGCCCTCGCCTTCACCGGCGAGCGGGCGCTGCGCTATGATGCTTCGCTCAAGCGGGCGGGCAGCACCGAAACCCCCGACGCGGTGCTCTGCACTGTGGTGGGCAATCAGCTCTATTACGCGACAATGAGTGAGCTGTGCCGGGCGCAGATCCGATGAATGGGCTGCCGAAAAGCTTTTCGGCAGCTTTCCGGGAGCATCGATGCCTCTTGATGGCTTTCCGGCCGCGGACGAAGTTCCCCTGAAGCCTCGTTCCGGAAATAGAGACCCGGCAGGCATCTGGGGGGCTGCGGCGTCTGAATCAGGCAGCTTGTCTGTATCCCCTGTAAACAACGCGCATGTTGCAATTTACCTGCCGCACTTCCGGGCTTGGAAAAGGAAAGCAATTCCGGCCGCTTACGGCGGTCAGCGCGGGCGCGAAAAAGAGAAACGTCTGACAGGATAGACCGGTATCGTACGGCACACAAAGGAGAAGCGACAATGTGGATCATTTGGGATATTCTGACGGTGGCAATCGTTTTAACCTTTGCGGCCGCCTCTTATCGGAAGGGCTTCCTGCACACGGTCACCCGGCTGGTCGGGTCGATCGGCGCGCTGCTTTTTTCGCTGGTTTACAGCGAACCGATCGCGAGGATGATTTTTGACAACTATCTGCGTTCTTCCACCCTCGACCTTGTGGCAAAGAATGTCGGGGAATTTTCCCAGAACGGGGCGGAGGCATTCCTCTACGGCCTTGAGGGGATTCTCGACGAGCTGCCCGGATGGCTTTCCCAGTCGCTTGAAGCGGCGCTCGGATCATCGGCTGAGGCGTGGTATGCACAGATTCAATCCTCCGACGCCGCCACCCTCAGCGCTGCCATCACCGATACGGTCATCGGGCCGATGGCGACCGCGCTGGTGCGGGTGCTGGTCTTTTTTGTGCTTTTTACGGTGCTGATGCTGCTGGTCAATACCATAGCCGGGCTGCTTAAATCGGTTAACTTCCTGCCGGTGATCGGTTCGCTCAATGAAATTCTGGGCGGCGTTCTCGGCGCGGCGCAGGGCCTGCTCTATGTTTTTGTGTTCGCATCGCTGCTCTGGTTTATCGTCTCGGCCACCGGCGACGGAATGGGGATTATTTCTAATTCCGAAATTGAAAAAACATTCCTGTTCCGCTGGTTCTATTTGGCAGGGCCCTGGGCGCGCGGAATTTTATAGGCGCACATTGTCCGCTTTATTTGGAGCGGATAAGAAATCCGCTTCGCCGTATCCTAAGTCGTAGGAAGCTTCAGGTTGCGAAAAAGATTCACAGGGGGTTCATATCCCTGTGTTACAATAAAAAAATTGAATGCAAAACCGAGGTGGTTTCAATGAATATGCTGTGCAGCCGCTGCAAGCAGCGGGTTGCCGTGGTATTTGTCAGCAAAATTGAAAATGGGCAGCCGGTCAACGAGGGGTACTGCCTCCAGTGCGCCCGGGAGCTTGGAATTCCGCAGGTGCAGGAGATGATCGACAAGCTCGGCATCTCGGATGAGGATCTTGAGAATCTCTCGGGTCAGATGTCTGAGCTGCTCGGCTCCGACGGAAGCTTTGAACCGGGCGGTGCGATGCCGCTGCCCGGCTTTTTGCAGAATTTCATCACCTCCGCCGCCTCTCCGCGGGAGGACGCGGAGGGCGGGGAAGAGGAGCAGACCTCGATTGCCGAGCGTCCCGCAGGAGAGCAGCGGGAGAAATCCGGCCGCACGCAGCGCGGCGAACGCGGCAAGAAGCGCAAGTTCCTCGAGCAGTATTGTGAGGACCTGACGGATAAGGCCGAGCGCGGCGTGCTCGACCAGATCGTGGGGCGGGATCGGGAGATCTACCGGGTGATGCAGATCCTCAACCGCCGTCAGAAAAACAATCCCTGCCTGATCGGAGAACCGGGCGTCGGCAAAACGGCCATCGCCGAGGGGATTGCCCAGCGCCTCGCCGGCGGCAGGGTGCCGCCGCGCCTGCGGGAAAAGCGGCTTTACCTGCTGGACCTGACCGCACTGGTTGCCGGAACCCAGTTCCGGGGACAGTTTGAGAGCCGCGTCAAAGGACTGGTCGAGGACATCAAGGCCCAGGGGAATGTCATCCTGTTTATCGACGAGGTGCACAACCTCATCGGGGCGGGGGATGCCGAAGGCTCGATGAACGCGGCCAACATCCTCAAGCCCGCCCTCTCGCGCGGCGAGATTCAGGTGATCGGCGCAACGACCTTCAACGAATACCGCAAGCACATTGAAAAGGACGCTGCCCTCGAGCGGCGGTTCCAGCCGGTGACGGTCAACGAGCCTTCGATCGAAGAGACGGTGCAGGTGCTGCTGGGCATTCGCAAGTACTATGAGGCGTTTCACCGGGTCAGCGTTTCGGATGATGTCGTGCGGCGCGCCGTCGAGATGAGCGAGCGTTACATCACCGACCGCTTTCTGCCGGATAAGGCGATCGACCTGCTCGACGAGGCCTGCTCCTGCTGCACCCTCGACAACACCGATCTCGACGAGTATGAGGAGAAGAACCGCAGATACGAGGCGCTCAAAGAGGAGGAGAACGCCCTCACCCAATCGTCGGAGATCGACTATGAGCGGCTGGCCGAGGTGCGCTCCGAACTGCTGCGTCTTGAGGGACAGATCAAAGAGCTGGAGCCGAAGGCTCTGGGAAAGGCGGTTACCGTCGAGGACCTCGCCCGGGTCATCGAGCTTTGGACCGGCATTCCCGCTTCAAAGATCAAGGCGAGCGAGCTGACTAAGGTATCCCATCTGGCCGACGCCCTGAAAAAGTATATTATCGGGCAGGATCGGGCGGTCGAGCTGGTTGCCGCCGCGGTGCGCCGCACGCGGGTGCAGCTTTCGGCCCGCCGCCGTCCGGCTTCCTTTATCTTTGTCGGACCGACAGGAGTCGGCAAGACCGAGCTGGTGCGCAGACTCTCGCAGGAGCTGTTCGACACCGCGGATCCGCTCATCCGGCTCGATATGTCCGAGTTTATGGAGAAGCATTCGGTTTCGCGGATCGTCGGCTCGCCTCCCGGCTATGTCGGCTATGACGAGGCGGGACAGCTTACCGAGAAGGTCCGCCGCCGCCCCTATTCGGTGGTGCTCTTCGACGAAATCGAAAAGGCGCATCCCGATGTGCTCAATATTCTGCTGCAAATTCTGGATGAGGGACGGATTACCGACGCGCAGGGACGGGTTGTTTCGTTTGAAAATACGGTCATTGTCCTGACCTCCAATGCCGGTTCCAACATCCGGGGAAGCTCGATCGGCTTTGACAAGACAGCCGGCGACATCTCCCGCGAGCGGGCGATGAAGGCCCTTTCCGAATTTCTGCGGCCGGAGTTCCTGGCCCGGATTGACGAGGTTGTGGTCTTTTCGCCGCTGACCCGCGACGACTATAAACGGATTGCCGGCCTGATGCTCGATGAATTCAAGGCGCCGCTTTCCAACAGGGGTATCAAATTCGGGTATGACGACAATGCTCTTTCGGCCATCGCCGACCATGCCGCCGGCGGCAAGGCCGGGGCGCGGGATGTCCGCAAGGTCATCCGCCGGGAGGTCGAGGATGACCTGACTCAAAAAATTGTCGATGCGGGTGAGAACCCGCCCGCCCTGATGAGCGTCACCGCGCGGGACGGCAGGCTGAAACTGGAAACCGTTTGAAAACCGAAAAAGCGCGCCGCGGGATGCAGACAGAGGCATCCCGCGGCGCGCCTTTCGCTGACCTGCAACGGTGTTGGACACCTATCCGTCCTGCGGCCGAAAAGATCATGATTCCCACACGTATGCATTTGTGCCGCCGGCTTTTATAAAACTTCGGGTTCCCTTTTGTGTTCCCGGATCAGGCTTGGCTTGACCGAATGTATATTTATCCAAAAGAGAACATAATAAAAGGCTATCCCAAAATTGAGATGCCCCTTTTGCATCTTGTATGCTGTGGCCAAAAGAGATGTGCTTTTGGGCATTGCCGCTATCGATCCGCTGGCGCAGGAGGACAGCCACGCAATTCATCTTCTGTTGCCGAAGCCTCTGTGTCCTCTGTTTTCACAATGTCATCTTCTCCTGCTGGATCAGACGGGATATCGCTTATAGCTGACTGTTCTTCTTCCAACAAGCTGTTATACCAATCCGGCCATGCAAGCGTTCCTTCGGAAAGGCCGTCCGCAGCTGTCATTTATCGGGAAACCGAGCTTGGTTTCATGCCCCTTCCCTATGCTCGAAAACAATCCATTTCCCATTCATGAAAATCTCTATGGTATCATTGGCTCCATATTGATATTCAAATCCTGCCCCGAAATTGGACTGATTATCTTTTGCCGGTATCTCAGAACTATCAACGGTTGAAGTTATTTCCCCGTCCATTACTCCACAACGGCCGTCAATGCTGCTTTCCTCTCCCGTATCGTAATATAGCTTACCGTCCACCATTACCATAGGCATTTTGTCCCATTCAAGTTTTTCTTCTGTATCCTGCACTTGATTGGCGGGTTGACTTGCTTCAATTTCATTTCCGTTTGGTGTAACACCCGGCTCTGTCACCCCATCAGGAACAGGATCACCAGCGCCACCTGTCTCTGAAGCGCTGCACCCTGCAAGGACGAACGACGCTGCTAATGCCAATCCTAAAACAAGAGCAACTTTTTTCATGGTGGATAACCCCTTTCTTATAATTGCGTTCGTATTTATTATAGAAGTAAAATTTTTCTTAATGTTTTATATATACTATACTTTTTGTATATCTCAAGGCGGAGCCGCAACCGAATGATGTACAACCACGGCTCTGTATGCCCTGTTAAACTGTTGCACCACAATCATCGAATATTCATTGAATTTCATCGGGAACGCGAAGCCGAATTGGAACTATGGAAAGACATTCCGGCAGAATCCGGGGAGCGCGGAACTCCCGAACGGGTTCCCTGCGCCGCGCCCTCCCGGGCTTGCGCAGGCCCCCGGCAGAACCGGGGGCCTGAATCGGAGCCGGAAGGCCGCCGCTCAGCCGGGAAGCGAGGAGCTTTCGAACGGATTTCCCGCACCTGCGGACTGCTGCGGCATGCCGGCGCGTGCCCAGACATAGTTTTCCTCCTCGAGAAGGCGCTTCCCCTCGTCGGTCAGCAGCCAGTCGCGCAGGGCGCGTACCGGGCTGTCCGCCGGTTCGTCCGCGCGGATCACGAGATAAAAGTCGTTGGTCAGAGGATAGGATTGGTTCCCGATGCTTTCGTTCGAAGGGGCGACTCCATCGACCGCCAAAAGCTTGAGGTTGGGATTCCCGTACATCAGGCTGGCATAGTAATAAACCGAATAGCCCAGTGCGCTGCCCGAGCCGTCGAAGGCGGCAACCCCGTCAATCAGACCGCCCATTGTCTGCTGCACCAGCTCGGTTGGCGGCGTCATCGGCTGTTTGCCCCGCATCAGCAGCTTCATGAAAAGGGTCTGGCTGCCGCTGTCGGGATTGCGCTGGAACGGCTGGATCGGTCCGGGCTCGCCGCCGACCTCGCTCCAGTCGGTGAGCTGTGCGGTGTAGATCTTCCGCAGCTCCTCGACGGTCAGGCTTTCCACGGGGTTCTGTGCGTTGGCAAGGAACACGAGGCCGTCCCGGCCGATTGGATCGATCTCCAACTGGGCAAGCTCGGCCGCGCTGGCCTCCTTGACTTCCTCGGGCGGCTCGTAGACGATCAGCAGGCAGGATTCGCCGCCGTAGAGCATCTTCTGCCAGATTGAACCGGTGCTCCCGAGGTCGAGATCCACCAGCGTTTCGGCTTCCTCACGGCTGATGCCGCAGATTTCCGAGTAAATGCGGGTGATCAGCGGATGATTGGCGGTGGAGCCGTCGATCCGGGGAAAGGATTCAGCGTCGATGCCGGGAAGCGGCAGGGCGGCGGGGGCGCTCGCAGAAGAAGACGGCGCCTCCGAAGAGGACGGAGTTTCGCTTTGGGACGGAACAGCGGAGTTTTTGCAGCCCGCGGCGGCGATCAGAACCGCCAGCAGCAGGGCGGCGCGGTGTTGCAGCTTCATCATGAATCCTCCTTAATCGTTTTGCAGGCCTTGATAGATTGAGCGGCGGGCGATCCAGCGGCCGGAAAAGTCGATCAGCCCCATCGAGCTTCCGCGGATCACCGCGATGCGTCCGGGACCGGCATCCCCGATGACGGACAGGTTCCCAAGAACCGGTTCGCCGGAGAGGGTGAGCAGGTCGAAGCGCCAGACCCCATTGGGGAGCTCCCTGCCGCATTCGAGCAGGTCATAGCGGGCGGACCTCTGTCCGGCCCAATCGGTCAGCCGGTAGATGGACTGATACTGCTCCGCCGGGAGGACCACCTCGAAATCAGGGCCGAGCAGGCCCGTCAAATGGGTGGAAAACGAATCGGGCGAATCGCCCGTCCTCTCGATATTGTAGGTATAATAGCCGTCTCCGAGCGAGGAAAAGGAGCACAGGCCCGGAAGCTCCGCCGAGGTGATCAGGCCGCCGTCCCGGTCGAGCAGAGAAAGTGTGCCGCCGTTCCCGGCCAGAAAACGCCCGGCCGGAGCATCGCGGTCCTCCCATTCGTCCTCCGGAGAAAGCTGTTCATATGGCCCGGCCAGGAGATTTCCCTCAAGGTCATAGAGAAAGCAGCGCCATGGATTGAGGGGATCGTTTCGTGTTCCGGTACGCAGAATCAGCCGCTCCCCGTCAAAATATTGAATGTCTCCCTCCTCCTCGGAAATCGAGTAGAGGCGTGTAAGACTGGGCAGAGACAGAAGCCCCGTCCGTCCATGGTCGTGCCAGAGGGCATAAGGCCCGCGGAGTCCGTAAAAGCCGAGGTTGAGCTGTTCGCATTCAAACAGAATGTTGAAATCCCGGTCGAGCAGCAGCGCGGAGGAGGGCTTTCCGCCGGGATCGTAGGGGCCGTAGGGATTGTATCCGGCGTCGGCGGAAATCATCCCCCATTTCGCATTGGGGTAGTAATAATCCGCCGGGGCGGGGAAGCCGCTGAGAACCTTCCCGCTGCTGTCAAGCACCCCGAGGGTGCGTCCGGTCACATCGAGCGCCAGAACGCTGCCGTCGCCCATCTCCTGCAGCGAGTCGACTCCGTCGGCTACTGTTTCACCGGTTGCGGGATTCCAGAGGGCGGTGGAGTAGCCCTCCAGTTCGGACGGATTGCTCCACCAGCTGCGGGGGTCCTGCCGGATCAGCAGTCCCGAAAAGGCGGCGCGGTAGGTGACCGGCTCCCAGTCATAAAGAAGGGTTCCCTTGGCGTCACAGAGGGAGCAGTACTGCTGCACGACCGGGTTGCCGTATTCGTCATCCCCGCCGGTGTCCTCGTTCTTTGTGCGGAGACGGTAGGCTTCCGCGCCGGTCAGCAGGTCGTAAAGCGGAGTATAGGCTTCCTCGTCAGGGAGAAGATTGCCGTCCCCATCCATCACAATGGTTTGCTCCCCGCGGTAAATCCGGTAAAGCCGGTCGGCGCCCTCGGCGGACGGCGGCTGCGCGGCAGAGGATTCCGACGCCGCGGGGGCGGGGAGGGCGGACTCTGCCCCGTCCGTGGAGGAGGCGGGCCGCTGCGCCGGGGCACAGGCGGCGAGCAGCAGCGAGAGGGTGAGTACGGCGGTGCGTTTCAGCGGGTCCATCATATCCTTTCTCTCCTTTCGCGGGATGGCTGCAATCACACTGGTCCTTTATTTAGTGGCAAAAAACAGCATTTTTTCTGCTCCCCAGGGAAATATTTCATCGCTGCCCGCGGTTTGGACCTTCGCAGTATCCTTCCATCGGGACAAAGAGCCCGCCTTTTCTTTGAAAGGCGGGCTCTTTCATTTATGCACCCAGCGCAGGGAGGAACGGGTTTTTCTGCCATTTATGCGCCCAGCGCGGCGAGACTTTCGCGGATTTTCTCCATCCTTTCGGTCGCTTTTTCCAGCTTCTGGCGCTCCGACTCAATGACCTTGGCAGGAGCCTTGGCCACGAAGCCCTCGTTGGCGAGTCTTCCCGAGACGGCGGCAATTTCCCGTTCGCAGGAGGCCATCTCCTTGTTCAGGCGGGCGAGCTCCTTGTCCCGGTCGATCAGCTCGTCCATCGGCAGCAGGATTCTCGCGTCGTCGGTGACGACGTGCACCGCGTGCTCGATGGAAAAGTCCTCTTCGACGGCCACGACCGATGAGGCAAAGGCCAGACGCTCGATGAACGGCGCCGCGTCGAGGAACTGCTGTGCATGCTCGCTCTTGAGGTAGACGGTCGCCTTGCGCGACGGGGGCACATCGGCGTTGGAACGCGCGATCCGGATCGCTTTGATCGCGGCCATCACCATCTCGAAATCGGCGGCCTCCTTCGCAAATTCAAGGGCGGGATCATACTGCGGCCACCGGGAGATCATCAGGCTTTCCCCCTCGTGCGGCAGGGTCTGCCAGATCTCCTCGGTGATAAACGGCATGAATGGATGCAGCAGCGCCAAGGTCCGAGTCAGGACATAGACCAGTACCTGACGGGCTGTCTGCGCCTGTTCGCCGCCCGCGTTGAGGCGGGGCTTGGCCAGCTCGATATACCAGTCGCAAAAGACATCCCAGATAAAATCGTAGAGCTTCTGCACCGCGATGCCCAGTTCGTATTTCTCGATGTTCTCGGTGACTTCCTTCACCAGCCGGTTATATCCGTGCAGCACCCACTTGTCGGGGGCGGTGAGACCGCCGGGCAGGGCGTTCGGAATTTCCTCGTCGCCGAGGTTCATCAGGATGAAGCGGGCCGCGTTCCAGATCTTGTTGCAGAAGTTGCGGCTTGCCTTGACCTTTTCATCCGAGTAGCGCATGTCGTTTCCGGGTGCGTTGCCGGTGGCCAGCGTCAGGCGCAGCGCATCGGCGCCGTACTTTTCGATCTCCTCGAGAGGATCGATGCCGTTGCCGAGCGACTTGGACATCTTGCGCCCCTGCGCGTCGCGGACAAGGCCGTGGATCAGCACATCCCGGAAGGGAACCTCGCCCATCTGCTCGATGGAGGAAAAAATCATCCGGGCGACCCAGAAGAAGATAATATCGTAGCCGGTCACCAGCACGTCGGTGGGGAAGAAGTAGTTCAGCTCAGGGGTCTTTTCCGGCCAGCCCAGCGTCGAGAAGGGCCAAAGGGCGGAGGAAAACCAGGTATCAAGGGTGTCCGGATCGCGGCGCAGGCGGGCCGAGCCGCATTTGCAGCAGATTTTCGGTTCCTCGCGTGCAACGGTGATCTCGCCGCAGTCCTCACAGTACCACGCCGGAATCGCATGTCCCCACCAGAGCTGGCGGGAAATGCACCAGTCGCGGATATTCTCCATGAAATGGAAGTATGTCTGATCAAACCGCTCGGGCACAAAGCGGGTTTCGCCCCTGCGGACCGCCCGGACGGCAGGCTCGGCAAGCGGCTTCATCTTGACGAACCACTGTGTGGAGAGACGGGGTTCCACAATGGTGCCGCAGCGCTGGCAGCATCCCACATTGTGGGTATAGGGCTCGACCTTGACCAGATAACCCTGCTCCTCAAGATCGCGGACAATCGCCTTGCGGCACTCAAAACGGTCCATTCCGGCATATTTTCCGCCGTTTTCATTGACGGTGCCGTCTTCATTGAAGATGTTGATAATTTCAAGGCCCTGGCGCTGTCCGACCTCAAAGTCGTTTGGGTCGTGGGCGGGGGTCATCTTGACCACGCCGGTGCCGAAGCCGAGTTCCACATAATCGTCGGCCACAATCGGGATTTCGCGGTTTACCAGCGGCAGAACCGCTTTTTTGCCGACGAGATGGATGCGTTCCTCATCGCCGGGGTTGATCGCAAGGCCGGTGTCGCCGAGCATGGTCTCGGGGCGGGTGGTGGCCACGATCAGATCGCCCGATCCGTCGGCGAGCGGGTAGCGGATATGCCAGAAGGCGCCGGCCTTCTCCCGGTAATCGACCTCGGCATCCGAAATCGAGGTCTTGCAGTTGGGGCACCAGTTGATCATTCGCTCCCCGCGGTAGATCAGGCCCTTTTCATAGAGGCGGCAGAACACCTCGGTGACCGCTTTGCTGCACCCCTCGTCGAGGGTGAAGCGCTCCCGCTCCCAGTCGCAGGAAGAGCCGAGCTTCTTAAGCTGGTTGATGATCCGCCCGCCGTACTTGGCGCGCCAGTCCCACGCGCGGCGCAGGAATTCCTCGCGGCCGATGTCGGCCTTTGAAACCCCCTCTTCCCGCAGCGCGTTGACAATCTTCGCCTCGGTTGCAATCGAGGCGTGATCGGTGCCCGGCATCCAGAGAGCTTCAAAGCCCTGCATCCGTTTGTAGCGGATCAGAATATCCTGCAGGGTGTTGTCAAGGGCGTGTCCCATGTGGAGCTGCCCGGTGATGTTGGGCGGCGGAATCACAATGGTAAACGGCTTTTTCTCAGGATTCGGCGCGGCATGAAAGTAGTTGCCGGCCAGCCAGCCCTGATAAATCCGGTCCTCGACCTGCTTGGGATCGTAGGTCTTTTCCAGTGTTTTGCGTATCATAGGGTTTCCCTCCCTTTATAGTCTACCCCTCATTATATCGGCCAAGCGCTGCGAACGCAAGCAGATTGCCAAAAAAAGCGCGGAAAAAGGCGCATCCTTCGGAAAAATGCTGCTCCTTCAGATCAGACCGCCGTCCTCCGGCCGTGCCGGAGCCGACAGATCGGCGATGGTAATTCCGTCAAAAAAGTCCCGGATCATCGCGTCCAGCTTCCGCCACATCGGCAGGGTGCGGCAGCCTGCCGTGCGGGGACACTCCGGGGAGTCCTGCTCCAGACAGGCTACCGGAGCCAGACTGCCCTCGGTCAGCCGCAGAATGCTGCCGACGGTGTATTCCTCCGGCGTCCGGGTCAGGCGGTATCCGCCGCCCTTGCCCCGCAGTCCGGCCAAAAGCTTGTGGGCAACCAGAACCTTCAGGATGCTTTCCAGATATTTCTCCGAAATTTCCTGCCGCTGGGCGATCTCCTTCAGAGGAAGATAGCCTTCCCCCTGGTGTTCGGCCAGATCCACCATGACACGCAGGGCATACCGCCCCTTTGTCGAAATCATCATCAGAAAGCCCCCTTTTCGTACAACCTATTATATAACCGGGTAGGTGGGAAATCAATCAGTCGTCCCAAAATTTTGCCTTCCCTCTTGACGTGGGCGGCGGCTGGGTATATAATTCCTATTAACCTACTAAGAAAGTTGGTAATTTAGATGCAAAGCAGAGTCCATCCCGCTGATCGATGTCGGTGCGGAAAAAGCAGCAAATTTCTGCCGGCCGCACAATGATATTAAATGGAGGAATCAACAATGAGCAAAATTTATACTGCCGCGGACCAATTGATCGGAAGGACTCCGCTGCTGGAACTGACCCATATCGAAAAAATGCATGGCCTGAAGGCGCGCATCCTCGCCAAGCTGGAATACTTTAACCCGGCCGGCTCGGTCAAGGACCGGATTGCGCGGGCGATGATCGACGATGCAGAGAAAGAGGGCAGGCTCGGACAGGACTCGGTGATCATCGAGCCGACCTCGGGAAATACCGGCATCGGCCTTGCGGCGGTGGCCGCAGCACGGGGGTACCGCATCATCATTGTGATGCCCGAAACGATGAGCATTGAGCGCCGGCAGCTGATGAAGGCCTATGGCGCGGAGCTGGTGCTGACAGAGGGCGCTAAGGGGATGAAGGGGGCGATTGCCCGGGCGGAGGAGCTGGCACGGGAGATTCCCGGAAGCTTTATCCCCGGCCAGTTTACCAACCCGGCCAATCCCGCCGCACACGAAGGGTCAACCGGTCCGGAAATCTGGGAGGATACCGACGGTCGGGTGGACTTTTTTGTGGCGGGCGTCGGCACCGGCGGAACCATCACCGGGGTGGGGCGCTACCTGAAATCCCGAAATCCGGCGATCCGGGTCGTTGCCGTTGAGCCGTCGGCTTCTCCGGTTTTGAGCGGAGGAACAGCCGCATCCCATAAAATTCAGGGGATCGGGGCGGGATTTGTCCCTGCGGTGCTGGATACCGGGATTTACGATGAGGTCATCACAGTGGGAAACGCAGAAGCCTTTGAAACCGGCAGAGAGATCGGCCGCTCCGAGGGCGTGCTGGTGGGAATCTCCTCCGGGGCCGCGGTGCATGCCGCCATCGAGCTGGCGCGCCGCCCTGAAAACGAGAAAAAGACGGTTGTAGTCCTGCTGCCCGATACTGGGGACCGCTATCTCACCACCGCGCTGTTTGCGGATTAAACGGCGGCACTGTCTTTTGCGAAGAGCTGCACCGCCGTCCGCGATAAAATGGTTGAGCGGTTTGCGGGTCAGGCGAAAGAGGTCCCCGACCGCTGTCTCACCACCGCATCGTTTGCGGGTGAAAAGGCGGCGCTGTCTCTTGCGAAGAGATGAGGGCCGGAGCGTTTTTATCTGAAGATGCGAAAGGAGCCCGGCTATGCCGGGCTCCTTCGATTTCCAAATGCTGTGCAGATCTTTTAGACCGCACGAGTGACCTTGCCGGAACGCAAGCAGCGGGTGCAGGCGTAAACGTGACAAGGGGTACCGTTCTGGATCACCTTAACACGTTTGACGTTGGGTTTCCACGCTCTGTTGGACCGTCTGTGCGAGTGAGAAACCTTGATTCCAAAGGTCACGCCCTTACCGCAGATATCGCATTTCGCCATCTGTCTGCACCTCCTTTATGAGCGGCAATATAATTCCAAATAGGACAACAGCAATATTCTATCAGCTTTTTTTCCGAATTGCAAGAGATTTCGCAAAAATATTCGAAAAGGGGAAAGACTGTCTTTGGATTGACGTGGGCTTCGAAAAATATTATCATAGAAAACAGAAATTGTAAAGGAGGCTCGGACGATGGATGTGCAGGAACGCTATCGCCGGTGGAAAGATTACCCGCTGGAGGATCAAGATCTCACCGCGGAGCTTGAGCGGATCGAAGGGGACGAAAAGGGCATTTATGAGCGGTTCTATACGGACCTGACCTTTGGGACGGCGGGCCTGCGCGGAATTCTCGGCGCGGGAACCAACCGGATGAACCTTTATGTGGTGCGGCAGGCCACTCAGGGAATGGCCGAATTCATTCTGAAGCATCACGAGGGGCCGCAGGCCCCTGCGGCCGCCATCGCCTACGACAGCCGCAACAAATCCGAGCTGTTTGCCCACGCGGCGGCAGGGGTTTTAGCGGCCAACGGGGTTCGGGCTTACCTCTATTCCACCCTTGCGCCGACCCCGATGCTTTCCTGGGCGGTGCGGTATTATCACTGTGCGGCGGGCGTCATGGTGACAGCCAGCCACAACCCGGCTGAATACAACGGCTATAAGGCCTATGGCCCAGACGGCTGCCAGATGACCTCCGAATCGGCGGACGAGGTGCTCTCGTATATTCAGCAGACCGATGTTTTTGAGGGAGTTCGATGCATCTCTCTGGAGGAGGGGATTTCTTCCGGCATGATCGTCCCGGTCGGGGAGGACGCGATCGAAGCGTATTATCAGGAGGTGCTTTCCTGCCGGTGCGTGCCTGACGCTCCGGGACGGGCGGGCCTTTCCCTTGTTTATACTCCTCTCAACGGCACCGGAAATCTGCCGGTGCGGCATATCCTCTCAGAGATCGGAATCACCAACCTCACGCTGGTGGAGGAACAGCTCCTGCCTGACGGCAATTTTCCGACCTGCTCCTATCCGAATCCGGAGCTTCGGGAGGCGATGGCTCTGGGCCTGTCCTATGCGGAGAAGAGCGGTGCCGATCTGCTGATCGGCACCGACCCCGACGCCGACCGGCTCGGCGTGGCGGTGCGCCGGGATGGAAGCTACACCCTGCTGACCGGCAACGAGGTCGGAGTTCTGCTTCTCGATTATATCGGCCGCGCCCGTACCGAGCGGGGAACGATGCCGCAGAACCCGGTCGCGGTCAAATCCATTGTCTCGACCACCTTGGCCGATCTTGTTGCCGCGAACTACGGCATTGAGATGGTCAATGTGCTCACCGGCTTCAAATATATCGGCGATCAGATCGCCCGCCTCGAGTCAAAGGGCGAGGTGAAGCGCTTCGTCTTTGGCTTTGAGGAAAGCTGCGGCTACCTTGCCGGACCCTACGTCCGGGACAAGGACGCAGTGGTTGCCGCCATGCTGGTCGCTGAGATGGCGTCCTATCACAAGCTTTCCGGCCGCACCCTGCTTGACGCGCTCGACGCGATCTATGAGAAATTCGGGTGCTTCTACAACCATGTTACCAGCACCGCCTTTGCAGGCTCGGACGGCATGAAGAAGATGGCCGCACTGATGGACGGCCTTTTCGCCGCGCCGCCCAAGGCGCTTGGCGCGCATCCTGTCGCGGGTTACTGCGACTACCGGGCCGGGATTCGGGTAAAAGGGGAGGCGCGCGAGCCGATTGGGCTGCCTGCTTCCGATGTGCTGTCGCTGTCCCTTGAAAACGGGGCGACGGTTGTGATCCGTCCTTCCGGCACCGAACCAAAGCTCAAAGTCTATTATATGGTCAAAGGCAGCTGTGCCGATGCGGCGAAGGCTCTCTGCGGCGAGCTGCAGGACGAGGTGGAGAAGCTGCTGGGGCTGTAAACAGCGCAAAACGAAGGGGGTCGGGAAAATTTTGCTTTGCCCGAAAAAGGACTTGCATTTCCGTCGGCCTTATGATATTATAATAAACGCATTTGTAACAGGATTCAGAAAGAGGTGACAAGCATGAAAGAGGGAATTCATCCCAAGTACGAGCCTACGACCATCCGCTGCGCGTGTGGCGAGGTGATCGAGACCGGTTCGACCAAGAAGGATATCAGAGTGGAAATCTGCTCCAAGTGTCATCCTTTCTTCACCGGCAGACAGAAGCTGGTTGACAGCGGCGGTCGTGTTGATCGTTTCAACAAGCGCTTCGGTCTTAATAAGTAAGGTTTGTGCCAAAAAAGGCGGCGTCATTCTGGCGCCGCCTTTTCGGTATCCCTGCGCTTGACAAAGAGGCGTTTCCGGCCGCCGGCCGCTTCAAGGCTGAGGAAGAAGCGCCGCCCTGTGCGGCTTATATTCTGACCGCCGCCCCGATTCAGGGCCGGGAGGGCCGTGCCGCTCTGTGCGGCTTATACTCTGACCGCCGGCCACTTCAAGGCTGAGGAAGAAGCGCCGCCCTGCGCGGCTTGTATTCTGGCCGCTGTCCCGCGCGGGCCGGACGATATTTTCTCCGTTTTCTCTGACTGTCCATCGGCTTGCAGCGGATCATGCCGCACCATGCGTGGTTGTTCAGGGCGGGAAGATGCGATTGTGCGGCGGCTGGAATATGGGTATCCGCAGGGACGCCAAGAGGCGGAAACTGTCTTAAAACGGCTATTTTACAGCAGCCTTACCGGGAGGAACAAAAATTGAACCAATTTGACACTATTAAAGCGGAGGCCGAGGACGAGTTTGTGGAAAAAAGGTCGAGATTTCTCTGCGCCATCGCCCCGGTCCGCTCCCCTGAGGAAGCAGCGGCCTTTCTGACCCGCCGGCGGGAGCAGCATTACGACGCCCGGCACACCGTCTACGCCTACATTCTGCGGGAGGGGAACCGCGAAAAATACTCCGACGACGGCGAGCCGCAGGGCACCGGCGGGCAGCCGGTGCTCGAGGTGCTCCGCAGAGCGGGGCTCACCGATGTGTGCGTAGCAGTGACCCGCTACTTTGGCGGCATTCTGCTCGGCGCGGGCGGACTGACCCGCGCCTATGCCAACGGCGCGGCGCTCGCCGTCGCGGCGGCGGAACGGATCACCTACCGCTCCTGCGCCGACTGCCGGATCGAGATGGCCTATCCGCGGTACGGACTGGTGAGCAGGCTGCTGCCCGACTATGAGGCGCAGGTGCTCGCCTCCTCCTTTGGGGAGCGGGTGGGGCTGACTGTCCGGCTGCCGGAGGAGCAGTTCGAAGAGCTGCGCGCGGCGCTGACCGAGGCGACTGCGGGCGCGGTGGAGGCCGAATTCCTGCAGAAGATCTTTGCGGCGCTCTGAACGGAGAGGGCCTTTTGCACTCTTTGCTGCGAAAAAGCGCGAAGTGTGCCGGAATCGGGAAATTGCAAGAAATTACGCAAACCGGGAAGGAATTATTTTGTTTTCCCAGTATAATATTAGTAGTACGCCCGGATGAGGCGTTTTGTGCCAAGGGGCGGAAGGAGCAGATGAATGACCATCCGTGAACAGACCGAGGAGCTGGAAAAGAAGACCCTTTCCCCGCTGGCGAAGCTCTCCTGCGACGCCGTGCGGGAATTTCCGCTGGAACCCTGTGCGATCCGTCCCGCTTTCCAGCGGGACCGCGACCGGATTCTGCACTGCAAGGCGTTCCGCAGGCTGAAGCATAAGACGCAGGTATTCCTCTCGCCGGAGGGGGACCATTACCGCACCCGCCTGACGCACACGCTGGAGGTTTCGCAGATCGCGCGCACCGTCTCGCGGGCGCTTCGGCTCAATGAGGACCTGACCGAGGCAATCGCGCTGGGGCATGATCTCGGCCATACTCCCTACGGCCACGCCGGAGAGGCCGCGCTGAACGAATGCTGCCCCCACGGCTACCGCCACGCCGCCCAGAGCGTGCGGGTGGTAAGGGTGCTCGAGCGGGACGGCGCGGGGCTTAATCTGACCACCGACGTGCTCGACGGCATCGCCTGCCACACCGCCGGCACCGCCGCCGGAACTCTGGAGGGCCGGGTCGTGCGCTACTGCGACAAGATCGCCTATCTCAACCACGACTTTGAAGACGCGGCCCGCGCCGGACTGATCGGCGAGTCGGACGTTCCGTGGAAGATCAAATACACCGTCGGCCGCAGTAAGTCCGAGCGGATTGAAAGCTTCGTGACCTCGCTCATTTCCGCGTCGGCCGACGATATCAGGATGGCCCCCGACGTGCAGAACGCCTTTGACGCCCTTAAGGCCTTTATGTTCGAGGCGGTCTACCACAATCCGGTGGCCAAGGGCGAGGAGGGCAAAGCCAAGGAGATGCTCCAGGGGCTCTACCGCTACTTCGTGGGAAGTCCGGACAAGCTGCCCGAGGAGTACCGGCGGATTGCCGGGACCGAGGATGTCGACCGCGCGGTCTGTGACTACATCTCAGGGATGAGCGACCGCTATGCGGTCACCGTCTATGAAAATATTTTTGTGCCCCGTTCCTGGGGCGTCTGATGAGATCCACGGCCGGAAGGAGGTGAGGGGGATGATTCCCGAAAGCTTTCTCGAAGAACTGAAATACCGCTCGGATATCGAGCAGATTGTTTCCCCCTACACCAATCTCAAGCGTTCGGGGAGGAACCTCACCGGGCTCTGCCCGTTTCATTCGGAGAAGAGCCCGTCCTTTTTTGTCTATCCGGAGAATAATTCCTTTTATTGCTTCGGCTGCGGCGCGGGCGGGGATATCATCACCTTTGTCCGCAGGGCCGAGCACCTCGAATACCTTGAGGCGGTCAAATTCCTCGCCGACCGGGCGGGTATGAAACTGCCCGAGGAGGCCGACGATCCGCTTTCCAGGCTGAAGGCCCGAATCCTTGAGGCAAACCGTGAGACGGCCCGTTTTTACCACGAGACGCTTGTCTCCCCCGCGGGAAAGGCGGGACTCGATTACCTGCGCGGCCGGGGCCTGTCGGATAAAACCATCCGCCGGTTCGGCCTGGGGTTCGCGCCCGAGGGGTGGGATACCCTGCGAAACCACCTGCGGGAGAAAGGCTTTTCCGAGCAGGAGATGATCGCGGCCGCCCTCACCCGGCAGGGGAGAAACGGCGGAAGCTACGATCAGTTCCGAAACCGGGTGATCTTCCCGATCATCGACCTGCGCGGCTCGGTCATCGCCTTCGGCGGCCGGATCATGGGGGAGGGGCAGCCCAAATATCTCAACAGCCCCGACACCCCGGTATTTAAAAAGAGCCGGGGACTCTTTGCGCTCAACATGGCAAAAGCGACGCGGGAACCCCGCCTGATCCTCTGCGAGGGGTATATGGACGCCATCGCCGTGCATCAGGGCGGTTTCGACAACGCGGTGGCAACGCTCGGCACCGCGCTGACCGACGAGCAGGCCCGGCTGATCGCCCAGTACACCTCGGAGGTGGTCATCGCCTACGATTCCGATGCGCCCGGCCAAAAGGCCACACGCCGCGCCGCCGGCATTTTTGCCAAAACCGGCGTGAAGGTCCGGGTGCTGACCATGACCGGCGCGAAGGACCCTGATGAATATCTGAAAAAATACGGACGCGAGCGATTCGCAAGGCTGATCGAGGGCAGCGCCAACTCCACCGAGTACGCGGTCAACCGCCTGAAGGAACAGTTCGATCTCGAGACCGACGACGGCAAGGTGGCGTTCCTGCGCGAGTTTTGTCCGCTGATGGCCGGAATTCAAAATCCGATCGAGGCCGACGTCTACACCACCCGCATCGCCTCAGAGCTTCGGGTCAGCCGCGAAGCGGTCGGCCAGCAGATTCAGGCGCTGCGGAGGAAGAACGCCCGGCAGGAAAAAAGAAAGTTCGACCGGTCGTTGAAAATCTATACGCAGGAAATCCCCAATCAGCCGCGCGACCCGCAGCGGGCGGAGAATCTCCGCTACGCCCTTGCGGAGGATAAGCTGATCGCCCTGCTGCTGCGGAATCCCGACTATGGGCCGCAGCTTTTGCAGGAGATCGCACCGGGGGAATTTGTGACCGATCAGAACCGGGCTATCTTCGCGGTGCTGTATGAACGCCTGCGGGCGGGGAAATCGATCGATCCGATGATCCTTTCCTCCGAGCTCACTGCGGAGCAGATGAGCCGGATTTCCTACCTGCTCGCCGCAAACCGGGAACAGGGCTTCTCGATGGCGGCGGCGCGGGAATACATTGCGGTGATCCGCGACAAACAGAAAGAGAGAACTCCCGAGCAGGTCGGCTCGATGGACGAAGCGGAGCTTGACGCCTTTGTGCGCGAGATTGCCGCGAAAAAGATGAAACAACAGTAGGAGGACATGCCAGTGGCGGCACAGGAAAAAAATATTGTCAAGGAGCTGCTTGAGCTCGGCAAGGCAAAGGGCAAGCTTACCACCACCGAGATCAACGATGCCCTTGAGGACGTGGATTTCGACGTAGAGCAGGTAGAAAAGCTCTATGAGACGCTCGAAGGAGCCAGCATCGAGATTGTGGAAAATTATGCCCCGGCCATTGCGGCCGAATTCCCGCCTGTTGATGAGGAGATGGAGTCCGCCCTTTCGGCTGAGGGAATCAACATTGACGACCCGGTTAAGGTGTATCTCAAGGAAATCGGCCGGGTGCCGCTTCTGACCAGCGAGGAAGAGGTCGATCTCGCGGTGCGGATGAGCCAGGGGGACCCGCAGGCGAGAAAGCGCCTGTCCGAGGCCAACCTGCGGCTCGTTGTCTCGATCGCCAAACGTTATGTCGGGCGGGGGATGCAGTTCCTCGACCTGATTCAGGAGGGGAATCTCGGCCTCATCAAGGCGGTCGAAAAATTCGACCATACCAAGGGCTTCAAGTTCTCGACCTATGCGACCTGGTGGATCAGGCAGGCGATTACCCGCGCCATCGCCGACCAGGCCCGCACCATCCGGATTCCGGTGCATATGGTTGAGACGATCAACAAGGTCAAGAAGGTTTCCTCCCAGCTTCTGCACAAGAACGGCCATGAGCCGACCGCTGAGGAGATCGCGGACGAAATCGATATGTCGGTGGATAAGGTCCGCGAGATTATGCGGGTTGCGCAGGAGCCTGTTTCGCTCGAAACCCCGATCGGCGAGGAGGAGGATAGTCACCTCGGCGATTTCATCCCCGATGACGAGGCGCCTGCTCCGGCGGACGCCGCCTCCCATATCCTGCTGCGCGAACAGCTCGGCGAGGTGCTGCATACCCTTACGCCCCGCGAGGAAAAGGTGTTGCGGCTGCGGTTCGGGCTTGAGGACGGGCGTTCCCGCACTCTCGAGGAGGTCGGCAAGGAATTTAACGTCACCCGCGAGCGGATTCGCCAGATTGAGGCCAAGGCGCTGCGCAAGCTGCGCCATCCGAGCCGCTCGAAGAAGCTGCGGGATTTCCTCGATTAAGAAAAGGAGCCAACCGATGCATATTACCCTCGAAGCTGATTACGCCGTCAGGATTGTTGACCGCCTCGCCTCGCAGGAGGGGAGACTCGATGCCAAGAGCATCGCGGCGGATACCGGCGTAACGCCGCGCTTCACCCTCAAGATTCTCCGCAAGCTGGCCGCCTCGGGGCTGGTGCGTTCCTATCAGGGGGCGAAGGGCGGCTATGAGCTGGCCCGTCCGGCAGGGGAAATCACCCTTCGTGAGGTGATCGAGACGGTCGAAGGGGTCTATGCCCTTTCCCGCTGCGTAAGTCCCGAACATATCTGCCGCTGTGACGCTCAGCATTGCCGCCGCTGTGACTGCCGGTTCCAGCGGGTCTACGACGAAATCTCAGAAATGGTGCGGCAGAAGCTCTCCGAGGTCACCTTCGGCGGCCCGATGGGAAAGGAAGACGTCGAATGAAGCGCAGCTCTGCCATCCTGCTACATATTTCTTCGCTGCCCTCCCCCTACGGCGCCGGCTCGCTGGGGGAGGCGGCTTTTCGTTTTGCCGATTGGCTGGCGGAAGCCGGGGTGGGCTACTGGCAGGTGCTGCCCCTCAATCCGCCGGGGCTCGGCGGCTCTCCCTATCAGAGCGAGAGTGCTTTTGCCGGGGCGCCCGAGCTGATCGACCTCGGGGATTTGATCGGGCGCGGTCTGCTGACACGGGCCGAATGCGCGGCGCTTCCCTGGGGGGATGATCCCTGCCGGGTTGACTGGAAGACGGTATCCGCCTCAAAGGAACGGCTGCTGCGGCTCGCTTTTTCCCGCGCGGGCCGGACATTGCTGCATCAGGCGGAACAGTTTTCCGCCGCGCAGCCATGGCTGAAAGATTACTGTTTGTATCAGTCGATTAAAAAAATACAAAATGGCGCTCCTTTTTGGGGGTGGCCGCAGGGACTTTCCGGCCATGAGGAGGGCGCGTTGTCTGCTTTTGCGGCACAGCATCCCGAAGAGCTGCGCTATTGGGCTTTCGTCCAATTCCTTTTCGACGCGCAATGGACGGCCCTGCGGGATTACTGCGCCGCACGTCATGTGGGGCTGATCGGAGATCTGCCGATTTATGTTTCCGACGACAGCGCCGACGTCTGGGCCAACCGGCGCTTCTTTGAGCTGGATGAGGGCGGAAGGCCCTCCCGGGTGGCGGGGGTTCCGCCCGACGCTTTTGCCGAGGACGGCCAGCGCTGGGGCAATCCGCTTTACAACTGGGGTGCGATCATCGGCGACGACTGGCGCTGGTGGATCGAACGGCTGAGAAACGCCTTCTCACGTTTCGATCTTGTGCGGATCGACCATTTCCGTGCATTCGATGCATTTTGGGCGATCCCCGCGGATTCTGAAACGGCGAAGGACGGCGAATGGGTCGCGGGACCCGGCATCGCCTTTTTTGATACGATGCGCTTCGTATTCGGAAAGCTGCCGATCATTGCCGAAGATCTCGGCATCCTCACCGACAGCGTGCGGGAACTTCTCAAAGCCACCGCTCTGCCCGGCATGAAGGTGCTGCAATTCGCCTTTACCCCCGGCTGTGAAAGCGATTACCTGCCGCACCGGCATATCGAAAACGCGGTCTGCTATACCGGAACCCATGATAACGACACAATCCGCGGATGGCTTGCCTCCCTTGACGGCGAAACTCTCCGCTACCTGCGGGACTACCTTGCGCTGTCCCCCGGGGGGGAGGCCGACGGGTTGATTCGCGCCGCTTGGGCGAGTCCTTGCCGCCTTGCAGTCACGACGGCGCAGGATCTGATTGGATTGGGCGGCGAGGCAAGGATGAACGCGCCCGGCACCGTCGGACCGCAGAACTGGAGCTGGCGGATGCAGGAGGGGCAGCTGACCCGCGGGCGGGCCGGATGGCTGCGGGGATTGAACGGTCTCTATTACCGCCGCCCTTTGGACTGAGCGGTTTGTGAAGCCGGGCGCCGTTTTGAAACTGGCGCCGCTGTGCAGGACCCGGCGGGGAAGCTCCCCGGCGGGCCAAATTTTGTGCGGCACACCGCCGCGGAGGGGAGAACGACACCTGGCCGCTGAGATTCATTTTCGGTGCGTTATGCCGAAACAGACCGGATGGGCGCCACGCACCATGCGGTCTATCCGATTTGGTTTGAGATGCTGCGTATCGAGCTGTGCCGGGAAATCAGCCTGCCCTATGCCGAGGTCGGGGCGGCGGGAGTGATGTTTCCGCTGGTAGGGCTGCAATGCCGCACTGCGGTGTGTCCACCTGTGATGACCCTATCGTGGCGCGCGAATGATGGTGCGCTATGAGTTCTATGTGGAGGAAGGCGAAACGCCCCGCTGTACCGGGGAAAACGAGCACGCATGGGTGGACGCCAGGACCTTCGCTCCTTTTTCGATTCGCCGCCGCTTTCCGCAGCGGCATGAGGCGCTGCTGCGGGCGGTGGAGGACGAGTCGGCCGCTTCTGGGAAAAGCTCTCTTTTCCGGCGGTTCCGCATGGTCAAAACAAGATCAAACGGTCGAAGGAGGATTCAGACAATGAAGAAGGCCAAAATTACAGTGCCCAGGGCCGCCTTCGACCGGTAATCGGCGGAGAAATGCGGTGCGCGGGGTCCGAGGCCCTGCTCGATGATGACCGCGGAGCAGGTGTTTTATGCCGGTTATGCCAAGCCGGAGGGGTCCTGCGGCGGAGCATGGAAGGCGGTCTATCAGTGACTTGTCCATGGGGCGGGGAGAAGCTGTTCTGCGGCTGCGACCCGATCAGAAAGCCGGCGGCAGTGATTTGCAGATGCAATGACGGCCTGCGCCCGGTTATCTTCAAGCTCAAGGCAAGCGGCGGCAAAAGCTGGCACAAAACGCCTTTTTCGAAGAAATTTTCAAGAGCCGGCAGCAAAACGATGCGAAAAACGAACCAAGAAAAGGAAGACCGGTGACAGAAAAGGAGGAATCCGAATGAAAAAACATCTTCCCGAGGCGGCTGCTGTTCTTGCCTGTTGTTTGGCGGCGGTCTGCCTGTTTCAGATTGCGTCGCTCAGAGGGGAGATCGGCAGTCTGCGTTCCAATCTCAGCAATCAGATTTCCCGAGTGGATTCCTCAGTACAGGCGATTTACTCCACTGTCGGCAGCCAGTTGGAACGGGGCGCCAGCCTTTTGGCTGGGAAGGAGTTCCGGTATGAGGGGGAACCTGATCTCGCGAACAGAACCGCGCGGCTGCGCTGCACGGTGACCCCGAAGGAATTTTCCCCTGACCGAACGGGCGCCACCCTCTATTGGAGCGGCGGAGAGGCGGCCATGACACTCGAGCAGGGCGCATTTTCTGCCGTGCTTGAGCTTCCCCTCTTTTCGGAGTCGTCGGTAAGCCGGGTGACCTTTTCGCAGGATGGGACGCTGCGGACAGAAGCGCTCGACTGGTATTTTTCGCCACGCACCGAGCTGCTGCCCTGTTTCTATGCCTCTTTTGACGGTTCGGCAAGCGGCTCGGGCGGCTCTTATCACCGGGAAGGAAGCCTCTGGCTTGATATCGCGAACCCGCAGGGTACAGGGAAGCTGCCTGATTCCGTCGTTCTGATCGAATTTCTCGACGGCGTGGAAAAGGGGCGTACCGACCTGATTCCGGATGACGCGTTGGGAGGGGGCGGAGATGGTAATGATGATCAGCGCCGCTATACGGTGGATGTGACCTGTGAAGTGCCGAACGGCAGCACCCATGAACTCTGGATCGAGGCGACCGATGAATACGGCCTGCGCTACCGGATGCTGGTGGATCGTTGGATCACCGACGCACAGGGCAATGGCTCCCCGGATGAGAATGGATGGATCTGGCAGGGAAACGAGCCGGAAATATATGACGCGAAGGGAAATCTGCTTTACCGGCCCGATCCGATGCAGTAAGCCAAAGCCTCTGCCAGAGCCGGAGAGATGAATAAACCCTTACAGGCCCAGTACGGCAGGCGTCTCAAAGCGCACCGAAAAGGGAGGCCGCAGGCCGCCCTTTTCTCTGTTTCTCTTCCGCCTGCCCGGTGAGCAGTACACCGGATGGAGGGCGCGTTCAACAAAAGCCGGGAGAGGGAAAATGATATTGGCGAGCGGCTCATCCGGATGAGGACGGTTCCACTCGCGCAGCCACCATCTGCTGTCAATGTCATGCCCTCCCGCACGAATGCAGACCGGTTCCCCCGATAAGGTCCTTCCGATACCGGCAGGCGTCTCAAAACGCACCGAAAAGGCCGGTACCTATGTGCCGCCCTGCTGTTCAAATGGGAAAGCCCTTTATCGCGGCCTTTTGTGATTCGGAGATCATCTGCCTGTCAGCCCGCTTCGCCCGCAGCTTGCAGCGAAATCCTTTCTTTCCACTGGCCTGACCTGCGGTTTTATGCGCGTAGGCAATACAAAAGAAAAAGCGGCTGTCCGCTCTCAGGCGGACAGCCGCTTTTGTCTGTTCGGCTATTTGCAGAATTTGGCCAGCGCAGCAATGGAAAGCCAGATCAGCGCGATGACAAAGAAAACGCCGAGCAGTCCGCTGCCGAGCATGGGCAGGATCGCAATCAGATTCGAAACATTTTGCATCATGACGAATTCCTCCTATCGGGCCACAAGGCTCAAAATCATGCCGCCTGCGATCACCGAGGCCACCTGCCCGGAAACATTCGCGCCGACCGCATGCATCAGCAGGAAGTTCTGCTTATCTTCCTGCTGGCCCATCTTGTGAATAACACGTGCAGACATCGGGAAAGCGCTGATTCCGGCCGCGCCGACCATCGGGTTGATCTTTTTCTTGCTGAAGAGATTCAGCAATTTGGCGAAGAACACGCCGCCGATGGTGTCAAAAATAAAGGCAACGAGGCCGAGCGCAAGAATCATCAGCGTTTCGGGGGTAACGAAAAGATCCGCCCGCATCTTGGAAGCAACCGTAATGCCCAGGAAAAGGGTGACGAGATTTGCCAGGACATCCTGCGCGGTCTGGGAGAGGGAGCCGAGCACGCCGCATTCCCGGACAAGGTTGCCGAACATCAGGAAGCCGATCAGCGCGACGGAACGGGGCGCTGCGATTCCGGCGATGATGGTGACGATGATCGGGAACAAAATCTTGACCTTCTGGGAAACCGAATCGGGGGCATACTCCATCCGGATCCGGCGTTCCTTCTTGGTTGTGACCAGCCTGATGACAGGCGGCTGCACGATCGGCACCAATGCCATATAGGAGTAAGCGGCGACCATAATCGCGCCGATATAATTGCTGCGGAAGAAATTCGCCACAACGATGGCGGTCGGGCCGTCGGCCGCGCCGATGATTCCGATCGAGGCCGCATCCTTGAGCTCAAATCCGAGCAGCGTCGCAAGGCCGATGGTGAAAAAGATGCCGAACTGCGCCGCCGCGCCGAAGAGCAGCATCTTGGGGTTGGAAAGCAGCGGCCCGAAATCGATCATGGCGCCGATTCCGATGAACAGGAGCAATGGGAAAAGCTCGTTGGCAATTCCCGCGCGGAAGAGGATATCGATGACCCCTTCCTCCAGCTCTCCGCCGTACATCTGGTCGATGACTCCCGAAAAGGGGAGGTTTACCAGAATGGCGCCGAATCCCATCGGCAGGAGCAGGGTAGGCTCCATTCCCTTTTTGATCGCGAGATAAATCAGGGTTGCGCCGATTACCCACATGAGCACTTGCTGCCAGGAAATTGAGATCAAATTGTTCAGGATCAGCATGCAGTTTCATCCTTTCTCTTGCTGTCATCGATTGGTGCGGCAAAATAAAAAGACTTCTGCCGCTGTTGCGACAAAAGTCTTGCTGTTTCATTCGTATGCGGGGGAGGGAAACTCCTCGTACTGACGCATCACGACACACCATTGCTGGTGTCAGCTACTCCCTTTTTGCATTTTCAGTATAGCGGAAGCCTTCGGACCTGTCAACCAACAATTCGCTTAGAATTGCCCCAAAACCACTGTTTTATTCATTCTTTGATTGTCTCTTAACAGGGGGCGTCCGCTGCCGGAGCGGGCACCCCCGATTGACAGGCTTGACGCGGTGTGCTATAATCGGACCAAATCAGTTATGGAGGGTGTTTTTTGGAGTCTGTTCTGTAAGAGACGTCATTTGCTGTGGGGCGGCTGTGTGACCGCCTGCTTTGCAATACCGTTTCATACAGAATCATGACGGACACCTGACGGGTTGGCTTTCCGGGCATGGTTCTTACCATGCTCTTTTTTTGTCTGAAACGGGCGTCTCATTTTGCGGGGATCTGGTATTTTTGAATCGATAAAGGAGAACTGTCAAATTGAATCCACATTTTGAAGCGCTGGAATTTCCGCGAATTTTGGAACAGCTGAAGGAAAATGCTCTGTCCGAGAAGGCGAAGCAGGAGCTTGGAAGCCTTTCTCCGATTCTTTCCGAGGATGTCTGCCGACGGAAAATGGCGGAGACGACCGCCGCGCGCGCGGTGCTGGAGGGATGCGGTTCGCCGCCCCTCGTTCCGATGAAGGGCCTTGAAGAAATCATCGGGCTGGCCGGGGCCGGAGCAATGCTCCTGCCGGAACAGCTCACGACGGTCGCCCGCTTTGCGGCAGCCTGCCGGAGGCTGGCCGCCTACCTGAAGCGGGGAGAAGCCTTTGGGGCGGAAATCGCCGCCTACGGGCGCGGCTTTTCCGACCTCTCGGCCCTTCGGCAGGAAATAGAGTCCGCTGTCAGCGACGAGAAGGTTTACGATGAGGCGAGTCCCGTCCTCCGCGGCCTGCGCCGGAAGATCGAACGGCTGGAAACACAGATTAAGGAAAAGCTCAACCACATTTTGCAGAGCAGAAAGCAGTATTTGGCCGACAACTACGTCTCCATCCGCAGAGGACATTATGTCCTGCCGGTGCAGCGCCGCTATCAGAGCCAGTTCGGGGGTACTGTAATCGATGTTTCCGGCAAGGGCACGACCGTTTTTATGGAACCCTCCTCCATCACAGCGATGCAGGAAGAGAGAAGCGGCCTGTCCGTCGAAGAAGACTGTGAGACGCGCCGGGTTCTTTATACGCTGACCGCCCGGGTGGCGGAGGAGGCTTCCCGGCTGCGCGCCGATGCCGAGCTGATGGAGGCGCTCGACCTTCTCTTTGCAAAGGCAAAGTACAGCGCCCAGATCGGCGCGCGCCCTGTAGAAATCGGAGGCGAGCGGAAAATTCGAATCGTCGGGGGACGGCACCCGCTGCTCGACCGGGAGCGGTGCGTGCCGCTGGACTTCACCATGGAGGCCGGCACTGTCGGAGTCGTTATCACCGGACCAAACACCGGTGGCAAGACGGTTGCCCTGAAGACGGTGGGACTGCTCACGCTGATGGCTCAGTGCGGGCTGCATGTCCCCTGCGGCGAGGACAGCTATTTTGCCATGCAGGACGGCTTTTGGTGCGATATCGGGGACAGTCAGGACATTTCGCAGAACCTTTCCACTTTTTCTGGGCATATCACCAATGTCATCGGAATCCTGAACGGGGCCAGCCGGGACAGCCTGGTGCTGCTCGACGAACTGGGCAGCGGCACCGACCCCGCCGAGGGGATGGGCATCGCTGTGGCGGTGCTTGAGGAGCTGCGCCGGCGCGGGTGCATGTTCCTGGTCACAACCCACTATCCGCAGGTCAAAAGCTATGCGGAAGAGGCCCAGGGGGTACAGACCGCGCGGATGGCCTTCGACCGTGAGAGCCTGCGGCCGCTCTACCGGCTTGAGCTGGGAAAATCCGGCGAGAGCTGCGCCCTGTATATCGCCGAGCGGCTGGGCCTTCCGCCGCAGCTTCTGCGAAGAGCACACCGCGAGGTTTACGGCGGCGAAGAGAACGGCGCGGCGCGCGAGGAGCGGATGAGAGTCCCGAAGAGCAGGCTGGTGCGGACTGCTCCGCTTCGTCAGGGGCCGGACCCCTCGGAAAAATTCTCGATGGGAGACAGCGTCGAGCTGCTCGCTACCGGAGAAACGGGCATCGTCTACCGCCCGGCGGATGATCTGGGCGACGTGGTGGTGCAGATCAAGGGGACGAAGCGCCGGATCAGGCACAACCGGCTGAGACTGCGGGTTCCCGCGGCGGAGCTTTATCCCCCCGACTACGATTTCTCGATCATCTTCGACACAGTGGAAAACCGCAAGGCACGCCACACGATGGAGCGAAAATTTGACCCGGATGCGGTCATCACCTGTGAGCCGGAGGAGGCATGACGCGCCGCCGCATCAGCGGGAACCTGCGCCGCGAGAAACCGCGCAGGGCGGCTTTCAGAGGTGGTCGATCCCACCGCTGTCTTTTCGGTAAAGCCCGCCTTTTCAAAGCGCCTGAAAACGGAGAAAGCTTTCTGCCCGGGCAGAAAGCTTTCTCCGTTTTTATGGGTGCTCCAGTCGGGTTATTTGGCAAAGTTGCGGCTGCCGGGCTTGATAATCGGAAGCCCCTGCTTGCAGAGCGGGCAGTCCTCCTCCCCGAAGGACTCCACCTCCATCGAGAGGAAGGCGTGCAGCGGCACACCGAAATCGACCTTTCCGTTCGAACGGTCAACCACCGAGCCGACCCCGACGACCACGCCGCCCTTTTCGCGGACAAGGTCGATGACCTCCCGCACCGAGCCGCCGGTGGTGATGGTATCCTCGGCAACCAGCACCCTTGCGCCGGGTTCGATGGCGAAACCGCGCCGCAGGGTCATGATTCCGTTTTCCCGTTCGGCGAAGATGTTGCGGGTGCCGAGCTGGCGGGCCACCTCATAGGTGATGATAATGCCGCCGAGGGCCGGTCCGATGACGAGATCGATTTTTTCTCCGCGGTAGGCGTCGGCGATGTCCCGGCAGACCGCTTCGGAGTACTTGGCATTCTCGAAGACGCGGGCGCACTGCATATACCTGTCCGAGTGACGGCCGGAGGTCAGCCGGAAATGGCCGGTCTGAAGTACGTGGGCGTCGGTAAGCAGCTGAATTTTTTCTTCCCTGGTCATATAATTTTTCTCCTTCATTCGACAATCAGCCCGCCGATCAGTTCGTTTACATCGGCGATGCCGTTCTGGCTGCAATAGTGTTCAAGCTCTTCCAGGATGCGGATGCAGGCCATCGGGTCGGAGAGGTTGGCGGTTCCGACCTGAACGGCGGTGCAGCCCGCAAGCAGAAAAGCGGCGGCGTCCTCGCCAGTCATAATTCCGCCCATTCCGACCACCGGAATCGAGACGGCCTGCGCCGCCTGATAACACATCCGCAGCGCGACCGGACGCACCGCCGGGCCGGAAAGCCCTCCGGTGACGTTGGCAAGCACCGGACGGCGGGTTTTGAGGTCGATGGCCATACCGGTGAGGGTGTTGATGAGCGAGATGCCGTCGGCGCCGCCTTCCTCGGCGGCCTTCGCGGCCTCGGTGATATCGGCGACGTTGGGGGAAAGCTTGACTAGAACCGGCTTTCTGGTCGCGGCGCGCACTGCCTTTGCCACATCGCGGATCGTCTCCGGGTCAGAGCCGAAGACGCATCCCCCCGCGTGGATGTTCGGACAGCTTACATTGACCTCGAGCAACGCGATATCCGTGGAATCAAGCGCCTCTGCCAATTCGGCATATTCATCCATCGAATTGCCCGAGACATTGGCGATGACCGTCGCGCCCTGCTGGATCAGCCAGGGCAGTTCCTCCTCGATGAAGGCGTCCACACCGGGATTCTGAAGCCCCACCGCGTTGAGAATCCCGCTCGGCGTTTCGATGATCCTCGCGGGAGGGTTCCCGAGCCGGGGCAGCGGGGTGATTCCTTTGGTGGCGACCGCGCCAAGGCGGAAGATGTCGTAGTAGCGCGAAAATTCCCGGCCGAAGCCGAAGGTGCCGGAGGCGGGAATAATCGGATTTTTCAGCTCCACCCCGCAGAGATTGACCGAAAGCTTCATCAGAGCACCACCTTTCCGGCGTCGAACACAGGCCCGTCGGCACAGACGCGGGCGTAATGTTCTTCGCCGTCCCGGCTCATTGTCCGGCAGGAACAGGTGAGGCACGCGCCGTATCCGCAGCCCATCCGCTGTTCGAGCGAGAGCTGACAGTGCAGATTGTGGCCGAGGGCAAATTCCTGCACCGCCTTGAGCATCGGGGTGGGGCCGCAGGCGATGATCAGATCGGGCAGGGGATGGGAGGAAAGGGCCGCGAGAGCGTTGCCGTGGAATCCGGCCGTTCCGTCGTCGGTGGCGATCACCAGCCGGAACGCGCTCTCATGAAAGTCGCGCTCGGAAAAAATCATATCCCGGGTACGAAAACCGAGGGAAGCGGTGACCCGTGCGGATTTTGAGAATTCCCTGCAGGCGTAGAGCATGGGGGCAGCCCCGACTCCGCCGCCGATCGCCCAGACAGTTTTGGCGCCGTTGAGCGAAAAACCGTTGCCGAGCGGGCCGAGCATCTCGATGCATCCGCCCTCCTGCATCGAACAGATCAGCCGGGTGCCCTCGCCCTTGGGCTGTACCCCGAGAACAAGAAGATTGTCCTCCGGCTCAAGATCCATGATGCTGATCGGACGGCGCAGCAGGTGCTGCGGGGCGTCCGGCACCTTGAGGTGCACAAACATGCCGGGGCGGGAGGCGCGGCAGAATTCATCGGGCACCTCGAGGCAGAGCTCTCTCATTCCGCCCCCGAGCGGCCGGGAGGAAAGCAGCTTTGCGGAAAAGGGAGGAAGGGCGTTGCTCATTCGTCCGCCCCCTTCCGGAAACCGGCGGTGATGTCCTCGCGCATCCGGACGGCTTCGGCCCGGGTGGCCTCGAGCCAGCCCAGCTCCGGGCGTTTCTGGTGCGCGCAGAGCAGCGAGCGGGAGGCATTGACCACCGCTCCGCCCCCGTTCGGGTCAAAGCATCCGGCGAGGTCTCTGCCGGCGGCGCCCTGTGCGCCGTAGCCCGGCACCAGAAAGGGGGTGTGCGGCATCCGAGCGCGCAGGGCTGTCGATTCGGCGGGCCAGGTTGCCCCGACCACCGCGCCGACGGCGGAATACCCGCAGCTCCCGATAAGGCCGCTGCCCCAGTGGGAAACGAGGTCGGCCATCAGCTCATAGACCTTTCGGCCGTCCGCAAGGGCCTGATCCTGAAGCTCGACCCCCGAGGGATTGGAGGTCTTGACCAGGACATAGAGGCCGCGCCCGTACTCCCCGGCAAGCTCGGCAAACGGCTTGATGCCGTCCGCGCCGAGGTAGGGATTCACTGTGACAAAGTCGCAGGAAAATCCGCCCTCGGGCGAGAGGTAGGCCTTGGCATAGGCGCCCGCGGTGGCGCCGATATCGTTGCGCTTGCAGTCGGCAATGGCGATATAGCCAAGCTCCCGGGCGAGCCGCAGCGTTTCGGAGAAGGCGGTGATGCCGGGCAGGCCGTACATCTCATAGTAGGCGGCCTGCACCTTCACAACCCTGATGAGGTCGTGCATCCCTTCGAGCAGGGCGCGGTTGTACCGCAGGATGCAGGCGCAGATTTCCTGCGCGCTCCCGTCCTTCGGCGCGAATTCCGCGGGCAGATGGCTGCGCTGGGTATCAAGTCCCATCGCCGTGGGGTTCCCTACCGCAGCGATGGCGGAAGCGAGGCGGTCGGCTGCGTTTTGCATCAGAATTCCTCCCTTTGGTGGACAATCCTTCCGTCCTGGAAGGTCATGAGCACCCGGCCCGAGAGGGTTTTGCCGTCGAGCGGGGTGTTCCTGCCCTTGGAATAGAACCGCCGGGCATCCACCGTCCAGTCCTCTCCGTCGGCCAGAAACATGTCGGCGATGGCCCCGGCTTTAAGCTCCCCGCCGGGGATATTGGCGATTCTCGCGGGGTTCCAGCACATCTTTTCCACGAGCTGCTCAAGGGTCAAAAATCCGCCCTTGACCAGACGGGTATAGCAGGAGGCAAACGCCGTCTCGAAGCCGGAAATACCCTTGGCCGCAGTGAGAAATTCGCCCACCTTGTCGTCAATATGGTGCGGCGCATGGTCGGTGGCAATCGCGTCGATGGTGCCGTCGAGCAGCCCCTGGATCAGAGCCTCCTGGTCGGCCGGCGTCCGCAGAGGCGGCGCGACCTTGGCGTTGACGTCATAGCCCTCGCAGGCAGTGTCGTCGAGCGTCAGATAATGGGGGGTCGTCTCGCAGGTGACACGCACTCCGCGGGCCTTGGCGCTGCGGATCAGATCGACGCAGCCCGCGGTCGAGATGTGGCAGATGTGCACCCGCGCGCGATTTTCTTCGGCGAGGATCAGGTCGCGGGCGATGGGGCCTTCCTCCGCGGCGCGGGAGATACCCGGCAGTCCGAGGACAGTGGCGGTCACGCCGCGGTTCATCACGCCGTCGGCGGTCAGGCTGCGGTCCTCCGGATGGACGGCGATATAGCCGTCAAAGCGTCCGGCGTAAAGCAGGGCGGCTTCCATCAGGCGGGTGTTGTCCACCGGCGCGCCGTCGTCCGAAAAAGCCACCGCTCCGGCCTCGCGCATGTCGCCCATCTCGGCAAGCTCTTTGCCCTCGAGACCCTTGGTGACCGCGCCGTAAGGATAGACCTTGCAGTAGCCTGCGGCCTGCGCCTTTTCGACGATATAGCGGGTGATGGCGGCACAGTCGTTGACCGGCTTGGTATTTGCCATGCAGAGCACCGAGGTGAAGCCCCCTGCGGCTGCCGCGCGGGTTCCGGAAAGGATGTCCTCTTTATATTCATAGCCGGGGTCGCGCAGATGGCAGTGCAGATCGACAAGCCCGGGCAGCAGGTAGGCGCCCCTGGCGTCGATGACTTCGCAGCCCTCGGCCGGCAGCCCTTCTCCGATTGCCTCAATCAGTCCGTCGCGCACCAGAAGATCGCCTGTCTGCCTGCCATCGCGGTTGACGATGACGGCATTTTTGATCAGAAGATTTTTCATTTAAGCGTCCCTCCTCGTCAGCAGATAGAGAAGCGCCATCCGAACCGCGACGCCGTTGGTCACCTGCTCGTTGATCACCGAGCGGTCGGAGTTGGCGACGTAGCTCGAAATTTCCACCCCGCGGTTGATCGGGCCGGGATGCATCACAAAGGCGTCCGGCTTTGCCAGCGAGAGCATTTTCGGGTCGATCTCAAAAAAACGGGCGTATTCGCGCACCGAAGGGAAAAGCCCCTTCTTCTGCCGCTCGAGCTGGATGCGCAGCGCCATCACCACATCGGCGCCCTCGACCGCTTCCTCCACAGTGGGGGCGTACTCGGCGCCGGGCAGCTCGCAGCCGGGAGCGGGCAGCAGGGTCGGCGGACCCGCAAGGACCACCCGCGCACCCATTCGGGTCAGGCCGAAGACGTCCGAGCGGGCGACGCGGGAGTGCACAACATCCCCGACGATGGCCACCTTGAGGCCCTCGAAGCCGCCCTTTTTCTCCTGAATGGTCAGCATGTCGAGCAGGCCCTGGGTGGGATGCTCGTTGGTGCCGTCCCCGGCGTTGATCACCGAGGAGCGGACATGCTGCGCCATGATATGCGGCGCGCCGCTCATCGGATGCCGCATAATGATGACATCGGTCCCCATGCTGTCGATCGTCTGGGCGGTATCGATGAGGGTTTCCCCTTTTTTGACGCTCGAAGAGGAGGCGGCAATGTTGGCGGCGACCGCTGACATATATTTGCTTGCCAGCTCAAAGGAGAGGCGGGTGCGGGTGGAGTTTTCGTAAAACAGGGTGACGATGGACTTGCCCTGCAGGTGGGAGGTCTTTTTGTTCGGGCCTACGACGACCTTCTTCATCGTCTCGGCCGTTTTGAGGATTTCCTCGATCTCCCCGCGGGTGATATCCCGCAGGCCGAGGATGTCCTTGCGTTTCAGTGCCATTTTTTCATCCTTTCCTCAATGTGTACGGCGGATATTCATGGAAGCGGCGGCACCGCGCTATCCGACGGTTTCGATATAAACGCCGCTCTCCCCATCGAAGCATTCCTCGCAGACGTGGACGATTTCGTTGTGGGAGGTGGGCAGGTTGCGCCCGACAAAGTCGGCACGGATGGGCAGCTCCCGATGTCCGCGGTCGATCATGACCATCAGCTGGATGCATTTGGGCCGGCCCGCCTCCATCACCGCTTCAATGGCGGCGCGGGCGGTACGGCCGGTATAGATGACATCATCGACCAGCACCACCCGTTTGTCCTGAATCATAAAGGGGATGTCGGTGCCGTTGATGACCGGATGCTCCGCAAGCATCGAAAGATCGTCGCGGTAAAAGGTGATGTCGAGCATCCCGACCGGAATCTCCACCCCCTCGAACTGCCGGACCAGATCAGCCACCCGCTTTGCCAGCGGCACGCCGCGGCGCTGGATTCCGATCAGCACCAGGTCGGCGGCCCCCTTGTTGCGCTCGATCAGCTCGTGCGCGAGCCGGGTCGAGGCGCGGGAGATATCCGAGGCGTCCATAATATTTTTGCGTTTCACTGTTCTTTGCCTCCTTCTATCGCTTGACGATTTGCAGCGGGCCTTCATAAAACCTGCTGTGCCGCGGCGCATCACAATGGGGATAAAACGGACTGGCGGCGGTTGGGCAGAGCCGTCAGCTTCCTCCGGCGGCGCATCGCAATGGGTGTAAAACGGACCGGCACAGGAAGCGTTCGCGCATATGGAACGTGATGCTGCGGCTTCAGGGGTGCCGCTCACTCCGCGGGCGGCATGCCAATTTTCCGCCCTTTTGCGCAGCAGAAAAACAGGCCCCCGGCCACATGCGGACATGCGGCAAGGCGCCCTTGATGGTACCGGAAATCCGGCCTATTCAAATTCAGCGAGCCTTGCCGGCCTCCCGGACCGAATTAAAGGATCTCAGCGTGCAGGAAGCTCCCCGCACGTCTTTACCAGTATAACACGACCGAAAAAAGCTGTCCACACAGCGGAGCAAATTTCTATCTTTTTCCCAAAAAGGAACCGCTGTCCGCGCCTTCGATTGGCGCTGCTTCTTGCCTTTTCGGGGAATCCGCGCTATTCTGTTGAAAAGGGAGGGAAGGAGAAAAATGGAACGAGTCGCCTATGCCTACCTGCTGCGCTGTGCGGATGGCACCCTTTACGCAGGGTGGACCTGGGACCCCGGCGCGCGTCTCGAGGCACACAACCGAGGGCGCGGCGCGAAATATACCCGGTCCCGCCTGCCGGTAAGACTGGCGTACGTCGAGGCGTGCGCCGGAAAAAGCGACGCTATGCGGCGGGAGGCTGCCCTCAAACGCCTGACACGTGCAAAAAAGCTGGCCCTCTGCACCGGATGGGAGTCGGGAAACGCTTCGGACGGCGGAACGTTTTAAGGCTGGCCGCGCATAGGATATACCATGCCCCGATTAAGCGGGCTGTATCCTTTCTCAGCCTGCCAAAGGCCGGACGGTGCCCGCTGAGGCGGTCTTCGGCTCTGCTTTCGGTAAGCTGTTGGAATTTACCATCTTCATCATAAGGAGATTTATCCTATGGCTTGTAATAGTTGTGGCGGTTGCGGTTCCTCTTCCTCCGGTTGCGGGTGCAGCGGCGCTAATGTACTGACCATTACCGACGGGCGCGGCTGGACCGGCACCGTCACTCTGACCGCTCCGAGCAGCGATCCCTCCTGCGGCTGTGGCTGCGGATGCTCCGGCTCCTCATCGTGCGGGTGCTCCTGTGGGTGCGGCCACGGCAGCTCCGCCTCCGTCACCTGCGGGTGCGGATGTTCGAATAACGGCTGCGGCAGTTTTTGGTGCCGCGGCTGAGCGCCCTTAACAGAAGCAGCAGGGGCGGTTTTACCCGTTCGTGCTGAAACAGCGAGAGGCCGGCAGATCATATCTGCCGGCCTCTCGCTGTCGTATCGCTTCAGCGCATAAAACCTCCGGCCCTGCCGGTGAGGACAAAAGGTTCTTAGATGTAAAACTTTCCGATCTGACAAAGGAACAAATTGAGAAGTATTACAAGGATAAATCAAAGAGCGGAAGAAAAGACCAAAAGTCAGGGGATTTTACCTGCGGGTGCTGCTGCCGGTTTGCAAAAATTCTGCATTTGAGGTTCCCGGTATCCGAGATTGTGTATGGGCCGGCAGCGAACTACTTTGCGGCAAAAATTGACGGCCGCATTTACGATATCACTGGAGACGTAACAGAGCAGGGCAAAAGGGAGCTGTGGAGCGAGTATGAATTAGGCTTCAGCTTTCGTGATGGGGTCGTAAAAGAGTGCATCATGTTCTGCAGATTCTGGAAAAGTAGTCAGCAGCACCCGCGCAAGAGTGCTGCTGACACAACTAATTGAAACAATTCCAAGCATAATTCTCCAAGCTTTCCGTCAATTTGGGGATAGGACACATCGTATAAACCGTCAGAAACAAGGGGAATTACTTCCGGGATCCAAGCCAAGCATAATTCTCCAAGCTTTCCGCCAATTTGGAGATAGGGCACATCGTATAAACCGTCATAAATAAGGGGGAATTACTTCCGGGATCCAAGCCCTGCGGGTAATACCGCTCGGTTATCCCATCGGAGAAATAAATCCCTGCCGAGTGTGCCATAATCAGAACGCTTTTTGCAGTCACCTGATCCAATTGAAACCCCTCCGCTTCCAGCAGTCCCATCAAGTGGTCATCCAGGTACAGGGACTGATAAGGCCCATCGTGCCATTCCCACATTGTGGCAGGGGACACTCCCTCTTCCCATTCTTCCCCCTGTCCGTGAGACCAGTAACAAGCCTCGCCCACCACCTGCTCATCTCCGTAAAGGAGTCCGATAGATCGGGTATGGCCGTAAAATTTCTGTGCCTCCTGTTCGCTGATTTCCATGACCTCCGGCAGCGTTTTCCCTTGGCGCATCATCTTGCCCGCATCCCGGGCACCCAGAAAATATTGGTCGATACTATAAGTTTCATAGCAATAGTCCCGATAAAGGGAAAAACTCGCGTCTTCTTTAAGAAAGCGCCCTGACCCAATCTGACGTCCACCGTAGTCTTTTTCAAACAGATACCCGGGGACATCTTTAACGCAATAGAAGGAATCCAGAATCTTTTGGGCCGAAGCGGCGTATTTTTGTGAAACATGAGCAACCGGCAAAACAAGAGGCTGTTCTGATTCCTGTTCCATGGGTTCCGGCAGACTTGCACTACTCGGAAGCAGACTGGAAACACGTACCAGCATAGCCAAAAGGGAAATCAGAATTTCACATCGGATACATCCAGCTGATCGCATACTAATCACCCTCAGTCTTTCGTTGCAGCATTTCTCCAAGTATATGTGTGAGTTCCCATCTGTTCTGTGAACATGCCGTCAGAACCCCGCAATACCCAAATTACCTCTCCTGCGATCGAATCCATTACCCCGATTTCATCTATTACGCCACTGCTGTTTTTGCAATATCCACAACCCGTCACCATGTGCGCCAAAAGAGCGGGATCATTATTTTGCCACCAACACAGCGCTAAAGGCTGGAACTCATCAATCTCCTGTTCAAAGGTCGACAGTGGCAGGAGACCATTCCCAGGATATCTGGTGTATGCAAGGTGATATTTGCTTTGAAGATGGGTGATAACTTGCGGTAGATCTTGGCCAACGCCCCAGCCAATACCAATATCTTTTGCCAATGCTTCTGGATCATCATATAAATAACCGCTGCCTTTATACATATATTCACCGATACACCAAACCGTTGCGGCCCAGCAGCGGTTAGAGCCCTTTTTTTGCGTCCATTCGTCAACATTCAGCACACTGAACATTGTATCAGGATCTCTTGTGGCCGCATTTGAAATTGGGAGCTGTTTTTTGTTAGAAGCACACGACTTATTTGCAGAAATGGACGGAAGCCGAGAAGCTGCCGTAACCACAAACGATGCATTGATATCGTTTTCGCCTGTGTTAAGCGGAATATCATAGCAAACCAACTCAGTAGCGGTCGAATCACAATAAGCAAACACCTGTCTTGCGTTCAGTACAAGGATAAAGTCTTTCGTCCCGCTTTGAGTGACTGAATCTAATTCCTCCGCAAACGACTTGGAAAAATTATATGATACATTTCTTTGACCACTATTGATCTCAGTCAGGATGCCGGCAATTTTTGAGCCTTGATAGACTGGGAAAAATGCTGTGTCATCATGAAGTACCAGTTCGCCTTGCTCTGGTGTGTACACCGGAATGCTGTCGCCCAAATAATAAGAACTCCCAGCGCTCCAGCCATACGACGGCGTTTTGATGGAATTCGTCACCAGATCGGCGGCGGCTTCGAACGGACGATCACTGGCACCATAAACAGATAACGGAATACATGCAAATAACAACGCAAAGAGTAAACCAACCTTTTTGTGGATTTCACGTTTATACCTCCTTCAAATAATTATTCGCTATTACTTTCATTTTTACCTTCTCATTGGAATCATACTTCTTCCTTATTATTATTGTGTGTAAGAAAATAGATTGATTTATAAATATTATACTTATATTTTCAACAAATTTAAATTATATATATAAAATTTTACAATTTCTTCCACGATTCCAATCACTTTCTTGATTCCTGCGTTTCTCCAGCTTACTGAGGCCGGTGTACCTCTTTTTTCTTGGCTTTGCCCATCCCAGAATGGTCCAAGAGTGGTTGCGGCATACAAAAATTGAGACAACCGGGGATATTTATGTTCACATCAGCAAAAATCGCAAAAAATCATGGGAGAAAAGGTTAAGTGGAAGCTTCCAACTCTAAAAAATCCGGTGTTGTTAGAAAAACCTTATGTTAGAAAACGGCAGAAATATGGTTGGAAGATGAGATTTGACAAAAAGAAAGACTCTCAAAAATGGCATCAAAAAACCGTTTTCAAGAGTCTCCCTGGCGTGGCCAGCCAGTTTAGATTGCCTCCGCACCCGTAAAAAAGTGGTAACGACAGCGAACCGTTGTGAGGGCGTTTACAACCGAACAGGCGAGCCGGGCGTGCCCTTTTGCGGAAAAGGAGAAGCAAGGGGGCGGGCGGATGGCTTCTTTTCTGCCGCAGGCAAAAAAAGAAGCCGGAGCAAAGTCCGCTTTGCTCCGGCTTGGTCTGAGTGACTGGATTCAAACCAGCGGCCTCTACCACCCCAAGGTGAAACTTAACCCTTTATACCACTTCATATGATTGTTTTGCAAACCTTTGAGCCACTTGAAAATTCAAGAACCTGATTACAAAGCCATTTTTCTGAACGTAAAGCCAAAACTTAAAATCTAAAAAATTCCGTGTCTGGGAAAATTTTGTTGCTCGGTTAGAAGATTCGTTAGAAGATTGCTGATTTCGGTTAGAAGACTTTGGTGGCCCTCTTATTGATATTTTTTATATGAAGCAGCACATTGTCGATACCCTCTTTGAGCAGGGACAAGCCTGATTTTTCTACATTCCCTCACTACTGTTTTCTAGAATCTGGCCCGCTCATACATTTGAGTAGCAAATCTGTCAGACCCGTGATATTTTTTCCTTGAGCCATTGGGCGATCACTCCTTCTTTGAATGTCTTGACCCCATTCATTTTGTCGGAGTCCTAATGGCTTTTCTATACTTTCGTGAAATTGCGAACTTTATTATACACGGCCCCATTATGCAATCAACCTTTGTTAATTCATATCGTTTCATGCTCATAGCTTCGCATAACTTGGTTTCTTGTGCAACTTTTATTTTTCAAACAAGCCCTAGTGAGGCGGTATACGCACTGGTAGAAATAGCTTTTTGAAGGATCTGCAGAAAGAAATTGACTTATGCCACGGAAATACCCAGCGTAAGAACTTTGATATTCCTTTTACATAGGTTTTGCCTTTCATATATTCCAAATACGGAATCTAAATTTTATATTTATGGCAAATGTACATAAATGTGCATTTGTTTTTGAGAATTTTGATCATTGATTTTCACATACGGCCATGATAATATTACATATAAAATATATATTTTATATATAGAATATAAAGACTTGTTAAATAAGAAGGGACGAGCACAGATGAAAACGTATTTTACCGGTATCACAGTGCCCATTCTGACGCCGTGTGCCCATGACGGCAGGCTGGATGAAAAGCGCTTCTGTGAGCACATAGGTTTTTTGGAGCGGGCTGACGTATCCGGTATTTTTATTGGCGGCACCACAGGGGAATTCGTCAATTTTTCTGCTGAAGAACGGATGCATCAGCTGACCTTGGCGTGCCGCAGCACCAATCGTTTGAACGTGCTGTATAATATTACATCCATGAATCGGGATGAGATGCAGCGCCACATTGATTTCGTTGGTGAGATGGGTATTTCCTGTGTTTCTGTTACCGCCCCGATCTATCACAAATATGATAACTCGGCCTTGGTAGAGTATTTTGCGCAAGTATCTGAGATGACCAAGGGCCTGACACTGTTTATTTATAATATGCCGAATACGACTGGTAACCCCATTGTGACCGGCCTTCTGCCGCAGCTGATTAAAGACTGTCCCAATCTGAAGGGCATTAAGGACAGCAGCATGAACTTTACCAATCTGCAGGAATTTTATTTCGCGGCGCCCGAAGGATTTGAGGTCATTACAGGGAATGACGCAGAGGTCCTAGCATCTTTGCAACTGGGATGCAGGGGGGCTATCGTTGCATTGGCCAACGTATATCCCGAACTGTGTGTAGGAATCCATAACTGCTATCAAAGCGGGGATTTGGAGACTGCTCAGCTCTACCAGAAGGCGCTGATCCGCCTGCGTCAGGCCTGCCGCGCTACGATACCAGTAATGAGCCATAAATATCTTCTGGAACTGCGGAATGCGCCCATGGGAGAAGCGCATTTCCCGATGCGGAACTTGAAAGAGTCCGAGAAAGAAATCCTGAGGGATGCCTTCCACTCCGTTCAGTACATGCTTCAACATTCTTCCGTAATTGGCGGCAGCAATGCTGTCCCCGATAAAAACAAGTAAGGAAAAAGAAGGAGAAAAAACATGAAAAAGCTGACTACTCTTGCCCTCGCTCTTTCCATGGCAATCGGTCTGAGTGCCTGCGGCAACCCGCACCAGAGCGGCTCATTCCCCGACCCGTCCGCTGGAGTGCAATGGCCCACGCAGACAATCAACGTGATCTGCCCGTCTTCCGCCGGAGGCGGTACGGACAACACCATCCGCGCATTCACAGATACCTGGTCGCAGCAGATCGGCCAAAGCGTGGTGGTCACAAACTACGATGCGACCCCGGTTGCGATGACGAACTGCGCCGTTGCCGACCCCGATGGGTATACCTTGGTGTGCCACCAGAATACCGCCATTTGTCAGTATGTCACAGGCGTGACCGACGTGGATCCGAAGTCTGATCTGGCCCTGGTGGCGGCGCTGCAGTATATGGGCGAAAATGCCCTTATTGTGCCCGCCGACGCTCCCTTCAACAACTTCGATGAATTTATCGCCTATGCCAAAGAGCATCCCGGTGAGGTTTCTGTAGCCATTGCTACCGGTGGACCCGCTCAGTTCCTCTGGGGGCAGGTAATGAAGGAGTGCGGCGTTGAGTTGAATATGGTCGTTGCAGCCAACACGACGGACAAACTGACAAATATTTCAGGTGGGTTTATTGACTGCGGCCAAGTAGATGTGGCAAACGCCAAGTCGTACGAGGAAGTCGGTAAGGTAAAAGTGATCGGCGTGCTCAGCTCCACCGGCGAGAGCCTTCCTGAATGGCCCGAGCACTGGAGCACCCTCCATGAGCAGGGATATGAGATCGGCTGGGATATGCGTCTTTATATGTGGGCTCCTGCTGACACCCCCGGGGATGTCCTAGAGGCCATCAACAAAAGCCTAGAAGCGGTTATGGCGGACGAAACTGTTCAGGAGAAGCTGGCCCTCCAAGGCGCGCGGGCAGAGTGGTACGATTTGGAAGAGAGCCAGGAGATCTTCCAAAAGGAATATGATAGCATTATGTCTACCGGAAAGGCAATCGGTATCTCCATGGTCGAGTAATCAAATAGGATAGAACCGGTTTTCCTCTCCGGCCATCCTATGCTGAGATAAAAGAAGCGTAGTCCGCACCGGGTTTAGGTGCGGACTACGCAACAATACAAGATAATGGTGTTGAGATATGAAACTCAAATATGACAAATTATTTTCCCTGCTGTGCCTGCTTGCGGTAGTCGTGCTCTTTTTTAACACCGGAACGATCCGCGACCTAGCCAGTAATGGCGACCCCGGTGCCCGCCTGATCCCTTACCTCGGCGAGGCGGTGCTCTGTATCTGCTCGCTTATCATTTTGTTCAGCAAAAGCGACAGCACCTCGTTTTTGGACAAGGCCGGCTGGCTCAAACTGCTGATCATGCTGGGCTGCATGGTGCTCTATACCCTGGGCTTAATTTATCTGGGCTTTTTAATCAGTACGCCCATTGCAGTCGCCGTTTTTATCTATTTACTAAAGGAAGACGAGAAGGTAAACCCCATTGTAGCACTTCTTATGGTGGCTGGTTTAACCGTGGGGCTCTATTTTATGTTTACAAAGGGCTTTTCCATCCTTCTTCCCCAAGGAAAATTATTTTAACAGAAGAATGCTGCAAAAATATGGTACGGCACGGCTGGGTTGGTGTCTTTTCCAGAAAGGCGGAGTATAGAACATGGCAGATTATATTGCGGCTTTGGGCGTGTGCCTTGAACCAATGAATCTCGTACTGCTGTTTATTTGTGTGGTGGCGGGAATTATTTTCGGCGCCGTTCCCGGGTTGAACGGCAGTCTGGGCATCTCATTGCTGCTGCCCATTACATTTGGACTCTCTCAAAACGCTTCCTTTAGTATGCTCTGCGGTATGTATGTAGGCGGTGTATCCGGCGGATTTATTTCCGCGGTCCTGCTGGGTATTCCGGGCACGCCGTCTGCCATTGCCACATGTTATGACGGACATCCCATGAGTCAAAAGGGTGAAACATCGCGGGCACTGGGCCTGGGCATCATCGGCTCCTTTATTGGGGAGGTGCTGGCGGTTCTGATTGCCTCCGCGCTGTGTACCATAATTGCGGACCTGGCGCTGATGCTGGGGCCATGGGAGTATTTTAGCCTCTGCATCTGCGCAATCTCGCTGGTGGTTGCCCTCTCCAAGGGCAGAATGGCCAAGGGCATTATGGCTGCTGCTATTGGTCTTTTATTGAGCTGTGTGGGCCTGGATCCCATTACAGGCTGCGCCAGATTTACATTTGGCAATAAGGCGCTCACCGGCGGTATTGACATGACCGCGCTGATGCTGGGCGCTTACGCCTTGTCCCAAATCGCCAAGAGCTACGCGAAAGGGAATCCAAAACTGCAGGCCTTTGACAGCCGCAATATCAAAGGCATTGGCGTCAGACTGAAGGATTTCACCTCCAACATCAAGACAATTTTCTCGTCTTTGATGATTGGTCTGTGGATCGGCTTTCTGCCGGGCATGGGCTCCGCACTGTCCAATATGGTGTCCTACTCCTTTGCAAAATCCACCAGCAAGCACCCCGAAAAGTTCGGCACGGGCTGTGCTGAGGGCATTTTGGCCTCTGAGGTGTCCAATAATGCGGCTACCGGCGGCGCACTGATCCCGATGATCGCCCTCGGCATCCCCGGAGACAGCGCCACCGCTCTGCTGCTGGCCGCACTCACCATTCACGGCCTTACCGCCGGTCCGCTGATGATTCAGCAGCATCCTGTCACCAGCTATATGATCTTTGGTTTTATGCTGGTAGGTGCCGTTCTGGTTCTGATTATCGAGTTGGTCGTCAAGCGCTGGTTCCCCTATATTTTGCGGATCCCCTATCATTATCTCTATACCATTATCCTGGTCATGTGCTTTATCGGATCCTTTACCTCTACCAATATGGGCTTCAACATGGTGGTCATGCTGTTTATTGCCGTGCTGGCTCTGCTGATGGATATGTCCGGCGTTCCCATGACGCCTCTGGTGCTGGCCTTTATCCTGGGCGAAAAAATCGAGGAATACCTCCGCAAGGGAATGACCTACTCCAGTGAAGGCTTCGCCATGTTCTTTACCCGTCCTGTGTCCCTCATTTTCCTGCTTGTTGCTGCGGCAAGCATCCTGCTTCCTGTGCTCAAGCCTCTGTTTACGAAAGGAAAGCTCTCCAAGGAATGGGTCGCGGACGACTGAACAGGTTTGCGCCGCTTTCAGAAGCTCTGCCGGTTGGTTCTGCTTCTGCCACGCCGCGGGGGCAGAACCAGTTCGGCATAACTGCATCCGCCACACATTTTAGAAGAAACCAATATTTTGCCGTTTTACAGCCCACTATGCAGAATCGATATGGCTTTCTTCCAAAATTATAGTAAAATAGATAACAAGAAAGAAGACCTTATATTCACGACATGGCACAGGCAACGGCGCATCCATCGCAAAACAATTGTCTCCGCTTGGAATGTGCTGGTCTCACGGCAGAGTTCAAAACGTATGACGTAGTGGGGGTGCAAATATGACTTTTGAACAGCAGGAAATGTTTCAAAAACGACTCATGAACTATTCGACGCTGAAATCCGTCCAGATTCTCAGCGCACTGGCGTTCTTTAAAAAGGAGTGCGGCATCAACGACATTGCACAGTTGACTAATTTGTCCAACAGCACGATCCACAGGATCCTGCATGAATTTGTCAGCTGTGGTTTGGCCGTAAAGGTTGGGACAAAATATCAGTACGGCGTTATGCTGCGCTCCCTGTTTGAGGTAATCACCGACGACAACTATTTGCTGAAAGTCTCCGAGCTGGAGATGAATCGCTTAAATAATCTGACAAAAGAGACTGTGCATTTGATTGTACAGGAAAACTGCGACGCTGTTTATCTGGATAAGCGGGAGGCGCAAAATCAGATCGGTCTGCAATCTGTTGTGGGCAAGCACGTGCCTATGTATTGTACCAGCGGCGGAAAGGCACTTATGGCGTATCAAAGCCAGGCATGGCTGGACAACTATTACACCCAAACGGAATTGGTAAGACTAACCGAAACCACCATTACAGACCGGAAAAAGATGGCCGATGAGTTGGCGCAGATCAGAAAGCAGGGATATGCATTGGATAACAGCGAGCATAATCCGGATGTGGTTTGCGTGGCTGCACCAGTGTTCTTTCCTGACGGGAAAGCGGCGTGCACGATTGGCGTAGCTACGCCTAAGTACCGCATGACCCGTGAGAAAATGGACCTCTTTATTGCGGAATCTGTGCGCAGCGCAAAGGCCATCAGCGAAAACTTAAAGTAAGTCGGCGCAACCATGCCGGCATGTCACAAGTCTGCGAGGTTTTAAGCTATGATACGAACGGCCGAGGCAAATCTGAAAACACTTGGACTGGAGCTTCCCGCTGCACCCAAGCCAGTCGCAACCTATGTTCCCTGCATCCAGTCGGGAAACCTGGTTTTTGTAAGCGGGCAAGGTACCATTTTTAACGGCGAGCGTCTGTACGTGGGTGCGGTTGGACGCGAGCGAACCCCCGAAGAAGGATATCAAGCGGCCAGAATCTGCGCCCTGAATCTGCTGAGTCAGCTGCGGAGCTATTTGGGGACACTGGACCGGGTCACGCGCATCGTCAATTTGCGCGGCTATGTGAACAGTGCTGAGGGCTTTTACGCCCAGCCTGCAGTTATCAATGGCGCTTCCGACCTGCTGCATCAAGTGTTTGGCCCGGAAATCGGCCAGCACAGCCGCACTGCATTGGGCATTTCTGTTCTGCCCAACAATATTACGGCGGAACTTGAACTGGTCGTGGAAGTAGATTCTCTTTGAGGGGAGGAGCCCATACATGTTATCAACACCATATGTGAGAATAGACCAGCACAAGCTGGAGGGCAATATTGCCCGTATGCAGCAATGGGTACGTGAAAACGGACAAGTTCTGCGGCCTCATATCAAGACCCACAGGTCTGTAGAAATCGCAAAGATGCAGCTGGCCGCAGGCGCAGTTGGTATTACCTGTTCCAAGCTTGGAGAGGCGGAGGTGATGAGCGCCGCCGGGATTCAGGATATCCTCATTGCTTATAGCTTGGTGGGAAAAGACAAGATGCTCCGTCTGAAACATTTAATGGAGCGGGCGAGGATTACGGTCACATGTGATAACATCACGTCTGCACAGCAGCTCAACGAAACGGGACTGGAGCTGGGACGCCCAGTGCCTGTGCTGGTGGAGATCTTGACCCACATCAAACGGGGCGGCGTTGCCGAACATAATCTGGTGGAATTTACAGCCTACCTCCGTACGCTTCCGGGTATCCAGGTTCAGGGCCTTTTTGCATACAGCGGTCTGAACCCAAACGCAGACGCCGATCACGGCCTTTGTGCCATGTCTCAGCAGGAAGACGCCCTTCTGCTGCGCTGCAAACAGGCACTGGAACGGGCCGGAATCCCTGTGGCAGTGGTCAGCGGCGGCTCCACTGTTTTGAGCCGGCGGGCAGATGTGATGCATACATTGACGGAATCTAGGGCGGGCAATTATGTGTTCGGTGATATTCACTATGCCCAGCTGGGTGCAGTGGAGGAAGAAAACTGTGCGCTTTCTGTCCGCGCCACGGTAATCAGCACTCCGGAGGACGGCCTGGCGACGCTGGACTGCGGCTCAAAAATCTTGTCCTCTGATCATAATGAGACGGGTTTCGGAAAAATCAGGCAATTCCCTGGCGCTGTGATCTACAAGCTGAACGAGGAACACGGATACGTCCGATATGATCCGCTCAAGTACCAGCTGCATGTAGGGGACGAGGTAGACGTCCTCCCCTATCACAGCTGCGTCGTTTCAAATCTCGTAGACCGCGTGTTTCTGTTTTCGGGCGAGAACTATGTGCGGAGCATGACCGTCGACGCAAGGGGGATGAGCTATTAAATGGATCGACCCATCTGTATTCAAAATGCCATGGTCATAGACGGAACCGGCTCTTCTCCTGTTCTCTCTGATATCCTGCTGAAAGACGACTGCATTCAATGTCTGGGTTCCATAGCACCTACGTCAGATATGGAGATCATTGACGGACGCGGAATGTTTTGCACGCCCGGCTTTATTGACGTACATACGCATTCGGACATTTCTTTTTTATACTGTGGGAACCCATCCGGTCACATCTTGCAGGGTGTAACCAGCGAAGTAACCGGGAACTGCGGATACTCCCCTTTCCCTTTGCGGGATGATCTCCAATTCATTCAAAAAAGGCGGAACTCGCTCTCTCTGATCGACACGCCGCTGGTAGAGTGGAAGTGGCATACCTGGCCGCAGTACAAGGCGCTGTTGAAACAACAAGGCGTCAATGAAAATCTGCGCATTTTGATTGGCTACGGCAGTATTCGTGCTTTCGTAATGGATTATGATGACCGCAGACCAACCACAGAAGAACAGGCCCGAGTCGAAGCGATTTTAGATGAGGCACTTCGGGACGGTGTCTGTGGACTGTCCGTAGGACTGGGTTATGCCCCTGATTTCTACGCTGATACGGAAGAATTAATCGAAGCCGCTCGCGTTGTCAAGCGGCACAATGGGATCTTCGCCTTTCACGTTCGGGGAGAACGGCTTACGCTCTTCCAGGCGATCAAAGAAGTCCTTTCCATTGCGCTGAAAACAGACGTTCGGACCGAGATCTCACATCTGAAGTGCGCTGGTAAGGTCAATGTGGGACGCATGGACGAAATCCTGGCACTGATCGAAGAGGCAAACCGTTCCGGTGCGGATGTCACGTTTGATGCCTACCCCTATACGGCAGGATGCTCCTACCTGGGCTTGGTATTCCCGCCCAAATACCACGAAGGCGGGATTGCCCGACTGCTGGAGCGGTTGAGCGACAGCACGCTCCTTCCTCAGATTCTGCGGGATATGGAATACGGCTATCCTGGCTGGAGCACTTTTATTGGGGAACAAAACGGGGAAAATCTGCTGATCATCAGCACAAAAAGCGGCAATTCTGTGGGAAAAACCATAGCTGAATCGGCAGTAAGTTGGGGCGTTACGCCTTATGAGGCGGCTGTTCGGCTGATACTGGAAAATGACGGGATCGTTGAGATGGTGATGTTCCAATGTGACCAGCATGATGTAGATCTCGTCGCCACTCATCCATGGAGCATGTTTGGTTCCGACAGTATGGTGATGGATCCTGTAAAAGCACCCCTGAGGACGCGCCCCCATCCACGCTATTATGGCGCGTTTGCCCATTTGCTGGCCAATTATGGGAAGAGCGGACAGATACCAATTGAATCCTTGGTTCATAAAATGACAGCCATGCCGGCGGAACGTTTTGGCTTTATTCAGCGCGGAAAGATTCAACCGGGATACTATGCAGACCTGTGCCTGTTCCGGTTAGAGGATATAAAGGCTCTAGCCAGCTATGAAGCTCCCTGTCAGCTGTCTGTCGGTATGCGGCATGTCTTTGTCAACGGGCAGTTTGTGGTAAGGGATGGACAGGCACTGGATACAAAACCAGGCCGTATTTTGTAAGCCTGTTGACGGAGGTGTGTTATGAAACTGGATTTTGAGTACGGCCAAGGACTGATGATCACTGAGCTGTCCGACAGCACCGATATCTTTATCCCCGGCGAGACCGTGGCGGATCCCCCTTGCCTGCCCTAGGACTGGAACAGCCTGTACAACGCCACCCTGGAGTCCATCCGCAACTCCATCGGAATAGAGCCCCTGAAGGAGCTGGCCGCCCCCCGGCAAGACGGTGGTGTTCGTCATCCCCGACATCGTCAAGGGCGGCAACCAGCCTACCTCCCACCGGAAGGTGGCCATCCGGGCCTGCCTGGATGAGCTGTACGCCGCCGGCGTGGAGAAGAAGGACATCTTGCTGCTCTTCTCCAACGGCCTGCACCCCCGCGCTACCGTGCCGGAGATGCGCACCATCCTGGGGGAGAAGCTGTTCAACGAGTTCTATCCCTCCGGCCAGATCACCAGCCACGACAGCGAGGCCTACGACTACCTGGTGGACCTGGGCTACACCGCCCGGAATTACGTGATTATGAACAAGTACGTCTTTGACGCCGACATCGCCATCCTCATCGGCCACACCCAAGGCAACCCCTACGGCGGCTACTCCGGCGGCTACAAGCACTGCGCCGCCGGTATCTCCCACTGGCGGAGCATCTCCGCCTACCACGTGCCTCAGGTGATGCACCGGCAGGACTTCGTGCCCGTGTCCACCAACAGCGAGATGCTCCACAAGTTCGATCAGCAGGGCATGCTGATGGAAGAGAAGATGGGCAAAAAGTTCTTCTGCTGCGATGCGGTGCTGGACACCAAGTCCCGTCAGATCGAGATCAACTCCGGCTGGGCCAAGGAGATGCAGACCATCTCCAGGAAGATGGCCGATAAGCGGACTTACGTCCACTGGGCGGAGAAAAAGTACGACATTTCTGTGACGGAGCTGCCGGAGGCATTGAAACGCAAGCGGCACAAGGATTCTAAGCCCCATGAACACAAGAAAGACTACGGCAAGGACATCGCCCAGCGGCCTGAGATTGCGGCTCTGCGCATCGAGGAAGGCCATTGGGAAGGGGCGACACTGTGGTGGGCAAGAAGACCGGTAAGGAGGCCGTTGTCCTCTCCCTGTTGGAGAAGAAAACGGAAAACTACATTGCCCTCCAGATTCCCGGCAAGGACGCTGACTCCGTTCTGAGTGCCATGAAGTTGCTCAAGGAAGTGTCTCCGTCGATTCTTCGGGAGTATTGATACCCGGTGAGGATGCTGCCCGGCTCAAGGCAGAGCCCAGACACCGCAGAACGGATATTGCGCAGGGTCGGAAAACCGCCGGAGTCCTTAGTTTTGCAGTGATAAGGAAGTATTCATAACAATTTATTACTAGGCCTTGTTTGAAAAATAAAAGTTGCACAAGAAACCAAGTGATGCGAAGCTATGAGCATGAAACGATATGAATTAACAAAAGAACAATAAGAACGAATCAAGCCGCTGCTGCCACCGGAAGGAACAGGAAAGCGGGATCGTCCACGGAATGATAACCGGATCATGCTCAACGGAATGCTCTGGATCGTCCGGAGTGGCGCTCAATGGCGTGAGCTGACGGAGACCTATGGCCCTTGGCAGTCTATATACGCCCGATTCGCCAAATGGCGGGATGACGGCACACTGGAAGCGGTATTCCACACACTGTCTGCGGACGCGGATATG
>FORK01000034.1 GCA_900113995.1 Ruminococcaceae bacterium D5 | reverse complement strand
CTCAAAACCGCAGAACCAACGGTAAGCGAGATTGAGCCTCACTTCCTCCTCCAGCCGGCGTTCTGATTTGATGCCATATAGATAGCCCACCAGAAGTATCTTGAACATACAGACGGGATCCACAGATGGACGCCCGATAGAGGGATAATATGGTGCAAGCAAGTCGTATATGAACTCGAAGGATATGATCCGGTCAATTTTTCGCAATAAATGGTTCTCTGGGATCAGGGATTCCATATCCATAAAAACTATTGCCATTTGCCTATCTTGTCGCCCCATCATACCTCATCCCTCCTCATGTTTATTGTACCACATAGAGGCCTCCTACGCTATTTTGTCAACAGGTCCAAAGCTTGACACTACCGATGGTGAAGCCCAGGAACACATTGCTGTCGTGAACAGAGGCAGGCGTCACCTCGTAATCGGTGATGATTTTGCTCTCGGCATCGACCTTTGCGTGGCCTTTGTAACCGTAATGGAGTTCCTTGTTCTTGATAGTCCAACGGGCATCGACATCCTTCTGTGCCAGTCTATGTTTGGCTTTCGGGGTGTCCGCCAGCCACTCTTCCGGGGTTTCGCCATCCTTGACGGCATGATTGTCCTTGCGGGAGTTTCTCTGGCGGGAAGCATCCACGAAGGCAGCGTCCACGATGGTCCCCTTGTGGGTAATGATGCCCTTTTCTTCGAGCTGGCGATTGAACTCATGAAACAGGGGTTCAATCGCATTGGCCTTGGTCAGATTTTCCTTAAAAAGCCAGATGGTCTTTGCGTCAGGAACCTTATCCTCGAGACCAAGACCGAGGAACCGCATGAAGCTCATCCGGTCATTGATTTGGAACTCGACTGCATCATCGGAAAGGTTAAACAGGCGCTTAAGCACAACGACCTTGAACCGGAGGACAACATCATAGGAAGGTCTTCCACCAGGACCCTTTGGCTCTTTTTTTCAATGTTTCATCGAGGATAGGCCGGAAGATTTCCCGGTCAATGACGGCGTTCAACTTTTCGAATGAATCGCCCAATTGTGTGAGCTTTTCATAGCGGCGTTCCTCGTTAAAAAATCCCAGTTGCATCCTGTATGCCCCCTGTCTTCTTGATGCAACTATTATACCAAACAGGTTTTACAGGGTATAGAGTTTCAGGATTTTTACATCAAATCAGGGTAGTTTTTAGAGGTGCCCTTAAGTCGATGGCAGCAGTATGAAGAGTCTTTCCTTCTGAGATGATCTTGGAGCTACCGCCAGTATTGCAAATTTGGAGATTGAAACAAAAATTCGGAAATATTTCTTATGTTTTGTCAATGGAAATCAGGAAGCAAAAAATATAAAATATATTCGTTGAAATAATCAGGTGTTCAGACCTTTTGCGACAATGAGTCAATCATTGAAGGAGTTTTTAATAGTCATGTCATCAGTAGCAAGAATCAATGCCACTGCTCAAGTTGTGGGGACAATAAAAAATAAAATACGGCGCGGTGAGTTAAGAGAAGGCGATCGCCTTCCCAAAGAAGCGGAACTGGCTGAGCAAATTGGAGTGGGCAGGTCCTCCCTACGGGAGGGACTAAAAATATTAGCTGCTTACGGAGTGATTGAGGCACGTCAGGGTGACGGAACCTACGTAGTCGATAATACGGCTCAAAATTTTTTTGAGTTTATGGGATTCTTTCCCGATAAAGAAAACCTATCTTACTTCATCGAACTTAGGCGTGTCGTTGAGGTGGGGAATATCATCTCCATTTATGATAAGCTGGACGATACCGTGTTATCTTTGTTAGAGAAAACGGTAGTCACTTTAGGGGAAGATAGGCCTATTGATGATTATGTTGAAGCAGATATGCTTTTTCACAGCATTTTAATTTCCTATACACAGAATCCGATGCTCAAACAAATCAACAACATGATTGAGACAATGCGAAAGGACTTGCTTTATCGCCTGTTTTGCCATCAAGAGATTTTAAAAGATGCATATATCGCACATACGAGAATAATCAAAGCACTCAAATCTAAAAAGCTCGATGATTGCATTAACGCAGTAGTAGAGCATATTGATGTTACCCAAGAGCACACCGTAAAAGTCGCAAAGGAATATCGGTAAAAGAAGAGCCTTCAGTAGAATGTGTGAGTAAGATTAGTGGTTGGGAAATCTTTGCTGGACGCTTGAACAGAACGACACGAGCATAGAAATCAGACTGTCGATATTTCTGAATCCGTAGGCTGTACGAATAGTCAGTTTAATCTTGTTGTTGGCAGATCCCGCACGGGCGTTGAAAAGCCTATGCATGGTTGCCACAACGATGGTGGAGAAATACCGCTTAATCATCGAGCGCAGTCCAAGAAAGGCTGGAATCCTGCATCTTTTCGCCCCGCCATCCATTTGGTGAGAGCATCAGCAATCTCCTCAAAGCCTTGCGTGCCAAGGACTTATTCATTTTTCGTACCCACAACTTCTATTGAAGGACCTAAAATAAAAAGAAGATGTGAATGGCTCGACGGCTTGATGGTTAGACCATTCGAGTCGATCGGATTGTTGCTGACAAAATCATCTGATGTTCAGACAATTAAGCGCGACGTTAAGGAGGCGTTAAGGTGAACGTAGAGAAAATTATTGGAAACGTTGTCATCCCCAAGATGGTACAAGTTCAGCAGACATTTGAGCGTGACAGTGTCTCTGAGAAGGAAATTAGGCCCTTGATTTTTGAGTTGCTGAATCAGCCCAAGTTTGATGAAGTCCACTGGGCTGGTAAACGGATTTGCATCACTGCGGGTAGCAGGGGAATCTGCAATATCGTGGAGATTCTAAAATCCTTGGTTTCTTTCTGCAGGGAAAAAGGGGCGGAACCCTTCCTTGTTCCGGCAATGGGCAGCCATGGCGGTGCTACGTCAGAAGGACAACTTCATATGCTGGAGCATTTAGGTATCACCCCCGAAAGTGTGGGCTGTCCTATTCTGTCCAGTATGGAGACTGTTCTTCTTGGCACAACGGGCGAGGGGTATCCAGTTCACATCGATAAAAACGCTTTTGAAGCGGACGGAATTATTGTCTGTGGCCGGGTGAAGCTCCATACCTCTTTCCGCGGAGCCTATGAAAGCGGATTAATGAAGATGATGGCCATTGGTCTTGGAAAGCAGAAGGGCGCAGGTACCTGTCATAGCGCAGGTTATGAAAAGTTTCCGACCATGTTGCCTGCTATGGGAAACGTAATGCTGAAAAAAGCTCCCGTTCTCTGTGGCTTGGCAATTTTGGAAAACGCCTATGACGAAACGTACAAGCTCGTGGCGCTCAAGGCAGAAGAGATCGGTGAAGAGGAACCCAAACTGCTAAAGGAAGCCACCTCCAAAATGGCCAGCATCCTGTTTCCGGAGTGTGATGTACTTATCATCGATGAAATGGGAAAAAACATCAGTGGAGAGGGATCAGACCCCAACATTGCCGGAACATTCTGCGTGTCCACAGCTAGCGGCGGTATAAAAGCAAAAAAGCGCACCTGCTTATCTTTGACACCTGTTTCTGGCGGAAACGCATTGGGAATCGGCGGACTTGATGTGATCAGCAAGCGTCTATTCGATTCCATTGATTTGTCTGCCATGTATCCGAATGTAATTACAACACATGAATTTAACTTTGGAAAAATTCCACTAGTTGCAAACAGTGATGCAGAAGCGATTAAAATGTGTATTTATGGAAGCGGTGTAGAGGATGTATCCGCTTTGCGGATAGTTCGAATCAAAAATACATTGGAGCTGGAGAAAATTTATGTCTCTGAGGCAATGATTCCTGATGTTAAAGAAAATATGAACGTAAAAATTATGGGCGAACCGATTGAATTTATGTTTAACGAGGAGGGGACGCTCTTAACCGAATACTAAACGATGAAAAGAATATAATGAGGGGGTGTTCCGACAAAATTAGCGAATTATTATCTCAACATAGAAGGAGGAATGTCAGATATGGGAAAGGCCAAAGATTCTCTGTACGGTGTTTTTAAAGTTTTGGTTTCTGTTGTCCTGATCAGTATGGTCCTGATGATTTTTGTAAATGCGGTTTTGCGATACGCATTTAATAGTGGCATCAGCGCAACAGAAGAGTTGTCCCGCTATGCATTTGTATGGGTTTCTGCACTAGGTGCTGTTTTGGGATATTATCAGAATAAACATGTGGGCGTAGATATTCTGGTCAAAAGCCTGCATGGCTTATCTAAATTAATTGTCCAGATTATCTCTGAGATTATTGTACTGTATGCACTGTACATTATGATTTTCGGTGGTTATCGATATTTTATCTCTACTGTAAACTTGGATAGTGCAGCGCTTCCCATCCCCATGGGTATTATAACAATTACTCCGTTCGTTATGGGTGTTGCAATGCTGCCCAAGACATTAATGTTGATTCTTGATCATGTTAAAGAATATCGGATAGGAAATGGGGGGGCCGTATGATAGCAGTATTGGCATTTTTGGGAAGTTTGGCTGTTCTGTTACCCTTGGGTGTTCCCATCTGCTTTGTTTTGGTTTGTTGCGCAATCGTGCTGATGCAGGTAGTTGGCATGCCTGATTCCATTATCGTTGCACAAAATATGGTGTCTGGTACAAACAACTTTGCACTGATGGCCATCCCCTTCTTCATGTTGGCTGGCGAAATTATGGGAGCAGGCGGACTGTCTCGTCGGATTGTCGATTTTGCCAATGTGATCATTGGCCGGGTTAGAGGCGGTCTGGGTTATGCTACTATTCTCGCAAGTATGTTATTCGCTGGTTTATCCGGCAGCGCCGTTGCCGACGCTGCTGCTTTGGGTGGCATACTTGTTCCCCTTATGGTTAGCAATGGATACCGAAAGGATCGCTCGACTGGTATTGTTTGCGCCGGTTCAGTTATTGCTCCTATTATTCCTCCCAGCATTCCCATGATTGTTCTAGCCACAGCCACGGGTCTTTCTGTATCCAGATGTTTCATGGCGGGAATTGTACCCGGCATCATTCTGGGCTTGGTGCTGATGTTGGGATGGGCCTATTATGTCAAGAAAGATAACTATCAGGATCGGCGTACATACACCAAAGCAGAATCCATTAAAATTCTGAAGGAATCTCTCCCTGCACTCTTTATGCCCGTCCTGATTGTCGGCGGCATCCGTCTGGGTGTGTTTACGCCTACTGAAGCGGGAGCTTTTGCCACCGTCTATGCAGCGATCATTTCTGTTTTTGTTTATAAAGAGCTGGATCTAAAGGGTCTGTTCGATGTTTGTATTGCAGGAACCGTAAGTACTGGCACCGTGATGATTATTGTGGCGGCTGCGACTGGTGTTGGTTGGCTGATTACTATTGCACAGATTCCTGCCATGGTAGTGAAACTGTTGGCCCCCTTGGTAATACATCCCCTGCTGTTGCTGTTGCTGATCAACTTATTCCTGTTTGTTATGGGTATGGTCATGGATCTGACACCTAACATTTTGATTTTTGGTCCCATTTTGGTTCCTTTGGTAAAGGCGGCAGGCATTGACCCCATTTTCTTTGCGGTTATCATGGTTCTCAACCTTACTATTGGTCTGATCACTCCGCCTGTTGGTATTGTGATTTACTTGGGGTGCGGTGTTTCCGGTCTCGATTTCAAGAGTTGTGTGAAAGGCATTCTTCCGTTTTGTCTAATCGAAATCGCAACTCTGTTCCTGTTCTGTTTCTTCCCCCAGTTAATTACCGCTCCTTTGGCATTCCTCACTTAATGGTTGGTTGTAATTAAATGATTTGGAATGCAAAGGCTGACCTTGTACTAAGTGTGCTCAGAGGTTTAAATTCAAAAGCATTCTATAATGGGCCCCACGAGATAGGAATGCGAGCGCAGTTCACGCACCCATTTTCTCGTTAAAAATCCCGTTGAACTGCAAAAACCACACGGGAATGTCATTATTTAGAGATTCCATTAATTTTGTTGCAAAGGAGAAGAAAAATGAAAAAATGGTTCAAAGTCACTACTACGGTTCTCGTTCTTGCTCTTTCCCTGAGTTTGGTTGCCTGTAGCAGCAATACTCCCTCCGGTAGCGCGGCGGCTCCCGCGAGCAGCGGAGCAAGTACGTCCGCTGCTGAAACTAAGACCATCAAGTTTGCCCACTGGTTTGCAGAAGACCACCCCCAGCACCTGTCTATGCTCAAGCTTCAGGAGTTGGTGGCTGAACGTTCCAACGGTACGCTGAAGATCGAAATTTATCCCAATAGCCAGCTTGGCTCCGAGGATGTCTATGACCAGTCCGTTTCTCAGGGAACAGTAGAGATGGGATGCGCCGGTACCAATATCCAGATGTACCTGCCTCGAATCGCTGTTTCTGAAGCTCCATTCCTGTTCAATGGTTGGGAGGATGCGGAAGCGATTCTGACAGGTGAAATCGGTGAAGCGTTGACCGATGGCTTGATTGAAGGCGGCAACATGCGTTGCCTGGCTATCACTGTTAACGGTTTCCGCCAGACATCTTCCAATAAGCCCATGTATAGCATGGATGATTTGAAGGGACAGAAGCTGCGCACTCCCAATATCCCTCACTTCATCCAGATGATGGACTGCCTGGGCGTTACTTCTGTTCCCATGGCTATGAGTGAAATATTTAACGCTCTGGAGACTAAGGTTGCCGACGGACAGGAGAACCCTTATCCCACCATTTACACATCTTCCTTCTATGAGGTTCAGAAGTATATTCTGGAGAGCAACCACATGTTTAGCCCTAACTTCTGGATCATCAATGAGGCTTTCTATCAGAGTTTGACCGACGAGCAGCGCGCGGTTCTGGATTCTAGCATTGCGGAAGCCGCTGCCTACAACTGGGACATCTCCATTGACGCAGATAATGATGCGAAAGCCAATATTGAGGCTTCTGGAAATACCACTATTATTGTTCCGGATGAGGCGTTTAAACAGCAGATGCGTGATGCTATGGCTCCCGTGTATGATTACTTCTATCAAAAGGACGCAAGCATTGAGGAGTGGGTTAACATGGTTCGTGACTATCAGGCCAAGAACTAGCCTCTGCCGAATATTTGTTAATGTATAGGGCTGTTGTACAGCATGTATGGCTCTGTTGTGTGAACATATGGAAAGGACCCATATAATGAAAGATTTTCATTTCACCATTCCGCAAGATGTTATTTTTGGAAAGGGATCCTTTGAGAGACTTCCCGAGATTCTTAGAAAAGCAAATTGCAAAAATGTCTTTTTGATTTCGGATCCTGGACTTAAAAAAGTTGGTCTGGTAGATCGTGCTGCCAAAATCATTCAGAACGCTGATTTGCAATATACCGAGTTCTTGGAATTGCAGCCAAACCCTACAGTACATAATGTTACAGAGGCAGTCAAAGCATTTAAGGCCAGCGATGCAGAAAGTATCATTGCCCTAGGCGGCGGTGGTCCCATGGATGTAGCGAAAGCAACCGGCCTGTTGGCTACATACGGCGGAACCGTCATTGATTATGTTGGTTTGGAAAAGGTTTCCGGTTCTGTGGTCCCCATGATTGCCATTCCCACCACCGCTGGGACTGGAAGCGAGGTCACCGCTTCCTCTGTTATCACCGACTCTGAAACAAACTTCAAAATGTCAATCATCAGCCACTATTTGATCCCTCAGTATGCCTTGTTGGATCCCGATTTGATCATGACTTTGCCAGCCAGTATTGCCGCGGCTTGCGGTGTGGACGCCTTTATCCATGCGATGGAGGCATATCTGTCAAAGATGGGTAACCCCTTCACCGATGCCATGGCCGAGAAGGCTATGGAAATGATCGGCAGAAGCATCAGGGCCTTTGTCGCCTCCCGCGACAACGAAGATGCTGCCTGCGACATGATGATTGGATCCAATCTGGCCGGCGTGGCGTTTGCTTCTGCCTTGTTGGGTAATATTCATGCCATGAGCCACCCTGTCAGCGGATTCTTTGGAGTGGCTCATGGGGTAGCGAATGCCATTCTGATGCCCACCATCGTAGAGTACAATGCGCTTGCAGACAATGGACGCTATCGTAAGATTTATGACTATATTGCTCTTGGCAAGAAGTCTGATGACAGCTTTACTTCGGATATGCTCGTTGCTACACTCAAAAAGCTTAACGAAGATCTTGGAATTCCGGCTAATCTCACTGCTGTCGGTGTTACTGAGGATAAGCTGCCGGAGATGGTAGCTGACGCAATGAAGAGTGGCAATATTCTTCGTAATCCCCGACAAAGCACAAGCAAAGATGTCGAGATGCTGTATCGGAAAGCATTGTAAAATGTGAGTACACATGCATAAAGAAGATTTAATCAAATAAGTCTGATCATCACATAAATTTTAGACTTCAATTATTGTATTAACGTGAGAGGAAGTATTTATAATGGAAGCACATGAATATCTGCAATCCCTAGTAGCCGCCGCCCGTGTGGCCCAGAAGGAATACGAGAAGATGCCCCAGGCGCAAGTGGATGCAGCTGTCAAGGCGATTGGTAAGGCCGTCTATGATAACGCAGAAGAGCTGGCCCACATGGCGGTGGAAGAGACCCGCATGGGTCGGTACGATAGCAAGATCGCCAAGTGCAAAAACAAGTCCAAAAGCACATGGTGGCGCATGAAGGATTTGAAGAGCCGGGGCATCATCGAGCGGGATGAGGTCAACGGTATTATGAAGGTCGCCAAGCCCATCGGCGTCGTTGGTTGTGTCACAGCCACTACCAACCCTGTCATCAACCCCATGCATAACTCCATGTGCGCACTAAAGTGCGGCAACGCAGTCATTATCTGCCCCCACCCCCGTGCCAAGGGCGTGGGAGTGCGCACCGTTGAGCTGATGAATGAGGCGCTGGATAAGCTGGGCATGCCCAAGAACCTGATCCAGATCATCGCGGAACCCACCATGGAGCTGTCCGCCGGCCTAATGAAGGAGGTTGACCTGTGCATATGCACAGGTGGCCCCGGTCTGGTGAAGGTGGCCTATTCCTCCGGCAAGCCAGCTCTGGGCGTTGGTCAGGGCAACGTGCAAGTCCTGGTGGACCGAGACGTGGACTACAATGAGGTTGCCAAAATGGTCATCACCGGCCGCACCTTCGACAACGGCGTACTGTGCACCTGCGAGCAGAATGTGATCTGCCCCAAAGACAAGGTCGAGGAAATGATCGCTGCGCTGAAGGCCAACGGCGCCTACTACATCAGTACTCAGGAAGAGGCAGACAAGGTGCGTGAGAGCGCCTTCCCTGACGGCATTTTCAATAAGGTATGGACCGGCACTACCATTCAGCAGATGGCGGATCTGGCCGGGCTGGAGAACGTACCTGAAGACACGAAGGTCATCGTCAGCTGCACCAAGGGCTATGGGCGGAATGAGGTGCTGGCTAAGGAGAAGTTGTTCCCTATGTTGGCTCTGTTTACCTATGATACCTGGGAGGAGTGTATGGAGATCGCCCGGGCCAACCTGGCCGTTGAGGGCATGGGCCACAGCTGTGTAATCCACTCCAACACCACCGAACACATCGAGGCAGTCCCCAATGTGGTGGATGTGTCCCGCTACGCCGTCAATCAGGTAGGCGGCACAGCCTTGGGCGGTGCAATGGACAATGGACTGAATCCCACCACAACGTTGGGTTGCGGCACCTGGGGCAACAACGCCATCAGTGAGAACCTGTGGTTCACACATCTGATGAACGTCAGCCGGATCTCCTACAAGGTCAAGGATATGTACATTCCCTCTGATGAGGAGATTTGGGCGGATTAATAGGACGGAAGACTTTCCATGCCTCTTCTTTCTTGGTGCAACAAGGTCCGGATGCTTGAGCCGGACCTTGTTGTAAATTGCTGCTTTTTATTGAATTCTGAATCGTTTTCTTATCAAAACTGTTCCTGAGGTGAATAACTCGTGTTGACTGGAAATATGCACAAATTCGTCACCCCCGAGGAAGCTGCCAAGGCGGTCCGATCTGGCGATTGGGTGGACTACGGTTTCGGCGCTGGATTCCCCGACATGATGGACAAGGCTCTGGCCGCCCGCAAGGGGGAGCTGACCGATGTGAAGATCCGCGGCGGTCTGGTCATCCGTCCCCGCATCGAAGTAGTGGAGCAGGACCCGGAGCAGGAGTCCTTCTCCTACTACAGTTGGCACATCGGCGACTATGAGCGCAAGCTGCAAAGCCGGGGCTTGGTCAAATTTTTGCCCACCCTCCTGCGCTCTCTGCCCGCCCTCTACCGCAGCTACATCCGGGTGGACGTGGCCTTTGTCCCCGTCTCCTGTCCCGACGGTGAAGGCTATTGCGGCCTGGGCATTTCTAACTACACCTGGCGCACCATCTTTGAAAATGCCCGCACCGTGGTCTTTGAGATCAATGAGCATCTGCCCCGTCTCCAGGGCGTGGACGGCTCCCACCGGGTCCACCTGTCGGAGGCGGACTTCGTCGTGGAGGGCGTCCACGAGCCCTTGCCCGTGCGCACCTACAAGGATCCCACCCCCATCGATCTGCAGATCGCCCGGAATGTGGCCTCTGAGATCCCCAACGGGGCGGTGCTGGGTCTGGGCGTGGGCGGAGTACCCTTCACAGTGGCCAAGATCCTGGCCGAGTCCGACCGCACCGATCTTGGATGCTGGACGGGCACCATCAGCGACGCCTTTATGGCGTTGTATCGGGCGGGCAAGCTGACTAACGTCCGAAAGGAAGTGGATGCCGGCTACGCTACTTGGAACCTGGCCATGGGTTCTCAAGAGCTATACGATTGGCTGGATGCCGAGTCCCACCTCTTCCGACCCGCTGATCTGGATTATGTCCATTCCCCGGAGCGCATGAGTCGGCTGTCCAATTTCATCAGCATCAACGGCGGTGTGCAACTGGATTTGATGGGTCAGGAGAACGGCGAGTCGGCAGGCACCCGCCAGTTGTCCGGCATCGGCGGCCAGATGGACTTTTTAGAGGGTGCTTTCCGCTCCAGGGGCGGCAAGGGTTTCATCTGCCTGAATTCCTCTCGGATGGATAAAGAGGGCAAGCGCAAATCCAATATCGTCCCCTACATCCCTGGCGGAAGCACCGTCTCCGTTCCCCGCACCATGATTGAGTGCGTGGTCACCGAATATGGTGTGGCTCGACTGCCCGGCCTGTCTCTGGGCGAGCGGGCCCGGGCCATGGCTGCCATCGCCCATCCCGACTTCCGGGAGGATCTTCTGCGCTACGCCCGCGACAACTTTTACTGATTCTTCTCCGCACAAACAAAAACAGGGAGATGATACAATGTACGATCTATGGGAACCGACCGTTCTTGGTCCTATGACCCTGCGCAACCGTACCGTCCGCTCCGCCACCAACGAGCATTTTTCCGAGAGGGATGGCGCCCTGACCGTCACTTGGGCAGAGACTCAGATCGAACTGGCCCGCAACGAGGTGGGCCTGGTCATTACCGGTCACTTGGCTGTGGACCGTAGCCAGCGGGCGGATGAGGGGCAACCCGTTCTTGACAAGGATACGGACTTCTCCCTTCTGCACCGGGCCGCCGAAGGGGTCCATGCCGCGGGTGGCTGCATCGTGGCTCAGATTAGCCACACCGGCCCCAAGGCCCCCGCAAACGTCAACGGCGTTCCTCCAAAATCCCCCGCTGATTTCATGCCGGAGGAGCTGGACATCCTGGTGGATCAGTTCACCTTTGCTGCCCTGCGTTGCAAGGAAGCGGGGATGGATGGCGTTCAGGTCCACTGTGCCCACGGCTACCTGCTGTCCAGCTTTCTGAATCCCGAACAGAATCTGCGCACCGACGACTACGGCGGCAGTTTGGAAAATCGTTTCCGCCTGCATGCCCGCATCCTCGCCTCAGTCCGTGCCGCCTGTGGTTCTGATTTCGCCCTGTTGGTCAAGGCAGACTGCAACGGTAGCGGTAACTTCCATGGCTTGCTCGGCCTGTTTCAGCAGGCGGGCGTGGATGGCGTGGAGGTCAGCGGAGTGGATTTCGACGGCCGGGCTGGCAACAAAAAGCCCTTCTTCCTTAAGGAAGTGCTGGATGCCCGGACAGGCATCCAGTTGCCTTTGATCTTGGTGGGTGGAATTTTCTCCCGGAAGGACGCACAGGCCGTTCTGGATGCCGGTATCCCCTTCGTCTCTTTCTCCCGCGCCCTGATCTGCCAGCCGGACTTCCTCGCTCTGATGAAAGCGGGGCAACTGGAGGAAAGTCCCTGCCTAGCCTGTAACGGTTGCTACAAAGTCTACCGCCAGCGCCCCGTCCGCTGTGTCACCCATGGCCGGCCCGTTCCCCAGCTGAAAAAGATATTTCACTCTAACTAGGCCTTGTTTGAAAAAAGGCGGAGATTGTGCTAAAGCAACAAAATAGCGATAGAGGCAAGATACACAAAGGCCAGGAAGGAAGCAGCCGACTTGTAATATCTGGTGGCAATTCTGCGAAACCACTTGATTTTCTGGAAAAAACACTCCACCAGATGGCGCTCTTTATACAGATGCCAGTCAACCGGCCGGGGATCGGAAACGTTGCTTTG
>FORK01000024.1 GCA_900113995.1 Ruminococcaceae bacterium D5 | reverse complement strand
CTTAATTCTCTTAATATTTTTCCTACATCTGCTTTGATTTTTCTGTAAATCACTTGTCTACGATACTTTGGGGCAAATACTATGTGATATTTGCATCTGAACTTACTGTATGATAAACTTTTTACGTCTTTCATGACATGAACCTCCTGTGTTCTTTGTGTGGTTGCCAGACCGCACTCATTTTATCACAGGAGGTTCTTCCTTTTACTAAAGTATTTTTTTGACCACCAGTTCAACTGATGGTTTATTTCATCCCTATTCGGCGCCAGCAAAAAAGGGAGTCATCCGTATGGATGACTCCCTTTTCATTGTGCACAGGCGATCATTACTCAGCCGCTTCAGGAGCCTCGGCCTCTGCTTCCGCCTCGGGTTGCTCTTCGAGCAGCGCCTTGATCGAAAGGCTGATTCTGCGGCGTTCAAAGTCCAATTCAGTGATCTTGACATCAACCTGCTGGCCAACCGACAGAACATCGGAGGGCTTGCCCACCCGCTCGCGGGAGATCTGGCTGATGTGGATCAGCCCATCGATGCCGGGAATCAGCTCGGCAAAAGCGCCGAACGCGGTCAGAGAGACGACCTTGACCGGAACAACCTGTCCAACCGAGTAGTTGTTCTGCAGGATGGTCCACGGATTATCCTCGTCCTTCTTATAGCCAAGGGAGATCTTCTTCTTCTCAGGATCAATATCCTTGACATAAACATCGATCACATCGCCGACCTTGACGACCTGAGAAGGATGCTTGATCTTGCCCCAGGAGAGTTCGGAAATATGCACCATACCATCGACGCCGCCGAGATCGACAAAAGCGCCGTAGTCGGTCAGTGACTTGACGGTTCCGGTGTAATGCTTGCCGATTTCAACCTCCGCCCAGAACTTCTCTTCAAGCTCCTTACGCTGATCGCGCAGCACGGCGCGGATCGAGCCAACGGCGCGGCGGCGCTGACGGTTGACCTCGAGAATCTTGAACTGAACCTGCTTGCGAAGCAGGCCCTCCAGCGGCTCACCGCGGGACATGGTGGCCTGCGAGGCAGGGATAAACACCTTCACACCGTTGGTCAGAGCGAGCACACCGCCCTTGATGACCTCGGTAACAACGCCGTCAAGAACCTCTTCGGTCTCGGCTGCACCCATGACCTTCTCGAACCCGGCCTGGGCATCAAGCCGCTTCTTGGAAAGCATCACGGTGCCTTCAACATCGTTGACACGAACAACCAGGAGTTCAAGCTCGTCCCCCTTATGCACAATATCTTCGGGTTTCGCAGCGGGGTCGTCAGTCAGTTCGCTGAGCGGCACATAACCGGCATGCTTTGTGCCGATATCAACAGCGATCTCGTTAGGGGCAATGCTGGTGACAACGCCGGTAACCTTCTCACCGTTGTATGTACTTTTAAAAGACTGATTGAGCATCTCTTCGAAGCTAAGCTCTTCCTGATTCTGATTTTCCAAAATCTCACTCATGGTTTCGTGTACCTCCTTAATTATACGGGCTGGCGTTGAAGCGCCCGCCGTGATTGCGATCGACCGGGCACCCACAAAGTCCGCCGGGTCAAGCTGCGATGCAGTCTCGATTTGCACCGTCCTGCAAAATGGACGGCAAATCGCTGCAAGCTTGGCCGTATTGGAGCTATGCGATCCGCCGATGACGATCATCACGTCGGATTTCTCTGCCAGTCTGGCCGCCTCCTGCTGACGCAAGGATGTAGCATTACATATTGTATCAAAGATTTTTGCGTTTGTACACACTTTTTTTGCGATTCCCGCGCATTTTTCCCAGACATTTTTTTGAAAGGTCGTCTGGCACACAAAAAACAGGCTGCTTTTTCGTGCAAAATATTCATTGGGAATCGCCGAAATCTCCTCTGGAGATGAAACCACCCGTACCTCTCCCCTGCAATGGCCCACGATCCCCTGCACTTCGGGATGGGTTTCATCCCCCACAACGACCAGCATCCCGTCCTCCGGGACCGAGGCCGCGATCCGGTGAATCTTCCGCACAAAGGGGCAGGTCGCGTCGGTATAGGGAATGCCCAGCGCATCCATCTCGTCGTAGACCGACTGCGCCACCCCATGGGAACGGATCACAATCCGCCTCTTGTCGGCATCCTCCGACGGACTTCCCACCACAACGACTCCGCGCGCGGCAAGCTCTTCGACAAACTGCCGGTTATGAATCAGCGGCCCGAGAGTGCAGACCGGCTCTCCGGCATCCAGGCAGGAAAAGACAAGATCGGCAGCCCGCTGCACTCCGAAGCAGAATCCCGCCGTTTCCGCGACAATCAATTCAGCCGGCATCTTCCGGTACCTCCAGCAGCTTTAAGATTTCGCTCCAGACCTGTTTGGTGCAGCGGCGCAGTGCGCGGGGGTTATCCTCTCCGAGATCAAGCTCCGATGCCGGAATGACCCGCCCGTAGCGCACCAGAATTCTGCTGCGGAACCGGAGCGGACGCTGATACCGCACAGCGCAAGGCAGAACGTCCGCTCCGGTCATCTTCGCAATCAGGGCCATCCCCGATTTCGGTTTTCCGGGCGCTTCCTGCGGATAACGGGTTCCTTCCGGAAAAATGCCGAGCACATGGCCCTCGCGGGTCAGCGCGGCGCAGCGTTCAATGGCCGAAAGGTCGCCGCTTCCCCGGTCGATCGGTACAATGCCGAGCGCCGAAAAGAGCCGCTTTCCCCAGAAGCTTTTTTCCAGTTCCCCCTTGGCGAGAAAGCGGACCCACGGCCGCACCGGAAAAACCAGAACAACCGGATCGAGATAGGAGGTGTGGTTGCCCGCCAATATGTATCCGCCCCGGCCCTGTGGAATATTCTCCCGCCCTTCATATTGGATGGAAAAGGCCAGTGAAAAAAACGCCCAGACAACCGAACGGGCAAGCAAATAGAACCAGCGCATCAGAGCTTCCCCTCCACCCTGTGCTTCATTGCGGCGACGGTCTCTTCCAGCGTCATCGCGGTGTTGTCGATGCGAACCGCATCCGGCGCCTGAACAAGCGGCGCAATCGCGCGGTGGGAGTCATTGTAATCCCGCTCCCGGATCTCGGTAAGCAGGGCGTTGTAATCGACCTCACGCCCCTTCTGCGCAAATTCAAGCATCCGCCGCTTCGCGCGTTCCTCAGGGGAAGCAGTGAGAAAAAATTTCACCGCAGCGTCGGGCAGGACGACGGTGCCGATATCCCGGCCATCCATCACGACGCTTTCGGTTTGCGCAAAATCGCGCTGCAGCTCAAGCAGAAAGGCGCGAACCGCCGGAATTGCCGAAACCTTCGAGGCTGCCATCGACATTTCAGGCAGGCGGATCTCTTCGCTGACGTCCTTTCCGCCGAGCAGAATACGCTGGACTCCACCGACATATTTTATAGCAATATGGATGTCGGGCAGCAGCTTTTCCACCCCGGCGGCATCCCCGGGATCGACACCCCGCAAACGGGCACAGTAACCGACGGCGCGGTAAAGCGCGCCGGTATCGACGTATAAAAATCCGAGTTCGGCGGCAAGCCGGCGGGCAACGGTACTCTTTCCCGCGGCGGCCGGACCGTCAATGGCAATTGCAATGGGACGGTTCATCCTCTGTGTTCCTCATTTCCTTGGTTTTGCATCTCCAGAACCGCTCCGGCGGCCGAAATTCCGGCCAGATATCCGGTTGAAAAGGCTATCTGGAGGTTAAAGCCGCCCGTAACCGCATCAAGGTCGAGCAGCTCTCCCGCAAAGTATAATCCCTTTACAAGCTTGGATTCCATCGTTTTGGGACTGACCTCGGAGGTTTTGACTCCGCCCCGGGTCACGACCGCTTCCTCTACCGGACGCAGCGAGCGGACAGTCAGCGGCAGCGCCTTGAGCAAAGCGGTCAGCGACGCACGCTGTTCACGGGTCACTGCATTGACCTGCGTTTTTGCATCGATCCCCGACAAAGAAACCACCACCGGCGCCAAAGCACGGGGCAGCAGCCGGTCGAGAGAATTGACAAAAGCCCGGTTTTTCATTTCATCCCAGTCCCGCAGCAGCCGCGCGTCGAGACGGCCCGGATCAAGCCCCGGCTTCAAATCGATGAACAGTGCATAATCGCTGCAATCCCCATCGATATAGCTCGAAGCGGAGAGCACCAGTGGGCCGGAAATTCCAAAATGGGTGAACATCAACTCCCCCAGCTCGGAAAAGAGGACCTTTTTCCCCTTCTTCAGCGTCAGGGTGACATTTTTCAGCGAAAGTCCCATCAGTTCCCCGCACCACGACTCTCCGGTAATGAGAGCAGTGAGGGAAGCGGCAGCAGGCAGCACGGTATGTCCGGCCGACTCGGCCAGACGATATCCATCCCCGGTGGAGCCGGTAAGCGGATAGCTCAATCCTCCAGTCGCAAGCAGTACCGCCCGGGCGGAAAATCGTCCGCCGTCGGCGGTGGAAACTCCCGTCACCACGCCTTCCCGGGTCAGCAGCGACATAACCCTGTTCTGCCGGAAGCGGACCCCATTCGCGTCGTCGAAACGGCGCAGGGCGTCGACGATATCAACCGCCCGGTCCGAGACGGGAAAAACCCGCGCGCCCCGCTCGGTTTTCAGAGGGACCCCCTGTTCCTCAAAAAAGCGCATAACCTCCTGCGGAGGAAAGGCGTCAAAGGCGCTGTAAAGGAAGCGTGGATTGCGGCGTACCGCCTCCAGAAAGCGGTCGCGGCCGCAGTTGTTGGTAACATTGCAGCGTCCCTTTCCGGTGATCATCAGCTTACGGCCAATCCGGGCGTTCTTATCGAACAGCAGCACCGATGCGCCGCACCGCGCCGCCTGCCCGGCAGCCATCGTTCCGGCAGCGCCCGCGCCGACCACAATCAGATCGCAATCGTACCCGGACCCCATCAATGCTCCCCGTCGTCAGCCTTGGTATAGACCTCATAGCGGTCCCAGATCCGCTCGAGTTCAGCATAAGCGCGGCTGGTTTCCTCTTTGCGCTTGATGCCGATCGCTACAATCAGGGCATTGATCAGCGAAAGCGGCGCAACGAGCGAATCGACAAAGGACGCCATCTCGCTGCGGGCATAGAGCCGCAGGTCGGCGATTTCGGCAATCGGCGCAAGGGAGGAATCGGTCAGCGCAATGGTGGTGGCACCCCGCTCCTTGGCAAACTTCATCGCGGTAAAGGTACGCTTGCTGTACCGCGGGAAGCTCATGGCAAAGAACACATCCCCCTCTTGAATGCGCAGCAGCTGCTCAAACACGTCGGAAGTGGAAGCGGAGGTCACCAGCCGTACATTGTTGTCAAAGACATGATTGAAGTAAAAGGCCATAAAGCTGGCCAGCGAAGCGGAGGAGCGGATCCCGATCAGGTAGATGGTCCGGGCGTTGAGCAGAGTATCGACGATGCGGGAAAAATCCGCGCGGGAAACCTCCTCAAGAGTGCGGCGGATCTTGTCGATATCCATTGTCAGGACACGGTCGACGATGTCCCCGCCGCCGAGTTGCTCGTCGGTCAGCTCCATCCGCTGCACAGTGGTCAGGCGGTTGCGGATCAGTTCCTGCAGAGAACGCTGCAGCTGGGGATAGCCCTCGTAGCCAAGCTCCGAGGCAAAACGGACGACGGTCGATTCGCTCGCCCCGACGGCCTGCCCCAGACGGGCGGCGGTCATAAAGGCCGCCTTATCATAATGCTCCACGATATAGCGGGCAATCTGCTTCTGTCCTTTGGAAAGCTTGGGCATCATTCCGGTAATGAGTCCGATTAAGTCCTTATGCATAAAAAGGTCCTCCTTATTAAAATTCCTGCACTCATAGTATAGCAGAACCGGTCGAGAAATCAAGCAAATGCAGTCCTTATTTGCATGACCTGCATCAATTTTTTCAATTTCTCGAAATTGAGGACCTTCTTTCCGCCGTTTCGGCGGTTGCCCGCAGACGGAATCCGTTTAAAACCCCGCGGTGGATATCACCCGGATCCGGCGATAGTGCAGCGACGGATCATGGATAATCCATTCGGAATTCTTCTCTCTGCAGGCGTCGATCACCAAAGCGCCGGGACGCGCAATCGCGCCCAGACGTTCCGGGTCCATTCCCTGCAGCAGCAGAATCAGATCATAACTCTCCCCTTGGGCGGGAAGCCCGTCGGCAAGCGTGACCCGCGCCGTTCCCATGTCTTTCAGCTCCTCCGCGAGCGCAGCGGCGCAGGGCGTCTGCCCAAAAACCAAAGCCTCTGCGCGTTCGAGCGGCTGGCCGCATTCAATTCGGGCGATTCGAACGAGCTGACGCGCATCCTGCACGGCGGTCCCGTCCAGTGATCGGTTCATAGCGATACCCCCATCGGATGAAAATTACTTCATCCTATGGGGGCGTCGCTTAAATCGTTCCGGCGTTCCTCCCCTTCAGGTCGGCGGCGGGACGCTTCCTCCAGATGTTCCCGATAGGCGGCGAGAATTTTGTCTTCCATCGTCTGCCTTGCCTCCGCGGTGATCGGATGGCAGATATCCCGAAAGCTGCCCTGCTCGTCCCGACGGCTGGGCATGGCGACAAAAAGCCGTTCCGATCCCTCGATCACCTTGATATCGTGTACTGCAAAATCCCCTTCAAGGGTGAGCGAAACAAGGGCGCGCAGCCGGTTGTCCTCATAGGTTCTCCTGATTTTAATGTTGGTGATGTTCATACTTTTCCTCCTGACGTCATGATGGCAAATTTTTGCACCCGCTCTAAAGTATCCGCCAGTCGGAAAATTTTTATTCAGCCTTCGAAAATCTTCGTATTCCTTCTGTTGCGTTTTTTATTTTCATCCCCCGGATTTCGTGATATAATGTCCGCAGAGTAGCCATGAATGCGCTCGGAGTCCCGCCCTGCGGACGCGGTCCGACGGCCCTTGCCGGTGATATGATCCGCAGGCTGCGTTTAGCCGGCCCGCAACATGCCAACACTTGACAACGTATTGTCTTTTCCCTCAAAGAAATGCTCGGAGGTGGCCATGATGTCCACATTTTCAGAAGATCTTCTCCATTCCTGCCGCAAGCTTCATTTCATTGGAATCGGCGGTTCCGGGATGTTCCCGATCGTACAGATCCTGCATGCACAGGGCTATGAAATCAGCGGTTCGGATAACAACCCGGGCGACACCATCGATCAGGAACGCGCGATGGGAATCCGTGTGACCATCGGCCACGATCCCGCCAACTTAGCGGACGCCGACGCGGTCATCTATTCGGCCGCCATCATGGCCGACAACGTCGAACTCGCCGAGGCCCGCCGGCGCGGGATTCCGACCGTCGAGCGCAGCGAGATGCTCGGACTGCTTTCGCGGCGCTATTCCAACTGCGTTTGTATCGCGGGCACCCATGGAAAAACCACCACTACGGCGATGGCCACCCAGATTCTTTTGGGAGCCGGGCTCGATCCTTCAGCGGTCATCGGCGGCAAAATCAACGCCATCGGCGGAAGCGGACGTGCCGGGGCCTCGAACACCATGACCGTTGAGGCCTGCGAATTTGTGGACACCTTTCTGCATCTCTCGCCTGATATTGCAGTCATTCTGAACATCGACGACGACCACCTCGACTACTTCAAAACGATGGAGAACCTGATCCGCTCCTTCCGGCGGTTTGCGGAAAACACCTCCCGGACGGTGATTTATCACGGCGACGATCCGAACAGCTGCAAAGCAGTGGAGGGACTGCCGAAAAAACTGGTTTCCTTCGGTTTTTCGGCGCAGAACGATTATTATCCTGCCGGCATTGTCTGGAAGGATGGAGCGCACTGTGCCTTCTCCCTCTGCTCCAGCGGCAGAAAGCTGGCCGACCTTTCGATCTGTGTGCCCGGGCGGCACAACATCCTCAACGCCGTAGCCGCCTGCGCCGCCTCGCTCGAGGCGGGGGCGCCGCTCTCCTCCCTTGCGGGGGGACTCGCCGCCTTTACCGGTGTTCACCGCCGGTTTGAAATACTTGGCAAAATCAACGGCGTTACCGTCGCCGACGACTATGCCCATCACCCCACCGAAATCGCCGCCACCCTGCGGGCAGCCAAGGAATTGGATTTCAAAGCGGTCTGGGCGGTATTTCAGCCCTTTACCTTCTCGCGCACCGCACTGCTGCTCGACGAGTTTGCCGCGGCGCTTCCCATCGCGGATCACGTGGTGATGTCTTCCATTATGGGCGGACGCGAGGTCAACACCTATGGCATCTCAACCGCCGATCTGGCTGTCAAAATTCCGGGCAGCATCTGGTTTGAAACCTTTGAGGAAATACGGGAATATATCCTCGCTCATGCCCAGCCGGGGGACCTCGTCCTGACGCTCGGATGCGGCGACGTCTATAAATGCGCAAAAATGCTTCTGGGACTTCCGGTTCCGCAGTAAGCAGGCAGGCGCCGCGAGGAACGCGGCGCCTGTTTTTTCAAAAAAATATGTCCGAATTACGACGATTTTATTGCTTTTTCTCGATTCCTGGAGTATTCTAAAACAGTGCTGCCATCCAACTCGAAAGAAGTGAAAAAGGAGAATCAGAATGAACAGCTGGCTGGAAAAACGATTTGAGCTTTCTAAAAACAATACGAATGTAAAAACCGAGATCATTGCCGGACTCACTACCTTTATGGCAATGGCCTATATTCTCGCGAGCAACCCCAAAACGCTGGCAGACCCCGCTTATATTATCGGGGATACTGCGCTGGGCGCACAGATCGAAAGCTGCGTCTTTATCGCCACCTGCCTCGGCGCCTTTGTCGGCACCACGCTGATGGCGCTGCTGGCCAACCTGCCCTTTTCGCTTGCTCCTGGCCTCGGGCTGAACGCCACCTTCGCCTATACTGTGATGCTCGGCATGGGCTACAGCTACGCCGAGGGTCTTGCCATCGTCTTCATCTCGGGCGTTCTGTTTCTGGTGATCTCGCTGCTGGGCCTGCGCGAGGCGATCGTCCGCTCCCTTCCCCACAACCTCAAGGTGGCGATTTCCGCCGGCATCGGCCTTTTCATCGCCTTTATTGGTCTGGTGAACGGCGGCATCGTCATCAATAATGACGCCACTCTGGTCGGTGTGGTCAATTTCTCCGACTTCTCCGCCGGTTCCGGCGCGCGTTCCGCCGTGGTTGCGCTGCTCGGCCTGCTCATCATCGCCGTCTGCAACGCCAAACGGATCAAAGGCGGCATGGTCATCGGCATTCTTGCAGCCACTGCCGCAGGAATTCCGCTGGGAGTTACCGTTCTTCCTGAAAGCTTTTCTATGAATATCGGTCCGATGTTCGAGGAATATATCTCTTTTTCGCTCGGCGCAATGTTCTCCGGCTTTTCCTCCATGTTTGCGGGACAGGGCTTTTTTGCGGTACTCTCGAAAATTTTTGTGGTGGTCATCTCCCTTTCGCTGATCGATATGTTTGATACCATCGGCACTCTGGTAGGCACCGCACAGGGCGCCGGAATGCTTGATGAACAAGGCGACGTCAAAAACATGAAGCGGGCGCTTCTCTCCGACTCGATCGCCACCATGGCGGGCGCTTTTCTCGGTACTTCGACCGTTACCACCTTCGTGGAATCAAGCTCCGGCGTATCGGAAGGCGGCCGCACCGGCCTCGCCTCGGTTGTCACCGCGCTGCTCTTCCTCGTTTCTCTTCTGCTCGCCCCCTTCATCGGAATCATTCCCCTTGCGGCGGCGGCTCCCGCTCTGATCTATGTCGGTGTTCTGATGATCGGCTCCTCGCTCAAAAGCCTCGACTTCTCCGATCCCACCGAGGCGATTCCCGCCTTTCTGACCATGGTGATGATGCCCCTGACCTATGGCATCTCAAACGGCATCGCTTTCGGCATCATGGGCTATGTCGTGATCAAAACCCTCACCGGCCGGGCAAAGGACCTCAACCCCACCCTCACCGTACTCGGAATTCTCTTTATTCTGCGGTACGCACTGATGGTGTGACCCCGCGCCGCCCGCCTTTTCTCCCGAAAATCTGCGGACAAATTTTCTCAGATGAGCTGCAAAATGCTGATGGATGCATTGTGCAGCTCATCTTTTTGATGGCAAAACGGCACCATTTTGACCGGCCTCCCATAGTATGGAATGAGTCGTTCATCCGGCGGTTGCAAAAGTTTGACATTTATGAGATAATAGCCCCAACGAAAGGAGGAATCTCAATAAAATCTTAAAATTCTCAAAAAGGAGGCGGTCAAATTTCTTCGCGGCCCCTGTATCAACAAGCGCCAGAACCATTTTCGGCTTTTCGGAAATGGTTGACGAGGTGGGAGGTCATCGACAATTCGGCGGATGCCTCTCCGTCCTTTTCTTTCGGACGCAGCGGACGGCAAATCCACCGGGCAACCGGTGGGACAAATACGGACGCGGAAAGAAAAAACAAACAAAGGAGCACCTTTTATATGTGTGGTATCATCGGCTATTCCGGCCACCGCGAAGCATGCGGCATCCTGCTCGACGGACTCGAGCGACTGGAATATCGGGGCTACGACTCGGCCGGCATCCTAGTCAGCGACAACGGGACCTTCCATACCGTCAAACGCTCGGGACGCCTTTCCAATCTGCGGGCCGCCGTCGAAAGGCGTCCACTGAAAGGCTGCTGCGGCATGGGCCATACCCGCTGGGCAACTCATGGAGGCCCGACCGACGAAAACGCCCATCCGCATGGGACCGAACGGGTCATGCTGGTCCATAACGGCATCATAGAGAACTATCTCGAGCTGCGCAGCCTGCTGGCCGAACAGGGCTATTCGTTCCTCTCCCAGACCGACACCGAGGTGGCCGCCTGCTATCTTGACTACTGCTATCACGGCGACCCGATTGATGCGATCCGGGAAGCGCTCAATAAAATCGAGGGCGCCTATGCCTTCGTTATCATGTTTTCAGACCACCCCGACACCATCTATGCCATCCGCAAGGACGGCCCGTTGCTGGCCGCGCTCGGAGACGATGAAAATTTTGTGGCGTCGGATATCACCGCCGTCATCAGCTATACCAACCGCTATTTTGTTCTCGATGAGGGCGAAATCGCCGTCGTCACTCCGCAGCGGATCCGCATCCTCGGCATGGACGGAAAGCCCCGCGAAAAAGCGGTGCAGACGGTCACCTGGGACGTCGAGCAGGCCCAGAAGGACGGCTACGAGCACTTCATGCTCAAGGAAATTCACGAGCAGCCCGACGCGCTGCGCCATACCATCTCCCCGCGGGTGAAAAACGGCCTGCCGGATTGGAGCGGAGACGGGCTGCCGAAGGACTTTTTCTGCCGCTTCGAGCGGATTCAAATCGTGGCCTGCGGCACCGCGATGCATGCGGGGATGATCGGCAAGACGATCATCGAGAAACTCGCGCGGATTCCGGTGGAGGTCGATATCGCAAGTGAATTCCGCTACCGCGACCCCATTCTGACTGAGAATACTCTGGTGATCATTGTCTCCCAGTCCGGAGAAACGGCCGACAGCCTGGCGGCGCTGCGTCTTGCCAAGCAGATGGGACTTTCCACCCTTGCCATCGTCAACGTCGCCGGTTCTTCGATTGCGCGGGAGGCGGAACACGTCCTCTACACCTTCGCCGGGCCGGAAATCTCGGTTGCAAGCACCAAAGCCTATTCGGTGCAGATTTCTCTGCTCTATCTTATTGCCTTTACCCTCGGGCAGGAAAGGGGACTTCTGTCGGAAGAACAGGTGCGCGGTCTCACGGCGCAGCTCTTTGCAAGCGCCGAGGCGGTACGCGGGGTCCTGCGTCTTCAGGAGAGAATCGAGATGTCGGCAAAGTCTCTCGCCGGAGCGGAGCACCTTTTCTTCCTCGGCAGAGGGCTCGACTATGCGCTGGCCTGCGAAGGCTCGCTCAAGCTCAAAGAAATCTCTTATATCCACTGCGAGGCCTATGCAGCGGGTGAGCTGAAGCACGGCACCATCTCGCTGATTACCGAGGGAGTCCCGGTCATCGCCCTCTGCACCCAGACCGCTCTGCTGCCTAAAATGCTCTCCAACATCAAAGAGACGACCGCCCGCGGCGCCAAGGTCTTTGTCATTGCCAAACAGGGTGAAACCATCTCTCAGGATGTGGCGGACACTGTCCTGCTGCTCGATGACTTCGACGATCTCTTCATGCCCTTCCCTGCTGTGACGGCCCTGCAGCTCATCGCTTATTTTACCGCCAGACAGAGAGGCTGCGACATCGACAAGCCCCGCAATCTGGCAAAATCAGTTACTGTCGAATAACCGCTGTTCAAAACGGGATGTGCTCCTTTATAGAGGGGCACATCCCGTTTTTGGGGTCAGAACCGCTGCTGGGAGTAAAGAAATCATATCATGCCAAAGACCTTCTGGTGAAAGAAAGCTGCGGTCAGCCGGCCGCGGCAAAAAAACAGAAGGTCTTTCTATGTGAGAAAAATATCAAAGGTTTACGGCATACACCGAAAAGGCGCCGATATTCCAAAGGATATGATCCGTATTGTGATCTTCCGCAGTCTTGACCGGTTCCCCGGCTTTGCTTGAAGACCGGGCCTCTGTATCTTCGGGCGGCATGGCCGACAGGAAGCCTTTTCTACTCTTCTGCCTCCGTCTGGTGCCCCAGAAAGGAGATATCCCGCAGCTTCTCCCCCATCAGGGATGCGAGCACCGCACGGTAAACAACGGTCGGATCACTGACAAAATTGCCCCGCATCGTTTCACAGACCTCCCGGGTCGGCGCATAGAGCGACAGACGCAGCAGATCGTTTCCAACATCCCGAATTGCGAGGGTCAGGCAGAAGCCGTCCTCGGTTTCAGTGATTTCCGCAAGATTTTCCCGCTCAAACCGTTCCAGCAGGATACAGCGGCGCAGCGACTCGGCGGCCTTGTCCCGCACCGTGCGCGGGATATCCCGTCGAAAGGTTTCCGCGGTTTTGGAACCCAGCTCGCTGAGCGAGAGCAGATGGACCTTTCGGTCCTGGTGCTCTTCAAACGATTCCGTCAGGTGCCCGGTTGAGACAAGCTGCCCAATCGCACCGGCCAACTCAAAATAGTTGACCAGCCCCTCCCCCGTCAACGCCGTATTGAGCTGTTCCGGCGTGACCGGCGTGCCGATCTCCCGAAGCAGCCAGCAGATCAGAATCCGCACCTCATAATCGGTATTGGGCGCGCCGGGGATTACCCCCGCCATAAACGCTTCGCTTTGCATCTGCTTCGACCTCCCTTCGACGGCGGCCTTCCCTATTCAAGATACCCTGCCGAAAGCATTCTCTGGGCGCATCCGCCGAGGAAGCGCGCGTAGCCGCACTCCCCGATCATATTGCAGTCGGAGTCCTCCCCCGCCTTGCAGAGGCCGGCAAATATTTTACCGATCTCCGCGGCCGTCTCCTTCCCCGAACGGTGCAGATAGAGATAGAGGGAAAAAGCGGCGCTGTCGTTGATCTCCTCATAAACGGCCGGATCGGCTTCCTCCAGATGTTCGTAGAAGCTGCCGAGCGCCGCATTTGCAACAATGTGATTGGGAGAGTAGTCTTCGATGATCCGGTGTACCACATAGGCGAAAAGAAGCTTCAGTTGAAGCTCAAAATCCGCCGGATCGACATCCTCGGGCGCGCGGGTCCAGACGCTGTCGATCAGGTCGCTGACATACTGCGCGCCGAGCTTCCGGGCGCGGGCGGTGTTTCCGTTGGACCGCTGGCGCAAAAACAGATCAATATTGTCGTCCGCAACGGGGTTGCCCCGGTCAAAAAGCTTGGAAAGGTCCTCGGGTGCGATCTTGACATCGTCGTCATTGTAATGATCGAACATTTCTATCACGCCTTTCGGTTTCTGTGGAGGCCCTGCGGCCGCTGCGGTCATCCCTTGGAGGCCAATGCCTTTTCCAACGCAATCGAGAGCTGGTCCGGACAGGAGGTACCCTTGCCGCCGCAGGTGGTTCCGCGCAGGCGCCCTATTACCTCCTGCGCCTTCATGCCGGCGACCAGCTTGGAGATTCCGGCGGCGTTGCCGCTGCAGCCCCCGGTGAACTTCACCGAACGGATCACGCCGTCATCGGCCAGATCAATCTCTATTTTTCGGGAACAGACTCCGCGGGGAGTATATGCATAGTTCATGTGTTTTCCTCTTTTCGGTCGTGATTTCCGCCCCCCGCCCGTTCGAGCAGCCGCTGAAGTTCCTCGGCGCTTGTGGTGCAGCTCCCCAGCGGGTGCGGATTGGTGGTGTAGCAGCCGTGAAAGTCGGTTCCGCCGGTCGTTAAAAGATGGTGGCGGGAAACCAGCTCGTCATGCAGCGCCGCATCCTCTTCCCGCCTGCGCGGATATCGGTATTCGATTCCATCGATCAGGCCCATTCCGGCAAGACGGTCCGCGACCGCAAAGGAACGGTAGACTCCCGGATGGGCCAGCACTACCGCGCCGCCGCTTTCCCGCGCGGTTTGAGCCGTCTCATAGACATCGGGATATTCCACCTGACGCAGGCATGTTCCATCCGGCTTGCCGAAAAGCTCCCCATAGAGCGGGCCGTAGATGGTGTTGGCATAGCCCAGTTCCATCAGCGCGCGCAGAATATGCACCCGGTAAATAGTGCCGCTTTCCCGCGCAAGTTCATAAATCCGCTCCGCCTTGACAGGGTAAAGACGGCAGACCAGTCCGATGATTTCTTCGCCGACACGCCGGCGCCGCCCGGCAAGCAGCCGGAAATGCGGCTCCAGCACCTCGGGACGGGACGGCGCATAAACAAGCAGGTGTACCTTCCGCCGGGTATCCGGGTCGATGCAGGAGAGTTCAGCCGCCGGAATGACCGTCAGCCCGAGTGAGGACGCCCGCCGTCTCGCCCGGCCGACCATCTCCATCGAGTCATGATCCGAGACGGCGAGGCCGGCAAGGCCACGCCGGGCGGCGAATTCGACCGCCTCTTCGACCGGCATCGAACCGTCCGACCAGTTGGTGTGGACATGAAGATCATATTGCTCCAGCCTGTTCACCCTCCATTGCGCAGTCGTGAAAACGGACGGCCGCTGCCGATTTTCGGCGAAACCGCCGTATATGGATATTATACCCACCTTTTTGCAAAATGGCAAGGTTCGCGCAATGGTTCTCCGCAAAATAACCGAAAAAGGTTATTGCCGATCCGGCAGAAATAGGATGGTATTTTTTTAAGAATCATGCTATACTAAAACGCGCAAAGATGTATCTTTTCGTCGATTGTGCGAACCCCCGCATTTTGCTTCACCGGCGCAGCAGCCCATGCTGTCCGATTTCGAATTATGATACAGGAGGTCTATCCTTGCAGTTCACCGTCAATTCCGCCCTTTGGCGGCAGGTCTTTGCCGTTCCTTCCGAGATCACCGACCGGCATATCAGAATGTGCAGCGGCGTAGCGCTCAAATGCCTGCTTCTTCTGCTTCGGGATCCGGACGCCTTCGGAGATCCGAAGGCAATCGCGGACCGGCTCGGACAGCCGGTTTCCGAAATTTCGGACGCGCTGAGCTATTGGCTGGAAACAGGGGTTCTTTCCCCCTCCTGCCCTGATGGACAGGCCATCCCTTCACAGCCGCTTCATCCTGCTTCAGAACCGCCGGCATCTGTTCCCGTTTCTGCCCCGCCGCGTGCCGCCACATCCGCTGCACCCGTTGCCCGGCCCCATTTTCCGCGTGAGGAAGCCGTCTCAATCGTCGATTCAGACGAGACGCTCCGCGGGCTTTTGCAGGAGCTGCAGTCGATGATGGGCAAGCTCTTCACTTCGGCTGATCTTGATGCCCTGATCGCACTCTATTCCTTTTATGCGCTGACTCCGCATTATATTATCACTGTGGTCAGCTACTGCATCTCAATCGGACGTTCGAGCATGGCCTACGCCGAAAAGGTCGCCGCCTCCTGGATCGGGGAAGGAATCGACGACGAAGGGGTGGACCGCCATCTTGATGCCCTCGCCCAGCGCCGCAGCAACGAAGGCCGGGTCCGCTCCGCGTTCGGGATCAGCGACCGCAGCCTGACCCCCCGCGAGCGTGAATACATCGCCACCTGGTTCGATACCTATCAGTTTGACCTTCCCCTGATTGAATATGCCTATGAAATCACCGTCGAGAGGACCGGCAAGCTGGCGTTCGGATATCTCAACAAGATTCTTGCAAGCTGGCACCAGAACGGCATCCGCACCATCGAGGAAGCAAAGCAGGAATCCAAGCCTTCCTCCGCCGCGGGCGTCAAGCCCTCCGGGACGGGCAGCGAGCTGAACCGAAAAATTCTCGAGCAATTTATGAAGGATTAGGAGAACGAGTATGCCATATCCGCTGGAAATTGTAAAAAAAAGCCGCGAGCTTTTGGCCGAACGCCGTGAAAAGGCAACCGCCGAGGCGATCGAACGGCGGATGGCCGTTTCCAGACGCGCTCCCCGCGCCCTTGAGATCGAGCGGGAAATCTCCACCACCTCGGCACGTCTGGCCTCCGCGGTTCTTTCGGGCGAGGATGTCGCTGCACAGGTGCGAAAGATCCGGGAGTTTAACCTGCAGAAGCAGCGGGAGCTTTCCGAAGCTCTGCGTTCTGGGGGATTTTCCCCCGATGTTCTGGAACCCCGCTATCACTGTGCCCTCTGCCGGGATACCGGCGCTTTTCAGGGACGTCTCTGCTCCTGCGTCGTTCAGCTCGAAAAGGAGCTGATGTATGAGCGTCTCGGCGCACAGGCTTCGGTCGATCTCTGCGGCTTCGAACGCTTCGATCTTCGATACTACTCTGAGAAAAGCTCTCCCTCCGCCGCCGTTTCCGACCGGGCGGTGATGAGCAAAACCCTCTCGGAGTGCATCAAATATGCCCAGAATTTTTCCCTCGACTCCCCAAGTCTGCTCCTGATCGGGAAGCCGGGCCTCGGGAAAACCCATCTCTCCCTCTCGATCGCCTACACCGTTATCGAGGGGGGCTTCGATGTGCTTTATCTCCCGTTTCATACCCTGCTGACCCGGCTCGAGTCGGCGCGTTTCTCAAAGGGTAGCGCCGAATATCAGGATTACCTTGACCCGGTGCTCAACTGCGAGCTGCTGGTGCTCGACGATCTCGGCAGCGAATTCACCACTGCCTTTTCCACCTCGGTACTCTATGATTTGGTCAATACCCGGCAGCTCAGAAGTCTGCCCACCGTCATCAACACCAATCTGAACGAAGGAGAAATTGCCTCCCGCTACGGCGAACGGCTGCACTCCCGCCTGCTTGGCTGCTTTCGGGTCATCCCCTTCGTCGGGGAGGATATCCGGCTGCAAAAGCTTTATTCCAAATAGAAAGGGAGCCTTCCCATATGACACCCGCCGACATTCTCTCCCATGTTGACCATACCCTGCTCAAGCCGGAGGCCACCGCCGCGGACATCGAAGCCCTCTGCAGTGAGGCGCTGCGCTGTTCGGTTGCATCAGTCTGTGTCAATCCCCGGTTCGTTTCCCACTGTGCCGGGCTTTTGGGCGGCAGAATCCCTGTTTGCACCGTGATCGGCTTTCCGCTTGGGGCATCGGCCGCCGCTGTCAAGGTCTTTGAAACAAAGGAGGCCATCTCCTCCGGGGCGGATGAAGTAGACTTGGTCATCCCGATCGGCGCACTGCGATCGGGGGCGCTCGATGAGGTTTCCCGCGAGCTGTTCGCCGTGCGGGAAGCATCGGCCGGAAAGGTGCTCAAGGTGATCGTGGAAACCTGCCTTCTCAACGGGGAGCAGAAACGTACCGTCTGCCGGCTGGTTGCAGAGTCGGGAGCGGATTATATCAAAACCTCCACCGGATTTTCCACCGGCGGCGCAACAGCGGAGGATATTTCCCTTTTTGCGCGGGAAATCGCCTGCCGCCGCTATCCGCTGAAGATCAAAGCATCAGGCGGTATCCGCACCCGCGCCGATATGGAGCGTTTTCTTGCCCTGGGGGCCGATCGTTTGGGGTGCAGCGCGGCAGTTTCACTGCTTGGGCCGCTGCTTGACCGGTAAATTCGCTGTACTATGCGGCTGACAACAGAAAGGTGCGTGATTCGATGTTTTTTCGCAAAAAGGAAAATTCTACCCCGGCAAGACCGTATTTTGTTGCTTGTGATACCCCCAACCGTCCTTTGTGCATCGAAAAAATGAGTGAAGCCATCCAGACCTCCTCCAAGGCGAAGGGCGCTTTCGTCAAAATGTATATTGAAAATTTCAAGACCTTCAACAATGCCTTCGGCTATGAATACGGCGGAATGCTCCTCAACGAGGTGGCGCACTACCTCTCGGAAGAACTGTGCGCCGACGTCTACCGCTATGGCGGCGTGGAATTCATCGCCGTCATGGAGGGGGCATCCTTTGTGCAGGCAACCGAAGGGGTCGAAAAGGTTCTTGACCGGTTTGAACGCGCCTGGCGGATCAACGACCTCGACTGTATGTGCAGCGTCGATGTGGGGATCGTTTTTTACCCTGACCATGCGCCGGATGCCGAAACGGCCGCCTCACACCTCGAACAGGCGGTCTCCGAGTCGGCTGAGCGGGGACAAAATCAGTATACCGTCTACAATCAGGAGCTGATTCAGAAGCTGCAGCGCCGCCAGACCATTGCCAACGATCTGAAGGACGCGCTGAAATCTGGAAAAGGGATTGAATTCCGTTACCGGCCTACTTACTGCGTTGCAAAGAAGATGTTTACCCGCGCGGAAGGATACCTCTGGCTCATCTCCCCCACGCTGGGGCGGATCAGCGCGCAGGAATTTCTTCCCATCGCCGAACAGCTTGGCCTCGTCTGCGCTGTCAACCAGCTCGAGCTGCGCCACACCTGCGGACTGATCCGGGAGCTGCTCGATGAGAAAAAGGACTTCGAATCGATTGCCGTCTGCATTTCCCCGATCCTCTTTTTGCAGGAGTGCTTCCCGGAGGACGTCCGCGCGCTGCTTGCGGAATATGGCATTCCTGCCGAAAAGCTGGCCTTTGAGCTTTCCGAAAGCATTCTGATCGACTCGTTCTCACAGGTGAACATTGTCATGCAGGAGCTTTCCGAGCTCGGTGTCGAGTTCATCCTCAACGAGTTTGGCACCGGCTATTCAGGAATCACCAACATTCTTGATCTGCCGGTCGATGTTCTCAAGCTCGAACGCCTCTTCGTATGGCAGCTTGAGGACAACGAGCGCAGCGGCATTCTCATCGAAGGGCTGATCTCCATTGCCGGAAAGCTCGGGCTCAAGATCATTGCCGAAGGGGTTGAGACCGAAAATCAGCTCCAGAAGCTCGCCGCTTATGGCTGTCCCTATGAGCAGGGCTTCTACTACTCCCCCACCGTCGAGGCGGAGGGACTCAAAGAGCTGCTCCAATCCCTTTGAGCCGATGCCGGGGGACCCGAAGAATTTCGGGCCCCCTTTTTTGCAGAAGAATCCATCGGCAATGCCGGGTGCCTGAGTCAGCCACGAAAAAAATTTGTATCGGCAAACCGCTCAGGAGACACTGAAATTTCTTCACTTGCATCTCCTGTTCTACAGCCTGTAAACGGGCAAATCTCCCTGTCATGACAGCTTCTTGCCATCCAAGAATTTTTGTTTACAGCTTGCTTTGCCCGATTCTTGAAGCGAAAGCTTCTACCCTTACCGGCAGAACCGATGGTTCTATGCACTACAGCAGCTATATAAAGAAAAGCCACTGGCAATGCCGGCGGTCCGAAAAAGCTTGCGCTGCGTCCATCGTCCCTACCCGGGCGCAGCGTGAAGCGATCCCCGGAGAAAGCCGTGATCGCTGGTGCCCACCATCCCTATCTAGGCGCAGCAAGGAATTCCTCATAGAATAACACAAAAGTGATTGCTTACGAAAAATCGGGGAAATGCGCTGTTTTAATAGCAGTGGGACGTCTTGTGCAGGCGAAAGAAAATTCAATGTGCTTGCAGGTCCGGCCGATAGCTAACCCTACGCGGGGCCTGTGCCAACCATCAACAAGTCGGTGGATTCATGAAACGGAGGAATCTGATGATTTCTTTTCAATGTGATTATCTTGCGGGAGCGCACCCCAAAATTTTGCAGAGACTCAACGAAACCAACTTGGAAGCAACGCCCGGCTATGGCTGTGACCTCTACTGCGAAAGCGCCAAAAAGCGAATTCTGGCAGCCTGTGCAACGCCGGATGCGGACGTGCATTTTCTTGTCGGCGGCACCCAGACCAATACGACGGTGATCGCTTCGATTCTGCGGCCCCATCAGGGCGTTCTGTGCGCGGAGGAGGGACACATCGCGTGTCATGAAACCGGCGCAATCGAATCGACGGGACACAAGGTGCTCTCTCTGCCCTCGCCGGATGGCAAGATCACCGCCGGTCAGGTGGAGAAAATTTTGCAGGCAGACCGCTGCTGTGAAATTCGTGAGCATATGGTTCAGCCCGGGATGCTCTATCTCTCCTTCCCTACCGAGTCGGGGGCGATTTATTCCAAAAAAGAGCTTGTCGATCTTTATAACGTCTGCTGCCGATACGGAATTCCGCTTTATATCGACGGCGCCCGGCTGGGCTATGGTCTTGCCAGCCCTCAGAGCGATCTGACCCTTCCGGAGCTGGCTGCTCTCTGCGACGTCTTCTACATCGGCGGCACCAAATGCGGCGCCCTGTTCGGTGAAGCGGTAGTCATCCGCAGCGAGGCACTCAAGCGCGACTTCCGCTATTTCATCAAGCAGCGCGGCGGCATGCTTGCCAAGGGCAGACTGCTCGGAATTCAGTTCGACGTTCTATTCGAGGATGGTCTTTACTTTTCCATTTGTCGCGAAGCGGTGTTGCAGGCATTGAGAATCCGCCGGGCTTTCGAGGAAAAGGGCATCGGGATGTACGGCGGTTCTACCACCAACCAGCAGTTCCCTATTCTGAAGAAGGAGCAGCTCGCCTTTCTCAACGAACGCTATCGCAGCGAATTCTGGGCGGACGCCGGGGCGGGACGCAGTATCGTCCGCTTCTGTACAAGCTGGTCAACTCCCGCGCAGGATGTGGAGGCACTGCTTGCCGACATCGCCGCCATGCCTGACTGATTGCGTGGATCGCATATCATGCGGAAAAATGCCGTTCTTGCCTGAAACGGGCCGTCAAAGCGGCAATAAACGCCAAAACCATCTGATCGAACCAAACCAGTCAAAACGGTCAGCAGGAAAAAATCCCCCTGATGCGGAAAAATAAACCGCCCCAGATTGCGCTGTCCGCGCAATCTGGGGCGGTTTATTTCAGGGCATCTTTTTTGACAGCCTTACTGTTCCTTGGCTTGCTCGATCATGGCCCGAATCTTTGCCTCGGACTCGTCGAGCATCGAGGATTTGAGGGTATAAAGTGCTTGGGAAAGATCGACATAATAGCGGTGCGGATTCTCAAACCGCTTGACCTCGTCCCAGGTCCGGTCGAGCTCTCTCCTGCAATACCGCTGGATTTCAGCGAGGTTCGGGGAGGTATAGACCCGCTTTCCCTTTTCATAGACGGGGGTCAGCAGTTCGACCGCTTCAAAATTCCTGAGGGTCTTTTTCTTCCAGACGGCGTTGGGATCAAATATGGTCAGCGGACGGGTATCGTCCACCTTTTCCTCAAAAAGGGTAATATAGTCTGCGATGGCCTGCCCGCTCTTGCGGTCGTAAAGGCGATAGAGCTTTTTGAAACCGGGGGTGGTGATCTTCTCGGGGCTTTCGCTGATCTTGATGCGGGGGGCAAGCCTGCCATCCTCTTCCGCGACCGCGACCAGCTTGTATACGCCACCGAACACCGGCTCGGAACGGCTGGTAATCAGGTTTTCACCGACGCCAAAGAGATCGACCTTGGCATCCTGAAGGATGAGGTCACGGATGATATACTCATCGAGCGAGTTGGAAGCGACGATCTTGCATTCCGGGAAACCGGCTTCGTCGAGCATCACCCGCATCTTCTTCGAAAGATAAGCGATATCTCCTGAATCGATGCGAACCCCCCGGGGACGGAAGCCCTTCGGAAGCAGCACCTCGTTAAAGCAGCGGATCGCATTGGGAATTCCCGAATTGAGCGCATCATAGGTATCGATCAGCAGAGTGCAGTTATCAGGATAGATCTCGGCATAAGCTTTGAATGCTTCATATTCATCCGGAAAGAGCTGTACCCAGCTGTGGGCCATTGTCCCCACCGCCGGAATGTTATAGTACTGGTCGGCAATGACGCAGGCAGTCGAAGTGCATCCGCCGATATAGGCCGCGCGGGCGCCAAGCATCGCGGCGTCGTAGCTTTGCGCGCGGCGGGAGCCAAATTCCATGATGGCCCGCCCCTCGGCAACCCGGTTCATCCGGGTAGATTTGGTGGCGATCAGCGACTGGTAGTTGAGGGAAAGCAGCACCATCGTCTCGACAAGCTGCGCCTGTATCACCGGCCCTTTGACCACGACCAGAGGCTCCTGAGGATAGACGGGGGTCCCTTCCTTGATCGCCCAGACATCGCAGGTGAATTTAAAACGGCGCAGATAATCGAGGAATTCCTCCGAAAAGGTGTTTTTACTGCGGAGAAATGCAAGATCCTCCTCCGAAAACTGGAGGTTGTCGAGATACTGCATCAGCTGTTCAAGACCGGCGACAATCGCATACCCGCCCCCGTCGGGAATTCTCCGAAAAAACATGTCGAACACAACCTGCCGGTCCTGCATTCCCTTGTGCAGGTAGCCATTGGCCATCGTCAACTCATAAAAATCGGTGAGCATCGTGAGATTTCGCTCGTTTTTGATATCGATCATAGAAGTCGGCCTCATTTCGAATTTTTTGCCCCATGGGGCGAATATTTTCCCAGCGGTATTACGCCGCCGTTTTCATGACAATACCGTGACGGTCAGCGGCTCGCTGACCCAGCCCAGCTCTGCAAGACTCACAGGATCAATGGCATAGAATCGGGCGGTCGCCGCATGTTCCCCCGCTTCAAGCGTAGTATCAAGCACCGCCGACCTGATCTGGCGGCCCGGCAGCAACAGGCCGCTGGAAAACAGAACCGCGCCGCTTTCATCAAGCCGTATCTCCGCCCGGAGGAGGAAGGAGTTACGAAGCGGATTTCCAAGGCAGAGTGCCGCGGGTCCGCCCGGCTCAAGCTCAATCCGGCGATTGATCCGGTAAGAGAGCTGGTCCCGGTTGTTTTCATGTCCGAAGGCGGCGAAAAAACCCTCATGGAGACTCTCCGCCCGGGGATCAAGTCCTTCGGTGACAGAAAACTCCCGGCCGCATAAGCCCAGCCGGGTGGAAGCCGCCCACAGAAGGGCGCCGCAGGTCGTCAGCACAAGAAGAAACAAAATCAGAGGAACGGCATGTCCCGTTTTTCTTGTGCGCCTTGCATTCTGACGCTGTGAGACCCTGACCGACATATTCTTCTCCCATCTTTCCGGTTCCGGCAAAAACGCCCGACCACAACGCCGTTATTATACACCATTTACACAGAGATGACAAGACACCTTTTCTCGCCGGATGAAATCCGCAGCGAAGAGACATTCTGTACAGTTGTGAATTTTCTATAAATTGTCAACCCTTTTCTTGACAAAACGAATGCCGCCTTTTATAATTAGATAGACAATCTAATTATTTTGCGGAATGTTTTGTACAATCCCATCCATGAGAGGAGGCTCGGCGATGGACGAATTTTCCCGCAGGCTCGATGATACCCTGCTGACCGCTTACCGCTATACCGTCAAGATTGAAAATCAGTTTTTACAGCGGATCGGGGAACTGAATGTCACCGGAAGCGAGATGCACCTGCTCGAGGTAATCGGAAAAAGCGAAGGAAAATGCTGCACCGTCAAACAGATCGCGCAGGCGCTCAACATCACCCAGCCCTCGGTAAGCGCCGCGGTCAACCGTTTGGCCACCAAGGGATGCGTCGTGCGGCGGCGCTCGGAAGAGGACGGCAGAGTCGTCTACATCCATATGACCCGTCAGGGGCGTAAAGCTTATGCGCTTTTCGCTTACTTTCACGAAAATATGGTTCGCGCGCTCACCAAGGAACTGTCCAGCGAGGAGCGCAGCCAGCTGCTCAAGGGGATGCAGCGGCTCAATAGCTTTTTCGAGCGGCAGTACCGTGACCATATTGCCCCGACAGAACGGCGCTATCTCAAGAAAACCGACAATCATAAGGAGTAACGTCCCATGAGCTTTTCGATTCTTTCCACAGGCCGGGCCCTGCCCAAAACGGTCCTGACCAATGAGGAGCTCTGCAGCTTTGTGGATACTACCGATGAATGGATCCGTTCCCGCACCGGAATCGGTCAGCGCCACATCTGCATGGAGGAATCCCTCACCGATCTCGCCGCAGAAGCCGCCCGCAGGGCGATGGCTTCCGCAGGCGTCGGTGCCGGGGACCTCGACCTGATCCTCTGCGCCACCATCAGCAGCGACTACATCACCCCTTCCCTCGCCTGTACGGTTCAGGAAGCGATCGGCGCCTCCTGCCCCGCTTTCGATGTCAGCGCCGCCTGTCCCGGCTTTCTCTTCGCACTCGATGTGGCCGATGGCTATTTTGCCCGCGGAAGAGCCAAACGGATTCTTGTCATTGCCGCCGAAGCAATGAGCCGTCTGATGGATTGGCGCGACCGTTCCACCTGCGTCCTGTTCGGTGACGGAGCGGGCGCGGTGGTTCTCGGGCCAGGAGAAGGGCTCCGCTCCCTCTCGATTCGAACCCAGGGCCGCACCAATGTTCTTTATGTTCCCGCCGCACGGGGCAATCTGCCGGGACGCGCGCAGGGCCCCGAAAGCTATGCGGTAATGGATGGGCAGGAAGTCTTCAAATTTGCCGTAACCGCGATGTGCCGCGGACTGCGCGGCTCGATCAGGGACGCCGGACTGTCCGAAGCGGATATCGACTGGGTCCTCCCCCATCAGGCCAATATGCGGATTATTGAATTCGCCATGTCCAAAATGAAAATTCCGCCCGAGCGGTTCCTCATCAATATCGAACGGCTTGCCAATACCTCTGCGGCCTGCATTCCGATTCTGCTCGATGAAAGCCGCGAACAGGGAAAATTGAAAAAGGGAGATCTGCTCGCGATGTGCGCCTTCGGCGCTGGCCTGACGAGCGCCTCGGCGGTCATCCGCTGGGAGATCGATTGATTTTGCGCTTTTCCGCGCAGATGCGCGGTTCAGCATAAAAAAGCGAACTGAAAATGATCAAGAAAAGGAGAATTAAACCATGAATAATTTTGAAACTGTCGCCAAGGTCCTTGCCGAATACAAGGAGATCGATCCCTCTGAAATCAAGATGGAAACCACCTTCGAAGAGCTGGGCTTCGACTCGCTTGACATCGTTGAGATTATCATGAACCTCGAGGAGGCCTTTGACCTTGAACTCGAGATGCACGAGAGCCTCGTCGATGTCAAGAGTCTGATCTCCTATATCGAAAGCCTGCAGGCGAAGGCGTAACGCTATGATGAAAACACCGCTTTGCGAGCTGCTCGGCATCGAGGCCCCCATCCTCCAGGGCGGCATGGCATGGGTCGCTGATGCCGATCTGGCCGCTGCTGTTTCCAACGCGGGCGGGCTCGGACTGATCTCGGCAATGAACGCCGACGCCGAGTGGCTGAGAACCCAGATCAGAAAAGCCAAAGCAATGACCAACCGGCCCTTTGGCGTCAACATCATGCTGATGAGTCCCTTTGCCGATCAGGTGGCACAGGTCGTCGTTGAAGAGGGCATCAAAGTCGTCACCACCGGTGCCGGCAGCCCTGGCAAGTATATGTCTGCCTGGAGAGAGGCCGGAATCACCGTTCTGCCGGTGGTTGCCTCGGTGGCATATGCGAAAATAGCTCAGCGCAGCGGCGCCACGGCGGTCATCGCAGAGGGCTGTGAATCAGGCGGCCACATTGGAGAGCTGACCACTATGGCCCTCGTCCCGCAGGTCGTCGATGCGGTTGATCTCCCGGTGATCGCGGCGGGCGGCATCGGCGACGGACGCGGTATGGCAGCTGCCCTGATGCTCGGAGCAATCGGAGTGCAGATGGGCACCCGCTTTCTCACCGCTCACGAATGCAATGTCCACCCCATCTATAAGGAGCGCGTCCTCAAGGCGAAGGATATCGATACCACCGCTACAGGCAAGCGGCTCGGGCATCCGGTCCGCTGCCTGAAGACCCCTTTCTCCCGCAAGATTATGAAGCTCGAGGCGGATTCCAGCGTTCCCGCCGCCGAACTGGAGGCAATGGGGGTTGGTGCACTGCGCAAAGCTGTGCAGGAGGGAGACCTCGAGCATGGGACCTTTATGTCCGGCCAGATTGCCGGGATGATCCACAAGGAACAGAGCTGTGCTGAAATCATCCGGGAAATGATGGACGAGACGGAACAGATTTTAAGAGGTGCCGCCAAATGGATAAAATAGCATTTTTATTTTCGGGTCAGGGCTCACAGTACAGCGGCATGGGGAAATCGCTCTGCGAAGCCTCCCCCGCCGCCGCCGCAGTCTTCGCCCTCGCGGATTCCATCCGCCCCGGCACTTCCTCCCAGTGTTTCGAGGGGACTGCCGAGGAGCTTGCCGTAACCATCAACACCCAGCCCTGCCTTTACTGCGTCGATCTCGCTGGTGCGGAAGCTCTGCGGGAAGCCGGCGTTTTCCCTGATGCCGTCGCAGGATTTTCACTCGGGGAGGTTGCGGCTCTCACCTTTTCGGGCGCTTTCTCTCCTAAAGACGGGTTTTCCCTCGTCATGAAACGTGCCGAACTGATGAATGCCGCCTCGGAGGCGAGCCAAAGCGGTATGGTCGCCCTTCTGAAGCTCACGCCCGAGAAGGCCGCGGAGGTCTGCCGGGAGGTCGGGGACAGTTACCCGATCAATTTCAACTGTCCCGGCCAGACGGTCGCCGCCACACTGCGCGCCAAAAAGGAAGCTCTCGCTGCCGCCGCCAAGGCGGCGGGCGGACGCGGAATCCCGCTCGCGGTGAGCGGCGGCTTCCACTCTCCTTTCATGCAGAGCGCCGCCGACGGACTGCGCGAAGTTCTTCAGAGCCTGCCGATGTCCGCTCCGGCTATTCCGGTTTATGCCAATGCCACAGCCTCCCCCTACGAAGGAGCGGACCGCGAAATGCCGGCCCGTCAGCTTGTCAGCCCCGTCTACTGGCAAAAGACCCTCGAGCGGCTCTGGGCTGATGGCTTCACTGCTTTTGTGGAGGTCGGCGCGGGCAAAACGCTCTCCGGCTTTGTGAAAAAGACCCTTCCCGAAGCATTCATCGCCAATGTCGAGGATGCACAGTCGCTGCAAAAGACGATCGAAGCGATAAAGGGGGCCTGATCGGATGTTCACCGGAAAAAACGCCATTGTCACCGGCGGATCGCGCGGAATCGGACGCGCCATCGCTCTTGCGCTTGCCCGACATCATGCCAGAGTTGCCGTCTTCTATGCCGGGAACGAAACAGCCGCCAAGGAAACTGCCGCCTTCGCCGCCGAAGCAGGCGGAGAGATCCGCACAGCTCGCTGCGATGTTTCCGACGCCGCGTCGGTCAAACAGGCCTGCGGCGCGCTGCAGGAGGAGTGGGGCGGGATCGATTTCCTCATCAACTGTGCCGGCATCACCCGCGATGGGCTGATGATGCGGATGAAGGACGAGGATTTCGACGCGGTACTCTCAACCAACCTGCGCGGCGCGTTCCTGATGACCCGCGCCTGTGCGGGGACGATGGTCAAGCGCCGCTTTGGAAGAATTATCAATATCTCATCGGTTTCCGGTCTTTGCGGCAATGCCGGTCAGGCCAACTACTCGGCTGCCAAGGCCGGAATGATCGGCCTGACCAAATCGGTCGCCCGGGAACTGGCGGGCCGGGGAATCACCTGCAATGCCATTGCCCCCGGCTTTATTGAAACCGATATGACCGCGGCGCTCCCCGAAAAAGTCCGGGAAGCCTCAATTGCCTCGATCCCCATGAAACGAATGGGCAGGCCGGAGGAAATTGCCGCCCTTGTCTGCTTCCTTTGCAGCGAGCCGGCGGGATATCTGACCGGAGAAGTCATTCGGGTTGACGGCGGACTGGCAATGTAAGCTGATTCAACTGAGAAAGAAAGCGAGCCGTCATGTTTGATTTTAAGCTGCCTCCCCTGATTCTCGGCACCTCCCACGCTCCCGTCCCCATTGTGCAGGGCGGCATGGGGGTCGGCATCTCGATGCAGAACCTCGCCGCCGCCGTCGCCAGCGAAGGCGGCGTAGGGGTCATTTCAGCCGCCGGGATCGGCATGCTGCGGCATCCCGCCGAGCCGGACCACCAGAAGGCGATCCGGGAATCGCTCGCAGAAGAAATTGCCGCCGCGCGGGCAAAAATCGTCTCGCACGCGCCGGGAATTCTCGGGGTCAACATCATGACCGCCATGTCAGACTTTGCCGAGATGGTCAAGGCCTCGGCCGGCGCAGGAATCGACGTCATTTTTTCGGGGGCCGGGCTTCCGCTTGACCTGCCGAAATATGCGTCCTCCGCCACCGCGCTGGTGCCGATCGTTTCCTCGGCCAAGGCGGTAAAGATGATTTCGCGCTGGTGGCAGGAGAAATACCGCCGCCTGCCCGACGGCTTTGTCCTCGAGGGACCGAAAGCGGGCGGTCATCTCGGCTTTTCCCGCGCACAACTGGACGATCCCGAATTTTCGCTGGAATCGCTGGTCGGAAAGCTTCGTCCCGCCATCGATGAGCTGGAGCAGAAGGCGGGACGCGCCATTCCGCTGATCGCGGGAGGCGGGGTTTTTTCAGGCGCGGATATCCACCGGATTTTGTCGCTCGGCGCTTCGGCAGTACAGATGGCCACCCGTTTTGTCGCCACCGAGGAGTGCGACGCCTCCCCCGCCTTCAAGGAAGCTTATGTCAACTGCCGGCAGGAAGATATCACCATTATCCAAAGCCCCGTGGGGATGCCGGGACGGGCAATCGACAATGAGTTTCTGCGCAGGGCCAAGGCCGGGGAAACCTGCCCGAAGTCCTGCCCCTGGCACTGCATCACCACCTGCAAGGTCGAAAGCTCTCCCTACTGTATCTCGGCGGCACTGCTTGCCGCCTGTAAGGGCAGGCTTGACCGCGGCTTTGCCTTTGTCGGCGCCAACGGCTACCTTGTCAACGGCGTCGTAACGGTGCACCAGCTCTTTGAAACGCTGCACCGGGAATTCACAGCGGCAGCCTCCGCTGTTCTGAGAGGAGAACATGAATGAAGCGAGTTGTAGTCACCGGCCTCGGCGCCGTTACCCCTGTGGGAAACGACATCCCCACTTTCTGGGAGAATCTCTCCAATGGGGTTTCCGGCATCGGGCTGATTCATCACTTTGATACCGCCGATTATAAGGCGAAGGTCGCCGCCGAGGTCAAGGATTTTGACATCACCCGTTATGTTGACAAGATGGCAGCCAAGCGTCTCGACCTTTTTTCGCAGTACGCTGTCTCGGCCGCCCAGCAGGCCATGGAGGATTCCGGGCTCGCCTGCGACCCCGAACGGCTCGGCGTCTATATCGGCTCGGGGATCGGGGGGCTTTCCACAATGGTCCGCGAGGAGGAAAAGCTTCTCAAAAGCGGACCCCACCGCGTCTCCCCCATGACCATTCCGATGATGATCGCCAACCTTGCCGCCGGAAATGTTGCCATCCGCTTCAACGCACAGGGGCCCTGCCTGCCGGTCGTGACCGCCTGCGCCACCGGCACCAACGCCATCGGAGAAGCTTACCGCACCATCGCGGGCGGCTGGGCCGACGCGATCCTCGCGGGCGGCACCGAGGCTTCGATCACCACGCTGGGGGTCGCCGCCTTTACCGCCTGCATGGCTCTGACCCAGAACGATGATCCCAAAACCGCCTGCCGCCCCTTCGATAAACGCCGCGACGGTTTTGTAATGGGAGAAGGCGCAGGCGTCCTCGTTCTGGAGGAATATGAGCACGCAAAGGCGCGCGGCGCGAAAATCTACGCCGAAGTTGCCGGATACGGTCATACCTGCGACGCGCACCACGTCACCGCCCCCGATCCGGAAGCGAAGGGCGCCTCCCGTTCGATTCATCAGGCGCTCGAGCAGGCAGGCCATGCCGCGGGGGAACGGGTCTACTACAATGCGCATGGAACCAGTACTCCTCTCAACGACGCCTCCGAAACTCTCGCGGTAAAGCTTGCTTTCGGCGAAGAGGAGGCTCACAGAATTTTTATCAGCTCGACCAAGTCGATGACCGGCCATATGCTGGGCGCCGCCGGCGCGGTCGAAGCAATCGCTTCGATTCTTGCGCTTGACAACAGCCTGCTGCCGCCTACCATCGGTTACGGTGAGCCGGACCCCGAATGTGACCTCGATTATATTCCGAACACCGCCCGCAAGGCGGAAATCGACCTTGCAGTATCCGCCTCGCTTGGCTTCGGTGGTCATAACGCCTGCCTGGCCTTTCGCAAAGTGCGCTGAGGAGAACAGATGAACAGAGACGAAATAAAAACCATCCTCCCTCACCGCGAACCGATGCTGCTCATCGATGAGGCGGAGCGTCTTGAGGACGGCAGTGCCCGCGGATGCTACACCGTCCGCGGCGACGAATGGTTCCTGCAGGGACATTTTCCGGGCAGCCCGGTAGTTCCCGGAGTTCTGCTCTGCGAAATGATGGCGCAGACCTGCTGTGTGCTTCTCACCGGCGACGCAGCATGCAAGGCGGGAACCCTCCCCTACTTCACAAGCCTCGACAAGGTCAGATTCCGCCGCAAGGTGCTCCCCGGAGAAACTCTGACCATTGAATGCAGAATCGTCAAGGAAAAAGGACCGTTTCGTTTCGCAAGCGGAACGGGCACCGTTCACGGCGAGCTTGCCGTTTCCGCTGAATTTTCCTTTGCTTTGGTCTAACGCTTCGCGGCAGGCGGCCGGCAGTGTAGCACTGCCGGCCGCCTGCCGTTAGATTTTCTTTATAATTTTGTTAGGAAAAGGATAGCCATATCGACTATAATAAGAAAAAACCGTAAGGGAGGCCCGCCATGACCATAAAAAAACGTCTGGCCGTCTCAAATCTTCTGATGCTGCTGATCCCCGCGATGCTGATCCTGCTGATCGTGGGCGCGACGGCCGGCATCGTAATGCTCTACTACCATGGAGAGATCGGCGAGCTTGGCGAAAATCAGGAAAGCGTCGCCCTCGCGCGGGAGCTGGTCGGGCATTATCTTCAGGAACAGACGGAGGACCCCAATCCGGAGGAGCTTTCTGAATTGATGGACATTATGGATGGAATTGAATTTCACATCCAGCTCGTACAGAACGGGGTTATCGTTGAATCCAACCTTTCGCAGGAGGATTACGATGCGATTCAGTGGGCGTCCGGCATCTTTCCCGACACCGGCGAGCCGCTCATCCTCGCGGCGGGGAAAATCGCCCTTGTGCGGGACTCGGCTGTGATTGACGGCTCTCACGCCACCCTGATTGCGGTCAACAGCTCTGTGGAGGAGACCGGAAGCCTCGGCCTTCTTCTGCGGCAGGTTTTTCAGCGGTATTTTATCCTGGCGCTGGGTGTGTTCCTGCTGGTTATTTCGCTGAGCAATGCCCTGCTCTCTTCCCGGGTGGCGAGAAGCGTCCTCGCCCCTCTCTCCCGCTTGGGGGAAGGCGCCCGCCGTATTCGGGATGGAGAGCTGAACTTCTCGCTGGATTACGACGGCGACGACGAATTCGGCGAAGTGTTCCGCGATTTCGACGCCATGCGTGCCAGACTTGAGGAATCGGTGCAAAAGCAGCTCCGCTATGAAGAGGAGAGGCGGGAATTCATCGCTGAAATGTCCCATGATCTGCGCACCCCCCTCACCGCCATTCGGGGATACGTCGAGGGGCTGCGCGACGGAGTGGCTGCGGAGCCTGAAAAGCAGGCGCGTTACCTTGAGATCATCCACCGCAAGGTATGCAGTATGGACGCTCTCGTTGACCGTCTGTTTCTTCTGTCCAAGCTTGAAACAGGGCACTTCCCCTTCCGGTTTGAGCAGGTGGAACTGGCGCCTTTTCTGAACCAGTACGTCCGAAGCGCGCGGGATGAGTTCGGCGCCAAGGGACAGAGTCTTTCCTTTGAGAATCGGGCATCGTCCCCGCTCTGCTCCCTGTTGGACCCGGAACAGATGCGCTGCGTTCTGGGCAACCTGCTGGAAAACAGCGTCAAGTACCGTATTGGCCCTGCCGGTTCCAGCCGGATTACCCTTTGGGAGGAACAGGGGAAAGCCGTCATTACCGTCTCGGATGACGGGCCCGGCGTGGCGCAGTCCGACATTTCCCGCCTCTTTGAGAGCTTTTACCGCGGGGACAAGGCTCGGAGCAATCCAGGTGACGGAAGCGGGCTGGGGCTGGCTATCGCCAGACGAATCATCGAGGCGCATCATGGAAAAATCTCCGCGGAAAACAGAAATGGACTGACCGTTCGAATTGAACTGCAACAGGAGGACCGAGATGAAGCGAATTCTGATTCTGGAAGATGACGACAGCATTGCCGAGCTGGAACGCGACTATCTGGAGATCGCCGGATTCGAGGCGGTGATCATCGCAAACGGCCGAGAGGGCCTGCAGCGCGGTTTAGAAGGCGGATTTGACCTGGTTCTTCTGGACGTTATGCTCCCCGAAATGGATGGCTTTGAAATTTGTCGGGCGCTGCGCCGCGAAACCCAGATTCCAATCCTGATGGTCACTGCAAGGAAAGAGGATATCGACAAAATCCGCGGACTGGGGCTGGGAGCCGACGATTATATAGTCAAGCCCTTTTCCCCCAGCGAGCTGGTCGCGCGGGTCAACGCTCACCTTGCCCGTTACGAGCGCCTCACCTCCCTCGGCGAGCGGCGTCTCGAGCAGGACGGCATCTGTTACAAAGGGCTGAAAATCCAACCCGCTGCCCGGCGGGTCTTTGTCCGGGAACAGGAAATCCCCCTCACCAACCGGGGGTTTGAACTGCTGCTGTTTCTGGCGCAGAATCCTAACATCGTCTTTTCCAAAGAGACGCTGCTCGAACGGATCTGGGGCTTCGATTCTCTTGGAGACGCCTCCACAGTGACAGTGCACATCAACCGAATTCGGGAAAAAATTGAGGAGGACAGCAGCCGCCCCCAATACATCGAAACGGTCTGGGGCGCAGGATACCGATTCAAAATGGAATAGCGGAAAAGTATCCTCCTTCCCGACGGAAGGAGGATCTTCGCTCTTCTCGCCTTTCGATACCGGCAAAGCTCTTATGATGAGCGCCACGAAACCTGAGAGCCGGTCGAACTTGATGCTGTAAAGAAAGGGAAAATCTTCAATTTTATCTTGCCTGCGAGCGTAATTTGTTGTATAATATTTGCAATGCCTTTGGCGCAGATGCCGGTGTGGCGGAATGGCAGACGCACCGCACTCAAAATGCGGCGGGAAACCGTGTCGGTTCGAGTCCGACCACCGGCACCAAACCAATATAATCCGAACCTATTCCCCATCGGGGACGGGTTCGGATTTATTGTTTTCTTTGACCGCTACGAAGCCACCCATTTCCGCAACGGATTGGAGCGCAAGCCGACCTCCAAGCCGAGAGGCCCAAGGAAAAAGAAGCAGACCCCATAAACGCAAAAAGGGCGGGCGCAGCCGTGTTCACGGTGCGCCCGCCCTTTTCGTCCCTATTCCGCTTTGGCCTCCTGCTTCTCCGCCTCCCGTTGCTTCTTCCATTCTACAAACTCCCGCTGGCCCTCCTCGCTCTCGTAGAAAGCGAGAATGTCCGGCATGATACAGCGGGCAATCGCTTCAATCTTGTGCTGGGGAATGTCTGTGTTGTTGATTAGTTTTTTCCTTCTTCCCAAGTGCTACCTCCCGTTAGCATATTCAGTTTTCAAGGTGCAAAGCCGCGTTACCGCTGCTGGTCTTTTTGCTGACCCGGACTTTGATGGCCCGGTTGAGCAGGACGATTCTTTCACGCCATCAGAGGATGGACAAATACCCGATCTGCCCGGTGATCCGCCAACGGAGCCAGAAGAACCGCATTTCCCTGAGGAACCGGAATATCCAGGGGCAGGGGACGAGGAACACAAGCACGAGCGCCGTATGAAATACTTTGTTGACAATGTAGAAGTGACCGTACTCAAACAAAGGGTTCAATACATTGACAAGGACGGCAAGCTGATTACAGAATCCCTTACTGATTACACCAAGCGCAATGTGCTTGATCAGTATGCTACTTTGGAGGATTTCCTTACCGCGTGGAACAGCGCAGAGCGCAAGCAGGTAATCCTTGATGAGTTTGCAAGCCAAGGCGTGCTTTTGGAAGAATTGCAAGAGCAAATCGGCCGAGAGTTTGACCCCTTTGATTTGGTGTGTCATATTGCCTACGACCAACCGCCGCTTACCAGAAAAGAACGTGCTAACAACGTGAAAAAGCGCAACTATTTTGCTAAATATGGCGAACAGGCGCAAGCAGTCTTAAATGCTCTGTTGGAAAAGTATGCGGATTCCGGCGTTGTCAATTTGGAAAGCATGGATGTGTTGAAGGTAAATCCCATTAGGGAATTTGGCACGCCGCAATTCATCGTGAACAAAATTTTTAAGGGCAAGGCTGATTTTACCGCCGCTCTACGCGAATTAGAAAGCGAACTGTACGTCGCTTAACATAGGAGGAAACCACGATGGCCATTTCAGGCACTACAAAAGCGCTCAAGGATATCATGCGCATAGACGCTGGTATCAATGGCGATGCACAGTATATCGAGCAAATAACATGGATGCTGTTTCTAAAGGCTTTTGACTATAAAGAACAGGAATGGGAACTGACAGAGGATGACTACTATCCCATTGTTCCAACGGAATATCGTTGGGGCACTTGGGCTACCGACGCCGAAGGGACAACCGGAGACCATCCCAAATTTTGTGTAAACCTCCGATGTGGTGTAGAATAGAAGCACCACATCGGAGGTTTTACATATGACCAGAAAGAATCGTACCCCAGAAGAAAACGCCCGGCGGGAGAAAATCCGCGAACTGCTGCAGATGGCAAACATCGGCAGCATGGATGACATTCAGAGCCTGTTTAAGGAGGCAATCTCAGAATTCATGGAGAATGGCCTGGAAGCAGAGCTGGATGATGAACTGGGCTACAGCAAGTATGACTACAAGAATAAGGACACAGATAACAGCCGCAACGGGCACAGTAATAAAACACTGCGGACCAGCTTTGGAGATGTAGCGG
>FORK01000035.1 GCA_900113995.1 Ruminococcaceae bacterium D5 | reverse complement strand
AGGCACCGATACCGCTACATCTCCAAAGCTGGTCCGCAGTGTTTTATTACTGTGCCCGTTGCGGCTGTTATCTGTGTCCTTATTCTTGTAGTCATACTTGCTGTAGCCCAGTTCATCATCCAGCTCTGCTTCCAGGCCATTCTCCATGAATTCTGAGATTGCCTCCTTAAACAGGCTCTGAATGTCATCCATGCTGCCGATGTTTGCCATCTGCAGCAGTTCGCGGATTTTCTCCCGCCGGGCGTTTTCTTCTGGGGTACGATTCTTTCTGGTCATATGTAAAACCTCCGATGTGGTGCTTCTATTCTACACCACATCGGAGGTTTACACAAAATTTGGGATGGTCTCTGCGCTGCTGTTCTATCTCAGCCTGAATCTGTCCCCGCTCCTCTTCAAGTTCCATAAAAAGACGTTCTCTCTCCCGTGAGAGAGCCTCGCGCTGTTCATCGAGCTCGGCATAAAGCTCCTGACGCTCCTGTTCGAGTGCTTGACGCTCCTCTTGGATACGGCTCCACTCGGAATCCTCCCCCACCATCTGGGCAAGACTGTCCGCGTCTTGGCGCAGGGCAAAGAGGCCGTCGAGGGACAGCGTATAGTGACGGGTCTGCTCCGAAGATTTTCCGGCGCCGGAGAAGGACACATGGGCGGGGGTGAAAGGGAGAACGGAGAGCCGCTCCAGAATGTCATGGGCTTTTTCCGCAAACTGCTTTTCCCCGGTGAAATCTCCCGCAAGGGTGAAGTGCAGAAAAATTCGGCCTGTGTGCGACAAGCTCTCGAGTGATGTGTCCCGGTATTCAGAGAGACCGCCGGCCAGATCAAGATCGATGTCAAGAGATTGAATCGACGGCTCCCCTTTCAGCGCATCATAGCAAAGCGTTTCAGCCTGATGTGTCAATTCTGTGCGCAACCGTTCCCGGCCCGGACCGTACTGCTCCCAAAGAGGTGGGAGCAGGGCGGCGCCGACGCTCATGCAGATGAGGAAAAAGCAGACTACGCCGCTCCAAAAGTCATATTTGAGCCGGTCGTTGCGGAAGATCACACTGGAAAGCAGCACCTCCGTTCCGAGCAGAATCAGCACGAGAGGGGAGAAGCGCAGGACGGTGACGATGTCAAAGCCCGGATCAAAGAGACAGATCAGCGCGACTGACCCGGATGCAATCAGCGAAAGCCCCATCGTAAAGGTTCCCACCCGACGGACTCTCTGAGGCACCGGCGGGGCCGCGGAGGGGGAGACGGGAGGATTTCCCGCGGAATCGGCCCTCTTTTCCGGTGTAAAGCTGTACTCATTGTTTAGACGTTCCGGAATCTGGTTCAGCTCACTCATCCCGCTTCCCTCCATATTCCACAAAATCGTCTCCGGCTTGAGGGGGTGCGGGATTTTCCCTGCCGCCGAAAGCAAGATGGATTCCGAGCGCAATAATTGCCACGGCGACGATCAGCGAGGGAACCGCGCGCAGCAGATCATAGAGCCAGGGAAGGTAATCCGAAAGCTTCCACAGAAAGGGACGCAGCAGGCTGGTGTAGAGCAGATAGAAACCGAGGATGATGCAGCCGCCGCCGATCAGGGTGTGGCGCCTTTGGACCAAGGCTTTCCAATCCCTGTGAAACGCCTCATCAAGCTGGAACAGGAAAGCATCCTGTGCGGCGCGCTGCTCATAGGGAATGGCCTTGATGTTGAAGGTGTCAAAGAAAGCGAAGAACCAGAGAACCGGCAGAAAAACGGTGAGAATCGGCAGATAGAGAAAGCCCGCCGCGACGCTGATGACCGAAAAGGCCAGCATCAGCGAGACGCCGCGTTTCATCATTCCGAGATACATCTGTCCTGCGCCCGGGATAAAGGCAAAGCAAAAGGTGAAGAAGCTATTTTTTTTCATCTTGGAAAACTCCCTTCAGATCTAGGCTGGAAAATCGATCAAAGAAACTCTGAAAACGGTCTGCAAATTTCCATCCGAACTCCTGTGATTTGCTGGTAATCTGTTCTGAAATCGCGTAAACGGCGCCGTAATTCCTGCCGGGCTCAGCCTTTGGCTCAAACACTCCGGTAAACCAAAAGGTCAGGGCGAGGCAGGCCGCCATCCCGGCCGCAATATAGCGGTGGAAGAAGAGGACCCGCACACGCCGCGCGAGGGCTTCTATGACCGAATCGGCGAGAGGCTCGGCGGGAGCCCGCAGCGGCGCTTCGCAGAGAAGCTCACTGTAGCGTTCTGTGCAGCGGTCACAGAAAGAAAGATGCTCCGCGATCTCGAGACGGGTCATTTCATCCGGCTCCTGACGGATCAAGGCGAGCAGCGCATCGTCGGTCAGACAGCCGTCACGGTCAAATACTTCAATCATCGCGGTTCCTCCTCTCTGATTTTTTGCTGTAGAATTCGTTTTGCGCGGTAGAGCTGGGTTTGAACCGTTTTAGGCGGCCGGTCCAGCCGCCGGGCGATTTCCTCAACTGTTTTCTGCTCGAGGAAAAACAGGATCGAGACATTCCGATAAGGCTCCTTCAGCGTGCGGATGATGGTTTCGATTCGTTTGGCGCCCTCCTGTTCGATGGCCAGCTCATCGGGCGGTCTATTCGCAGGGATTGCTTCAAGGATTTCCTCTCCTTCCATGACGACCCGCTGGTTATAGGCGCTTTTGAGAAAATCCTTTGCTTTATTGGCTGCAATCCGGCAGAGCCAGGGACGGTAGCTTTCGGGCGGGCAGCGGTCGATATTCCGGTAGGCGGAGAGAAAGGTGTCCTGCGCCAGATTCTGGGCCTCATGATAATCACGAACCAGCTGATAGCAGACGGTGAATACAAGTTTTTCGTACTGGCGGATGAGCCCGGTGAATTGTTCATTTGTCATATGCGCCCTTGGGTCACCACCTTATCGGGGATGCAGGTCATCCCCGAGGATTTTTTTGATCCGTATGCTGATAGAACGACGGAACGGTCTGAAATTCTTCAAAATCCGCAAACATTTTTAAAATTTGGCAAAGAGCATTGCTCCCGATCAAAAGGTGCCTCTCGGACGGGCAATCACTGCGCATCGTGGACGTTTTTGGAAACGGTGATTCAAAAAGAAAAATTGCACGCAGATTTGGGCGGCACACGGCTTGACCGTCCGATGTGCTGCCGCGATTCAAAAGATGGAATCACACGCAAATCAGGGACGCCATACGATTGTGCAAAATGACGGAGAGGTGGGCGCAATTTTTTAGAAGATCGGTATAAAATATCTTCTTTTTTGGAAGACTCCTTTGTAACAGTGCCGATTGAAGCGACAAATACAGGCAGGGTTCGCATCTGAAGAGAGAGACTTCCGCCTTTGGCAAACTTGACAAAATGACGGAAAATGAATAATATGGATATGAATTTCCCAGAATTATGGTAATTTTATGAAAGCAATTGGGTGGGCTAGATGACAGACATCAAACGACGATGGTTTGAGACGGTGCGGACCTTGCACAGCGCAGCGAGGGGGCGCTCCCTTTGGGTATGCTGCCTGACGCTGGCGCTTGCCTGTATCGTCTTTTACATTTCGGAGCAGATGAGGACGGTCTATATCCGGGACGGTGACACTACGACGCTGCGGTATACGCTGCGCCGCGAACCGGAAAAGATTCTGAACGACAACGGCATTGTGACAATGGCCTTCGATTCGGTGGATTTCTCCGGATTTGAAGGGAAAATGGGTGTGATCAGCATCCAGCGCGCTTTTCCGGTTTCGATTCGGGTGGACGGAGAAACCCGCACTCTGATGACCACCGAGATGACGGTGGGGGAGCTGCTCGCGCAGGAGGGAATTGAGCTGGGAGAGTACGACGAGATCAATCTTTCGCCGGTTCTCTACCTTTCCCCGAATGACCGGATTGTGATCCGGCGGGTCGAGCTTGAGACTACCGTCGTCCAGCGAAGCATCCCCTTTGAAACCGAATATAAGGAACATTCCCTGATCCGCCACGGGCGTACCCGCACCCTGATCGCCGGTCAGGAGGGGGAACAGATTCTCACCTATGTGGACCGCGTGGTGGATGGGGTGCTGCGGGCGCGCGAGCTGAGCGAAACGGTGACTGTCCGGCAGCCTGTGGATCAGCTGGTGCTGCGGGGGACCGCCGCAAAGCCCGTTTCCGACCTTGACTTTGGCATTCCGCTTGACGCCAACGGGGTGCCGGTTCGCTACAAAAAGGTGCTGACCAATCAGGTCGCCACCGGCTACAGCGCTCGGGCAGGCGCGCGCGGCGCCAGTCGGCTGAAGCTTTCCGACGGGTCGGTGGCGGTGCGCTCCCATGAGATCCCCTATGGAAGCAAGCTCTATATTGCCAGCGCAGACGGCAGCTTCGTCTACGGTTTCGCAGTGGCGGCCGACACTGGTACCGGACTGATGCAGAATATCATTGATGTGGATCTCTTCTATGAAACCTATATCGAAAGCGCTTTGAACGGCCGGAGAGTCGTCAATATCTACGTTTTGGAATAAGGCGCCGAGATCGGAAAAAGCCCTGTGCGCTGAACGTCCGAATCAATAAAAGGAGGAGACCTATGAACCATCCGATGAGAAGAAAAGACCGTGCCCTCTCCTGTGAGGAGGCATTCGAAGTGCTGAAGCGGTGCGAGGTCTGCCGCCTCGCCTTTTCCGATGAACCCGCGCCCTATCTGGTCCCGATGAATTTTGGGGTTGCCGAGGAAGCCGGGGAGACGGTCCTTTATTTTCACTGCGCACCGGCAGGGCGGAAGCTCCTGCTGCTTGAGAAGAATCCCCGCGTCTGCTTTGAGGCGGACCGTCCCCTCTCGCTGATCCGCGCCGAGCAGGCCTGCGGATGGGGAATGGCCTTTGAAAGCGTAATCGGGGAGGGAATTCTTGAGCGCCTTACGGAGCTGGAGAAAAAGCGCAGGGGGCTGACCGCGCTGATGCATCATTACGCCGGGGAAGAGGAATTTACATTTCCTGATGCAATGGTAGAACATACTGTTGTGCTGCGCCTGACCATTGACTCGATCTCTGGAAAGCGCCGCCCTCTGCCCGAGCTGTAAAGAGATGCCGGGGCTTCCCGCAGGGTGCTCCGGCATTTTCTGTTTCGAAACAGAATGGACACCATTTTTTCGTCAAAGCGTGGTACAATAAGAAACAGTCCGGAGCGGCGGTAGTGCGGCTCCGGGGATTTCAGACAAAGGACGGATTGGAACTCTATGAGAATAAAAAGATTGACGGCACTTCTGCTGTCCAGCACCCTGCTTCTCGCAGGCTGCGGCGCGTCCTCTTCCTCTTCTGCCGCCGCGGCTTCATCGCAGGCAGAATCGCAGACGGCCGCCCCGGGCGAATCGGAACCTCCGGCTGCGGAGCCGCTCGAAACAGGGTGGGAGCAGGGGTATCTGCCCCAGTTTGCTGAACCGGAAAGTGGAACCCCGATTGTCACTCTCCACACGACAATGGGCGATATCAAAATGATGCTCTTCCCCCAGGCGGCTCCCAAGGCGGTGGAAAATTTTGTAACACATTGCCAAAACGGCTATTATGACAATGTGACCTTTCACCGGGTCATCGAGGGTTTTATGATTCAGGGCGGAGATCCGCTGGGAACCGGAACGGGTGGGGAAAGCATCTGGAACGCTTCCTTCGAGGATGAATTTTCCGACAATCTTCACAATTTCCGTGGGGCGGTTTCGATGGCCAATGCCGGATACGGCACCAATGGCAGCCAATTTTTTATCGTGCAGGACGATCCCCGGAAATATCCCGACAGCTCGTTTCGCGTAACAAAAGAAAATGCGGAACAGATTTTGTTTCAGAACCTGTTCTTGAACTCCGAGATCTACCAAGGAACGATGCAGATGTATGCCAAGGCGGCCACCGGCGCCACTCAGGAAGAGATGCAGAAATATGTGGACGGGCTCAATGCCGGTCTGCAAGAGACGATGGCAAAAGGACTGACCGATGAGATTCGCGCGCGCTTTACCGCGGCGATCGAGAAATATATGGAGGTGGGCGGGACGCCCCATCTCGATTATAAGCACACCGTCTTTGGGCAAGTGATCGAGGGAATGGATGTTGTCGATGCCATTGCCGCGGTTGAGACCGAAGAGAATGATAAGCCGGTCACCGACGTATTGATTACTTCGGCTACGGTCGAAACCGCAAAATAGCAAAAAGATCAACAGGATACCGCAAATTTTTGCGGTATCCTGTTTCCTTGTATAGCGTCAGCGTATGGAACCATCAGTTCTGTCGGTGAGGATAAAAGCTTTCGCTTCAAGAATCGAGCAAGGCAAGTTCATAAGCAGACAGCCTTTGACTCACAAAAGCCACGCTAGAAGAAGCTTCGCCATTTGAGAAGCGGCAGAGCGGCGGCTCTGCCCTCCGCTCGGGAACACCGCTCATCGGGCAGGCTGGCCAGGCAGGGAAGAGGAACGGGAGCAAAAGGGCGCCGCCGTCTTCCGCTCGGGTGTGCCCGCTCACCGGGTAAGGCTGGCGCAGGCAGACGGGAAAGAGAAAGACGGGTAAAAGCAGCCCCTTTCGGTGCATCTTGAGACGCCTGCCGGTATCGGGGAAAAGGAACTGTTCATGTTGCTGTCTCAGGGGAGATTTTGTCTGACGCGGAAAGGCTTGGTTCAATGAATGCCGCTCTACATCTCCTCGGATGTTTGGCGCAGAAGAAAGCTGCTTCGGCGGCATTCGAGAATCCCCTCCCGGCGGAGCTTCCCCAGCTCAGCTGACATGGCGCTTCTTTCCACACCCAGATAATCGGCAAGCTGCTGCCGGTCGAAGGGAATTGTGAAGGCGGGGCTGCCCGCTTGTCTCGCCTGCGCCGAGAGATAGGACAAAAGCTTTTCCCGGGTTGTACGCCGGGACACGAATGCGTTCTTTTGGATGAGGGCGACTGCCTTTCCGGCAAGAATTCGAAGCAGATTTTCGTTCAGCCGCTGACGTGCAGGCGACGGTTCAAGGCCGGACAGACGTGTTCCGTCGAGCAGCAGAAGCTCGGCGGGTTCGATACAGAATACCCCTACCGGCATCTGAGAAAGTCCCGCGCAGGCAAAGGCCTCTCCAAAAAGCTCCCCGGTGCCAGCTGTTCCGATGACCGAACGGTTGCCCCACAAATCCTCCTGCACAATCTGGACCCTTCCGGAGAGAAGAACCCCGATGATACAGCGGGAACCCACGTGGGAAACCGCCTCTCCGCGGGCGTAGCTCCGGCGGTGCGCACCGAGAGAATTGAGGAGACAGGGGAGATCCCTCTGTTCGATTCCTTCCAAAATCGACGGCGTAGTTTCGAAAAATTTTTTCATAGTTCCTCCGAACGTTGGAAATACAACATACTTTTCTTCTTTACTATACTATGATCATAGCGTCGGATCAAGCTAAAAACCGGAGGGAAATGAAATGGTACGAAAAATTATTCAAATTGACCGTGAACGCTGCAATGGATGCGGTGCTTGTGCACAGGCATGCCATGAGGGCGCAATTGGAATGGTGGATGGCAAGGCCATGCTGCTGCGGGATGATTACTGTGACGGATTGGGCGCCTGTCTGCCGAATTGTCCGGTAGACGCTTTGTCGGTGATCGAGCGTGAAGCAGAGCCTTTTGACGAGCAGGCAGTTGCCCGGCGCATGGCACAGAAAGCGGGCACTTCCAACGAAGAAAGAATCACGCCTGCGCCGCATGTCTGCCCTGGATCAATGTCAAGGAGCCTTTCAGAAGAAGCGCAGGGGACGGCAGCAGTTCGCTTTTCTCATTTTTCCTCTGGAAGAGGGGAATCAAGTGCTCTGGCTCAATGGCCGGTGCAGCTGCGGCTTGTGCCGGTCAAGGCCCCTTATTTTGATGGCGCAAAGCTTTTGATTGCTGCGGACTGCTGCGCCTATGCCTATGCCGCCTTTCATCGAGACTTTATCGCCGGCTATACGACGGTGATTGGCTGTCCGAAGCTGGATGAGGCTGATTACAAAGAAAAGCTTACCGCGATTTTGGCTCAGAATGAGGTCAAAAGCGTAACAGTAGTACGAATGGAGGTTCCCTGCTGCGGCGGAATTGAGCGGGCAGTCAAAGAAGCGCTGAAGGATTGCGGCAAGATGATTCCCTGGCGTTCGGTGACTCTTTCGCTGAAGGGCGAGATATTGGAGGACTGCTGATTTCAGTGCACGTCTGTGCATGACGGGAGTTTATAGGTGCAGCCGTTTCAACGGCCGCACCTACTTTCGTGCAGTGATACACTTATCCTTGCATTTATGACATTGGAGAGATTTTTCGGAAAAAGAGATTGACAAAATAGAGAAGTTACCGTATAATGTACAAGTGCCTTTCGGGAAATCTTTAATTTGCTAAAATTTTGATGGAGAAGTCGCCTAGTTTGGTCGAGGGCGCGCGACTGGAAATCGCGTAGGCGTCAAAAGCGTCTCAAGGGTTCGAATCCCTTCTTCTCCGCCACGTCGGAGCAAGCTTTGTATCGCTTGCTCCGATTTTTTTGGAGAAATCGGAGCGCCCTTACGCCGCTGCTCCTCCTTCTCCGCAAAAGGTCACGTTTGCATCGCCTGCTCGGTTGTAAACGCCCTCGTGACGGCGTTGGCACACTACCAACCTTTTGTGGGCTGCGGAGGTTCGAATCTATCTGGAAAGGGCTTCAAAAATCTTTTTAATCATCCTTTCACAAAGAACCCTGTCATGATGACCGGGCTCCTTTTGCGCTGGGAACCTGTCCCCCTAAAGGAATGCCGCCCGCACGGAACCAGACGAGAGAGCTGATCCGGCGGAAATCTTTTCGACATTTTATTCCAATCCTGTTCGAGTTCTAACGTGCCGAATTGTGACAAAGGAAGCAAGTGGTTCGGTGATACCATGGCTGGTATTCAAGAGGAAGCACATGGGCGTGAGATATTTAGATGGCACCCTGAAGGCTGTTTCCTTGCAGGATGCCGTCATCTTCGCAGAATCTGTCAACCGGTCTGCGCATAGGCTCTGGCATCGGAATGAATCCTTCTTCTCCGGGCTGTTTGCCGATCATAGTGTGCACCGACCGCAAGAAAAACTCCCCACGTGCCTGACCGCGGCCTGCGGGTAGGGCATGTGGGGAGTTTATGACTTGGGATTTTTATGAAGCTGTACGGCTGCCGGAAGGGCAGTCTAGTGCGCTGATCCGCTGATTGCAGCACATCAAAAGATGGGAATGCACGAGAGCCTTTTGAACATCTGCACCGCAGATGTTCGTCACGATAGGCAAGCCTTCCGTTCACGACCACATCAGTAATTCCCGCCGGGCGGACTTTGGAATCCATAAAGGTGGAGCGGCTGGCAACGAGCTGAGGGTCAAAGACCACCAAATCTGCTGACAAGCCTTCGCGGATTCTGCCGCGGTCCTGAAGCCCGAGGATTTCGGCGGGCAGCCCTGTGAGCTTATAAACGGCGTCCTCGAGCGGCATGAGCCGGTGCTCGCGTACAGTCTGAAGAAATTGGGGAAAGGTGGAAAAGTTGCGCGGATGAGGATTGGTCTTCGTAATCTGCGGATCATAGGACATCGAATATCCATCACTGCCTACACAGATAAACATCTGCCGCATAATATTCAGCATATCCGCTTCGTTCATGCAGAAATAGACAGCCGCGACGCTGGTGTCACATTCAAGCAAAATTTTGATGACCGCATCAACCGCGCTCAGGCCGAACTGCTTGGCTAATTCGCTGACATATTTTCCTTCATATTCGGGACGGCAGCCGTGGGTTCCCGAAATCAGGATCGTATCCGCACCGCAGCGGTTGTTCATTTCCCGGCCGATCTCTTCACAGAGGGTTCCCTCTCTTGCGCGCAGACGCTCCATCATTTTGTGCGTGCCGCCCTCATGCGACCAATGCGGCATCAGTGCGGTCAGGGAGGTGCTGCTCGCGGTAAAAGGATACTGGTCGCAGGTAATGTTTAATCCGCGCGCCCTGGCATCGGTGATTTTTTTCAGAAGTTCCGCTCCCTTGCCCCATTGCGACTTGCCCATAAGCTTCAGGTGCGAAATTTGCAGATGCACGCCGGATTTTTCTGTAATTTCCAGCATTTCGTCGAGTGCTTCAAAGACACGGGGGCCTTCGTTGCGCATATGGACGGTGAGAAGGGCATCATGCTTTTTCAGAACCTTTGCCAGTTCAATCAGTTCTTCCTTTGCGCTGAAGGCGCTGGGCGGATAAATCAGCCCCAGACTCATGCCGAACGCACCGTGCGAAAGCTCTCGGTCAAGCATTGCCTTGAGCTGCTCCATTTCCTCATTGGAGGGCGCCCGGTTCACAAATCCCATCACTGCAAGGCGCAGTGTGCCGTGGCCAACCAGTACGCCGTAATGGATGGAGGCGCCATGTGCTTTGACATCCGCCGCGTAATCGGTCACGGATAGGCGTGCGGGCTTCAGCCCGCCGAGCGGAAGTTCCAGCTGGGATGAAAAATATTCGTTGATTTCGTCGAGATGCTCCGGTGTAGCGGGGAGGCAGGAAATTCCGCAGTTTCCGGTAATCTCAGTTGTAACCCCCTGCGCAATTTTGCTTTCCACGGTGTAATTCACCAAAGGAGAGACATCCGAGTGGGTGTGGATATCGATGAAGCCCGGTGCTATTACTTTCCCGCTGATATCCAACGTTTCCGCCGCCTCGGCGTCCTGCGTTGTGATCAGGGCAATTTTCCCGTCCGCTATACAGACATTTGCCGGATAGGGCGCTTTTCGTGTGCCATCCACCACCCCACCCTTTAGGATCAGATCAAACATATTTTGTTTTCCTCCTCTGCTGAGTTTATATCAGTCTGCGCCTTTGGGCGCATTGGGAACCGACGGATTTTTTTGTGCTTCATGTGATTTGATGTGATCCAGCAGGCGCTGTCTGGCAACCAGGGATGCAACAATCATAGCCTTTGCAGAATCTCCCAGATAATTTTGCTGGACACTTTTCTTAATCTCATCAATTTGGGTAATCAGATTTTTCCCCACGAAGATAGAACGAATAAATTTTGCAGTCAACATGCTGGCGGTATTCACATCAAAATCAACAATAATTCCCGTCTCCCGCTCCACCACAAAGATCAGAAGAAGTTTTTCGTGCACAACAGATACCGGATTTCCCTTCGAAAGCGTTGCAGTTGATACGACACAGACAGATAAGGTAGAATAAGGGACCTGTTGACAAAGTAGCGCAGGAGGCCTCTATGTGGTATAATAACCGTAAGGAGGGATAGAGCATGATGGGGCGACAAGATAGGCAAATGGCAATAGTTTTTATGGATATGGAATCCTTGATCCCAGAGAACCATTTATTGCGGAAAATTGACCGGGTCATATCCTTCGAGTTCATATACGACTTGCTTGCACCATATTATCCCTCTATCGGGCGTCCATCTGTGGATCCCGTCTGTATGTTCAAGATGCTTCTGGTGGGCTATCTATATGGCATCAAATCAGAACGCCGGCTGGAGGAGGAAGTGAGGCTCAATCTCGCTTACCGTTGGTTCTGCGGTTTTGAGTTGGATGAGACAATTCCGGATCACTCCACTTTCAGCAAAACCAGAACACGCAAATGGCA
>FORK01000032.1 GCA_900113995.1 Ruminococcaceae bacterium D5 | reverse complement strand
TGCCATATAGATAGCCCACCAGAAGCATCTTGAACATACAGACGGGATCCACAGATGGACGCCCGATAGAGGGATAATATGGTGCAAGCAAGTCGTATATGAACTCGAAGGATATGATCCGGTCAATTTTTCGCAATAAATGGTTCTCTGGGATCAAGGATTCCATATCCATAAAAACTATTGCCATTTGCCTATCTTGTCGCCCCATCATACCTCATCCCTCCTCATGTTTATTGTACCACATAGAGGCCTCCTACGCTATTTTGTCAACAGGTCCCTTAGTATACCTTATCCCATCATACCTCATCCCTCCTCATGTTTATTGTACCACATAGAGGCCTCCTGCGCTACTTTGTCAACAGGTCCCTTATTCTACCTTATCTATCGCGCCACGAAGGAGCACGCGGATTTACGTACGAAAATCCGCGTGCTCCTTTTCCCAAAATATTACTTTTTTATCGAAACGCAAAAAACCGCTGTCCAAAATAATTAAGCCCGGTAAAGAGGCACATTCCCACCAGCATCGCGGCGTTCTCCTGAATCGAAACGGACTGCCCGGACAACAGCATCCGCACCGCAGGCTTGGCAACGCCATAAGCAACGAGATAGCACGCCGCGATATTGACGGTGAACCGGACCACCTGCCTCCACGGCCTCTCCTTGTTCTGGAAGGTAAAATATTTGTTCAGGAAAAAGCTCAGGATACTGCCCAAAATATAGTTCGCCGCCGAGGAGATCCAGTAGGAGCAGCCCGCCAGATTATAGAGAGAAAACATGACGGCTGTCCCAAAGAGAGTGTTAACGACACCGACAATCAAAAATTTTAGGATGGTCCGATCAAAGATCCGAATCCCACTCACCTGCCTCATAACTTGAATTTTCCGTTCAGGAAATCCTGATACCGGTCACAGATGCCATCTACATCCGGTCCAAATTCGATCTGCCGGCCTTTGTGCAGCCAAAGAATTTTACTGCACATCTCCCGCACCTGCTGCAGGGAATGCGACACCAATATGGTTGTCGCCCCGCCCTCAATAATCTCGCGCATCTTGTTTTCGCTCTTTTGACGGAAGGCCCCGTCCCCTACCGAAAGCACCTCGTCAAGAATCAGGATATCCGGCCGCACAAGGGAGGCGATCGAGAAGGCCAGCCGGGACTTCATCCCGCTCGACAGCTGCTTAAACGGCCGGTCCTCGTGTTCCTCCAGCTCAGCAAAACCGATAATATCCCGGTAGGTTTCGTCCATAAATTTACGGGTGTAGCCCAGCATCGCTCCCCGCAGGTAGGTGTTTTCCTTTACGGTCAGGTCCCCGTCAAAGCCGCTGCCCAGCTCCAGCAGGGCGGCGATCGTCCCCTGCCGCTTCACCCAGCCCTTCGTCGGCTCCATAATTCCGGAAACCGCCTTGAGCAGCGTCGATTTCCCCGCTCCGTTGGTTCCGATGATGCCGAGCATGTCCCCTCTTTCAAGAGAGAAGCTCACCCCGTCCACCGCCCAGAACTCCCGGACGGTGTAATTGTGCTTCAGCTTCCGCATCACATATTCCTTGATGCCGATCTCCTTAAAATCGCCGGTTATATAACGGACGGCGACATCGTGCAGTTCCAGAATCATTCCGCCGCCCCCTTATACATAATACAGGAATCTGTGGTTGTACTTCTTATACATCCAGCAGCCGATCCCGAGCATGATCAACGCATCCGCCCCCATGAGCAGATGGAACCAAACGGTGGGGATTGTCGCCTCAATAACGATCTTACGGAAATAGCGGATAAATAGGTACACTGGATTCAGGAGGAACAGATGCTGAACTGTGTGGCTGTAACGGTCAATAGTGTAGAAGATGGCGGACATATACATCAGCAGTTGAGTGAAAATACCCCAAAGGTACTGGATGTCTCGAAAGAAGACGAATAGTGCTGATAGAATCAATCCTACGCCGATATTAAACAACACCAAACAGCTAATGGGGTACAACAACAGAATAAACTTCCAAGTAAACGTAATTCCATCCAGAATGCAAAACACAAAGAATACACATAGCGTCAACCCGAAATTGATTAAGGTCTGCACATTTTTAGAGAACAGAAAAAGGTATTTGGGCACATTCACCTTGGAAAAGATAGCAGCATTTCCCATCAGCGATGTCATGCCCTGTGTGGTGGATTCGTTGAAACAGCTGAACACCAAGTTTCCACAGAACAAATATGTGGTGTAGTGATCCATCCCACGTCCGAAAAACTGAGTAAACACCATCCGCATAACCAGCAACATGAGTAAAGGAGAAAGCACGCTCCACGCCATGCCTAAAGTCGTCCGTTTGTACTTTTTTTTGAAATCGCGCTTTACAAGTTCCCCAAAAAGAAAATGGTAACTGTTTATTTTATTAAATATAGATTTCATCAACACATATACCTTTTAATCTGTTTTCTGGACAATACTTTTCAATTTTTTTTTCATTTGATATATTTCTTTTCCAAGAATATCCGACTGTGTAATGCGGCAAGGCAATTTAGAGGCGGCCAGTGCATGATTCAGCCATTCTTTAGAGCGGGCAGTCTCTCGGTGCATATTGCTTTCAAGCTTGTCCCAATCCAAGTGGATAAGTTTGGTATCCGAAAAATCATTTAGCTCAGAAAGATTTTCTACCATTCTTTCGCTAATATCCAATAAGCCAGAAAGTGTATCAAATCTTGCCCCACCGCGCGCTCGGTTCACAAGTGTAATAAAAGGTTTTCGGAATATACAGGAAAAACAAAAACCGTGAAATGAGTCTGTAACGACAAATTTGGCATTCAGAATATGCCATAAGAATTCTTCAATCGTAGCTTTTGACAGGACGCCACAATTCTTGAGTATCTGTTCGCGTTCATCTACACGCGTTTGCCTGTCTGTAATCGTCACCAATTTGCACTTCAATCGCCTAGCTAGCTTCTCGAGATGAAGCGCTTTTTCAGGGGTAGGATCTAACATATAGGAAAACAGATACTCTCCTTCTGACTTTCTCTCCGCATTTTGTGCGACTTTAAGATATTCGTCGGGATCACATAGGAAAACAGGATCCAGCACTTGCGTAGCCTTAGTCTCAAAACGTTCTTGGCATATCCGCTCGCCTTCCTGCTCACGCACAGACACAAAATCAAATTTCTTCATGAGATATTTTGCATACGGCATCTCTTCTTCAGGAAAAAACTTGACTGTATTACCGAAAGATGTTGCATACGATATCTTCTTCTTGCTGTCGTCAACAAAATCCAGCAGGAAATTATATCCTTGATTAATGAAAGCGTCATAATACCAGAGTGTATCAGACGCAACAATAAATGTATCAATCCATTGATTGTTTTTTGTCATCTCATCATAGGTATATTTCTGTGTCATCCGATAACCATACTTTTTATTAAATCCGCCGGCATTAGCACGATCAAAATTTGGCGGAGAAATAACTGCAACCGAAAGACCAAGGGATCGTAAATAAACGTACAGTGCATAGTCGGTTAAAGTAGAACCGTAGTTCGAGCGCGGCGTCTCTATCCACCATCCGACAATGCCGACATCCATATATCCTGTTTCTGCATATTTTAATGCCTTAGAAAAGTTGTCTTTTTTCAAATGCTCAAAAAAGCATTTCCGCATGATTGGTTCTTTTGTCGGCCGAATCAATGCCCCATTTGCCTTTTCTGCAATTTCAAGCACTCTATCGCGAGGAACTTCCTCAATTCTGCGCAACTGTGATGAAATATTTTCAAGAAGCCCTACTCCCTTTATGCTGTTGCACATGACTAATGATGTTCCCTTTTTATCATTCCAATCAATTTTAAATTTCTCAACTCCCCAAAAATCGCCAAGCGTCAGATCACCCGGCCTAGAGGAAGATGCGTATTTACATGAGAAACAGCTTTTTCTCATAGAAAGTCCAGAAAGAAAAGCTCGTAAATAGTTTCCGTTCCATGGATCATAGTGTGTCGTACCATCATCGAAATCCACCCGTATTAACTTTCCCCAACCAGGTGTTTTGTCACGAAAATCCACGGCTTTGCAAGCCTTTTTCCCATTATCCGACACCTCCCGCAAAAATTTGCGATATGCAAACGGAGATGGTGCTCCATGACATAAAATATCAACTGTAATTAAATTTTCATAATCCTTGCCAAGAAAAGTTTTTAAGCCATCTACTTGGCAGGGGCAGCCGCAAAAAAGCACGTCCTTCTTTTTTTCTAACTGCGCCTTTACCGCAGCAAATATCTTTCCCGTATCGCTTTGTACATATTTTGATTTGTATAAACGCCAGAGTTCGTTCTTATTTTTGACCTCAACATGAAGCACCTTGGTCTGTTCGTCAGAAAATGCAGCCCCGTAGACTACTCCGCCTTTTTTTATAGTTTGTTCTGCGATTACCGGGAAAATACCGCCACTACTTCCATACCCTCTTAACTCATCTTTTGCCCACGCCGCAAAGCAGTGTTGTTCCTCAACATTAGGCATTTGATCTAAGAGCTGAGGGCAACGTTTGGCACAAAGACCACATCCTACGCACAAAGCAGTATTAATTTGGGGATATAAAAAGCCCTCATCGTTTGCCCGCATTGATATTGCTTCTACAGGACAGATATTGTAGCATGATCCACATCCTGTACAAAAGTTCTTGTCCAGCAAATTAATAGTTCTCATATTCTCTCCTATATAACAGAATACGTTTATCAAAAATATCCAACAACCGCTTAACAAATTCCTTCTCGGTTATGTAACTATTTTCGCATCAGCCTCTTTTGAATACATGCCAAATCCATTTTATTGCTGAATATCCCTTTTTAGCCATAAACAAAACGATTTTATGATTTTCCAATCTCTGCTTAATCTTTAACTTCATTGTTTTTCGATCACACACCGCATAAATCACCAGTTTTGCTATTTTGCTTTTCCCATAAGCCACCGAACGTACCATGGCGTCATAGTTCCATATAGTTGTCCCCTGCGCATGATAGATCGGGATGCCCTTCCAAAACTCCGCAAAGCTAATTTTTGCATCGTTATTGTACATTCCGTCATCGGTATATGATGCTGCAAACACACTGCGATCCACATCGTTGCTCAGGTGTATCAAGCCTTCAAACGGCATAGACACCTGCCCTTCATCAAAGTTTTTGTTAATCGAACAATCTTCAAAGAATCCAGCAAACTCCTTCGCAAAATCGTATGCTCCATGGGTAACCTGATCTGTTGCAAACAAATTCACATATGTCAATTTGTCCTTTTCAAAAACAGGCGATACTATGCCCTCCCTCTCCGTAAGCCCAATGCAGGAATTCGACTGTTCTGAAAGGAAAAACTCCCGTATGAGGCCTGAGTACGGCGGCACAAAATTATACATCGTAATGATTTCCGCAGAAGTTTCATCTTTCATCCGGTAATACATCGCATTGTCCTGATGTACATAGGTAAACAGGACCTTATGGTTCAGGCACCTTTGCAATGCCGCAGGAATTCTGCCACTATATCCCAAGTCAAATACGATACTGTCTTCTGGTATTTGTTGATTATAAAACTTTGCTGCAATTTGCTTTTGTTCCTCCAAAAGCTCTTGAGAAAACAGATTTGTACGGAACCATTTTAAAAAGCTGTAATACTCGCGATCTGTATTGAATGGTTTCTGTGCAATAAATCCAGCTTTTTTGATCATCCCTTCAATCTCAGATAGCTGCATCGGTCTAACACAGCACCCAAGCAGATCTATCAGGCTCAATGGCGTGTGGGTATTATATACAAGCGGCAAATCAAATAATCCACCCTCATCTATAATCATCCAAGGAAGCACCGCTCTTCTGGAGCAAGGCACATATCTTAAATCAATCTGTTCCATGTTCCAGCACTTCGCTAACGCAGAAAACACTTTAATCGGAAGATAGCCGTCCCTGGACAAAAACACGATATGCTTTGCAGCATGCTGTTCTACAATATCCGCCAGCCACTTACACACACCAATAAGATGCATGCCTACTGCATAGTACCCCATGTAATAAGGATTTCCGCCAAAATCACTGTTTTCATCCCACTGCGCAAACGGGTTGTCAAACAGCTGATTAGCAACCATAGCCATCATAGTACGATATCCAATTGAGGCCATCTGCTTGTTCCATGTCGTTAAATTTCCTCCAACATGGCAACCAAGTGTAGAACAATTATTGGTCGGGGTTTCTTTCAAAGAGTTGCAGAAACGATCTTTCGTTTTAGGAAGAAATGCCGTATGAATTTTTTTCTGTTTTGCCACGCAGATATCATGTTCCCAATTATCCCCAATATGCAGAACATTCTCTGCCTTGACCCCCATTTCTGAGAGCATATAGTCAAACAGGTGCCCTGTCCCTTTCAGCAATCTGGTTTCGGAAGATACAAATAACGCATCATACTCACGATACCCATTTTTTTCGAGCATTGCCTCAATTTGCGAGCGATCCAGATACATATCTGAGGTAAGTACTACCCTTTTACCGCAAGCCTTAGCAAATAAATACAGGTCTTTTGCGCTACGTCGTGCTGTTGAAAAGTGTAGCTCCAGCTCTCTTTCGTGAGCTTCCAGCGCAGCAATGTCTTCATAACGTATGCCGCACATCGCCGATAGCTCTTGATAAATTTCGGTCAGGTTTACATCCTCATACGCAGGATGTTCAATCTGCATCCGTTCACGCGCACAGCTTTCCGCAGCGCAGCGTACGTTCTTAAACGAAGCTCTTTTTAACGCAGGGCAGCGAACATCAAGGTCCTGCTGCATAATTTCAAAAATATCTGTCGGATTCCAAAATGGCCTTAATAGAAGTGTATCAAAGATATCAAAACTTACCACTTTAATTTGCTCTGAAATTATTTTCTGTTTGATCTCTTCAAATCCACCATACCATGTAGAGTTCAACGTTTCAAAATAGTAATCCTCCACGCCAAACTCTGCATCCATTCCGGTATTGAGCTGCTCAATAAGTTCCCCAGCCTGTGCTCCCATATTCCCAATTGCAAAACGATGCTCTTGGATATGTTTCCACAGACGATAATAGTGCTGTTGAAACGCACGGAAATGGCTTATAATTTCTTCAGATGCATCCACAGCTCTCAGGAATTGTGCTACAAAGCGGAATACCAAAAGGATGTCCTTTACACTTTTCTGATATTTTGCAAAAGACAACTTTGATGAGTTTGTAGACGCATCCCCATTTGCGCAATAAAAATAATAACCGCCGTCAATATAAGAAAAACTCCTTGCCCAGTAGAAAATCACACTTGAAAACGCGATGTCTTCTGTCATAATCAAGTGGGTCTGTATTTTTTGATATTCAACAGCACATATATCCCACAGAGCCTTTTTATAGATTTTATTCCAAATTGTGTGCCACGCATAGCAGGAACCTTCTTGGCGATAAAAGGAATTTCTTACATCATCCCCATACAGCTCTGAGGCACTTTTTAACGATAACGTATGTAACGTAAAAACAAACCGCTTCCCGTTTTCATCCTCGCGCACCGTGTTGCTCGCAACCACATCAAAATCGCCTTTTACCGCCTGAGTAATCATCTCACGGTAATAATCGATTGAAATATAGTCGTCGCTGTCTACAAATGCAATGTATTCCCCCTGGGCCAGTTGCGCGCCTGTCAGTCGAGCTTGAAATAACCCCTTATTTTTTTCATGATTAACAGCCTTGACCCGACAATCAATTTTCTGATAGTCCTCGATAATATCCCATGCATTCCCAGGAGAGCAGTCATTTACCAAAATAACTTCTAAGTTCTTATATGACTGAGCGAGGACACTATCCAAGCATCGTGGCAAATATTTCTCCGTTCCATATACAGGAATTACCACCGTTAACAATGGTCCCCCACATTCTCTCACACTGTAATGCATAATCGTACTCCTACATTTTATATATTCTTCTAGCCTTCAGTCTCCGTAACAATTTTCGGGGAATCAGACCCACCACCAACGGTTTGAGCACATATGGGAATGCTCCTGGTAATAGTCCAAGCGCCGAAAAGCCCTTCCACCGTATTATTACGTCATCTACCCGGTAGCGGTATTTCCGCCGACCCATTGCAGCCTCGTCCTCACAAAAACGGTAAAGCTCCGTTTGCAGGTTAGCCCCACGTAATCCATTGGCATATATTCTCATTAACAAATCATAGTCTTCAGCTCTGCGGGTCTCTTTTGCAACACGATATCCACCTGCTATATCCAATGTATTTCGTCTGAACATCAATGCTCCATGCACATATGGCATTGAAAAAAGGAAATCCTTAGGGCCAGGATATTCAGGAAATACTCGCCTTCCCCAGTCACCATACTGATCCCACAGCACAACATTTGACCCAACAAATGCAATTTCAGGATTCACCCGAAGAAAATCCAGCTCCTGTTGGAAACGATCGGGCACGGATAGATCATCTGCGTCTTGCCGTGCAATGAATTGGCCCCTTGCAACAGCTAGACAGCGATTCAGCGTTGCCGCCAATCCTTCATTTTGATTATTTCTTAGAAGGCGAACCCTGTCATCTAGCCGGGCAAATTCTGTTAATTTTTCCCAAGTGTTATCTGTCGAACCATCATCGCAGATGATAAATTCAAAATTCCTCATGGTTTGATCTAAAATAGAGCGCATGGCTTGGTCAAATATCGCCAGGCGCCCAATATTGAAAGCGCCCATAATAACTGACAGGCAGGGAGTATATTCAACGATGTAATTCATAGCGAATCCACTCCCACAAATAAATATTCCATCGATACCACAGTCGCTTCCATTTCGGAAGAAATGCGATTGTGCCATATGGCCAAAAAAGCTCGGGAGCCAGTATATGGGGAGGAAATCCGAATAATCTTCGCATTGTGCGTTTCACGATGGAATAATATTTTAGCGTTGACAGCTGTCTTTCATCAGCCAAAGCGCAATGATATGACTCCGTGATATCGTCACAAAACTGAAAGTTACCATAAAAATCTGCTTCTTCTTTCGTTGGATGCGCCATATAACGGCAAATACGTTGGCGGGTATCTTCCTTAAATACCCCTTCGGCAAATTCTGCAAAGGCAATTCTCTGCAGTTTGTGTGCTGTATAGGCCATGATATTGTTAATTTGCGTATTAATATGTTCCAATTCATTTCCCTGTGGAGTTGGTATCAGCAATGGCACATACTTGCCATTACATATGGCATAGCCAGTTGTCATTCCATGTGGTGCAGAAAGCAGGCATTCAAACAAATTGTTGCAAAACAACACCTTGTCCCGCGTTCTTCCATGTTGATTAAAAAGCCACGTAAGATATGTTCCGTCTTCTGGTTCCTTTGGTTTGGTGTACATGCCGAAATAAAATCCTGTCAGCTTTCCTTGAAAGCCCGCAGATTGAAGCAACTGACGAAGAGATCTCTGCATGGAGCCAACCCATCCGCTGTCCACCAATGCAACCTCACTTTGGTTGAACAATCCTTCTTGCTTTAAATAGCCAATCGTGCTCTTGTAGGCCTCTTTTGATTTTTCCTGAATATACCCATGAAGCACTTTGCTCTTCCGCAAAATGCCGCGTAATCTCCCCAGCTCCACACGGCTGAGCATCCGCTCCTCGTCTGACGGTGCAATACCACAGTCGTTATATACTGCCATCCGCTGCGCAGCATCCAGCTCCACCCGCTGTAGCAGGGAACAGAGTGTTACCCGATATCCGTCCATCAGTAAAAGGTCATCAGCCTCCTTGCCGATAAGGTGGTAACTCGGCATACGCAGCGACGCTCGTGAGCAATAGAGATAACGGCAGTCTATGTTCAAATTAAATTTTTGGCAAAACTGTTGTGCTATTTTTTGCAGAGTATACCCATCTCTTGCTAAAAAATAGAGGGTGCAAATACCTCTTTTCTGCGCTTGGAAGAGTACCCACCAAACATAATAAAATAGTATTGGCCCAGAAAAATCATAACATAGCCTTTCTTCCAACTTATTCATTTTACTTTCTCTTTCAAACCTCATGCCTTGCACCCCGTAAGTTATCTGTTCTGTCCCATCATTCGTTCGCAGAACCGCCCATCAGGGCCCGGACACCACTTTGAATTTTCTGTTGGATTTTCAAATACAGCCGACGAAGGCAGTGGGGATTACTCCAGGTAATCCCTTTCATTATCTAGCAGCTTCTCCGCCTGCTTTATCCATTTAGATATAACCTTTCCTCTTAACTTTGCTCCCATCCAATCTGCCGCTGCTCATTATCCAGCATTGTGCTCTGAAGCTGCGCGACAAGAGCCTCTAAATTAATCTGTGCCTCGATCTCGCTCCGGGTAGATTGATACAACCGCTTGATGCATCTTGGATTTCCCTTTGCAGGATCAATCCCCGCCTTTTCGCAGAGCTGCCGGATGTAGAGATCCACCATCTTGCGGTCAAGCGCTTCTCCGTTCCGTTTGCGAAAAACCGGCCCGGAAATGATCCCGTTTTCTTTTGTATAGGTCAGGCATTCTTCGCGCAGCCCCTGAGGAATACGGAACGGCTTCATCCCTTTCTCCGCAGGAGCGGGAATCAATCCATCAGAAACAGCCTCCGCTGTTACGCTGGGAAGAGAATGGATCGGCAGGTCGGTGGTAACAAACAGTTTGACCAACAGATAAGCCCGCATATCATCCAAGGCCTTTGCGGTGCGCAGCAAATGCAGGTATTCCGCCCGGGTCATCCGGGGCGCTTTATAACTTTTCTGCCTGTCGTATTCAATCAGTTGCAAATCCCGCCGGTCATAATAATGAAGAAACCCGTTCGCCGCAGAAATTCCCACATTGATGGTGCCCGCTGTATAGCCCCGTCTCCTCATGAAATCCTTTAAGTCCAGCAAGCTTTCCTTCCGGATGATCTTCGGTTCAGTCAGGCTTTCATAGAGATGGCATAAGGATTTGCGGTAAGCGCGGATAGTTTCAGGCTGCCGCCCTTTTTTCTGTAGATCTTCCAGATATGCGTCAATCATATCCATAGTCAGGGGCAGACCGGAATCCACCCGCAGAAAATCCGGAGCATGTGCCAGCATCATCCGTTTTCCTTCCAGACGTAATATCGATTTTGTTTACAATTCGAAGCCGCATACAAGAGCTTCCTATCTTGATATGGGTAAAATTATAGCATAGAACTATCAAAACTACAAGCATCGAGGGATTGTCCCATCAAAATTCCCACTAAAAGAAGACCGTTCAAGGTTTCAGTCCATGACCCCATGAACGGCCTTATTGGTTCTGCCTGATTTCTTAACGCCTGTGAAATTTAACAGGCGTTTTTCTCTTTTTCATCCCTGATTCTTTTAAAAAGAGCGGTTTAAGACAAAATCGATAATCCGCTCTCAGCAGAGAAGGTTCAGTCTTTCAATCTGGCGCAAGTGCTCCTATGCAGGGGGTCTTTGAGAAAGTTCTCTGCCAAGCGTACACTTTGCAGCAGCTGTTGATCGCGGTGCCGTATGACTTCCGCATAGGATTGGTGCGTATAATCATAGATTCCTCTTCCGGTTTTCACGCCTAAATCGCCTCTTTCACAAGGGGTAAAAATCAGACCGGGGTGATCAGGGGCTGGCGCTGGAATATATTGTTTATTCTCGAGTCCATCTGCCGCAACATCCAGCCCGCCAAAGTCCATCCGTTGTATCACGCCCAGGAGCATTCCCCGGGGCATAAGACTGGTTTTTACCGCGAGATCGACATCCTCTTTAGTACAATATCCATTTCCAATCAGATAAACAACTTCTCTCGTCATGGCACTCTGCAGACGATTGATGATAAATCCAGGTATGTAGCGTTCTATTCGAATCGGAATTTTTGACAGGTTCTGTGAAGCTGCGTCATGGCATTCATGACTTCCTGCGTGGTTTGCGGGCCTCGAACGACTTCGACCAAGGGCAAAAGCTGCGGCGGTGCAATCCAGTGCACAATCACAGCATGCGGCTGACGCACAGGCGGCATCAGTTCAAATATATCCATATAGGATGTATTGCTTGAGATGATCGTATCTTTCGAAAGCATGCCATCCAGTTTTTCGTATAATTTCTGTTTATCGTCCGGCCGTTCTGAGATGCTTTCCACGACATACCACGCGTCCTGCACTGCACACGCAAGATCTGTGGTGTAGTGAACCCGCTCCGCGGCAGCCTTCCCATTCTCGATTCTTCCCTCGTTTTCAAGAAACTGCAAACTAGAGAAAATGATATCTTTGGCCCGCTTAAGAGTCTTTTCAGTGCGGGAATAAAGCCACACCTCATATCCGGACGCCGCATAGGTTTGTGCGATTCCTGGCCCCATCGTGCCCGCTCCTACAACCGCAATCTTTGTTTCGTTTACCATCTTTCCTTTCACGCCTTATGTTTCCGTCTCCTGTTTCATAGAATTCACATCCACCCAAGCTGTTCCGCCATCGTAATGGCAACGCGACTGGATATGGTATTCTTTGATTTTGTATTGCAGGTAGCGCCGGGATACGCCCAGATATTCGGCTGTCTTAGAACCTGTATTCACAAAAGCCGACTCAAGTAGTAAAATAAACACAAAAAGAAGCGATAAAGTGCGGCAGGCGTACCCGAGCGACCTGACAGATGCACAGTGGGCAGTGATAGAACCATTCTATTCCGGGATGCGAACGTACAAGTGGAGCAAGCGGGAATTGACAAACGCGGTGCTGTACTTCGTAAAAACAGGGTGCCAGCGGCGGCATCTGCCGCACGATTTTCCGCCCTGCTCGACCGTACACAGCTTCTGCCGGCGCGCACGTCTGAGCGGGCTGTGGGAGAAGATCTTGCAGCATCTGGTCAAAACATCCCGGGAGAAAGCCGGGAGCAAAGCGGAGCCAGGCTATGCGATCCTTGATTCCCAGAGCGTCAAAACGACTGGTGCGGCAAAGGAACGCGGGATAGATGGTGGAAAAAAACGAAAGGCAGGAAGCGGCACATCGTCGCAGACACATTGGGAAATCTGCTGGCGGTGGTGGTGCATGCCGCAAATATCCACGATACAAAGGCTGGGATCATGCCTGCAAAGC
>FORK01000033.1 GCA_900113995.1 Ruminococcaceae bacterium D5 | reverse complement strand
CAAGGCGGCAGCAGCTTGCGCCACTTCCGCCTTGAATAAATTTTGCTCTATTTGCACCGCATTTCGGTGTTTACACAGAATTTGGGACAGACCCACGAGCCAACCGAGCTGCTCGGCCATGCTCATTTTAGAAGGTCTTTTTGTAGCAGTGGACTTTTTCACAGTCGCAATCCGTTCATATCTCTACACCATTTTTACACCATTTCTGCGTGGGATGGTGTGGAGATATATGAAGTTATAATATGGTTGGTTATGTGAAAAACACGCCAACATCAAGCTTTATTCGCATATATGGAGAAGCATTGAGATATAAAATCAGGTGAATCGCCGTCGATACCTAATTTCATATATTTCAAAACCCCTTTGTTTTCAATGGTTTTTCGGGTTAGGGGATGCTCTCCGCACCAATTCCGCACCAATTTTTCAGCAGCGCACCAATTTTTCAGCAGCGCACCAATTTTTAGCTCGCTAAAACGGTGTTCTGTTCAAACTGTTTGATGGCGTTGGACAGAGAATCATCGGTGACATGGACATAACGATCCATGGTCGTTTTGATGCTCGAATGGCCGAGCATCTTCTGCAAGACTTTCGGCATAACTCCGCTTTCGATTGCACGGGTGGCATAGGTGTGTCTCAAAGCGTGCATACAAAATCGCTTGATCTTACCCTCATCGCACAGCTTGTAGAGATGAGTATCATAGGAACTGTTTTTTGCAGGCTCTCCGGTGCGGTAATTAATGAATACCAAATCTCTCATGCAGAGGTACTTGATTTCGCCGGTACGTCGATCCACATATTCCAGAATCTGAGACAGCAATTCCGATTCCTTGCGGGTATGTCTTTCTTCGTAGCACGATTTCAAGATGTCGTATGCCCGGTTCGTCAGCGGAATGGTGCGGTAACTGCTTTTCGTCTTGGGAGGACCGGCACGCCAGACCTTTGTACCATGACGATATTCCAGAGTTTTGCTGACAGTCAGTGTCCGCTTTTTCCAGTCGATAGAATCCCAGGTCAAACCGATCATTTCAGAGGTACGCAGCCCGGTCTCCAACAGCAGCACATACTGTCTGTAGTTGTGAGAGCGTTTTGCGGTTTCCAGAAAGGCTGCCTGTTCTTCTACAGTTAAGAACTTGATGTCATCCACAGCCCAGACAGGCTTCGTATAACGAACGCCGTCCATAGGGTGTTTGGTGAGCATATCGTTCATCACAGCTGCCCGGAACATGGTTCCCATCGCAATATATGCCTGTCGGATGGTAGAGCCTGCATAGGTTGCTTCCATCCGGTTAAGGATGATCTTGCAATGCATGGGTTTGACATCGCACATACGCATCGTTCCGATGACCGGCTGGATGTTCCTTTTATACCGTTCCCGGTAGTTCCTTTTGGCGTTGGGAGCCAGATCTGCAATCAGATTGTTGATCCAGAACTCAAACCAGGCATCCACCGTCATTTCGGAGGAAGGGTTATGAACATCGTGCTTATGTAGGCGACAGGCAGACGGCTTCGCACGATTGCCGGTCTGCCCTCAGTGAATGTGCCGTTCAACAGCAGCGTCCCGTTTGCAACATGGATGCGATCCTGCTCCGGAGGGAAGTCAGGTACATGGGCTTCCAGTTTCAGCACTTCCAGAATGTTGGTGATCTTCGGGGGATGTTGTTCACGGCGCAAAATTTCAGCTTGTCATAAATCTCTCCACGGAGAGGAAGATCATCCGTCACCCGACCATCGGGCGTGAAAAAAGCTCCGTTTGCGAAGATGATTCTGCGTTCCTGCAGAAATTCTTCACAAAACAGAGCTTCGTTGATGTTCTGCCCATCAAACCACATGGGCAAGTTCATATCAGGCGTTTTCCGGTTCTTCGCCACGGTGCGCCACCTCCTTTTTCTTTCGTGCGATGTACTCTTTCAGAAAAGCGATCTTTCCACTTTTCATCAGCTCGTCCACCAGAGCGACCCGTTCTTCCAGATCACCCATGGTCAGCACATCCGCCATATATTCGATATGGCAGTGCATCTGGCAGGCTTCCACAAACCGGTCATCGTAAGGCTCGTCCGGTGTCTTGGGTGCATACCGCACTTTCCAATCTTCCAGAAGATGCAGATAATCCATCAGCACACGGAAGCACATCATTTCATCCTCCCGGAACTGTCGGATATGGGGGCGTTTGGGCCTACAGGATGCCACAGCAGCTTGTCCCGGCTCGGTGCTGATACCGAAGTCAGCCGCCAACCTTTGCGCCGCCTCGTAGCCGCTGAGATCGAACAGCCTTGCCACAAGGTCGATCACATCTCCCTTGGCTCCGCAGCCGAAGCAGAAGAAATAGTCCTCGTTCAGCTTCAAACTCGGATGCCGGTCGTGGTGGAATGGGCAGCAAGCCATACCGTTGCGGTTCACTTTCAGCCCGTAGTGTTCGGCGGCTTGCTTTACGCTGATTGCCGCCTTGATGTTTTCGTACATGGTCATTTGCGTACCTCCTTTGAGTTTTTTGACGATTTTCTTTTCGTCTCACCCGAATATACGCAAAAAATTGCTTTCGATTGAAAAATCAGGCACTCGTGCAAGAAAACAAAAAAGCCGCCCCCGAAAATTGCAAAAATGCAATTTCAGGGACGGCGGTAGTGAGATGTGAATGATAGTGAAGTTTTCAATTGAATAAGTATTGACTTAATCAATTGTGGCAGTATAATTAAGTAAACACTAAATCAAAAGGAGGAAAAGCATGGAACTTGATCGTATGCTAAAAGCATTGGGCGAGCCGATGCGTTTGAAAATATATCAGGCTGTTTTGGAAAGAAAGCATTGTGTACGCTCTCTTTCTAAAAAGTTTGGTATCTCAGAATCTGCAATTTCACAGCACATGAAAGTAATGAAAGATGCAGACTTGGTATATGGAGAAAAATACGGCTATCACACACATTATCTTCCCTTGCAGGATGCCGTAGATTATCTTACCGAACAGTTTGAATTGATGAGAACTGCATCCCTTACCGTTGATCGAGATATGACGGTCTGCCAATGCGAATATCGGAAGGAGGGTGAGCAAAAATGAATATTTTGCTTGATTTATTCTTTACCTTCGCCAAGATAGGACTGTTTACCTTTGGCGGCGGCTATGCCATGATTGCCATGATCGAAAATAACTGTGTGGAAAGAAAAAAGTGGATTACCCATGACGAAATGATGAATATAACCGTCATTGCTGAATCCACTCCCGGCCCCATTGCCATCAACTGCGCCACCTTTACCGGATATAAGAAAGCGAGCTTTATTGGTGCATTGATCGCAACGCTTGGTATGATCGTTCCGTCCTTTGCGATTATCTATCTCATTTCGATGTTCCTGGATAACTTTTTGGAACTGACCATCATTGCCAATGCGTTCAAGGGCATCAAAATCGCAGTCGGTATCTTGATTCTGGACGTTGCATTCACCATGATTAAGAAAATGCACAAGAAAAAACTGCCCAGAGCGATTATGCTCTGCTCCGCTATTGTAATGCTCTGCATCAACATCTTCGCATGGAATTTCTCCTCTATCAGCCTTATGCTGATTGCGGCGGTTGTGAGCCTGACAATCTTTGTTTTGGGTGGCACACCCGATCAGAAAGGCGGTGCAAAGAAATGATTTATCTGGATTTGTTTCTTGGCTTCTTAAAAGTTGGATGCTTTGCCTTTGGCGGAGCTTACGGTGCAATTCCCCTCATCCGTGATGTGGTAATGTCCTACGGATGGCTGAGCGATGAAATGCTGACTTATATGATTGCTGTCAGCGAAAGCACACCCGGACCGATCATGGTAAACCTCGCCACATACATCGGCAGCAGACAAGCCTGTTTCTTAGGGGCAGTTATCGCAACATTGGCGGTTGTCCTCCCGTCGTTTTTGATTATTCTGTTGGTAACAGCATTACTCAAAACCGCATTGAAGAACAAGTATGTTCAGGCGGTTCTGCGTGGTCTGAAACCTTGTGTGATCGGAATTGTGTTGGCTACCGGCATTTACATGGTTTTGGGAAACTGCTTCGGATCAATTACAGCAATCAAAGCAAACATACAGGCGATCATCATTACCGCACTCTTAGTGGCTTCGATGTTTGGGTATAAGCATTTTACAAAGAAAAAACTGTCTCCGATCCTGCTAATTATCATTTCGGCGGCAGCGGGTATGGTCATATACGGAATATAATATTTGTTTACATAGCAGTCATGCACTACGGTGTATGGCTGCTTTTTGCAACAAAGAGGATGAATTGACAACCATTTTGTCACTTTCGAGAAAATAAATTTTTTCAGTTTTTGAAATCGGCATCTTGCATATACTGTTAGTAGCCAGTATAATAAGTACATCAATACGATTTCGAGAAATGAAATATTTTCAACTTTTGAAAGCGGGTGACTATATGAAAACAATTACAAGAACAAAATATCTCGATCGAATCATTGAACTGAACGGCACTCCCGACATCAAGATTATCACAGGCATCCGCCGATCCGGTAAATCCAAGTTGATGCAGGCGTATATTGAGTACCTGAAAAGCAATTTTGAAAACATCAATATTATCTTCATTGACTTCATGGATTTGGCCTATGAAGAAATCAAGGAATACCATGCGCTGCACGCCTATGTAGAAGGACGCTATCAAGCCGGTAAAACAAACTATCTGTTTGTGGATGAAGTGCAGATGTGCCCCAAGTTCGAGCTGGCAATCAACAGCCTTTACTCCAAGGGCAAGTATGATATTTATGTGACCGGTTCCAATGCTTTCCTGCTGAGCGCAGATCTGGCTACTCTGTTTACCGGACGCTACATTGAAATTCATGTGCTGCCTTTCAGTTTCCAGGAATATTGCCAGTATTTTGATGATATTAGCGACAAGGATAAGCTCTTTGATGATTATTCTATCAAGGGCGGTTTGGCAGGCTCCTACGCTTACAGAACCGAAAAAGACAGAACAAACTATATCAAAGAAGTCTATGAAACCATCGTCACCAGAGATTTGGTACAAAAATATGCTTTGCCCGATACTTTGGTATTGCAGCGGCTGAGTGAGTTCCTGATGGACAATATCAGCAATCTGACTTCTCCCAACAAGGTTAGCCAGCTGCTGACGGCAAACGATACCCCGACCAACCATGTAACCATCGGCAAGTATATCAAGTATTTGTGCAACGCCTTTGTGTTTTATGATGTTAAGCGATACGATATTCGTGGCAAGAAGTATCTTGAAAGCTCCGAAAAGTTCTATTTGTGCGACAGCGGCATCCGATATGCAATCCTCGGAAGCAGAAATATGGACTATGGCAGAGTCTATGAAAATATGGTCTGCATCGAACTTCTTCGCCGTGGATATGACGTTTATGTTGGTAAGCTCTATCAGAAAGAGATTGACTTTGTTGCGCAGAGGGGCAGCGAGAAAATTTATATTCAGGTAAGCGACAATATCTCGGGACAGGAAACCTTTGAGAGAGAATGTTCCCCGCTGCTGCAAATTCGAGATGCTTACCCGAAAATGATTATTGCCCGAACCAGACATCCGAAATACAGCTATGAAGGGATTGAGATTCACGACATAGCTGACTGGCTTTTGCAGGAATAAAACAGACACTACACCAACAGAGAGGAGGGCAGCTAATGTCCAACACCTATTTACCGGCAGATGTCCGCACCCGAATTATAGATCTAATGAAAGAGCGCAAGGCCACACAGAAGAAACTGTCACAGGTTATCGGTGTGCATGAAAGCACCCTCGGACGCTTTCTCAACGGAACAACCGAAAAACTGAGCGAAGAAAGCGTAATCCGCATTGCCAGAGCGTTCAATGTGTCCACGGATTTTATCTTGGGAACAACAGAGATCCCCGACAAAAAGAATTATGATATTTCTGAGTTGGGCTTGTCCGTGGAAGCTGCCAAGAACCTTTACACCGGAAAGGTCAAACCCGATGTTGTGAATCGTCTTTTAGAAAGCCCTCGGTTTGCAACTGTTACTTATATGATTGCACAGTATCTCGATGATACAACGGCTGCCGGTTTTGCCGCACAAAACCAGATGCTCGCATCTATTAGCTCTATGCTGTTGGCGGAGAACAAAACGCCTGCTGCAGTACAGGCGGCAAGAGACGCCAACGCCTGTAAAGTGCCAATGTATCAGGCAGATCTGACAAATATCCAGAACACCTTTTTAGCTGCGGTAAAAGAGGTAAAAAAGGAATATGGCAGTGATGTTGAAGCCAGCAAAGCCATCAGCAAAGAAATCGTTACAGATATGTTTGCCAAACTGACCAAGGGACAGGATATGCGAAACCCTTCCATTGTGCCGCAGCAATTTGCAGATGCAGTTACTGGTACTGTTTCCAATATGCACGGTGTTGATCAGGATGCACTGAACGAGTTAAATAAGGCTCTGGTTGGCTTTGCAGAGGCCGTGAAGGCGCAGGATGACAAGCCAGATGAGTAATGAGCAGCTCTGTACTGCCGCCCTGGACGGCGATACAGAAGCGAGAAATGCTCTTGTAGAGAACAATCTTCGCTTCATAAAAAGAACAGCCTATGAAATGTGGAGCGCACAGCAGGAGCTGAACGCCGCTCTTGGCATTGAGATCAACGATCTGGTGCAGGAGGGGTCTTTAGGGCTGTTGGATTGCATCGCCGGTTATCGACCGGACACCGGCAACAAGTTTCTGACCTATGCAGCACCGGCGATCCGCAACGCTATGGTGGACTACATCCGCAGATGGAATCCCACTTTTGAAGCGAAGAATCTGGGAAGCATCATCCGCTTGGATGAAGTTGCAAAAGACGAAAACAAAGGCAAGCATGAATTTATCGCTGACTCCAGAGCGAAAAATCCGGAGCAGATATATATTGCCAAAGAAACCCACGAAGAAATCCATACCGCACTGCAGCGGATTGATCGGCGGGAACGGACATACCTCTGGTATCGCTTCGGCTTTGAGGATGATATGGAGCATCCGCTGAACGAAACCGCCAAGCACTTCCATCTGTCCGAAAGCAGAGCGAGATCTACAGAAGTACTCGCTCTGGATAACGTGTGGCTGGAGCTGCCGTGGTGGTATTAGGAGAATAGTGATCCATCGTTATGCTGGATCATGTAAGGGAGAACGAATATGAGCAAGTACAATGATATGCAATCTGAACCAGCTAAGATGCTTAGCGATCAGAATAAGGTTGTATCTTTGTTTCAGTTTATTAGAGAACTCAACAAACTGAAACAAAAGGCCATTCTAAATTTTTACGATTATCCATGGGCACGAACAGTGTCCAGCTTGCCTGATGATCCGGATAATATTTCTGTTTTTTATCGAGACAGAGTAGAAAATGAAGATTTAACGGAAGGCGGAAGCATTCTGCTGTCTGTACATAAACCGGAGTTCGAAAAATGTCCAGAACCGGATTCCATATTTGTCACATGGTTGAAGTCTGGGTGGGATTCGTTCCGTAATGATCCTCAATATATCGAATCCCGTCCTCGAAACGAGCAGGGGGCCGCTGCTGTGGCTGCTCATAATAACAATGCTCAGAATGAAGAACAGGTAGAATATGAATTTTTTGCAAATGACCCCAATCGCATCGAAGCTTATAACACCTGGCTTCGTGTGCGTTCTGAATGGGTAGAACGGCAGAAAATTATATTGCAAACCAGAAACTTGTTTGCAGATCTCTATCGTCTCTATTTTGAATTGCAAAGAGACTCTGAGACGATGGAACTGGTGGTTGCCAACGGAATTCTCTGCGATAAAAACAATTCTAACATTAGGCACCCTGTTCTTACAAAGCGGGTCAAAATCAACTACGATCCCGCCGTTAATACAGTTTTTGTCGAAGAAATTGATTCGCAACCAGAATTGTATTCTATCGCATTCCAAACTATGGATGACATCAATCTGCAGGCGATAAATCAGCTTCAAGCAGACCTTCAAAACAATGATTATCATCCGTTAGACCGAAACGACACACCGGCATTTCTGAAAGTATTGGTACATCAGCTTTCATCTGATAGCCGTTTTTCTGAAAATGGCATTCCCGAAAACTGGAAATCCAACAGTCGCCTTCTTTTATACATGGATCCTGTCTATATAATGAGAAAGCGCCTGGATGGAACATTAAAGGCGATTGAACAGATAATTGAAAATGTATCAGAAACCGGCTATATTCCGGAACCCATTAGGGAAATTGTAAGCGGAGGAAAGATAGAACTCCCCGAAGATAGCGATGAAGAAAGTCTGGAAGAACAGCTTGCAGCTGTGGGCGGCGAGAGTGTTGATGTTCTCTTGTCTAAGGAAGCTAATAAAGAGCAGCTTGAAATTGCAAAACGCATTGAAAGCTACAATGCCGTCTTAGTCCAAGGCCCTCCTGGTACCGGAAAGACACATACAATCGCAAACTTAATGGGACATTTTCTTGCACAAGGAAAGAGTGTTCTTGTTACAAGCCAAACGCCCAAGGCACTGAATGTTCTAAAGGACAAAGTTGCCCCAGGGCTTCAGAACCTGTGCGTATCGGTATTGGAAGATTCTAATATTGATATGGAACGCTCGGTTGATGGGATTACGGATTTCATGTCCCGAACAACTTCCCATGAAATCAAAAAGGATATGGATCGTATTGCACAGGAGCGTCGCCAGGTTATTTCTGAATTAGCTTCTGTTCGCCGCAAAATATTCCGTATCATAAATCAAGAGTGCAACTGTATTGTCTACAACGGCGAGGAACTCTCGCCTTCTAAGGCAGCGTCTTTTGTGTTAGAACATGCCGAAGATTTGTCGTATATTCCCGGCAGAGTTCGCTTAGATACTCCGTTGCCAATGTCGTTTGCTGAATTAGCGGAATTGTACCGTAGCAATGAACTTCTATCTGCAGAAGATGAAAGTGAACTGACAAAAGATATCCCCTGTCCGGAGGCGATTCTTTCTCCCGCAGAGTTTGCTCACGCCGTTGAAACGGCAAAAAACACAGAGAAAAAAATCAATGAGCTTGCGACCACTGCGCAATGGTCTTTCGACTGGAATCCGGCTGATGATACGATTACATTTAGAAAGGGTAATCGCAACTTTACCATTTCACGCCCTGAATTATCTGCTGTTTCTGATTTGAAATCGTACACTGCTTCTTTTGAAAAGTTCGAGCCGTGGATGACAGGCGCAGCCGTAGACGGCAAAAACGGTGGTGCGTTCAGAAAACGCTGGGATTTACTGATTGAGCAAATACTTAAAACCTGCGATTATGCAGAGAACTTGCTCGAAGAACAATTTGGTCAAACTGTTAGCTTTTTGACGGCGCATAACATGGATGCTTACATGTCTCCGCTCAGAAAGCTGAAAGATATTTTTGAGCAAAAAGGCAAACTTTCCAAGTTAACTCTCATGCTTAATAAGGATTGTGTGCCGGCGCTTGAAAATGTCATGGTTAATGGACATGCGGTTCAATCGAAAAAGGATTGCGAGCTTGCACTTCACGTCCTTGAGCTCAATAGTCACCGGACATTATGTGCGGGATATTGGAATGATCTTCTTTCGGGTTATGGTGTTCCCGGCTTTTTTGAGCTTTCCCAACAAAATCCGGAACGAATTGCCAAAAACTGGATTCCACACATTCAGAAATATCTTGACTGGTATAAGAATGCATATACAACCTTGCTGGAAAAACTCGAAGCTGTTGGAATCCCTGCAAACATCTTGTTTGATTACGATACATTAGATTCCGATGCGGTTGCTACCGAGAAAAAAATTGCAACGGCTTCTGGTGTGCTTCCGGAAATGTGTGATGTTTGCTGCTACATTTTGGATCAAAAACATAACATTAGTGTTCTCGATGCAAATGTCCATACTTTGGAAAAAGGTAGTCGTGCAGAAAGTAGTATTTGCCACAGCGTTGTTAAGGCTATTGAAAGCAGAAACATCGATGCATACGCAGATGCATTTTCTGATTTGGGTCAGATGTATCGGAAGTACGAATTGCAACAACACCGAAGAGAAATGCTTCTCAGGCTGGAGCCTGTCGCACCACAATGGGCAGCGGCGATTAAGGATCGTGACCGAATCCATGGCTTAAATGTTGTGCCTGACACAATTGAAATGGCATGGAAGTGGAAGCAACTTTCTGGAATCATCGAAGATCTTACAGCGCAGCCGTTCAGCGATCTTCAGAACAAAAGTGTCCAGCTCAGCAAGGCTTACCGCAAAATCACTGCACAGTACGCCGAAAAGAGCGCATGGTATCATCTGTTAAGAAAAACCGAAGGCGATATTGATATGCGCCATGCACTACAGGGCTGGAAGCAAACCGTAAAAAAGATTGGTAAAGGAACTGGCAAGAACGCTCCCGCACTAAAAGCCAAAGCCAGAGAGCTGATGAGCAAGTGCCAGGTTGCCGTTCCGAGTTGGATTATGCCGATTAATCAAGCATTAGAAAGTCTGAACCCCAAAGAGAACTGCTTTGATATTATCATCATTGATGAGGCCAGCCAATCCGATGTATCTTCCTTGGCAATACTCTATATGGGTAAAAAATTGATTATTGTTGGTGATGATAAACAGGTTAGTCCTATGGCTGTCGGCGTGGAAATCGATAAAATGAGCTCTTTGCAGAAAATGTACATTCAGGATAAAATCCCGAATTCTCATTTGTATGATGCAAAAACCTCCATTTACGATATAGCTAAAACAACTTTCCAACCTCTGATGCTTCGTGAACACTTCCGCTGTGTTCCGGAAATCATAGGATTTAGCAACATGCTGTCGTATGATTATAAAATCAAGCCATTAAGAGATGCCAGCAATAGCACCATCTTACCTGCGGTCGTAAATTATCGAGTTGCTGACGGACAACGGTTAAATAACAAAACCAATCCCAATGAAGCAAAAGCAATCGTAGCTTTGATGCAGGCATGTATTCAGCAGCCTGAGTATGCGGGAAAGACATTTGGCGCTATTTCTCTGCTGGGTGATGAACAGGTGAGGGTAATGCAACGCCTCATCGAAGAAAAAATCGATCATAAGGACTTGGTAGAGCGCAATATTCTGTGCGGCAACGCCTCTCACTTCCAAGGTGATGAACGAGACATCATTTTCTTGAGTGTCGTTGACAGTGTTACTGCAGATAGTCCAAGCCCTATTCGCCTTCAAAACTTCGGTCCTGACGACTCCATTAGGAAGCGCTATAATGTTGCTGCCAGTCGTGCGAGAGACCAGCTTTGGGTTGTCGATTCTTTGGATTCGGCCACTGAGTTAAAGCCTGGCGATATCCGAAAGACTCTCATTGATTACTCGCTCAATCCTGGTGCTGCTGAGCTTCGCCATGCAGAAATCGAGGAAAAAGCAGATTCGCCTTTTGAGGTCGGAGTGGCACAAGCATTGGTTGACCGTGGATATCGACTTGTTCAACAATGGAAAGTCGGCGCATACCGCCTCGATATGGTGGCCGTGTGTGGCAAAAAGACAGTTGCCATCGAATGTGATGGTGAGCGGTATCACAGCGGTGAGGCAAAGGTTCGTGAGGATATGGAACGGCAAACCATTCTTGAAAGACTGGGCTGGAGATTCATTCGTATTCGAGGAAGTGAATATTTCCGCAATCCGGAAAAAACCATCGAACGTGTCGTTTCGGAACTGTCTATGCACGGCATTATGCCCGACGGCAATGAAATGCTGCCAGAAAACACAAGCAAAAATTACGAACTACTGGGATGTGTAAAATCCTGTGCGGCAAGAATAATGTCGGATGCACAAGAAGAACCGACGGTTGATCTCGATACAATTACAGCAGCATTAGATCCTAAGAACGCCATTCCAAAAACTGAATTCAAGCCATTGAATGCTTCTGCTGACAAGAGAAAAGATGCCCCATCACAATCTATGTCTGGTGAAAGTCTTTATAAATCCGTTTCATCCTCTAAAAAAATGGATACCCCTATTCAAACGGCTAAAGTTACGACAAAGAAAGCGGCTGCCCCAAAATCTGCACAGAAACCTCAAATGCCAGAACAGCAGGTGATACCTGGAATGGAGTCTTTGCCAAATGCCAATATGGATGTGGTAGAATTTCTTCGACAAAAGGGCGTTTCGTGTATCGATAAGCGCAGTAGTAGTGGTGCACTATGGATTCTTGGCGGGAAAGAGCTATCTGATGTAGTCAAACAATGTCGGAATCTTGGTGTTCATTTCACTTTCAAAGAAGATGGCGGAAAAGCAACCAAGGGGAAGCCTGGATGGTGGGCAAAATAATATCTACAACGGAGGCAAAATGGCTAATCGCTTATCTGAAGCTGTAAATGCAGAAATCAGCAAGTATTTTCAAGAGCAGTCCTACTCATCAAAAAAAGATATGATACACCGCACCCGAAATCAAATTGAAGAAATGCTGTCAGACAGCGGGTTTGTATATGTTTCTGAAACAGGAAATGTAATTCATTCAAAAAAATTTTGTGGAAATGCCTATGGTGATCCTGTCCATATAGAGCAGGCAGTAAAACACGGCTATCGCACGCTTTGCAAAAAATGTGCAATAGGAACACATCTCGAATATCTTGTTGAACGGTTACAAGATCGCAAGTAATACAACGGGTCTGTCCCAAATTCTGTGTAAACACCGAAATGCGGTGCAAATAGAGCAAAATTTATTCAAGGCGGAAGTGGCGCAAGCTGCTGCCGCCTTGT
>FORK01000039.1 GCA_900113995.1 Ruminococcaceae bacterium D5 | reverse complement strand
TGACGTCGCCGGAGGTCGTGGTAAGGTTCCGGCTGTAGTGGCCGCTGCGGTAGCCCTGACGCTCCTCACTGCGCTCGTATCGTGCGGCCTGCGTCAGCTTTTCTGCCTCCGCCTCCAGCAGCCCGTTGAGCGTTTCTTCCACGCTGCCGCGGACTAATTCCTTGATCTGCCCCTTGATAATTTCCTCGTTAAACTGTACAATCTTCTCAGACATGGTTTGCTGTCTCCTTTCAGAATGGTGTGTCGCAACTTCATTCTACCAGAGATCTGCAAACCGTGTCTCTTTTTATCCCTTTTTTAATTTGCGCAACTTAGTATACCTTATCCATTATATCCATTATAACCCGAATCACCGAAAATTGCAACCCGAAAATGTAATTATCCGTATGCGTTTTGTCCTTCGTCCCGGCCCGCAGACCCAACAAAGAAGCGGCGCACATCAGCCCACCCCACGGGCTGATGTGCGCCGCTTCTTTGGGTTTTGGAGGGGCACCCTTTGGCACACGACCTTGCTTGCAAGGTGTAGTGTGTTATACCTGCCGGCGCGGCTGACGGGGGAAACGGGGGTGTCGTGTATTGACACACCCGTTTTCACCGGCAGGAAAGCGGACAGGTTTTTGTGAACGGAAGTGAACAAAAATCCTGTTCGGTTTCAGAGAGCGGCGGCAGGTATACTTGCTTGTGAGCCGCTTACCATCTCAAAATTGTCATCGCCACGCCGTGTTCCCAGTCGCCCCTTGTCCACTCGTAAAGTTGAATAGAGGGGTTGGGATTCAAGAACCATTTTGCAGAATCACTTACTTCAAAAGCATTTTGATTTCGCTTTGCTGTGATTGCCTCGTAAGCCACAGTACCCGGTGGAATTTGTTTCAGTGCTGGCAATTTGCGGCGGGCCGCTGCGGAAGTTTTTATCTCTGTAATCAGATAGCCTTGACTGCGAATTACAATGCACGGGTCTTTGGTAAATTCAAGCAGACGATTACAGCAAGCGTGTTTTGAAACATAGAACTGTCGGGCAAGGTTATTGATGAGGGTATAGTCTAAAACCGCGCCCACCATGCTAAAGTAAAACTGGTCTTCCGGCATTAACAGTGCTGATGCAAAACGATTGGCTTCTGCTTCTTTGGAATGAATGCCGGTTTGCATATCCTCTGGCGTGCAGCGAAAGCCCTGCTGCCCATCAGAGAAATATGTTGGGGAATGCTGTAAAAAATGGTGCCCTAACTCATGGGCAAAGGTAAAATTGATGCGTCCTGTGTTGTGGATAAATGTATTGATGAGAATGGCACGCTTCTTGCCACGAAATAGCAGTAGACCGCTGAGATTTGGGTCATCGGGCAGTTCTCTTTTGCCCACGCGAATGTTTTGCGCATTTGCTATCTCATCTAAATGAAGGGCGGGCGGATCGGTAATGCCCATACTTGCCAAAACCTGTTCTGCTTTTGCCGCAGGAGTTGGAGCGCTATTCATTATTCATCCTCTCCAAACAAATCTTCAATAGCTTGCTTTGCTTGGTCAGACATACCCTCCACTTTTCCGCGAGCGGCCATCGCAATCGGTTCAATATTTTCTTTTGGTTCCGCCGGGAACGGTATCACATTATCATGGTTGATTGGCTGGTCGGCAACACGCTTTAATTCGTCACACAAAGCCATCAACTCATCCACTTTGGTGACGATGCGTTGCTGTTCCTCAAGTGGTGGGAGGGGGAAAATATAGCTCATAATAGTGGAAGTTACTAATTCAATTTGCTTTGTAGAGCCAGTCGCTCTTTCTTCGATGGTACTCTGCACTTCTGGCCCAGCAAACCAGTAATACATATACTTTGATAATACTTGTAACGGCCGTAAGACTGTAACATGAGAATCTGCTACAGCATATTTATATGGATTGAGTCGCTCATCGTAAATAGCAATTCTGCCCAAGGTTCCCTGTCCTGTGGAATTCCATAACAAGTCACCGGTTGTTAGTTTTCTGCTTTCCTCATATTTAGACACAGTTTCAGGTGCAATAAATCGGGCTTTGCTCATATTCATACCCTTCCACTGAACGCATTTCTGTGAAACAACAGGATATGTTTTTGTTTCCGAGTATGTGGGTGATTTACCACGCTGAATATAGGAACAAACATCAATAGCACGGCACCATACCCATCCATCTGGCAGATCATACGGTATTTCATCCTCTGTAATTGGCGGCAATGGCTTTTCTTTTTTGAGTTTACCCTCTTTGATAAGTACAGCCTTTTCAGCCTGTATCCGTTTGAGCAATTCGGATGCAGACTCGTCATTTTTGTCCTGCGGTACCAGCTTGCCTTGTACCGCCGCTTGCAAAATAGATTTTGGCAGATAGTTGAAGAAGTGACTTTCCAGTGTGTCCAGTTCCTTTTCAGCGACTTCCAACTCGTCACACAAAACCATCAGTTCATCAATTTTCCTAACGATTCGCTCCTGCTCAAAAAGTGGAGGAAGCGGAATTGCAATTTGTTTTAGTATAAATATTTTAAGTTCAGCAAAAGTAGTGCCAGATGCGATGTTGGAATAATCGGCAATAAGTCTCGCCTTTAAGGCTTGCTGTATATATTTGTTATCTATATTTTCTGTGAGTAAGCGAACCCATAAGACACGGCCGTCTTTAAAGTAAAATGGTTCATCTGTATCAACTAACCATATTCGCCCATCAGGGCAAATTGAAGGCATAAGCAAATCCCCGATGATAGGTTTGCCAGTCTGATTAATCAAGTCCTGATAGTGTTTGTCGGTTATATAGTATTTTGACACTACATCACGCTTACCGGCTAATGCACCTATTTCGGTTCCTCGATAAAAAGGTATTCCTTTTGAAACAAATTCCGAAGTAAATACTCTCTTGCTGGATTGAATATTACCCAAGTCACTTAGATGACACCATGTCCAGCCATTTGGCAAGTCATACGGGATTTCATCCTCTGTGACTGGCGACAACGGCTTTTCCTTCTTGAGCTTGCCCTCTTTGATAAGAACAGCTTTTTCAGCCTGTATCCGCTTTAGCAATTCGGATGCAGGCTCATCGTTTTTATCCTGCGGCACCAGCTTACCCTGCACCGCTGCCTGCAAAATGGATTTTCTCAAATCTGCGGCTTTCATAGCACATCCTCCTGCGTCATGGCAGCAGAAATGCGCCCTAAAATCTCCTCAATGCGGGCAGAGAGAACGGCCTTTTCGTTTAGATACTGCGGGATAAACTGCTCTGGTGGTAGGATTTCCTCTGTATCGTGTGGAAATCCACAGAAGTCCAGGTTGTAGTCAGCAGCAACAATATCCTCCACCGGCACAAACTGCGACACATCGCTTTCCACCTTGTTTTTCCACCAATCACGCACTGGCTGGAAGTGCTCATCCAACATGGGGCGGGTTTTGGAAAAATGTTTATACCCATTTGGCATTTCCAGTCGGTAGTACCAGACGCCCTTCGTAGGGGTTCCCTTTGTGAAAAACAGCAAGTTTGTATTGATGTTTGTATAAGGAGCAAATACATCCTTGGGCAAGCGGACAATGGTGTGCAGATTGCATTCTTCCAGTAGATTCTTCTTGATGGCAGCTTTAGCACCCGTCCCAAACAGAAAGCCATCTGGCAAAACGAGGCCACAGCGTCCACCGTCTTTTAGTAGCGCCATCATATGCACCAGAAACAGGTCTGCAGTTTCAGAGTTGCGCAACTCTGCGGGAACAGACTGGGAAATCACTTTTTCCTCTGCACCACCAAACGGCGGATTGGTAACAATAACATCCACCTTGTCCTTTACTGTATAATCTGTGGTAGGGGTACGCAGGGTGTTATCGTGGCGAATATCAGGAACATCAATGCCGTGTGCGATCAGGTTGGTGACGCAAAGCAGATAAGGAAAAGGCTTTTTCTCGATACCCTTAATTGTGCGCTGTAAAGTTTTGTATTCCCCGGTTGTGTTGACAGTAAAGCGATCAATCACGCTGGTCAAAAATCCGCCTGTTCCACAGGCTGGATCAAGGACTGTTTCGCCCAGCTTTGGATTGACCTGCTCCACAATAAAGCGTGTAACAGGGCGCGGTGTATAAAATTCGCCGGACTTGCCCGCGCTTTGCAGGTCTTTCAGCATGGTTTCATATAAGCCATTGAACAGATGACCGGAGGGCATTGCGTCAAAGTCAATATCAGCATTGATTTTATTGATGACTTGGCGCAGCAGGGTGCCGGACTTCATAAAGTTGTTGACGCCTTCCATAATGCTTCTAATAAGCCATTTGCGGTGCTTTGGGTCGTCGCTGATATCAAGGTCACGCAAAGCGGAGAACATAGTGTCAATGTGCGCAAGCAAAGCGTCGCCGGTTGTCGGGTCTGTCCCAAATTCTGTGTAAACACCGAAATGCGGTGCAAATAGAGCAAAATTTATTCAAGGCGGAAGTGGCGCAAGCTGCTGCCGCCTTGTTTTCAAAATAGCAGTGGATAGTGGGCATGTCAAGGGCGGGGGCGCCAGCCCCCGTTCATCTTGACCCTTGACATGCCGGTATGCAGCAGGTTATTCCGGCATGCGATCAGCAAAGAATACTGCCAGCTGAGCATGAATCATGCTCCAGTCCTGTCTCCGGCCAGTCCATTTCTTTGTGATATCGATCATGGCCAGATACAGCATTTTCAATAGGCTGTCA
>FORK01000031.1 GCA_900113995.1 Ruminococcaceae bacterium D5 | reverse complement strand
TCAGGCGCTGCCCCGTCATGACGACGGGGCAGCGCCTCTTTTCATGTGCTGAAAGCAGTGGGCTTTACGCCTTGCTGCTCCCCAAAAGACCGAAAATGCAATGCCGTCTTTTCGTTGCATTTTGTGAGCACGGCTGCTATAATGAGGAAAATGAGAAGAAGGGAGCGGTTGTTGTGAGCGATGTATGAATGGGAGCGTTAATCGCTGGCTCGGTGATTGGTGCGATCCCTGCCATTATGGGTGCAGCAAAAGGAAAGCTTGGCAGGGGATTATTTGCGCTTTTCACCTGTGTAGCGGCCGGCGTAATGGGCGGGATGCTCTTCGCGCTTCCGGTGGCGGCGATTTTTACTTATTTTATCTGCAAAAAGTCTCCTGAAGAAGATGAAGACGCTCAAGAAGAGGAAGATACTCAAGAAAATGATGATCCTGCACCGGCTGATAGAAACGATTCTTTCCCCGCGCCGGAAGGGATCGAATCTTCGTTCCGATATTGCCCCGCCTGCGGAAAAAGGGTGGAGCACGGCAGTCTTTATTGCAGTGCCTGCGGCAAAAAGCTGAGTTAGGAAACGATGGGAAAATCCATGCAATTTTGTTCGGAGCACCGTTTCCCGGCGGGGGAGTCCCTGTCGTATCGATGATACAAAGCTTATGATATTTAAAACGGCGATGCCGGCGCGTGCTGCACTTGCCCGCAAATATCATAAGTAAGAAGGGCGCAGAAAGCGAAAAGCGAGGGCAGAACCTGCGTTTTTTTGCGCGCTGCCTTATGATAGAAGCAGGATTTGGGGGCATCGCGCACCTTTGTGAAAGGAAAAAGGATGGGAAAGAAACAAGTTGCAATTCTTTTGACTGTGGCGGCCGCTTTCCTGCTGGCTGGGTGTGCAGTTGGGCCATCCGCTGACCGGAACGGGGAAGTCCTGCTTGGTCAGGGGACAGCCCTGATCGCACGGATGCAGGCACTTTCCGACGAGGAGGCCTATCTCGAATGGATGCTGAGCCCCACGCAGGAAATGCAGGAGGCGGTTGACCAGATCGCGGCAGGCGATTACCAAACGCCCCTTGCGGTGTTTTCGATCGGAGTTCCCCAGCAGGCGGTGGACATGATGCTGGAAGGACAGGAAGAAATCAGCGAAACGGTGCGGCAGGAACTCGGCCGCCGCTTTTTTGCATCGGCGCCTATGCAGTTGACGGCCAAAGGCGGTGCCTACCGGCTGGCAGTCAGCTCGGCGCTCACAGTGCAGGAAAGCTTTGTATTTAAGGGCTTGGAGCAGGCCCGGATGTATCTTTATCTCTACGGCGGGGACTGGTCAGCCGCTGTCTTTTATCAGCCGGGGCAGGACGGGGCTGTGACGGCCAACGCCTCTTTTCTCTATGACCCGCAGCTGCGGGAGATTTCCACTTTGGAAGAACTGGAGAGATGGAAAGGGCAGATCGATTGGCTGGCCGGCGGAGCGGTGGAGCAGATCGCATAAATGCCGTTTCCCAGCCTATCAGGGAAAACAAAAGCCGCCGGCTTTCGCCAAAGCGAGAAAAAACGGGCAGGGAAATCCCTGCCCGTTTTTTAAGACAGCTTTTGCAGCCTTGCAAAGGCGGCCATGATCTTTTTGACCCCTTTGGGAAAGCGAACCTCCACCATGTGGTCCCCTCCCATGGGGGTGACGTTGAGGATGGTTCCCTCTCCGAAGACCCGGTGCATAACCCGATCCCCTTTTTGGAGGTCGAATGCGGAACTCTCCGCCGCGGCGGAGGCGGAGCTGCCCACCCCGATCCGGCGGGAGATGGCGTTTTCCGCCTCGATGGCGTTCTTACGGGCCGCGCGCGCTTCCGCCGCGCGGTTTTGACCGGTCTGCTCGGGCGGCTTTCTGCCGGTGCGTTCCAGCAGTTCTTCGGGAATTTCCTTAAGGAAACGGGATTCCCGCCCGTAGAGGGTCTGCCCGAACAGCATCCGCCGCTTGGCGGTGACGAGGGTCAGATGCTCCTTGGCGCGGGTGATGCCGACATAAGCCAGCCGGCGCTCCTCCTCCAGCTGTTCCGGATCGCCCAGCGAGCGCATGGAGGGGAAAAGCCCTTCCTCCATGCCGGGAATCCACACCAACGGGAACTCGAGGCCCTTGGCGGCGTGCAGCGTCATCAGCACCACCGCGTCGTCATTTTCGCTGTAACTGTCCACGTCGGTATAGAGGGCGACCTCCTCAAGGAATCCCCCGAGGGTCGGCTCTTCACTTTCATCCTCGTAACGGCGGATGGTTGATTTCAGCTCCTCGATGTTTTCGAGGCGGGTCTGGCCGGTAATCCCCTCGGACGCGAGCATCCTGCGGTAGCCGGTGACATCGAGCAGCTCATCGAGCAGCTCGTCAAGCGGTGTGGCCTCGGCCGCGTCGATCAGGCCGGTCATCATCGAGGCGAACTGCATCAGGCCCTTGGATTTGCGTTGCAGAGGGGCATACTGGTCGGCATTCTGAAGCACCTCGAACACTCCGACCTCAAGAAGTTCGGCGATTTCCTGTACCGAGGCCATCGTCGCGTCGCCGATGCCGCGTTTTGGCTCGTTGACAATCCGCAGCAGGCGCAGGATGTCGGCGGGATTGTGCAGAACGCTCAGATAGGCGATGATATCCTTGATTTCCTTGCGGTCGAAAAAACGGGTGCCGCCGATGACCTTATAGGGGATTCCGGCGAGGGCAAAAGCTGATTCAATCGCCTGCGACTGGGCGTTGAGCCGGTAGAGAACGGCGCAGTCGCTGTAATTTTTTCCCTCCCGGTGGGCATGGCTGACCCCGTCGGCAATGGCGGCCGCTTCGTCGCGCTCGTCGTAGGCGGTGTAGAGGGTGAGCTTGTCTCCGTCGCCCGAGGCGGTCCACAGAGTTTTTCCTTTTCGTCCGACGTTCTGGGCGATGACCCGGTTGGCGGCGGTGAGGATGTTCTGGGTTGAGCGGTAGTTCTGCTCGAGCCGGATGACCGCCGCGCCGGGGTACTGCTCCTCAAAGGAGAGGATATTTTCAATCGTCGCGCCCCGGAAGCGGTAGATGCTCTGATCGTCGTCGCCGACGACGCAGAGGTTGCGGCATCCTCCGGCGAGCTGGGCGACGAGGCGGTATTGGGAGCGGTTGGTGTCCTGATACTCGTCGACCATGATGTAGCGGTAGCGGCGCTGGTATTTTGCGAGGGCCTCCGGAAACTGGGAAAAGAGCCGCACCGTCAGGGTGATGATATCATCAAAATCAAGGGCGTTCGACTCCTTGAGGCGGCGCTGGTAGCGTTCATAGACCGAGGCGATTTTCGAAAGGCGGAAATCGTCCTTTGCTTTTGCCCGCGCCAGGGTATCGGCGGGCGTTTCGAGCAGATCCTTGCACTCGCTGATTTTGGCAAGCACCGCACGAGGGGCGAAGGTTTTGTCGTCAAGATTCAGTTCTTTGAGCGCCTCGCGGACGACCTTCTGAGAATCATCCGAGTCGTAAATCACGAAGCCGCTGCGGTAGCCGAGATGTTCGATTTCGCTGCGCAGGATTCGTACACAGGCCGAGTGGAAGGTGGATGCGTGGATCTGTCCTCCCTCCTGTTCTCCGAGCATGGTCGAAAGACGGGCGCGCAGCTCCCCGGCCGCTTTATTGGTAAAGGTGATTGCAAGAATCTCCCACGGACGGGGCGGATTTTCCGCCAGCAGGCGGCGGAGGACGGCGTCGTCCTGAACCCGGCCCTCCTTGGCCTGTTCCAGCCAGGAAAGATCATCCTCCCCGACCCAGAAGGGAACCGTTCCGCTGCGGTAGCCGGTGCCGAAAAGGAGAAGGTTGGCGATTCGGTTGATGAGGACGGTGGTCTTGCCGCTGCCGGCACCGGCCAAAATAAGCAGCGGCCCTTCGGTGGTTAAAACCGCCTGCCGCTGCATCTCGTTCATTCTGGAAAACCGCTGTTCGATAAGGGCGCGGCGAAGCGCAAGGTAGCGCGCTCCCTGTTCGCTGTTGAGCATAACTGTTGTTCCGCCTTTCGAGAATTGCCGGAAGACCGTTCCGGCGCCGGAGGGGGTACCTGATTTCCGGCGTCCGCAGCAGCGCGGCGCCGGGGCAAGCCGTTGCCCGTCCGCCGCAGCCGCCCCACCAGAACGGCCGCAGCTTCATGTGGGATTACTGCCTGATATTATACCACAGATCAGCACGGATGACAAAAGGATGTTGGGACCGCCTTGTATTTGTAATGTTGTATTTTAATTTGCAGGGGGGTTCCCCACACAACATACAAAGTCAAAAAGAAAAATTCAAATGAAAGTAAAAGTGATCGGTAAAACTAACCTGTCCGGGACTTCCAAAAAGACAGGCAAGGATTACAACATCAATATGGTGTATGTAACTCACAAGGCTAACGGCGTTGAGGGTGAATCCTGCGAGGAGATCGCTTTGCAGGCAAATTCTTATCCTCTCCGCGATATCATTATCGGCAAGGTTTATGACGTTGACCGCGATTCGCGCGGCAAAGGAATTAAAGTTTTTGAGATTGGTTCAGATGGCGAATGGAAACTGACTCAATTGGTGGAGGGCGTTGTCAACCCCTCCTTTCTCTGTACCGACCGCACCGGACAGTTTCTGTATACCGTTCATGGAGACGGCTCGACAGTGAGCGCCTACCGGATCGGCTTGGACGGGCGGCTGTCTTTTTTGAATACCGCTTCGGTGCGAGGGCTCAATCCGGTCCATTTGGCTGTGGATCGCTCCAACCGCTGGCTGTATCTTGTGAGCCATCGGTCGGGAACGATAGCCGTCCTTCCTATTGGAGAAGACGGCCTTCTCAGTGAAGCGCGGCATGTTTACCGCGACGATTCTCCGGAGGGCGGTTTTTCTCATCCCCACCAGGTGTTGTTTGATCACACGATGCAGTATCTTGTCATTCCGTCGCAGGGCCTCAAGGAAGGCGCCGGAAAAATCGCTGTCTACCGGGTTGACTCGGAGACGGGTGCGCTGGAAAAGACCGATGAATTTTTGGCGCGGAAACATGCGGAGCCGCGTCATTGTGTATTTCGTCCCGACAACCGGTTTCTGTACTGCGTCAATGAATGGGATTATTCGATTACCACGTTTCATTTTGATGCCGGGTATGGAACGCTTGAACCGCGTCAAATTGTAAGCACCCTGCCGGATACCATGATTGCACAGGGATGGGCAAGCGCAATTGATATTTCAGATTCGGGAGATTTTCTTTACACAACGGACAGAAGCTATCATGCGGTGTTCTGGTTTTCCGTCGCACCCGACGGCCGGATTTCTTTCTGTGGAAATACGCCGACCGGGGGTGTTCAGCCAAGGTTTATGTGTGTCGAGAAGGGTACGGGGAAGCTTTATGCCGCAAATGAATGCAGCGATACGATCGTGGAATATGCCCTCGACTCCCGCAGCGGAGAACCGAAACCCACAGGGCGCATCGTTTCGGCCGAAAGCCCGGTTTGCATTCTTTTCCTGAAACGATAATCTGAAATCTCCCCGATGCCCGGACGCGGTTTCCATACTTGCGGGCATCGCTTCCCCATGACGGCAACTCCTGATGCAGAATGTATCAGGAGTTGCTTTTGCAGCAGCTTATTTCCGTTTGGTTTTATGCGGTTTTACCGGCTTTGTTGGCAGGTGCCGCTGTGTGCTGGGCGGCAGATTGGTCTAACCGCAGGATAAGATTTCACAAAAAGGAAAGGAGACATCATAGCCTCAAGAAGATTTGTGCGGATAGATATATACACGAAGGCCGGGGCATTCCGGCCGTATGGTGTCTAAGGCGGGAACATTGGCGTCTCTGGGGGTATGGCTGCGCCAGCCTCAGACAGCCGCGCCCGCACGCTACGCGCTGCGGCATCAGGTGAACCGTCTTGAAGGAGGACCACCGGCATGCACGCTTTGTAGCGGAGGGGATTACCGGTTTGAACCACGTCCGGTCTCAGGAGAGGGTGCAGACCAATCTTTTGATGCTGAAAATGGTTGACCGCGGAGCGGAGAAATACTGCCGCCTGCTGGAGGAACAGGGAATCATCGCAGGCCTGATCGGAGATGACCGGGTGCGTCTCGTTTTTTACAAAGAAATCGGGGCGCGCAGGCTGAGGAGATGGTGCGGCTGATTCGAGAGCTTGACCGAAAACTCGGCGAGGGAGACCGGCTGGAGAAAAACCGGGATGTGGGGGAAACGCCTCCCTTGAAAATCACAAAAAAGGTGAGCGGCATATGCCGCTCACCTTTTCCTATATAGCTTTAGTGCAAAGAACCGCCAGCTCTTCTGGTGAGGGTAAAAAGATTTCGTTGCAGGAATAGAGCGAAGCGGGCAGCCAACAAGAACTTTTGGATGATAGAAAACCTGTCGATAGAGGGGTAATAGCCCGTTTATGGACTTCGGAGCGGGCGATACACGAAGAGAAATTTTCAGCAGCCCTTGGGAGGTATGCCAGTACAAAGCCCTTTCAGGGCTGACTCAAGCCTCCGGCATTGCCGGGGCTCCTGACTCCTTTGAAAAACCGAAGGAAAGCGGCCTGGTGCAGCTGATTTTTGAAAAGCTTTGGGAGACAGGCTCCGTGGCCAAAACTGGGCGAGACATCTCCGCCCGGCCGCACGGTATGTGGAGCGTTCTGCTTTAAGGGGTTTGCAGACAACCGGCGGGTGGCATCCCCCGCATCGGTGATGAAGGAACAATTGAGATTTCCGAGGTCCGGAACGGGCTTTTCCGACACACTGGCAGGAGACCCTCAAACGAGGGCCTCCTGCTTCTTTGCCTTTTTCCGCTGTGCCTCCGCCACCTGAATCATGATGGCGCATTCGATTCGTTTGCGGAACAGTTCGCATCCGTATTCATAAACGCCCCGGATCGAGCCGGTGGCATGGTAGGCGTTTGCTGCGCATCCGCCGCTGCAATAGAGCTTTGCCCAGCAGTCCCGGCAGCCGGGACGGGCGTAGGCGTTGCAGAGCTGAAACTCATCCCGCAGCATGGTGTTGGTCACCCCGTCCCAGACATTGCCCATGCTGTAGGCCGGGTCCCCTACGAATTGATGGCAGGGGAAAAGCTCGCCCCAGGGAGTCACTGCCAGATATTCGGTGCCGGATCCGCAGCCCGAAATCCGTTTGTAGATACAGGGACCGCCCTTGAGATCGATCATGTAGTGATAGAAGGTAAAGCCGCGGCCCTCTTCCTTTCGGCGGAGCATCTCCCGGGCCAGAATCTCATACTGCTCGAAGAGCACCGGCAGATCCGCCTCGGTCAGCGCGTAGGGATCGCTGGGGGCACAGACCACAGGCTCCATCGAGAGTTCGGTGAAACCGAGGTCGGCCATGTGGAAGATATCGTTGGTGAAATCGAGATTGTTGCGGGTGAAGGTTCCGCGCACATAGTAGTTTTTCTGTCCGCGCCGTGCAGCGAACTCCTGAAACTTGGGAACAATCAGGTCGTAACTGCCCTTGCCGTTGACGGTGCGGCGCAGCCGATCGTGGACCTCGCGCCGCCCGTCGAGGCTCAGGACGACGTTGTGCATCTCCCGGTTGCAGAAATCGATCACCTCGTCATCGACCAGCACTCCGTTGGTAGTGAGGGTGAAGCGGAATTTTTTATTGCATTCCCGCTCGCGCGAGCGGGCGTAGGCGACGAGCCGCTTGACGACCTCCCAGTTCATCAGCGGCTCCCCGCCGAAGAAGTCAACCTCAAGGTTGACGCGGCTGCCGGAATGGGCGATCAGGAATTCGAGCGCCTGACATCCCACCTCAAAACTCATCAGTGCCCGCTCGCCGTGGTATTTTCCCTGGCTGGCGAAGCAGTAGTCGCAGTTGAGGTTGCAGGTGTGGGCCACGTGCAGGCACAGCGCCTTGATAACGGGGTTGCGGCGCTTGAAGTCGAAGGCCTTGCCGGCGTAGACATCCTCGGTGTAGAGCTTGCCCGCGCGACGCAGCGCCTCAATGTCGTCGAGACAGTCAAGCAGCTCCTGCCGGGTGATCTCGGGATTTCCGGCGTGCTTTTCAAGAAGGGCCTCGACGGCCTCCCCGGCGCTCTGGGTTTCGCACAGCCGGATCAGGTCGTAGGCGACCTCGTCCACCACGTGGACCGAACCGCTGAACACATCAAGGATGATATTGTAGCCGTTGAGCTGGTAGGCATGAATCATTTGTTACACTCCAGTTTCTCAGGCGCAGAAAAAGGCCGCTCGACCGCGAAGGCGGTCAGGCGGCGGTTTTCCGGCTTTCCGAATTAATCTTCGCTGCAGCACTTCTCGCACTGCTGGTTGGCGACGCCGCAGGAGGTCTTGCAGGCCGACTGGCAGGAGGTCTGGCATTCGCCGCATCCGCCGTCCTTGGCGCTCTGTGCGAGATCGCGGGTATCGAGAGTCTCGATTCTCTTCATAGGGAACAACTCCTTTTCAATGGAACTGTGATCAAACAGTTTTTTTCTATTTTACAGCGGCAAAGGGGCGCTGTCAAGCTCTTCCGGCATCCTTCAGCACGGCAACGGAACCGAGAGGCGCCGCGCGGGTCGCTTTCAGAGAAATACCCGCCCTTTCAGCGCGCAGGGCGGCGGAGATACAGCCGGTGCCGATGCGTTCCCCGGGGGTCAGCCAGGGAATCCCTGGCGGATAGGCCCAGACATAGCCGGCCGAGACCCGTCCTGCGGACCGTTCCCACGGGAGAATTTCCCATTCCGCGTCGAGCGCCTCACGAATGGGGAGGACGGCCTCCGGCAGTGCGGGCGGCACCGGGCGGGGCAGAGGTTCAGGCGCGGAGCATCTGCGGTCGATCTCGAGCAGCGCCTGTGCCAGACGGTCAAATCCCGCGTCCTCGTCCATCAGACTGGTCATAGCCAGCAGAAAATCCGGCTGTGCCATCTCGGTTTCAATATGGTAATGCTCCCGCAGAATCTGCGCGAGGGAGGGCCCGCCGGGCGCGCTTTTGCCGCAGCCGATGACCAGCTTGCCGGGATCAAGATCCCAGCAGAAGCCTTCTGCGGCCCGCAGGGCCGCCTTGCGGAAGAGGATCAGGCGGCAGAGCGGCGCGCATTGCTCCTCAAACCGGCGAAGCCGCCGGGAATAGGCGGCAAACCGCTCCGCCCCCTCCCGCTCGAGAAAGCGCAGGCAGGCGCCGGCCATCGCCATCAGCAGATAAGAAGGACTGCTCGTTTCAAAGATGTCGAGCTGGTGCGCCACCCGTTCGGGGTCAACCAGCCTGCCGCAGAGATGCAGCAGGGCGGTCTGAGTGGGGGCAGGCAGGGTTTTGTGGAGGCTTTGCACCACCAAATCGGCGCCGCACTGCACTGCGCTTTTGGGAAAACCCTCCGCAAAGCCGAGGTGCGCTCCGTGCGCTTCATCGACAATCAGCGGAACCCCCCGGCGGTGACAGATTCCGGCGATGGAAGCGATGTCGCTGACGATTCCCTCGTAGGTAGGGGAGGTCAAAATCACAGCCCTGGCCTTTGGGTGCAGGCGCAGCGCCTCCTCGACGGCGCCGGGCGTCACGCTGCCGCAGAAGGGAAATGACCCGCACTCCGGAAGCAGGTAGGCCGGCTGAAGGCCCAGCAGTTCGGCCCCATGATAGACGGATTTATGACAGTTGCGGGCAATCAGCACCGGGTCGCCCGGCCGGACGGCCGCACAGACGGAGGCCAGAATCCCGCAGGTGCTGCCGTTGACCAGAAGCCAGGACCGTTCGCTGCCCCAAAGACTTTCCGCATGCAGTTCGATCTCCCGCAGAACCCCCTGCGGGTCATGGAGGTCGTCGAAACCGTCGATCTCGGTGATGTCGCAGCTCCAGGGGAAGCTGCCGCACACCGCTTCTCCGCGGCGTTTGTGGCCGGGCATGTGCATGGGGTAATAATCAGAATGGCCGTATTCCTCCAGCATCGTCCAGAGGTCCCGCTTTGTGTCCGCCTGCTTCTCCATACGGCAGCCCTCCCTTTTGTTCCGGCAAGGTGTTTCATGATGCCGCGAGCGCGGCCCGGACGGGATTGACCCGCCGTCCCCTGCCGGTTTTTTGCCGGATCTGATTTATGGACATTATACCACAGGATGGCGTCCGGGAAAACTGCCGGCGGCCTGCGGCGTATCTTTTTAAAAATGAAGAAAAACCTGCACAACAAGGCGGATGAGAAATTACGCAGTTCCCACAAAGAAAATTCTGAAAAAGTTCAAAAATCAGCAATTTGCGGAGTATAAAAGTTTTAAACTTTACTTTCTCTTTATCCAACATTAACATGAAAGCGGTCCAAAGAACCTGCTCCGATTGCCAAATGCACCAAAGAGAACGGCTGCATGGGCGGCGGCGCAGCATTGTTTATGAATTGAAAGAGAGGAAGGAAAACGTTATGAAAAAGATCCTGTGTACTGTTCTTGCCCTTGCTCTGATGCTGGTTTTGGCTGCATGCGGCGGTGCGTCTTCGGGCGCGTCCTCGCCGGCTTCCGCTGCCCCGGCATCCTCCGCGGCGTCCGTTTCGGGCGAGGCTGCCTCTGGCGCCTGGACGCCTGCCGAAAACGTCACCATGATCGTCGCCTATAAGGCCGGTTCGGGCACCGATAATACGGCGCGTGTGCTTACCGCCTATGCCGAAAAGTATGTCGGCAGAACCCTTGTGATCGAAAATCTCGAAGGCGGCTCCGGCTCGATCGGTTGGACTGCACTCGCTCAGGCCGATCCCGACGGCTACACCCTCGGCTTCGTCAACCTGCCAACATATGCTTCCAACATTGTGGAGCAGCTCGGCGATTACACAATGGAGGATATCGTCCCGATCTGCAACCATGTTACCGAAACTTCGGTTGTGCTGGTTGCTGCCAACTCACAGTTCAACACGGTGGAAGAGCTGGTCGCCTATGCCAAGGAGCATCCCGGCGAGCTGAAGGCCTCGACCAACGGGGCGCAGGCTTCCAACCACATCGGCGCACAGCTTTTCGCCAAGACCGCTGAGTTTGAATATTCGGCCATCCCTTACGGCGGCACCGCCGACCAGCTTCTTGCGCTGCGCCAGGGAGAGGTTGACTTCTCGGTTGCAAAGGTCGCGGACTTCGCCTCCTTCAAGAGTGAGGTCAAGGTCCTCGGCGTCTTTGATACCAAGCGCCTTGAAGAATATCCCGACGCCCCCACCCTCGGTGAACTCGGCTACTACGATCAGTGGTACGGCAGCGCCCGCTGCATCGTCGCTCCCAAGGGCACTGCGCAGGAGGTCATCGATTTCTATGCCGACGCCTTCAAGCAGACGATGGAGGACCCGGATTACCTTGCGGCCGCTGAGCAGGCCAGCATGAACACCGAGTACATGGACCCCGCCGAGACAGGCGAGCTGCTTGCTGCGCAGTACACCTTCTGCACCGATACTGTTTCTCAGATCTGGGAGTAAGCTGCGGCGAAAGAATTTGCGCGGGGTTTCACGCTTGGAAGCCCCGCACAAATTTTATTCTCCCGCATGTCCCGCGCGCCGGGAACCCCGGCACCTGTTTGCCTTCAAGGAGGTATTTCCGTGAAAAAAACCGATATCGGCGTCGTTGGCTTTATGTACGGCGTCTGCATCCTGTTTCTGGTGATGACGCTGCAGCTGAAGAAGGCGGCCCAGACCTATCCGCTTTTTATCATCACTCTGCTTGCTTTGCTGACCACTCTCTATGTCTACAATATGGTCAAGGACGCCAAGCGTCTCGGCGTCACCAGCGGCCTCGAGGAGGTCTTCGGCGAAACGCTGCCCGGACAGTTTGTCCCGGTGATGGCGATGATCGTTGGCTACCTGCTGGCGATGTACTACATCGGATTCTATCCCTCCACCCTGATCTTTATGGTGGCCTGCCTTTGGTTCCTCAAGGTGCCGAAATGGCAGGTGGTTGTGTCAACCCTTGCCATTGTCTGCCTGGTTTATGCGGCGTTTGCCATGTTTCTGGGCGTCAAGCTGCCGGTTGGCCTGCTGTTTAAGTAAGGGGGAGACGAAAAATGCTTGAAACTTTAGCTTTGATGGGCAGCGGTTTTGCCAACGCCCTGTCCCCCGTGAATCTCTTTGCCATGGCGGCCGGCACTGCCATCGGAATTGTCATCGGCTGCCTGCCCGGACTTTCGGCCGCGATGGGGGTCGCGCTGCTGCTGCCGATGACCTTCAGCATGGAGGCCTCCACCGGCCTGATTGTGCTTGGCGCCATCTACTGCGGCGCCATCTTCGGCGGATCGATTTCCGCCATTTTGATTCATACCCCCGGCACCCCCGCTTCGGCGGCGACCGCCATCGAGGGATATCAGATGACTCTGCAGGGCAGAGCGGGCAAGGCGCTCGGCGTCTCCTGCTTCTCCTCCTTCTGCGGAGGGCTGCTCTCCTGTATTTCGCTTTATTTCTTTGCTCCTCTGCTGGCCCAGCTGGCAATGAAGTTTGGTTCCCCCGAATATTTCTGGCTGTCGATCTTTGGCTTGACCATCATCGCGGGAGTCTCTTCCAAATCGATGATTAAGGGCCTGATGTCCGGCGCACTCGGACTGCTGCTCTCGACCATCGGCATGGACCCGATGGAAGGGGTCAAGCGGTTCATGTTTGGGCAGTCCTCCCTCTATGAGGGAATCAACGTCACCTGCGCCCTGATCGGACTTTTTTCGATGAGTCAGGCGATGATCCTCGCAGAAAAGAAGATCAGGCAGCGCGCCAGAGCCGCCAAATTTCAGGATAAAATCGGCGTGACCGGAGCGGAGGTCAAACGGCTTACGCCAACCATCCTGCGCTCGTGGATCATCGGCAATCTGATCGGCATCCTGCCGGGCGCAGGCGCCTCGATCGCCTGCTTTATGGGCTATAACAGCGCCCGCCAGTTCTCCAAGCACAAGGAGGAGTTCGGCCATGGCTCCATCGAGGGAGTTGCCGGCAGCGAGGCGGCGAACAACGCTGTCACCGGCGGCTCTCTGATTCCGATGCTGACGCTGGGAATTCCGGGCGAGAGCGTCACCGCCGTTCTGATGGGAGGCCTGATTATTCAGGGCCTGCAGCCGGGTCCGGAGCTTTTTACCAAGTACGCCCCGATGACTTATACTTTCTTCGCGGGCTTTGTGCTGGTGCAGTTCTTCATGCTCGGCATCGGCATCCTCGGATGCCGCGGTTTTGCTCAGATTTCCCGGATTTCAGACGCGATTCTGATCCCGAGCGTAGCGGTGCTCTGCGTCGTCGGTTCCTATGCGATTCACAAGAATTTTGTGGATGTTGTCATTATGATGATCTTCGGCGTACTCGGCTATTTCTTCCGCAAGTTCGACCTCAATCCCGCCGCCGTCGTATTGGCACTGATCCTCGGACCGCTGGGTGAAAAGGGCCTGCGCCGTTCGCTGATGCTGTCGGGAGGCAATCCGGCGATCCTTTTCTCCACGCCGATCTGCTGGGTGCTGATGGTGATGTGCATCTTCGGCGTCCTTTCTCCGGTCTTTATGGCGCGGATGGAGAAAAAGACCGTCGAGAACGCCGGCGGCGACATGCCCGGCGAAACCGGCGACGATCCGGTTCGCACCAGCGATTAAATTTTTCGGAAAAGGCAGGTGCAGAATATGGCGGAGCTGGGGGAAATTGACTGGGGGGCGCTGGCCGCCTACCTGCGGCAGATGAATCTGGTATCGATCCTCTGCCGGTTTGTCCTCGC
>FORK01000029.1 GCA_900113995.1 Ruminococcaceae bacterium D5 | reverse complement strand
AGATATGGAAGGATATGAAGGGGGGCTATCCCCCTCTTTGCCCATTGAAAACAGGTTTTCAACAGGCAAATTCACCCCCGCACCCGCAGGGGCATGTGTGTTCTCATGTTAGCTAACACCGTATTCGTAGTCCCGTTTCCGCGCTCTGTCACTTATGGAGCAACAACCGCCTGCCGTCTGTGTCATGCCCGTCCGAAGGAGCGGGCAGACCTGTTCTCGCTATAAGGGTCTATCTCCTGTGACAGCCCCTTTGCGGGCGGCCCGCAGGCCGCTCATTTTTCCCGTTTTCCTCTCCCCGCCCGCTCTGCCGGCCCGGCGCGCCCGAGCGGAGGGCGGCGCCGCAGAGGCTCTGAACATTTTTACATGCATCACATGCACTGCAGCTGCGAAAGCAGGAATGCTCTCTGATTGGTCCTTCTGTTTCTCAACGATTTGTTATTTCGTTGCACTCATTGCTTGAAGCGAAAGCTTTTTCATTGCCGCCGGCACAGATGGTGGTGGTCTTGGACACAATATCAAAACAGGACGAAACAGGCAGAAACGCCTGCTTCGTCCTGTTTTTCATTTTTGCAACGCCGGCAACATCTTTTTTAGATATTGACCGGTATAGGAATGCGGGCAGGCCGCAACCTCCTCAGGGGTGCCGCAGGCCACAATTTCCCCGCCCCGGTCGCCTCCTTCGGGGCCGAGATCGATGATGCGGTCAGCCACCTTGATCACATCGAGATTATGCTCGATTACCACCACTGAGTTTCCTGCGTCGACCAATGCCTGAAGCACCTCAATCAGCTTGCGCACATCGTCGGTGTGCAGCCCGGTGGTCGGCTCGTCGAGGACGTAGATGGTTCGCCCCGTTGCCCGCTTCGAAAGCTCAGTGGCCAGTTTGACTCGCTGCGCCTCGCCGCCTGAAAGGGTGGTGGCGGGCTGCCCAAGCTTGACATAGCCGAGGCCCACATCATAGAGGGTCTGAATCTTTCGCCGGATCTTCGGCAGGTTTTCAAAAAATCCAAGCGCCTCTTCCACCGTCATCTCGAGCACATCGTGGATACTCTTCCCCTTGTATTTGATCTCCAGCGTTTCGCGGTTATACCGCTTGCCCTTGCAGACCTCGCAGGGTACATAGATATCAGGGAGAAAATGCATCTCTATCTTGATGATGCCATCCCCCTCGCAGGCCTCGCAGCGCCCGCCCTTGACATTGAAGGAAAAGCGTCCGCTCGTGTAGCCCCGCAGATTTGCCTCATTGGTCGAAGCGTAAAGCTCGCGAATATCGGTAAATACGCCGGTATAGGTCGCCGGGTTGGAACGCGGGGTGCGCCCGATTGGCGACTGATCGATGTCGATTACCTTATCGAGCGCTTCCAGCCCCTCGATCGCATCATGCTGCCCCGCCTTGATTCGTGCGCCGTTGAGCGCGGAAGCGAGGGCTTTGTAAAGCACCTCGTTGATCAGCGAACTCTTTCCCGAGCCTGAAACACCGGTGACCGCCACAAACATCCCAAGGGGAATTTCGACATCGATGTTTTTAAGGTTGTTCTGGCGTGCGCCTCGGATGATCAGGCGGTTCCCGTTTCCTGTCCGGCGATGTTCCGGGACAAAAATCTGTTCCCGCCCGCTGAGATATTTTCCGGTAATGGAGGAGTCGCTTTCCATCAGTCCCTTGACATCTCCGGCGTAGACGACCTCTCCGCCGTGTACTCCCGCTCCGGGGCCGATATCCACCACGAAGTCGGCCGCTCGGATGGTATCCTCATCGTGTTCCACGACGATCAGGGTGTTTCCGATATCCCGCAGCCGCTGCAGGGTTGCGATCAGCTTGTCGTTGTCCCGCTGGTGCAGGCCGATGGAAGGCTCGTCCAGAATATAGAGCACCCCCATCAGAGAGGAGCCGATCTGAGTCGCAAGGCGGATTCTCTGGCTCTCTCCTCCCGAAAGGGTGCTGGCCGCACGTGCAAGGGTCAGGTACTCCAGCCCGACGCTTTTGAGAAAACCCAGCCGTTCACGGACTTCCTTTAGGATGGCGTCCGCGATCTTATGTTCCCGTTCGGTCAGAACCAGCGAGTCGAAGAAAGCCAGCTCCTCACTAACCGACATGGCGGTGAGGCGGCTGATATTGATCCCCCCCACCGTCACAGCAAGAGAGGCCGCTTTCAGCCGTTCCCCGTGACAGGAGGGGCAAAGCACCGAGCTCATCCACCCGGCAATCTCTTCCTTCATCCACTGGCTGCTCGTCTCGCGGAAGCGGCGTTCAAGGTTGTTGACAATTCCCTCAAAATCGGTATGATAGGCGCCCTTAATACTGTCCGTCTCGCGGCGGACGGTGATTTTTTCTCCGTTGTTGCCGTAAAGCAAAATCTGCTGCGCCTGCTTGGGCAGCTTTCCGAACGGCTCGTCAAGAGAAAAGCCGTAATGCTCAGCCAGCCCTTCGTAATACATCTGAGCGATGCCGCCCTCCGCATAATACCAGCCGCTGGCCTTGATCGCGCCCTGCCGGATGGAAAGCTTTTTATTTGGAACGACCAGATCGGGATCGACCTTCATGAAGGTCCCCAGGCCTGTGCAGGTTTCGCAGGCGCCGTAGGGGTTGTTGAAGGAAAACATCCGCGGGGTAAGCTCCTCAATTGAAATATCGTGGTCAGGGCAGGAGTAGCTTTGTGAGAAGAGCAGTTCTTCCCCGCCGACCACATCGATCAGCACCAGAGAACCGGTCAGGGCCAGGGCCGTCTCAATCGAACCCGCGAGCCGGGAACGGATCGAGGGGGAAACCACGAGACGGTCAACAACGATCTCGATGGTGTGCTTCTTGTTTTTCTCCAGCTTGATCGCCTCGGAAAGATCATATAAGTTTCCATCGACCCGCACCCGAACATAACCCGAACGCCTTGCCGAATCGAACTCCTTCTGATGCTCCCCTTTGCGTCCCCGCACCACCGGAGCCATCACCTGAATTTTTGTCCGCTCCGGCAGAGCCAGCACCCGATCGACCATCTGGTCCACCGTCTGCTGTGTGATCTCCCGTCCGCAGATCGGGCAGTGCGGAATGCCGATCCGGGCATAGAGCAGCCGTAGGTAGTCATAAATTTCCGTAACAGTGCCGACCGTTGAACGCGGATTGTTCGAGGTAGATTTCTGATCGATCGAAATCGCCGGTGAAAGTCCTTCGATGCTTTCGACATTCGGCTTTTCCATCTGACCCAAAAACTGCCGCGCGTAGGACGACAGGCTTTCGACATAACGGCGCTGGCCGTCGGCATAGAGCGTGTCAAACGCCAGTGAGCTTTTTCCGGAGCCGGAAAGTCCTGTAAAGACCACCAGCTTGTCACGCGGAATCGTCAGGTCAATGTTCTTGAGGTTATGTTCCTTTGCACCCTTGATGATGATTTGATCCTTAGCCAATTCTTTATTCCTCCCGCCGCACAGCGCTATCTTCTGTAAATTCAGGCAGAGGGCTGCCGTCTCAATATCATACTACTAAAGTATGATTATTGCAAGTGTCCCGACGTCTGATTTGTTTTGGTATGGAAGCTTCCGAAGCACAGTCTGCCATCTTTGGCCCGCCGCACTTCGACCTCGGCGCGCTGAGCCTTGTCCGCTACATAACCGGGAAGCTCATCCTCCGTCAGCGTGCGCTCCATCCCCCACGGACCGATGCCACCCATCGATTCAAAGAGATAGACGACCTCGGCACAAAAGCCGCCCTCCGTTTCTTCATAGGAAAGAACCAGCGGAATGGTATCGTATCCGCCCCCCATATGCGGAGGAGTAATGACCCCTTCGAGAGGAAAATACCGGTATTTGAAGCCCTCTCCCTGCGCCAGATCCAGCTCAAAATCATCTCCGCAAAGGATTCTGGCGGTTTGCCGAATGTGCTCCCCGATCCAGAACATCGATTCTGACATTCCAAGCTTGGCGGAAACCGAATCGGCAATCGGGATCAGGCCCGGCTCATAGTTTTCCTCCCCCGAAACGGTGTAAAAGGCGGGAGTATTCCAAACGCAGCTCAGGTAGAGGCGCGACGGTTCCAGCTCCTGCGGAGAGGCGGCGTCGCGCTCCATCTTCCCTACCCTCGCAAGCAGGCGCGCAATTTCCATCGCGGTTTCGTCCATCGCAACGCCGAAGCGGTCTGTGATCTCGCCCGCTGTGGGAAAATACAGCTTGGCCATCCCCGGATAAGGGATGGAAGCGCAGATTTTCGCGTATTCCTCCGGTTTTTCCTGTGCGACGGCGAGAGGCTTGACCTGCCATAAATCTCCCAGCAGGCCAGTCTCCCCTTCCACCGTATAGCGAAAGGAACCGGCGGCTCCGTTCTGCATCAGGGTCATCGAGACGGTGTTCAGCAGTTCAAAAATTTCCCCCTTGGAAAAGCGGTCGATAAACTCTCGCGACAGATCGACCGTCACAAAATCCCTTTCTCTCGTGACGCCGAGAACCGGCAGCGGTTCGTCGGCAAACGGCAGAGAGGAAGCCGCGAGGTCGATCATGGCGAGAAGGGTCTGCTCCCCCTCAAATGCAATCCGCTCGTGACTGTAAATTTCGCCGTCACCCCAAAAGCGGTAGACCTCAAGCGTTTCGATTGGCTGTAAGCCGCATTCCGCAAGGGTCGGGGAATCTGGTGCGGGGTCTCCGGATGACTGTGAAGAGGAAAAAGATGTCTGCGGCGGTTCGCTCGCCTGCAACGGTCCGGCCGTTTCGATCCTGCTCTCACCGGAGGAGCGGGATATTTCAGCTGAAGCCATTTCAGCAGATTCGTGCGAGCATCCTAAAATCAGCAGCAGGCAGATCAGAAAAATACCGTGTTTCAGCATGATGTTTCCCTCCTGTCAGGCGCCTCGCTGCATTCATTTTCCATCCTTCAGCGCCTTGATTTTGTCGCGCAGGTAGGCGGCGTGTTCGAATTCCAACAGCTTGGCCGCATTCTTCATCTCGTTGGTCAGGCGGATGATCAGCGCCTGACGATCCTTTTCGCTCATCCGCTTGCGCTTGGTCTGTCCCTCCACCGCTTCTTTGGTGGAAATTTCCAAAATTTCGCGGATATCCTTCTTGATGGTGGTCGGTATGATGCCATGAGCCTGATTATACTCCTGCTGGAGCTTTCGGCGGCGGGCCGTCTCGGTAATTGCCCGCTCCATCGACGGCGTAACCGAATCGGCATACATGATGACCTTTCCTTCGGAATTGCGGGCAGCGCGCCCGATCGTCTGTACCAAAGACGTCTCAGAGCGCAGAAATCCCTCCTTGTCCGCATCCAGAATCGCCACCAGCGAAACCTCGGGAATATCCAACCCTTCGCGCAGCAGGTTGATTCCAACAAGAGCGTCAAACTCGCCCGCACGCAGATCCCGGATAATCTCCATCCGCTCCATCGTATCAATGTCGTGGTGCATATAGCGGATTCTGACCCCGGCATTCTCAAAAAATGTCGTGAGATCCTCCGCCATTTTCTTGGTCAGGGTGGTGATCAGAACACGCTCCCTGCGGGCGGCGCGGGTGTTGATTTCGGAAAGAAGATCGTCAATCTGTCCCTCCACCGGACGGACATCAATCTCCGGGTCAAGCAGGCCGGTCGGGCGGATCAGCTGTTCGACCGGCGGCCCGCTGCGGGAAAGTTCAAACTCTCCGGGCGTGGCGCTGACAAAAACCACCTGATTGATCTTGCGGTACATTTCCTCGAAGGACAGCGGGCGGTTATCCAGCGCGGATGGCAGCCGGAAGCCATACTCAATTAGGCTCCCCTTGCGCGCGCGGTCCCCGGCCAGCATCCCGCGCGCCTGCGGCAGCGTGACATGCGACTCGTCGATGAAGAAGAGAAAATCCTTCGGGAAATAATCGAACAGGGTATACGGAACGCTGCCGGGCGCGCGTCCCGAAAGCACCCGGGAGTAATTTTCAATGCCCTTGCAGAAGCCGATCTCCGAGAGCATCTCAACATCATAATTGGTGCGCTCCGCAATGCGCTGCGCCTCAATCAGTTTGTTGTTTTCTTGAAAATAGCGCACCCGCTCATCGCATTCCCGCCGAATCTCCTCCAGTGCCGTCATCATTTTATCCCTTGGAACGATATAATGGGACGCCGGATAAATCGCCGCGTGGCTGACGGTATTCTTGATCTCCCCTGTCACCGTATTGATCTCGCTGATCCGGTCGATCTCGTCGCCAAAAAATTCCACCCGGATAGCGGTATCGGTGTAATAGGAGGGGAAAATCTCCACAGAATCTCCCCGCACCCGAAATTTATTCCGAACAAAGTTGACATCGTTGCGCTCATACTGGAGCTCCACCAGCTTTTTGAGCAGCTCATCGCGGTCCTTATGCATTCCGAGGCGCAGGGAGATCACCATATTTTTGTAGTCGATAGGGTCCCCAAGGGTGTAGATGCAGGAGATAGAGGCGACAATGATGACATCCCTGCGCTCTCCCAGTGAGGCGGTGGCGGAATGCCGCAGGCGTTCGATCTCATCATTGATCGCGGAATCCTTTTCGATATAGGTGTCGGTGGAGGCAATGTACGCTTCCGGCTGGTAGTAGTCATAGTAAGAGACAAAATACTCCACTGCATTGTGTGGGAAAAACTCCCGGAATTCGCTGCAGAGCTGTGCGGCCAACGTCTTGTTATGGGCCAGCACCAAAGTGGGACGGTTCACCCGCGCAATGACATTCGCCATTGTGAAGGTCTTGCCCGACCCGGTTACCCCTAAAAGTGTCTGTTCCTTTTTCCCCTTCTCAAGCTCCCTCACCAGCCGCTCGATCGCCTGCGGCTGGTCGCCGGTCGGCGCATAAGGGGATACCAGCTCAAATCGCTCCGGCATTTCATCACCTCCTGCACAATTCCGCGAATCAGAACATAAGTTCCAAATCCGTTTCCTACTATATCACATTTCTGGTCCGGTTACAATCCCCGCGGGACTATGGAAAAAACTTTTTAGCACACTGCGGCATCCTTCGCCATATAAAAACAGAGAGACGCCCTGTCTGCAAAACAGCGGCGTCTCTCTGGACCAGCGGCGAACTTCATAAGGAAGCGCCTCGGCAGGACAGGCTTTCTGTTCAGACCAAATCGCCCATATAGCCGAGAGTTCTGACCAGCTGGCTGACATAGCTCATCTCATTGTCATACCATGCGACCACTCTGACCTCGTAGATCTTGGTGCCGCAGCGCTGAGCGAGAGTCTGGGTCGCGTCGAAGAGCGAACCGTAGCTCATCCCGATGGTGTCGCTCGAAACCAGCTCTTCGTCCGAATATCCAAAGGATTCGTTAGCGGCGGCTTTCATCGCGGCGTTGATTCCTTCAACCGAAACGGTTTCGGTCTCATCCTTGAGCGTTGCATCGAGGATGGTGATCGAACCGGAGGGAACCGGCACCCGCTGGGCAGAGCCAATCAGCTTGCCGGTCAGCTCGGGGATGACAAGGCCGATGGCCTTGGCGGCGCCGGTGGAGTTCGGCACAATATTGATCGCGCCGGCTCTCGCACGACGGAAATCGCCCTTGCGGTGAGGTCCGTCCAGAATCATCTGGTCGCCGGTGTAGGCGTGGATTGTGGTCATGAATCCGGTTCTGACCTCGCGGTAGTTGTTGAGGGCCTTCGCCATCGGCGCAAGGCAGTTTGTAGTGCAGGAAGCGCCCGAAACAATCCGGTCCTCCTTCTTGAGGGTTTCATGGTTGACGCCGTAGACAATGGTCGGGAGATCGCTGCCGGCAGGTGCAGAAATCAGAACCTTTTTGGCGCCCGCGTCGAGGTGCGCCTGGCTCTTCGCCTTGGAAGTAAAGAAGCCGGTGCACTCGAGAACGATATCAACCCCCAGCTCCCCCCAGGGAAGATTCTTGGGGTCAGCCTCTTTGTAAACCCGAATATTTTTGCCATCAATGGTCAGGGAATTCTCGTCGCACTCGACTGTATGGCCGGCGTAAGCTCCCTGCACGCTGTCGTGCTTCAGAAGATAGGCCAGCATCTTGGGATCGGTCAGGTCGTTGATGGCGACAACCTCAAACTTTTCATTCCCGAAAATCTTGCGGAAGGAAAGCCTTCCGATTCTGCCGAACCCATTGATTGCAACTTTAACCATAGCTGTGATCCTCCTACATGAATATTGGTCCCTTACTCTGCTATTTCACGGAAGAACCTGAGCCTACCTGCTCCGTTCTCTGTAAAATCAAACCAAAGCCGAACACTTTTAACGATAACGGCTTTATTATACATCAAAAATTGACATTAATAAATATCAAAATCTTCCGTTTCCTGCAAAATCCTTTGTTTTTGTGAAGAACAGTAAAATCTCAGCCTCCGCGGCAGCTTTCCCTTGTGATTTTCATTGACCATTTCACATCGCAAAACAGGATTCCTGCCAAATTTCCGTCGGGAAACGAGCCGCCTTTTCACATCCGGAAGAGCGGTCCGAGTTGCCGTCAGCTAAATCTCACCGGCTTGCCCTTGATATGGGATAAATCAGAGGAGGGGGACGGCTCAGACATGCTGAAATACATCGTAGCGGCCCTGTTGGTTCCGAAATCCCGGTTGGAACCGGTTTTTTGGACCTTGTTGAAGGCCTCCCGGAACATGGCATTGTGAGCCTCTTCCCGATTGAGCAGGAAATCGATCATTTCGCGGACCTTTTTATCCTCAATCTGACGGTAAAGATATTCATAAACCACCTTGGCGCGCTGTTCCGATGCGATATTTGAAAGCAGATCGGCACAGAGGTCACCGGTCACAGTGACGTAATCCGCCGTCCATGAATAGCCCGAAGCATTGATCAGTCCGGGATTCAGTCCCAGCAGAACGTGGGTTTCGATCTCTCCGCTTTCGGTGGCTTTGTAATCAACATCATGCCCGTTCAGCATGTTGATGGCGGTGGCCATCATCTCCATATGGCCAAGCTCTTCCGCAGCGATATCCAGAAACAGGTCCTTGATCTCAGGATCTTTGATCCGAAAGCTCTGTGACATATACTGCATGGCAGCTTTCAGCTCCCCGTTGGCGCCGCCGAGCTGCTCCTGCAGCAGCGCGGCGTACTGGGGATTGGCCTTTTCCACCTGAACCGGGTGAAACAACTGCTTTTCATGTTTGAACAATTCGATCCCTCTTTCCGATTATTATGCGCCTATTGTTTGACGGCGGAAAAAATTTATACACACCGAAGTCCGGAAAGGGCCGTTTTTCCTGATAAATGAATATTTTTCGTAAAGAATCATAAATTATCACGAGGTGATTTTATGGTGAAAAAGTATAAACCCTATCTTTCGTCGGTTCTCTTGGCCTGCGCCGTCGGCGCGCTTTCCGGATTTCTTTCCCGCAATGGGATGCAGGAATTCCAAACCTCCGTCCTGAAACCCCCGCTCACTCCACCGCCAATCCTTTTCCCCATTGTTTGGACAATCCTCTATGTTCTGATGGGACTTGGAGCGGCGCTCGTCGCTCAGTCGCCCTCCGGGCGATCCCAGCGCACAGCCCTGCGGATCTATGCCCTTCAGCTCGCGGTAAATTTCTTCTGGAGCATCCTGTTCTTTAACTTTTCGGCATACTTTGCCGCTTTTCTCTGGCTGATCCTGCTCTGGGTGCTTGTTCTTCTGATGATTTGGTCCTTTGCCGGTGTGAACCGCGCCGCGGCGCTCCTGCAAATCCCCTACCTGCTGTGGTTAACCTTCGCCGCTTACCTGAATTGGGGGGTGTGGGTCCTCAACCGATCGATCGGCACCGGTTCCGGAGGATTCCCATGAGAGCGTACCGTGCGGGCATAAGCGTCAAAAACTTTCCGCATATTCCGCCGCACTGTGGAAAACAATATTCCCGGTGATGAGAATGAATCAGAAACGGAATCAAAATGACAAGCGCATTTCCGCCGCAAAAGAAGCAAAAAGCCCGATGCCCGCTCCGGCGCGGCCGGACCCTGAAGAACAGGATGACGGTGTTATTTTGACAACTGCAGAGGCAATTGATTTTGCGCAGGGCGCCGATTCGAGGTGAAAGCATGTCCTATATCAACCCCCAACTTCAACCCAAATTTGAATCTCTGTCAATCGACCTGAAGAACGCGATTCTGGAGCGCAATGTCAGAATCAATACGATGCAGGATTTTATCAAGGTCCTGGGTGAAATTGCAGAGGGAAAATGATCTCCCGTTCTCTTGAGTCATATACGATCCGACCCGAAGAGGGAGGTATGGCAAGAGGCCCGTAAAGCGCCTTAAAACCGGCATCTGAGTCATAGGTGCAGGGTTGCCTGAGCAGACCCCGTCGGCACCTGCAGCCGGCAGACGTCTCAGAATGTGACGGGTTTCATCCCGGCCGCATCGATTTCTCACGGTGGGCAACAGGGCAGCCGCCGCTCGATCAGAGGCTTTTATCATCGAAGGGGCACTGCCGTCAGCCGCTTCATCCGGTGCTTAAAAAGGAAGCCTTTGGCAAGGCGTCCCACCGGCAGAGCGGGTAATTCTCCTCCTCAATGGCATTGATTTTTACTTTATTTAAACCAACATTCAAAAAGGCGTGTGCATCAGCTTTGCACACGCCTCTATTCGATGAATCCAGTCAATTCAATCTCATATCCAAGCCGCTGATAACCCTCCAGATATTGCAGCAGCTGCTCACAGCCGGATACCGCGATTTCCTCCCCGCTTTTTCCCGGAAAGTCATCCACACTCCGGCAAAAAATCTTTCCATCACGCTTCTCCGCCCGAATCAGCAGAATCTCCCGCATTGGTTTTTCCTCGCTCGCCTTTTTGAGGCGGAAAAGCAATCGGGCAAATTGCCGTTCGAAATCCTCCGCCGAGAAGCGTTCCACCGTTTCCCGGGGCCAAAGGGTCCTGCTCCACCTGCCACTGTCAGGGGATATTACCGAAATCTCCACTACATCCTCGCGCTCGGAAATACGGCGTACATATCGGCTTCCCTGAAAGAAAAGCGTGTAAGGACGTCCGCCATGCGCCTCTGCCATACATCGCGCAAGCCGTCTGGAGAACGACTTCCTCGCGTCAGCGCCATCCACGCCCGGATCATCAAATTGCAGAAGTTCGTCATAGGAAGCCCCATAAATTTCTTTCAGGCACCGCAGCTTCAGCAGCGTGAGAACTGTTGAGCGGCCGCACTCCAAATCAACCAGACCCGCGCCATGCTTTCCGGTTTTCTGCCGGTAAAGCTGCGCCGCCTGGCCTTGGGTAAATCCATGGGACTCCCGCACCGCGCGCAGATGCCTGCCCAGTGCCAACGCGTACCTTTTTTCCCCGTCTGTCATCTTGTTAACTCATTTCATCGGTGGTATTTGGGCAGGCAGCCCAATTCCCGTTTGGGACCGCCGCCTTTGTGGGAGGACCCACCGGAAAGGCCCGCACAAAAAATTCAACCGGACTCTTCCGTTTTCAGTTCATTCAGACACGCTGCACAGATTCTTTTCCCGTTATACTCCTTCAATTCCTTATTCCCGCCGCAGAAGGTGCAGGCGGGAGCATAGCGCTTCAGGAGCAGCGTCTCTCCTTCAACAAAAAATTCAAGCGTCTCCTCCGTACCAATCTCCATTTTCCTGCGCAGCTCAATCGGGAGTACAATCCTGCCCAAATGATCGATTCTCCTTACGATCCCAGTGGCTTTCATCAAATTCCCCCTTATCGCCATTATCCTACCTGATTCGGCATAATTTGTAAAAATCCTCCAATTCAAATTGAAGTTGTGCTTTTACACAAAGTCGAAGTAATTTTAAATAATTTATATCCTCTTCTTTTGCATTTTTGCTATTTTATTTTCTAAAATCAAGCTTGAACGCCAAATATTGTTTTTATTCATTGTGCAAATTGTAAAAATGGAAATTTTGATAATTTTAGGAAAATCTAACATTTTTTAATTCACGATTCCATCTGAATTGAATGCCGCACTTGCCCTATACAAGAAATTGTGATAAAATAAAAAAACATTCCTTTACAGCAGGCAGGCGCTCTCTGCCGCTGCGACTTCCGGCCCGCTTCGGCAGCTGTCGCGTTTGACAAAAGGAGGCCCGCGTAATGAAACGCAATGAATCGGTTGAAGACTATCTCGAAACAATTTTGATGCTCCGCGAACGGAACGGTTTGGTGCGTTCCATTGATATTGCCCGCCAGCTGGATTACTCCAAGCCGAGTATCAGCCGGGCGATGGGCCTGCTTCGGGAAAAAAACTATATTGTCATGGATCGGGAAGGCTGGATTACCCTGACCGATGAGGGATACGAGATGGCCAGGCGGGTCTATGACCGCCATCAGCTTTTGACTACATGGCTGACCGCACTGGGCGTCACACCGAAAATCGCCGCCGAGGACGCCTGTCGGATTGAGCACGACATCAGCGATGAAACCTTTGAAAAGCTCAAAGATCATATTGGACTCCATAAAGGATAGGCCCAATCGGTCAAAACCTCCGGCTAAGCCGGAGGTTTTGAGTAAGCCCTGGAAGAGCTTGATACAGACAACGTCCCTTAAGAGACCCCGAAAGGTTTGCCGACTGCATTTCTTTCTCGGGTCGCCGCTTAAGGTTTTTTATCTTACACCTTCTTGTTCTGTTGACCCGTAAACGGGTCAACAGATTTCTTTAGTCCAATTTGATCTGCCAACTGGTCCGCTTCCAACTGGTCTCGGATATATTCCGCTGTCTGCTTTTTATTGCGTCCTACCATGTCTACGTAATACCCTCTAGCCCAAAAGTGCCGATTTCCGTACTTATACTTCAAAGTTGCGTGCCTATCAAATATCATCAGGCTGCTTTTCCCTTTGAGGTATCCCATGAAGCTCGATACCGCAACCTTTGACGGGATTTCTATGAGCATATGGATATGGTCCGGGCATATTTCCGCTTCCATGATCTTTATCTTTTTCCAGCTGCGCAGTGTTTATCTCTCCGATCTCCCTGCGTTTCTCTCCATGGAATACTTTTCTCCTGTACTTTGGCGCAAATATCACATGATATTTGCAATTCCAGCTTGTATGCGATAAACTATTTACGTCGTTCACCTTCAATGACCTTCCTTTGCTTCTCTGATGCAGTTGGCAGACCGCACTTTCATTACAGCAAAGGGAGTTTGTATTCCTTCATTATCGCCATAAGCCTTCTTTGGAACCGCTCGCCCAGCGAGTGGTTTCTGCATACAAAAGGACCGCTGTGCAGAGTGCAGCGGTCCTTTTTACTCTTATCCCTGATATTCGTGCAGCAGCTCCCGCAGTCTGGATGCGTGAAGTGCTTCATCCTCTGCGAAGCTGGCAAAAAGCTCGGCGACCCTTGGGTCGTCCTCAATCTCTTTAGAATAATTTTCAAAATCCCGGACCAATTCCTTCGAATTTTCCCAGCCCCGCAGAAGTTTATCCCGAGTGGTAATAACGATTTCCTTCTGATTCCCCATGCTTTTGGCTCCTATCTCTTTTTGAGGTTAGTATGCACGGGGAAACGTGGTTTATCCCTGTAAGGTACTACTTTCCTCCGATCGGGTGGCACAGGGGGGCTTTCCCAAAGTAAGCCAGTCAATCAGATCGCGGGAAGTCAGATCATGCTCGGTCATATACTCGTGCAATTCTTTCATATCCGCCTCCCTCCGGCGATTGAGCAGTTCCTGTCTCTGCTCCCGGAGCGAGGCCAAATGTTCGGTGTATCTTTGTATTTTTTCATCGATTTTCTGAAGCTGCTGGGCGTAACTACAGCTTCCTTTCACACCACGCGGCATAAACTCATCCCCTTTCAAATGATTATCTCCATTATAGCTGGCACAAAGGTAGAAAATACACGAATATAGACAAGTGTACGCATTATGAAGCTGTTCTGCGGCGGTAATGGAGGAATCTCACCGCAGGATACGGCCCTTTCAAGCGTACGTCCCCATTCTAATCGTCCACTCTTTGATAAAACCGCAATAAAACCGTCTTGACATAACGCAAAGAATGGTGCGAGCAATTTTGATATCCCAGAGTCTTTTCCCAGTGCAACAAACAGTATCGACAAACAAGTGAAGAAATGTTGAGGCACTACCAGCATGTAAATTCCGCGGACTTACGCCAAATAGCTGACAAAATTTGATATGCAGCACGATATGCAGCAGAGCACAATTTTGCTAAATTATGCTCAATTTATAAATCAAAACCACCCGTTGAACGGGTGATTTGAACAGACCCTATAAGGGTCTATCTCCTGTGGCAGCCCCCTTCTCGGGGGCTGTTTTTTATGCCTTACTCTTTTCTCCTGTAGCTGGTTTCGAATATAATCTTTTATTGCATTCTCATATTTTCCTACTGTATCGACATAATACCCTCTGCACCAAAAATGCCTGTTCCCATACTTATATTTCAGATTTGCATGTTTGTCGAATATCATTAGGCTGCTTTTACTTTTAACGTATCCCATGTATGTTGCTACACTTATATGCGGTGGGATACTTACCAGCATATGGATGTGATCCGGGCATGCCTCTGCCTCTATTACTTCTACTCCTTTCCGCTCGCTTAATTCTCTTAATATTTTTCCTACATCTGCTTTGATTTTTCTGTAAATCACTTGTCTACGATACTTTGGGGCAAATACTATGTGATATTTGCATCTGAACTTACTGTATGATAAACTTTTTACGTCTTTCATGACATGAACCTCCTGTGTTCTTTGTGTGGTTGCCAGACCGCACTCATTTTATCACAGGAGGTTCTTCCTTTTACTAAAGTATTTTTTATTGACCACCAGTTCAACTGGTGGTTTATTTCATCCCTATTCGGCGCCAAAAAGATTCGGAACTGACCGGCGGTCAGTTCCGAATCTTTGAGGAGTTCGGTACGTCTTGAGTCACCTGCCGGTATCAAGGCCCTTATAGAACCTACTCAAGTCCCCGGCTTGCCGAAAATTTTAACTGAATGACCCTCTTAAACAGAATCAGCGGCTCTGCTGACGAGGATAAAAATTTGCTTCAAGCATCGCAAGGAGCGGACTGCTGACAACAACCTTTGGATAGCAGAAAGCAGTCATTGGAACGACGGCAGCACATTTACAGGCCGCAGTACCGGAGACACAATCGCAGAAAATGTTCATTGCCTCTTGTGAAGGGTATACCGGCATATGTCCTTCACAAGCTTACTCAGATTCAAGGCTCAGCCTGGAACCCCGACCCGCCATATTATGCTGCACAGTGAATTGAAAAGAGGAGTATTATGTATTTTTAGTGATGGTACAGCCGCACTTGGGGCAGGTAATGGTGATCCTTCCGCGTCCGCGCGGGACCCGCAGAGTTTGGCGGCATCCCGGACAGGTGTAGTAGCGATGCTCTCGATCCCGATACTGTGCGCTCTTTTTGCGAAAAAAGGAGAATACCGGTTCCGCTTTCTGCAAAAATATGCGGTTTTCCGCAGCCCGGCTGAGAACATTCCGGGAAAGGAAGCGGAACCAAAACAGAAAAAGTGGAATCAGACAAAGATATCTCAAAAATTTTCCCGGCAGCAGCAAAGAAAGAAAAAGATAAAGGATCAGCAAAGCCCATCCGAGCTGATCACTGCCGTACCGGCCAGCCATGAAATTTCGAAGCCAGTTCATACAAAGATCCTCCTTGACAGAGCGGCTCACCGGCCGCCGGGTTGCTGATTTTTCGCCAAAAGCTTGGGAAACTGCAAAAGGAACAGCATGAGCGTCGTCAGGGTTGCGATCATATCGGCGATCGGCTCAGCGAGAAAAACCGCAAAAACCTGATCGGAAATCAGTTGTGGCAGAAGCCAAATCAGCGGGAGCAACAAAATAATTTTGCGCAGCAGCGCCAAAAAGAGGGAGTACTTCGCCTGACCAAGGGCAACAAAGGTCTGCTGGCAGGCAATCTGCACACCGAGCATAAAGGAGGCCCCGAGATAGATCCGCATCGCCCAGCTTGCGGTTTGCAGCAGCGCCGGATCGGAATTGAAAATTCGAACGACCATCTCCGGGAAGACCTGAACAATCGCCCAAAAGCTCAGGGTGTAGGCAAGCGAACTGCACAAAAGCAAACGGAATGCCTTTTTTACCCGATCGTTGTTCTGTGCGCCATAATTGTAGCTGATGATCGGCTGGGCGCCCTGCGTCAAGCCGCTGACCGGCATCATGACAAGCTGCATAACGCTGGTCAGAATGGTCATCGAGCCGACCGCGATATCCCCGCCATATTGCTGCAGCGAACGGTTAAAGACAATATTGACTAGGCTTTCGGTTGACTGCATAATGAACGGTGCGATTCCAAGCGCCAGAACTGGCAGCATCACCTGCGGGGAGAACCGCATATGTTCGCGCCGAAGCCGCAGGCTTGTTGCCTTGCCGTTAAGGAAACGAAGCACCCAAAAGGCGGAAAGCGCCTGGGAAATGACGCTGGCAAGCGCCGCACCCTTGACGCCCATTCCAAATCCAAAGATAAAAATCGGGTCTAGGATGATGTTGGATACCGCGCCGATCAACACAGTTACCATACTGTAGCGGCTGAAGCCCTGAGCGGTAATAAAAGCATTGAGCCCCAGTGAAAGCTGCACAAAAACAGTGCCAAGAACGTAGATGTTGATATAAGCCAGCCCATAAGGCAGGGTATCGGGACTCGCTCCGAACATCATCAGAAGCTGGCTGCTGAAAGTCCTGAAAAAGACAGTCAGAATCAGAGAGATACTCAGCAGTGTGACAAAGCAGTTGCCAAGAATTCGCTCGGCTCCGTCGTTATCCTTCTGTCCCATTCGGATTGAGGCGCGCGGAGCGCCTCCCATACCGATCAGCGAAGAAAAAGCAGAGATCAGGATCAGAATGGGAAAGGATACTCCTACGCCGGTCAGCGCGGTTTTTCCCACTCCCTGACCGATATAAATTCGGTCCACAATGTTATAGAGCATATTGACGATCTGCGCCGTAATGGTGGGAACCGCCAAAGAAATCAATAGTTTCCCAACCGGTTTGCTGCTGAGGTCGGCCTCATTTTTTCCTGCCAAAATTCATCCACCTTTTCTCTGGGGTGCGTTGTTAGGGTATGCCGGTGAACAAATTTCATACAGATTCCCCTAAAAGACGCCTCTTCCATTTGACTCTGTCCGGAGGCGTTCTTTTGAGCAAAGCCTCCGTCATAGAACGCTGCCACAAAGCAACAATGATATCATGATAATCCTACTGCCCGCCTCTGTCAATCAACTATATACTGATTTAACATTACAGACACAGACCAGTCACAAATCTTGCGGCCCCGCCCCTCAAAAGGAATATCCCGAAGCAGAATCAGAAAGAATAGAAAAGCGTAATCCGGTCCCCAGCGGGCGGGATACCGCAGCGCCATGGTTGGAGGTGTTTTTGTGTACCTGATCCCATGCTCCCACCGATGCATCCACCAGCGGGAGGGATACTGCACGTTGGAAAGCCTCAGCCGGGCGGCTTCCAGCACAGGCGGAGACTGCATTTACTTTCAGGAGAAGTCAGCCAAACAGGCGGCGAAGCTCCCGGACCGAACGGATCCCGGTCAACTCAAGCCCGGGATGATTTTTCAGGTTAATCGCCTCGACGTTGTGAGCAGGCAGGACGATCCGCCGGAATCCTAAGCGATAGGCCTCTCCCACCCTCTGCTGAACCCGGTTGACGGCCCGGACTTCACCGGCAAGTCCAACCTCGCCGAAGGCCGCCATCGACTCGTCGAGCGGCCGGTCGGTCAGGTTGGAGATCAGGGAGAGCACCACCGCAAGATCGGTGGAGGGTTCATCAATTCTCAATCCTCCCGCAACGTTCAGATAGACATCGAGGGCGCCGAAGAAATAGCCACACCGTTTCTCCAAAACAGCAATCAGCATGGAAATTCGGTTGAAGTCGAGGCCGTTGGCACTGCGCTTCGGCATGGGATAGCTGGTTTTGCTCGCCAGCGCCTGAATTTCAGCAAGGATCGGACGGCTTCCCTCCATGACAGCGGTGACACAGGTTCCGGAGGCCTGCTCGGGGCGCCCGGAAAGCAGCGCCATGGAGGGGTTGTCCACCACAGCGAGGCCGGTGTCGAGCATCTCGAATACGCCGATTTCATTGGTTGAGCCGAAGCGGTTTTTGATCGCCCGCAGGATGCGGTAGGAAAGATTGCGTTCCCCCTCAAAATAAAGTACCGCATCAACCATGTGTTCAAGGACCTTCGGCCCGGCAATTGCGCCGTCCTTATTGACATGCCCCACCAGAAACAGTGGAATTTCCCGTTCCTTTGCCAGACGGGTCAGGCGCTGGGTACATTCGCGCACCTGAGAAACGCTGCCGGATGAGGAGGAAATTTCCGCGGCGCTGATCGTCTGAATCGAATCGATGATCACAAGATCGGGGCTGTTCTGCCCGATGGTCGCAAGAATCTGTCCAACGTCATTGCAGGCGCAGAGCATCAGCCCGTTGTTTTGTACTCCCAGCCGCATGGCGCGCAGCTTGATCTGCCGGGTACTCTCCTCGCCGGTGACATAAAGAATTTTCAGCAGCGCCGAGAGCGGCTGGCACATCTGAAGCAGCAGGGTCGATTTTCCGATTCCCGGATCGCCGCTGACAAGGACCACCGAACCGGGAACCATTCCTCCGCCAAGCACCCGGTCCAGCTCGGAAATTCCGGTGATGTAGCGGATTTCCTCACCGGATTCCACCTCGTCCAAGGTGGTGACCGGCGCGGGAACCGACGCAGCTGCGCAGGCGGCGGCCGATGCCGCTGCCTGCGGCGGAGCATCGATCCGCACTTCTTCGTTGAGGGTATTCCAGCTGCCGCAGTCGGGGCATTTCCCCAGCCATTTTGCTGTCTCATAACCGCAGTTGGAGCAGATATAGAGCTTTTTAAGCTTCGACGCCATCGATCTTTTCCGTCCCTTCATCGTTTTGAATCCGCTGTTCCAGCATTGATCGGACGATGACAAATGCGAGCTGCTGCTGATAGTCCGGCCGACAGAGCCGGGCACATTCGTCACGGTTCGAAAGAAATCCACACTCCACCATCACTGCGGGATTGGAAGCCCGCGAGAGGATATAAAGATTCTGCTGTGCTTCCTTGACAGCGCGCCGGTTTTCGGGCTGAAGGATCTGAATCACATTTTTCTGAATCCGCTCGGCCAAAAGACGGCTTTCCGGATGCTTCGGGCCGTAGAAAACCTGTGTTCCCCACTGTTTTTCCTGCGGAAAATGGTTTTGATGGATGCTCAAAAAAAGCGCCTCAGGGTACTCCTCCGCAATATCAAGCCTGCGGTGGATATCCGAAACCTTGCGGTTGCGGATTCCGGTAACCCCCTCCTCCTCGATGGAACAGTCGGCATCCCGAATCATTACCGTTTCAAATCCGCAGAGTGAGGCAAGGCAGTCGATCTTTTGCGTAACGGCAAGATTGATCTCCTTTTCCACCGTCCCATCCTGCCCCTGTGCTCCCCCGTCAAATCCTCCGTGGCCGGCATCGAGGACGACCACCGGCGAAAAAGGAGCGGCAGCTCCTGCCGAGACGCTGTTAATCCGGCGAAATGACGCCAGAATCATCCCGGTCAGCAGCAAAGTTAAGCAAAACAGCAGCAGTATTCGTTTCAATCGCAGCACCCCCCGCAGCATGAATATGCGGCAGGGTGCTGTTCCATGCGAAGACTTTTGTTATATTATAGCGTTAAATGAACAAATGTTCAACACAAAATTGCGGCATGGCCAAACTTATAAAATTTTCCAAATTGATTGCTTTTTTCTGCGCGCTATGTTATATTATAATAACAATTATCATTTCGTAAAAAGGAGGCTTATTCCATGTCCGAAACCCGTTTCTTTCGCTGTTCTCATTGTGGAAATATTATTGGCCTGATTCATGACTCCGGCGTGCCGGTGGTCTGCTGCGGTGAACCGATGAAGGAATTGATTCCTAATACTGTAGAGGCCAGTCAGGAAAAGCATCTGCCGGTTGCCAGTGTCTCAGATGATGCCGTCACCGTCAAAATCGGCTCTGCGCCCCATCCCATGATTCCGGAGCATTCGATCCAGTGGGTCTATTTGAAAACCACTGCGGGCGGCCATCGGAAATCGCTGGCCCCCGGTGAGCAGCCCGAGGTTTCCTTCGCATTGAAGGATGAAAAGCCTGTCGCCGTTTATGCCTACTGCAATCTCCACGGCCTTTGGATGACCAAACTTTAATTTATAATCAAAACCACCAGTTGAACTGGTGGTTTGAACAGACCCTATAAGGGCCTGTCTCCTGTAGCAGCCCCTTAAGGGGCATCGAAGAGTCTGGCAATCACACCATTATTACCTGGCAGCCCCCTTCTCGGGGGCTGTTTTTTTATGCC
>FORK01000026.1 GCA_900113995.1 Ruminococcaceae bacterium D5 | reverse complement strand
AGTGGAGTCCATGCTCAGGTTCTCCATATCCGCGTCCGCAGACAGTGTGTGGAATACCGCTTCCAGTGTGCCGTCATCCCGCCATTTGGCGAATCGGGCGTATATAGACTGCCAAGGGCCATAGGTCTCCGTCAGCTCACGCCATTGAGCGCCACTCCGGACGATCCAGAGCATTCCGTTGAGCATGATCCGGTTATCATTCCGTGGACGATCCCGCTTTCCTGTTCCTTCCGGTGGCAGCAGCGGCTTGATTCGTTCTTATTGTTCTTTTGTTAATTCATATCGTTTCATGCTCATAGCTTCGCATCACTTGGTTTCTTGTGCAACTTTTATTTTTCAAACAAGGCCTAGATTATTGTGGCAGATGTTCCCAAATTGTGGCCGGTTTTACATGCTTCCTGTTTGACGGATTCGATAAGTCTGCCGATCTTAAAATAGAAATCGCCCCTACGACTTTGAAACACCGTGTTTTGCTTTGATAATATTTACATAATCATAAACCATGCTTTCATCGTACTCAGGACCTTCACCAGCTCATCTTCTTTTATGATGTACGGTACCATGGCATACAAATAATTTAAGAAGGGACGGCTGAAAACTCCCCGTTCATAGGCAAACTGCTGATATCCGGCAATAGAGGCAGAATCATACACCTCAATACATACACAGGCTCCCATAATTCGGATCTCTTTGATACGCGGGTCAAAAAATCCCTTCATTTCCCGGCGGGTAATTGCTTCGATTTTGTGGATCCTTGACAGATAATCCTGCTTTTCGAACAGCTCGATGGATTTCAATGCTACACTGCATGCCAAAGCATTTCCCATAAAGGTGGGGCCGTGCATCAAGGCATGAGCGGGATTGTCGTCGTAAAATCCTTCATAAACCCTACGGTTTGCAACAGTAACCGCATGCCCGATATATCCACCGGTCAGGGCTTTTCCCAGAACAAGAATATCCGGCAAAACCAGATCCGCGACGAATCGGTTTCCGGTTCGGCCGAATCCGGTGGCAACTTCATCAAAAACAAGAAGCACACCGTACTGATCACAAAGTTCTCTGGCCCGTTTCAAGAAAGAAATGTCGTACATCCTCATACCGCCTGCGCCCTGAAGAAGAGGCTCGACGATCAGACAATTGAGCCTTTCATGGTACCTTGCAAATGCTTTTTCGAGCGCTTCGATTCGAGTAGGGATATGGACAACATATTTGCTCTTGCCATATGCATTCAGTACAAAATGATAATCCTCGTCATCACCCACCTCCATGGTTTTGAAAGTGTCTCCATGATAGGCGTGTTCCAATGCCAACACCATGGTACGCTGTGTTTCTTTCCGGTTCATAAAAAACTGCAGCGCCATTTTGAGGGCCACTTCCACCGCCACACTGCCGGAATCAGAAAAAAAGCAGTAATCCAGATCTCCCGGAAGCCAGCTTTGAAGCTTATCGGAGAGCCTCTGCGCAGGTTCATGAGTCAGTCCACCCAGCATCACATGAGAAAATCGTTCCAGCTGTGTTTCGATCGCCGCGTTCAGCTCGGGATGTTTGTAGCCGTGGATTACACTCCACCAGGATGAGACGGAATCGATCAGTCTGCGGTCTTCGGTATCGAGGTAAACACCCTCTGCGTTGATGATCTTATAGGGAGACCGCATGGTTTTCATCTGTTCATATGGATACCAAATCATTATGCATTCCTTCCATTCTATTCATATAACGTTTCCAGAAGTTCGAACGGAATATCCAAATCGCTGTCCCCATCTTTGACATACGCCAGCACCTTCAGCCCTGTTATCAATTCGCACATCAGCAAATTGTCCTCGTGCAGCGTATTGCCTGGTATGTAGTGGTTAAAAATAATTCCTTTTACCGGAATATGATGTGTTTTCATATATTCCGCTGTCAGTACAACTGCGTTGATGGCGCCGAGTCCGGCGTCAGCAACCATCAGGCAGCTTAAATTGCGCGCCTTGATAAAATCCTCCAGCAGAATCTTCTTTTTGTCAAAGCGCAAAGGGCAAAGGATCCCGCCCGAGCCTTCCGCAGTGACATAATCATATCTGCCGCAAATCCCGTCGAATGTGCGAAGTAAATGATCCATTTCAATAGGTCGGCCTTCAATACGGGCGGCCAGATGGGGAGAAACTGCCGTTTCATACAGGTATGGGCACATTTCTTCCAAAGGTTGTTTGATGCCTGAAACTGTTTTTACATGAAGTGCATCACCGGGGATCAAAACGCCGTCTGCCCGGCGGTCATTTCCACTCATAGCAGCTTTGTAATAGGCGGAGTTTACAGTATTGTCCTGAAGTTTTTTCACAATCAGTCCCGTTACATAGGTCTTGCCGATACCGGTTCCCGTTCCGGTGATAAACAGGTTTTTACTCATTACAGAGTCCCACCTCGTATCCAAGCTCGTTCAGAAGTTTCATATCGGTTGCCGTCGTAATTCCTGCGGTTGTCAGCATATCACCCGAAATCGCTGCATTCGCTCCGGAGAGAAAACATCCCTTCCCATGATCAGGGAGCAGCCCTCTGCCTCCTGCGAGGCGGATAGAAGCGGTTGGAAGAATAAATCGGTATACGGCGACAATTCTGCGCATGTCTTTTTCGGTTATCCTTCTATTGTTTTCAAACGGCGTGCCGGGAATTGGATTCAGCATATTGACGGGAATGCTTTGAATCCCCAGTTCCCGCAAACTCAGCGCCATATCAATTCTGTCTTCGAAATTTTCCCCGAGGCCCATAATCCCGCCGCTGCATACCGAAAGCCCCGCCGCCTGTGCCGCACGAATTGAGCGGACCTTATCCTGGAACGTATGCGTTGTGCAGATATTGGGAAAGTTTCTTTGCGAAGTTTCCAGGTTGTTATGGACTCTTGTGACGCCTGCGTCTTTTAATTTTTGAAACTGTTGTTGGTTCAGCAGGCCAAAGGATACGCAAACAGAAATTCCGACCTGCTCTTTAATTTTCCGTACAACCCCGCACATGGTGTCTACTTCCGCATCGGATAAGCACTTGCCGGAGGTAACAATGGAATAGCGGAGCACCCCCTGATCATGGTTTCTTTTTGCCTGCGCCAGAATTTCTTCAGCCGGAAGCAGGGGATACTGTGCGGCGCTGGTGTGGTTGTGAGCGGACTGCGCACAGAACTTACAGTTTTCAGAACAATGGCCGCTTTTGCCGTTGATGATGGTGCAGATATCAAACCGGTTGGAACAAAAATGCCGGCGGATTTTATCGGCGTGATCGCACAGCTCACTCAATGGCTGTTGATACAAGCATATTGATTCTTCTTTGTCGATCAATTTTCCGCTCAAAACCTTATCGGTCAATGCTTGCAGGTTTGTCACTTCATATCACCTCCTGTTCTTTTTCATGATGGGAATCAGCCTTTTTCCGAGTACCGCTCCAAGAATGCACAGGACAATATCGCCCGGCACAGCCAAAATAAAGCAATACAGAAACAGCGGCCATAAGCCAATCGGCACACCAAGATAGAAATTGCTCATCAGGTAGTAATAGGCCATGCCAAAAAAATAAACGATTCCAAGACCGGCGAAATTGGCGATGAGCAGTCTTTTGTATCCCGGGTTGGGGACTTGATTGGCGATAACTCCTGTCACATAAGAGGCGGCTGCGAATCCGATGATGTAGCCAAAACTTGGCTTCAGCACATAGGAAACTCCTCCGCCTTCTGCAAATACCGGCAGCCCTAAAAGCCCCATTGCAATATAAAGGCATACCGAAACAGCACCTAGTTTCCCTCCAAGTAAAAGCCCTGACAGCATGGTAAAGAGCAGCTGCAGGGTAAATGGTACAACCGGAATGGGAATGCGTAGAAATGCGCCGACTGCGGTAAGTGCTGTAAAAAGTGCGCATAAAATTAAATTTCTTGTCTTTTCAGTTCTCAATTTTTTCTCCTTTCGTTTTGGCTCCGATTCGCAAAGGGCATCAAGGTTGGTTCACATTCCGGAGGCAACGCGTTTCATCATTCTGTATTCAAGATGAAAAGAACCCTGCCTCAAGTCTTCGCGAGATCATGCCTAAAGAATAAATGCCCTCGTTTTTGGTAAACTGTTTCCATAATAATTGGATATTATCCTTACGGTTTACCAAGTATGGATCAGTATAGCAAATGTAATTTATATTGTCAACTTATATATAAAGATAAGTTTACAATATAAAGAAAAGTATAAAAAGCCGTCTGTATGGAACTTTACATTTCCACACAGACGGCTTTTCTGCCGCAAATCATTTGTTTGTATTTTGCTGCGTTCTCGGATATACACCCGGACTGCCATTCAGAATTCAGCTCAAACAAGCTATAGGGATCAGATGAAGCGGTGCATTTTTGCCGAATCGGTTTACATCCTGTGGCTTTTTGCGGCAGGCGCCGATTCATGCTTTTTCATGCCGGACAGACGCGCTGTTTGCAATTGCTTCACGCTCGCGGCAAAGCTCTTCGTAGAGCTGATAAAAACTCCAATGGCGGTTGGTGTCGGTAAGCGACGCCTTGCAGGCAATCGGAGAAGCTCCGGCCTCTCTCATTTTTTCGAGCAATTCACTGATTTTTGTACTGGGCAGACCGCAAAGAACGAGCACGGGTTCAGGAAGCGGGGAAGAGTCCTTCGCCGTTTCCTGTTCCCGGCAGTCGAAATATCCGGCGAGTTTGCCAATCGGGAGGGAAAGCTCCTTCTCCGATACTTCGCGAAAACGCAGCCTGGACCGGGCAAACACCTTCCGCAAGAGGTTAAGCTCGCGGGGATCGGTATGGGCAGGAAGGTAACAGAGTGCCCGCTGATTGGATGCAATCACAGAGCCCCTCCTTTTACATCTCGGCAAATAGATTTAATCCTCCAGCTTAAACTGGTCCTTGCCGACGCCGCAGAGCGGGCATTCAAAGTCTTCGGGAAGATCCTCCCATTTGGTTCCGGGTGCAATGCCGTGCTCGGGATCTCCGGCGGCCTCGTCATAGATATAGCCGCAGATTTCGCAAACATACTTTTTCATCAAAAAGCTCCTTTCTAGATCGGGCGCAGCGTTGCTGCGTCTCATTTAGTGTAACCAAAAACGGCCGTCCGATCACGATGTCACAAACTTGCCGCTTGAGGACCGAAAAAAGTGCCGGTGAAGGCGGAGCGCTTTACAGATTTAAAATTTATACCTGTAAAGCTGATTTGCTTTTCAAAGGAAAGGCCTCAATAAATGTGAATTCACACTGCCGGTGCGGCGAATGTTTGATCACAGGCCCTCCAGTTCAGAGAGCCACAGCTCGGAGACTGCGTCGCTTGGCATCCGCCAGTCTCCCCGGGGTGAAAGGGTGACCGAACCGACCTTTGGGCCGTCCGGCAGACAGGAACGTTTAAATTGCTGGGAAAAGAAGCGGCGATAAAAGGTTTTCATCCAGTGCAGAATTGTTTCACGGTCAAAATCACCCGCAAAAGCACGTTCGGCCAGGCGCAGAATCTTGATAGGAGAGAATCCCCAACGGACGGCATAGTAAAGAAAGAAGTCATGCAGGTCGTAGGGACCGACCAGGCCTTCTGTTTTCTGAGAAATTTCGCCGTCCTTCGGCGGGAGCAGCTCCGGGGAAACAGGGGTATCGAGCACATCGCGCAGCACCGCCGAAAGGGCTACATCCGTAGTGCGGTCCGCTTCATAGGAAACAAGATGGCGGATCAGCGTTTTGGGAATCGAGGCGTTTACTCCATACATCGACATGTGATCACCGTTATAGGTCGCCCAGCCAAGTGCCAATTCCGAAAGATCTCCGGTACCGATGACAAGGCCGCCGGTCTGATTCGCCACATCCATCAAAAGCTGGGTGCGCTCCCGCGCCTGCGAGTTTTCAAAAACAACATTGAATTCGTCCGGATTATGCCCGATGTCCTGAAAATGCTGTTTTACCGCCGCCGCAATATCGATGATGCGCAGTGTTGCGCCGATTCGCTCGGCCAGATATTCGGCGTTTCCCTTTGTCCGGGCAGTCGTACCAAAGCAAGGCATGGTCAGTGCGACAATATCCGATGCGGGACGTCCCAGCAATGCCATCGCCCGCGCACAGACCAGCAGAGCCAAGGTTGAATCCAGTCCGCCCGAAAGTCCGAGCACAGCGGTTTTTGCGCGGCTGTGTTCCAGGCGTTTTCGCAGGCCGTTGGCTTGGATCGAAAGAATCTCTTCACAGCGGTCGGCGCGCTCCCGTTCATCGCGGGGGACAAAAGGCCTCGCAGGAACCATGCGGGTCAACTCTGTTTCAGCCGGGGTGAGGGAAAAGGGAATCACGCGGTATCCGTCTGCGCATGCGGCGGGAAAGGTGGTCATCCTGCGCCGTTCCGCAGCGAGCCGCGCGACATCAAGCTCGGTGGAGGCCACCTCACCGGAGAAGATGGGAGCTTCTGCAAGAATTGCGCCGTTCTCAGCGATGAGGGAGTTCCCCGAAAAGACCATGTCGGTGGTGGACTCGCCGCGGCCCGCATCGGCGTAGAGGTAACCGCAAAGCAGCCGGGCCGACTGGCCGGCAATCAGAGAACGGCGATAAGCCGGTTTGCCCACGATCTCATCGCTTGCCGAAAGGTTTGCAATAACCGTCGCGCCCGCAGCGGCATGCCGCACCGAGGGCGGAGCGGGCACCCAGAGGTCCTCGCAGATCTCCGCCGCCAGCACAAAATCGGGAAGCTCGGAGCAGGAGAAGAGCAGATTGGTGCCGAACGGAGCGGTCTGCCCGCAGAGAACGGCCTCGCGGATGCCCTCGAAAGCCGGGGTAAAGTTGCGCCGCTCGTAAAACTCGCCATAGGCCGGCAGATTGCTTTTGGGGATCACGCCGAGCAGAACCCCGTTTTGAAATATGGCGGCGCAGTTGTAGAGCTTCCCGCCCGACGGAACGGGAAGGCCGGCGAGTACGATCAGGTCAAGTCCAACCGATGCCTTCAGCAGCCGGGAAAGCTCCTCTTCGGCGCCGTCGAGCAGGACCTTCTGACCGAACAGGTCTCCGCAGGTATAACCCGTTACCGAAAGTTCCGGAAAAACCAAAAGCTTAGCCTTGCTTTTGGCGGCGGCCCTGATCGCTTCGATCATTTGCGAGACGTTATACCGGCAGTCTGCAACCCGCAGAGAGGGCGTGGCGCAGACCGCGCGGATAAAGCCATCTTTCATAACGGCGATTCCTCCGATTGATAGAATATCCTTATTTTACCCGGATCACGCCCAAATGTCAAAGGCTGGACGTACTATTTTTGGACATCCCCGAATAGAATGGGAAAAAACGACGTACAAACGGAAAGGGGTATCGGCTATGGATCGGATGACAGATTCCGGCCTCACGCGTCAGGAAGCGCAGCGCAGGCTGTTGGAACAGGGGGAAAACCGGCTCAAAACAGGAAAGAAAAATTCTGCTGTTCTCATTTTCGCGGGGCAGTTTAAGGATGGCATGGTTCTGATCCTTCTGGCCGCCACCGCGCTTTCGGCGGTGCTTGGTGAGCAGGGCGAGGCGCTTGCCATCGCCGCCATCGTTCTGGCCAACGCGCTTCTCGGCTTTTTTCAGGAGTGGCGATGCGAAAAGACCCTTGAGGCGCTCGAGGAGATGGCCGCTCCGACCGCGCGGGTCCTCCGGGAGGGCGTGGAGCTCTCGATTCCCGCGGCACAGGTCGTGGAGGGGGACATCCTTCTGTTTTCGGCCGGAGACCGGGTTGCGGCCGATGCAGTGATACTGGAGCAGTCGGCGCTGACCTGCGATGAAGCGCTGCTCACCGGGGAATCCCACCCCGTCACAAAACGGGCGTCCACCGGCCGGGAGGCAACCGGCAAGGCCGCCGGGGAATCCATGGTATTCATGGGCTGCAACATCCTGACGGGACGCGGAGCAGCCCGGGTCAGTGCGACCGGCATGAATACTGAGATGGGTGCGATTGCCGGAATGCTCGACGAAATCGAGGAGGAACAGACTCCTCTGCAAAAGCGGCTCGATCAGGTGGGGCGCACGATCGGAATCGGCTGTATTCTGATCTGCGCCGTCGTGGCGGCGGTCGGCGTACTGCGCGGAGAAGATCCATTCGCCATGCTGATCACAGGGGTGAGTTTGGCGGTCGCGGCAGTTCCGGAAGGTCTGCCCGCCATCGTGACGATCTCACTGGCGCTGGCCGTGCGCCGGATTCTGCGCCGCAACGCCCTGATCAAGCGGCTGCATGCCGTTGAAACACTGGGCTGCGCCACCGTCATCTGCTCGGACAAAACCGGGACCCTTACGCAGAATAAAATGACCGTCAAAACGGTTTTGACCGCCGAAGGGGAATTTTCCGCTCCCTTTTCCGAACCCCTGAGGCCGAGTGTCGGCCGTTTGCTGGAGACGGCTGCCTACTGCAACGACGCCAAGCCGCAAAGCAGGCGCATCGGGCTGCTGGGACGGGAGCAGCGCAGCTTTCTGGGAGAGCCGACCGAGGCCGCGCTCCTTGAAGCGGCGGACGCGGCGGGGGTGCGCCTCTCGGATTTCACCCGTACCGGGGAGATTCCTTTTGATTCCGACCGAAAGCGGATGGCGGTCTGGGGACGCTGCGCCGACGGAGCCGACCGCATCTATGTCAAGGGCGCTCCCGAGCTGCTGCTGCCGCGCTGCACTCGGGTGATGACCTCGCAGGGAACAGTTCCTCTTACTGCCGAGCACCGCCGCCGGATTCTCGCAGAGAACGGCAGGCTCGCGGAACGGGCGCTGCGGGTGCTTGGCTTTGCGCTGCGGCAGCGGGGTTCCTCCTCCGATCCGGTCGAGGAGGGATTGACCTTTCTCGGACTTGCGGGGCTTTACGATCCCCCGAGGAAGGAAGCGCCCGCAGCAGTAGCCGCCTGCCGGGCCGCGGGAGTCCGAACGGTAATGATTACCGGGGACCATGTAGCGACTGCCCGTGCGGTTGCCCAGCAAATCGGGATTGTCGGAGAGGGGGAAGATGGAATCTACACCGGCGCGCAGCTTGACTCGATGAGCGACGGCAAGCTGCGGGAGATTTGTCGTACCGCCGGAGTGTTTGCCAGGGTCACCCCGGCCCATAAGCTTCGGATTGTGCGGGCGATGAAGGCCAACGGGGAAATTGTAGCGATGACCGGCGATGGGGTAAACGATGCTCCCGCCGTCAAGGAGGCGAGCATCGGCGTCGCCATGGGAGAATCGGGAACCGACGTCACCCGCGAGGCGGCGCAGGTGATCCTGCTGGATGATAATTTTGCCACTCTTGTCGCCGCCGTTGAAGAGGGCAGGGTGATCTATCAGAACATCCGGAGATTTCTGCGCTACCTGCTTTCCTGTAATACCGGCGAGGTACTCACTATGTTTCTGGGGATGCTGATGGGGATGCCGGTCATCCTCACGCCGATCCAGCTTCTGCTGGTCAATCTGGTGACCGATGGTTTCCCTGCGATTTCGCTCGGATTGGAGCCTGCCGAGCCAAGTGTGATGCGCCGGCCGCCGCGCGCCCCGGATGAGTCGATCTTCTCCGAAGGACTGATGGGGAAAATTCTCTTTCGCGGAGTCATCATCGGGCTGACCACGCTGGGGGTATTTTCTCTGTTTGCCGCGCGGGGGGAGGAGCTGGTTCTCTGCCGCACGGCTGCGCTGCTCACCTTGGTGATGACCCAGCTCTTCCATGTTTTTGAATGCCGCAGTGAAACAAAGGGGCTGCTCGAACTCAATCCCTTTGGCAACCCGTTGCTGCTGGCGGCTGGAATCTTTTCCGCAGCCTGCACGGCGGCTGCGGTCTGGGTGCCCGCCTGCCATCGGATCTTTATGACTGCGCCTCTCACGCTGCGGCAGCTCGGATTGGTTCTGCTCTGCTCGCTGGCGGCGCCCATCGTTTCCTCGTTTTCCCTCACCATTTCCCGCAAAACAAAACCGGCTGCTCTTACCGGAGTGGGTCCGGTGGACGAGAAGCCGGAAAAAGGGATGGCGTAACGCTTAAAGCCGTTCGCCGCAGCGGCGGCAGAATTGGTCGTCGGGGGAGATGGGTGCGCGGCAGTGCGGGCAGAAGCGGCGGGAATTATCCTGCAGCAGGTGGAGCTGTTCCGGGGCGGCCGCGGCCTGTCCTTCGCGGCGGGCTCGGTCGCCCGCCGACGGCTCAACCTCATAGATGCTCGCACAGGCTGGACAGGTGGCAAAATACTGCGAATGAAAACGAAAAAGCGGAAGAAAAAAAGCGTGGAAATATTGATACTTCCGGGAGAGCTGCAGCGGTCCCGGCGAGTGGCAGCACCGGCACCCGGCGTAAATCCGTCCCGCCGGCTCAGCTTTGGCGCCGACTCCGAAAAGCCCGATAAAAAACATGTTTTTCCTCCCTGCATGTTGTTGCCGCGGCCAAAGGCTCCGCCCGTTTCCAAAATGCGTCAGCTGAAACGCATGGCGCGCGATTTGTATGACCTTATGATACTCCCGGGCGGCCCTTCGGTCAAGGCCTGACTTTTTGCCGAAATCAGGGGAAAAGATAAAATTTCCAGCCGCGGCAGGCAGGAATTTGGCGCTGTGCCTGCCACTTATCTATTGACCGGACTGGCGATAAGCGGTAAAATAAAAACCGATTCATGTATGAAACTGACGAATTTTGCGGGAACCTCCAAATGACGGTTCTCCCATGAATCGTTTTGCACGCCGCCCAAACATACAGGAGCGGGAGACCAATTCCATGAGAAAAATATTCTTTCACGCCGGGGCTATTGCGCTGGCGCTTTTCTTGACCGGCTGTTCAGGCGGCGATGTGATCACAGCGACCAAGCCTTTGGAGCCCCTTTCGGAAGTAAGCAGTTCCGCGGTCGGGCTTTATCCCTCTGAGTTTCCATCGGCGCTGGAAGAGCTGCCGACCGATCCGCCCGCACCGCCGCAGGAAGCTTCATCCCAAGCAGGAAGCGAGCCGGAACCATCTTCCGCCGGGATGTCTTCTGAACAGCCGGAGAAACCCGCTTCTTCTGAGGCGTCTTCCTCCATGGAAGCGCCGCCGCAGGAAGTCTCCCATCCTTTCGAGGTTACCGATCCTGACGGATCTTTCGTCGTTGTCCCGCAGGAGCCGGGGAGTCAGCAAAGCGCCTCACAAAGCAGAGTGTCCGCTGAACCGGCGAAGGAGGATGCAGCAGACCCGGACCGCTACGATGAGCTTCAGGCTCAGGCCCACGTTTCGACCGTCTCGGTTCCGGATGAGGTGCGCGCCGTCTGGATTTCCTATCTCGATTTTTACACCCTTGCCCAGAACAAAAGCCGTTCGCAGTTTTCCGCCAACATTGACGAAGCATTTTCCAATATTTCCGATTATGGGCTCAACACCGTCTTTTTGCAGGTGCGTCCGTTTGGGGATGCGATGTACCGGTCCGATTACTTCCCCTGGAGTTATGTTCTTACCGGCACCGAGGGAGAGGACCCGGGCTATGACCCGCTGGAGATTATGGTTTCCAAGGCAAAGGAATATGGCCTGCGCACTGAGGCGTGGATCAATCCCTACCGAGTGCGGGCAATCGGCTCCAGTCGGACCCTTTCCGCTTCAAACCCCGCCGTCAGAGCGGTGAACGCGGGTAAGGATACCGCCATCGCATGGCAGGGGGGACTTTTCTATAATCCCGCCAGCGAGACCGCGCGGAAGCTCATCACCGACGGCGTGGTTGAGCTGGTGGAAAATTATGCGATCGACGGAGTCCATTTCGACGACTATTTCTATCCAACCACCGATCTGTCCTTTGACGCCGCCTATTACAACGCCTACGTCAAGGCCGGCGGAACCCTTTCCCATGCCGAATGGCGGCGCCGGAACGTCGATCTTTTGATCAGGCAGGTCTATACCGCCATCAAGCAGGCGGATTCCTCAGTCATTTTCGGCATCAGCCCGCAGGCGCGGATGGACAACAATTACAACTGTCAGTTTATCGACGTAAAGGGCTGGATCAACCGCTCGGGATATATCGATTACATCTGTCCACAGATTTATTTCGGCTTTCAGAACCAGACGGTGCCCTATGCATCGTCGCTGGCCGAGTGGGACGCAATGACCGGAAATTCCGGCGTTCAGCTCTATGTTGGGCTTGCGGTTTATAAATGCGGCGCCATCGACCAGTGGGCCGGAGCAGGCCAGAATGAATGGGTTAATGAAAACGACCTTCTTCGGCGCATGGTTTCCTCTGCGCGGGATTCCGCCAAGTACGGCGGGTTTGCGCTTTATCGCTACGATTCCCTTTTTCGTCCCGAGAGCGGGGCAAAAAAGAGGGTTGAACAGGAAAAGGAGCATCTTTCTTCAATCCTGTGACCAATCATCATAAAGAAATCTGAGGCAACAACATTTGGCAAGAAGCAGGAAGAAAAAAAGAAGAACCATGCCGGCGGCGGCACTCTGCCTTGTGCTTGCGCTCGTGACCTGTGTCATGGGCGCTGTTGCGCTGCTCTATAACAGTGATGGCACATTTACTCTGCCTGTTATTGCGGGGACTGGGCCAAGCGCGGCGCGTCCCGGGCTTTCAGGGGCCTCTCAGCCTGTTTCTGAGCCTCCGTCAGGACAATCCGTTGAGCTGCAGCAGGGGGGAGAGGAACCTCCGCCTCAGCAGATTCCCAAAACAGAGCCTCCGTCTGAGCTGCGGGCGGTCACCATCAAGCCCGGACGCGACTTCCCGGCAGTAGGGAGCGCGTCCGCGCTGAAGGCCGGAATCGATCAGGCTCTGCAAGAGGCCAAAAACCTCACAATGAATGGGATTGTCATCGATACCCTCTCGGAGGATGGATCGGTGATCTATTCCTCGCAGCAGCTGCCCTGCCACGACCCTTCGGACGAGCTTGACCCGCTTTCCTACGCGATCGGACAGGCAAAGGAAAACGGCTTTTACGTTGCGGTGATTTACTATCTGACCGCTGGCTCCTTTACGGAAACGCCCTCGGCTCTCAAACAGGTGGATGCCGGCCTGATCGATGGGGTGCGTGCCGATCTTGAGAACTTCGGCAGCCGCTATACGCCTGATGCGGTGCTTTTCGACGGCTATTACAACCCGCAGGATACCGGAAGCTACCTCCGCTATCTCTCAGAGGGGGGCGGCATTGGGTTCGAAACCTATATGCGCTCGGTTCCCAAGACCCTTCTGACTTTGGCCGAGCAGGCGATGGAGCATCACGCGCCGGGCGTTTCATCCGGTCTGCTCTCCGAAGCGGTCTGGGCCAATAACTACGAGGATGAGCGCGGCTCGGTGACCCGCGCCTATTTCTGTGCCCGTACCGAGGGAAACGCTGATACAGTGGAATACCTTGAGGAGGGAATGTTTGATCTTGTGGCGGTCAAGGCCTATGGCTCGATCGCCGACCGGAATATTCCTTATCAGGCGGTGGCGTCCTGGTGGACGGGACTCGCCGGCAGTCTGAATCTCCCTTGTTACATCGTTCATGCAGCGGACCGCGCGGTGACCGACTCGGTGGGCTGGAGTGAATACGACCAGCTCGCCAGACAGGTGATCGACGCCCGCGAGATGCCGGGTTATTCGGGCAGTGTTTTCAACAGCCTCGCCCGCTTGATTGAAAATCCCAAGGACTGTGCGGGCAAACTGATCGGCTATTTTGACGGTACCGTCAAAGCGGAGCATATCATGCAGGATCTCGAACTGACCAAGCCGGAAAAGACGACCTTCACCTCCTTTGATCCTTCGGTCCTCTTCACCGGGCATACCGACCCCAACACCGACGCCACCATCAACGGCCAGAAGATTGTTACCGATGAGAACGGATATTTCCAGCTTGAAATGCAGCTGGAGGAGGGGGAGAACATCTTCACCATCGTCCACAAGGGCAAAAGCGTGACCTATGACATCACCCGAATCACCGAGGTTGTCAAAGAGGTTTCGCCCGGTGAAGGGACATTGGCAGTGGACGGAGGAACTGAACTTTCCTTCAATGCGGTCGCCTATTCCGAGGCCAAGGTCTATGCTGTGATCAACGGGACAACAATCCCGATGACCCTTGATGAAAATCCTGATGAAGAATACCGCGATACCGCTTATTCCCGCTTTGTAGGCAGTTACACCATCCCGGATGCTACTACATCGGTGCAGAACCTCGGCACAATGACCGTCTACGGCGAGTGGGGAGGACTGACCAAATCCAAGAGCGGCGCGACGATTCAGGTCAACGAAAAACTTCTTCCGTCGGACGGCACACCGGTGGCGGTAATCTCCGATACAGCGGAAACATTTTCGGCAGCCAATATGTCCCACTACTCTGAGCCGACCTATTTTCCACTTCCCAAGGGAGCGCTCGACTATGTAGTCGGCGATGAGATTCGCTACAACGTCACCGAGAGTGGTAAGACCAAGGCCTATTCTTTCTACCGGCTGCAATCGGGTCTGCGGGTGCTCAGTTCGGACGTTGCCGCGGTGTCTGCCGCCTCGGCGCCGGTCAATAACCGGATCACCGGCTACACCGTCAAGAGTGATTCGCGCTACACCACCCTCACTCTGGATACCGAACAGCAGGTTTCCTACACCATGCGCTACAGCGCCGATGCAGTTACCATTCAATTCCATTACACCAATTCGCTGCCCGATTCAATGACCCTTTCCCGCAATCCGCTCTTCTCGGAGGCCACCTTCTCCGGGGACACGCTGACCCTGACTCTGCGGAATCAGGCGCGGTTTATGGGATGTGCTCCTTTCTACAAGAACGGAAAGCTGGTCCTTCGCTTCAACAATCCACCTTCGTCAGTGGCTAACGCCAAAATTGTGATTGATCCCGGGCATGGCGGGAACGATTCCGGGGCGCTCGGCTATCTCGCCGCCTATCCGGAAAAGACGATCAACTATGGCATCGCCACCAGACTTGCCGATCTTCTCGAGGCACGCGGTGCGGATGTTGTGATGCTCGACACCAAATACAACAACTATTCACTTCAGCAGCGGGTGCAGATGGCGACGGCGGCAGATCCCCATCTCTTTATCAGCGTTCACTCCAATTCTTCTGCTTACAGTGCGTCCGCCTCCGGTACCGAAGCTTATTACTTTAACTTCTGGTCCTCGGGGCTTGCACAGTTCTCGTCCGCCAATATTTCCAAAGCACTCGGCAGCACGAACCGGGGACAGAAATTTGGTTACTACTATGTGACGCGCAGCATGCAGTATCCGGCGATTCTGATCGAAAGCGGGTTTGTCTCCAACCAGACAGAATATCACAAACTGATCAACGAGGATTATCAGCAGGCGATGGCCGAAGGAATTGCCAAGGCGGTCAGCTCCTACCTCTCTTACATGTACGAGGCGGGCAGCATGACCGGCACGGAATCGGGCTGATGAAAAGGCTAAAAGAAGCAGGACGGACTTGTTTCCGCCCTGCTTCTTCTTTATAGTGCTTGCCGCAGATGTGACAGAAGGAGATGACAGGAGAATAATCTAAGCCATAGTCGGGGCAGGTGAGCGGGCTCTCGGCTTTATAGAAGACGGTACAGACGAGAGAAGCCGCATGTGCAGAGAAATATGTCGTACCCGCTCCACTCCGATTTCAGTAATGAAGTGGAACATAGGGTCAATTTCGTAGAAGATTCACTGCCGAAACCTTTAGACTTTTTCGGAGTATGCCCATGTGCCACGCGGAATAAAGCGATTCAAGTCCATGAATTAGCACTCCTCATTTTTTGTTTCAATGCAGTATTATGAAGGGAGACACTGACATACCGAAAACAGAGATTGTTTTGCAGTATCATCTGCACAGCGGCATATCGCTGCTCTAAAGCAAACAAAACACCGCCCAATAAAGGATGACGTTGCCCCTTGAAAAAGCTCGTTTGGCCCGTCTGGAGGCGCTGCAGGCCCAGTGCGACGCAATCCTCCAGCGGTGCTATCAGAGGCAGCGGGAAGCAATCGAGGCGGCGGCGCAGGGCCTTGCCGTTGAGCAGTATGACCACGCGCTTTATGATATTGAGCAGTATACCGGGTTTCAATCCTCCTATGCGCAGCTTTCCACGCGCGCGATTCGCCAGATGCTTGCCATGCCGGTGCAGGGCAGCGATCTTTCCACCGCCCTGTGGCGGCAGGACATGGACGCGGGTTTTCAGATTCGCCGTATGCTGGGGCTGATGTTCACCACAGGTAAGCCCCCGCAGGATTTTGCGAAGGAGCTGCAGCGGATCATCGGCCGCCGGGACGCGGAGGGAAACCTCACCGGGAAAACCTACGAGGCGTACCGGCTGTTATACAACGAATCGGCGCATGTCTCGGAGCAGGCAAAGCTTGCCGCCTACGAAGAGGACGGAATCGAGGAGCTTGAGATCGTGACAACCCTCGACAGCAAGACCTGCGGCGACTGCGGCCCGCGGGACGGCAAAAGGGTCAAGGTGAAGGACGCGGTCGAAGGGGTCAACATCCCGCCGTTTCATGTCAACTGCCGCTGTACTACCGCGCCCTATGTTGCGGCGGCGCATGGCAGCTTTACCCGCACCAGAGCGGCCAGAGACCCGGTGACGGGCAAGACGGTCCGCGTCAAGGCGCAGACCTTCGAGGAATGGAAGAAAGAAAGAGCAGGGAAGGCTAGCGGAAAAGCGGGAGATACCGACGGGGATACTGTTATAGATTCGGTGAAGCCTATTGACTTTTCGGATGAAAAAGAGGTTAATAAAGTTATCCGAAGATTCGGGGAGGATTTTTCCTATGCGCCGATAGAGCATGGTGTGGTTATCTCGCCGATGGGAAAAGTGTTTGAGATGACCGGGCATAAAAGCGGCGTTAATACCGATTTGGCCGGCGATGACGCTTTGATCGGGTCTATTGTGATCCATAACCATCCAGTGCCGCGGGGAGAGAGCTTCTATGATTCGTTTAGTTTGCAGGATATCGAAACAGCGGCCCGCACACGAAGTAAAATGGAAGTTTTATTTTCGGGCGACAGGAAGCATGTGATGATGTTGACGCGGGAATTTTCTGAAAAGGAAGTGTACAACGAATATACAGCGGCTTTCAACCGAGTGCGGCTGAAAGCTGTTGCAGAAAGGCGAGAAATAGTTTACGAACAGTTAGAGATCATGCAGGAATTGGGTCGAACCGTAGAGGGGGTTGTATTTCATGAGCTATGAAGAGGAAGGAAAGGCGCTGATAGAAAAATACATGAAGCTGCACGAGCAGTCATGGGAAAAATATAAAGGTTATCCCGGAAAAGACGGCCCGGGAGCGGTGGAACAAAGGCGGCTTAGCGAACTCTTTCGCGAGGAGCAGAGAGCATTGATGAAGAAATATGGAATAACAGGACCCCAGTAACAAGGACGCTGCGCGAGTATTTCTCAGTTGGGTTTCAAGCGTTTTACGAAACGCCTGCGTTGTTGAAACAAAAGGATCCCAAATTATATCGATTGATCAGGGGGTTGAAGGAATGAGCCAAGCGGACGAAGCAATTTTGCAATCAAATGGTTTGCCCAAGATCATGGCTGTGTGCGCTCGATATGGAATTACCCATTATAACCAGATGGGGGAAGCGGCAAGAGAACACTTTTTCCGTTTTTGCTCGGAGGACGGCAACCCCTTTGAAGATTCCGACGATTTTCGTGATCAGGCGATCTACGCGCTGTGGAAGGGCGGCGAGGAAGATTACTCAAAAATATTAACAAAGAGAAATTGATCATCTCGACGAAGGACGCTGTGGCAGGCGCCCTTTTTTCATACTTAAAAGGAGGCGGGAATGCTCGAATGGTATATCAGGCTGAAGCTGATTGGGCTGGTTGTTTATATGCTTCTGGCTGCCGTCTGGCTTATGCGCCTTTGCAAAGACCGATAACTGTTGAATCAAGCGCCGGAAGGCGCTTTTTTCATACCAAAACGCCTACCATGCGGGCGTTTAACTGCATGGACGCCGCGGCGCTGAGCGGCAGCGCGTTTATAAAACAAATCGACGGCGGGAAAGGAAAAGTATGGACAAACTGAAAGCGCTGTTCGGAGATAAGGCCCTGACTTACGCGGAGCTGGAGGCCGCGCTCAAGGACAGTAAGGAAATCAAGCTGGCAAATCTGGCTTCCGGCCAGTATGTCGACATCGGAAAGTTCAAGCAGGCGGAGACGCAGGCCAATGACCTTCAGGCACAGCTCGCGCAACGCGACAAGGATCTGGCCGAGCTGAAGAAGCTCGACGCGGCCGGGATTCAGGCGCAGCTTGAGACGCTCAAGGGTAAGTATGCCGACGACACCAGAGCGTTAACCGTGGCATATCCATCCATTGAACGCTTTTGCGCCGATGCGGGATACCGGGGGACTTTTACGTTTGATGCCAGTCAGACTCTGGGGCGTGGTGTTGATATTTCTGAGAAAATCAAGCCTCACGAATGAGAGAAGCTTCCCTGGCGCTGGATTGTGGAGCGGACGCTTGCCTGGCTCAATCATTCCCGCCTCCTTAGTAAGGACTATGAGATACTGACCTCTTCCGCCGAAGCTGTCATTATGATCTCCCATGCCCACACCCTTCTCAATCTCTTGTGAATACAGGTTCTTAAATCATATTTCTGTGTTGCAGGCATAACAGCAAAAAGAATATTACCCCGATTCCGATATCGACGAGGGATTTGAACTCACTATTCTTAAGCTTTGGATGAAGGTCAGTATTCTAAAGTCGCGTGATTTTAGCGAGGCAGAAAATCCTAAAACTGTTTCACTGCATTCTGGCGAAGGCACAGCTTATTTGCCCCGGTGCAAAATATCCCGCAGGCGCACAAAGGGATGCTTTGGAAGGGCTTTAATGCTTTGCACAGAGGATTCCAGCACAGCAAGTTCCCGAAGGTCGCGGTGACTGTCGTGCCGTATTCCACCCCGCGGACAGCGTTCATAACTGCCGTCCGGCCTCATGACCCAGCCGTTGACATTGTCCCGGCGGATTCTTTCCAGAATTTCTTCCAGCTTGTGCCGCGATGCGGCGGAGCGTACCTCGGCAAAGACCTCTACCCTCCGCCGGGTATTGCGATTAAGCAGATCGCCGGAACCAATCCAAAGCCGCCTGCGCTCCCCGGCACCGAAAGCGAAGATTCGGGAGTGCTCCAGATACCGCCCGACGATACTTTTCACTGTAATATTTTCGGTGCTGCCGGGAATACCGGGCCGCAGGCAGCAAATTCCCCGAACGATAAGCAGGATGCGGACTCCCGCGCGGGATGCTTCGATCAGTGCCTGCATCACCTCGAGGTCATTGAGAGAATTGACCTTGATTTCAATGACGCCCGCCTCGCCCTGTTGGGCGTACTCCGCTTCCTCCCGGATCAGCTCGAGCAGGCGGGGCTTAAATCCAAACGGCGCCACCCAAAGATGCTCCAAATGTTCAGGAATCTCACTCTTGCAGAGAGCAGCGAAAATCCGGCCGGCATCCTGGCCGACCTGTGCATCCGGCGTAATCAGCGAAAGGTCGGTGTATTGTTCCGAGGTTTTTTCGTTGTAATTTCCGGTCCCGACTTGTGTAATGGTAAAAAGCTTTCCATGCTTGCGCATCGTAATCAGACAGAGCTTGGCGTGGGTTTTATAGTCGTCCAGACCGTAAATAACGGTACAACCCGCTTCCTCGAGAAGCTGGGCATAGTTGATATTGCTCTGTTCGTCAAAGCGGGCCCGCAATTCAAGCAGGCAGGTGACCTGCTTGCCGTTGCCTGCAGCGCGGCAAAGAGCTTCCGCGATTCGGCTGTGAGACGCCAGACGATAGAGAGAAATTTGAATGGAAAGGACGCTGGGGTCGTCCGCCGCCTCCCCCAAAAGTTCAATAAAGGTGCGGATCGACTCAAAAGGAAAGGAAAGCAGTGTCTCTTTCTCGGAAAATAAGCGCAGGAGTTCTTTTTTCTGTCCGTCGAAACGATGAACAGGCGGGGAATCCGGATAAAAGAGGGTGGGAGAGAGGTTTGAAAGGACGCCCGGCAAAGAAAATCCGAAGGAAAGATCAAGCGGGGTGGACTCTGCCATCACACGATCAGGGGTGAGAGGAAGCCTGCCGCAGAGATAAGAAAGAAGCTCGGGGCTTGGCTGCCGGCTGCACTGCATCCTCACCGCCGCAAGACGGCGGCGCTTTTTGAGAAGTCCCTGCATGATTCCGCGAAAATCCAGATTATCATCGAGCGCCTCATCGATTGAAATGTCAGCATTGCGGGTGATTCGGATAACCATCCGCTCACGCACCTTCTGCTTTTCAAAAATTTTTCCCGCAAACCGGCAGACAAGATCGGGGAGAAAAGCCAGCTTTTTCACCTGGTCAACCGTCACAATCAGATAGGGCGGAAGTTGGGACATGCCCACCAGTCCGACCCGCATTTTTCCATCCTTAGCGTCGAGGCGGGTGATCACATATTGCTCTTTGTTCCCGAGAAAAGGGAAGGGATGGCTGCGATCGATAACCAGCGGCGAGAGAAGCGGTTCGATTTCATCGGTAAAACGCTGAAGAAACAAAAGCTCCTCCAGACGGGTCAAAGAGGAACAGTCGGCAATCTCCACCCCCTGTTCGCGCAGGCTGCCGGCAAGCTCCTCATAGACCTGAGACAAAAGGGGCGCAAAACTCCGGATCCGTTCCAGACTCATGGAAATCTGCCCGGCGGCGGTCCATCCGGTTTTTTCGTCCCGTTTTTCCGGGTTGACAAGTGCCTGATCGCCGAGTGAGCCGATCCGGACCATAAAAAATTCGTCCAGATTGGAGTGATAGATCGCAAGAAATTTAAGACGCTCAAAAAGCGGGACCGACTGATCGCCCGCCTGCTCGAGGACGCGCCGGTTGAACTCCAGCCAGCTTAATTCGCGGTCAAGAAAGAGCGGCTTCTGATCGCTCATTTGAGAAGATAACGGCACAGATATCCCTCCCGGACGCCGTTTTTTACCACCTGAATTTGCTTTGCTCCGAGTATGCGGCAGATGGTTCGAATAACAAGAATTCCGGGAACGATGGTGGTAATCCGTTCAGGAGCCACCCGTTCCATCAGCCGAAGACCATGCATATCCAGTGCGGTCATCAGCTCACACAGCTCATCCATTTGTTCACAGGTCAGCGGATATCCTTCGATCGGCCGGTTCTGTCCGGTCAGAGCGCGATGGAGCTTCCCGGCTGAGCGGGCAGTTCCGCCGATGGCATAGACGGTGTCGAAATCCGGTCCGCTTTTGATATCGGAGCTGTTGAACTGCTCCCGTACAAAGGCCCGGATTGCCTTCTGTTCCTTCTGTGTGGGGATAATTCCGCGGACGAACCGGTTATACATCGCGAGGCTGCCGACCGGCAGCGAGATGCTGCCGGTCATCTCCCGTCCGGCGTAGCGGATGATCTGACAGCTTCCGCCCCCAAGATCAAACCCAAGTCCGTCCGGCGTAAGGCCGGACGCCATCAACCCGGCGAAATCGCAGGCAGCTTCCTCCTCACCGGTGAGGACACGAACGGAAACCCCTGTGTCCGAGAGCGCTTCGCAGACCGCTCCGGCGTTTTGTACCCCGCGCAGCGATGCCGTCGCAAAGGCGTGAATCTCTGCACAGACGAGCAGGCGGCAGAGCTCGGCCATTCGGGAAACCGTCTCGCGGATTGCCTCGATGCCGTCGGGACGCAGCCGCCCGTTTTCGATGTAGTTGAGGATTCCGGTGAAACTCCGCTCGCTGATCAGCTTTTTGAAGGATTTTCCTTCTGTTTCATAGACGACGGTGCGGATGGTGTTGGAGCCTAAGTCGATCACTCCGTAGCGCACAGCGCCGCCTCCTTTCAGTTGATTTAGCCGAAGGATACGGCTTGCTTTTGGTTAGCTTACCACACAAAGGGAAAATCTATGTAAAGCGCTGGAAAAAAGGCAGAAAAAACTGTACGGCGAAGAGATTTCTCTTCGCCGTACAGTTTTTCCAAGGTGTCAGCGGGCGCGGCGCCGGTCGTCCAGCAGCAGTTTGAGATAACAGGCCGCTGTATATTCCCGCGGTGGGAGCAGCGCGGCGGGCAGGGAGGGTTCTTCTTCCGGCCCCGCAAGGTATTGGGTGATCATCGAGGCCACCGAACGCGGCTCCATTGCTTCTGCAAGAGCGGCAATCAGTGCTTGGGGGTTGAATGAGAGGGTGAAGAAGCGGGGGCGCTTTTCAAATTCCCGCAGCAGCTTTTGATTATATTCCTCAAAGGAATAACAGTGATCGGGCGCAAGGCCGAAGATCGCACCAGTCAGCTCCGCCGCACGGCAGAGCATTTGGGAACGGGACCGTTCCCAGCTTCCTAACGCAAGCATCTCGAGCGCGTCATCCTGTGCAAGCAGCGAGAGTGTCCGTGCGATCGGTTTCTGCACCGATGCGGACAGGTGTTTCTGAAGCTCTGCGGTGCCGAAGGAGAGACGTTCGGCATTGCGCGCAAGTTCCCCCGGGCGGAAGGAGTAAGCAAAGCCCTCCATCCTGCCAAAAGCTTTGAGGGTATCATAATAACCGAGCGTACGGTTGCGGGCAAAGGCGTTCTGGTCAAAATCAAAAATTGCGCCGAGATCCCAGCGCGGTTCGATCCGGATCAGTTCCTCGATCTTTTCCCGGCGTGCACGCCGTTCCAGCCCGACGCCGTCGAGATCAACTGCGACGATCCGCGAAGCTCCCTGATTGGCAGCCAGCCCAACCGGCAGATTGTCGTAATATCCGCCGTCGAGGTAGCGGGTACCGTCGATCTCATAAGGGGAGAAAACCGGGAAACAGGCAGCGGAAGCCATCAGCCAGCGGTAAAGCGCGCCTTCGGGAATCTCACATTTCATCGGCGTGTGGGGGCGCATCGCGGGGAACTCGACGGTGACAAGCCCGAAATCAATAGGGGAGGAGCGAACCTTTTCCTCGTCGATTCGTTCCCGCACCAGTCCCTCCAGCCTTTCGGCGCTGAAGCTGCCCTGCGGGATCACGTCCCGGGCCGCGAACCGCAGGAGGTCAAGCGGATTCTCAAGCTGCCGCACCTCCTCAAGGCGCCTGCCGTCGCAGTCTGGGAAGATCTGCTTATCTTCGATGGTGCTCCACAGGCGGTCGGCGCCGTCAAAATCCTGCGCCGCCATCAGCGCGCCGTTCAGTGCACCGATTGAAGTGCCTACGATCAGATCAAAGGAGAGGTCAAGCTCCCGAAAAGCTTTCCAGGCTCCCATTTGATAGCTGCCCTTGGCGCCTCCGCCGCCGAGTACCAAACCGGTCTTTTCCATCATATCCTCCCTTAGTTTGAGGGATCAGATCCCCATATAATCGGCGAGATTGGCATGCGGATTGAGAATTCCTTCGATCAGGGGCTTTTTGCAGCTCATGATGGTGCTGATTCCGGGGCCGTGTCCCATGATGGTGCAGTCGGAGTGTACCACTACACCGATGGAGGATGCGCCGGTCAGATATCCGCGCCCATAGGTATTGTCGCAGTTTTCCAAAAGGACGATATCTCCATAGCGCAGCCGGTCAAGACCGCAGCGCACGAGCTCGGGGCGGTCGGCCGTCATCAGGTCGTAGTCGCCGGTATGACCCGAGCCCATGCCCTGACCCGCGCCCATCAGATGAGCAGGAATCTTTGCCGCAACCGGAACGGCCAGTTTCCCGTTAAGCACTGAAAGCCCCATCCGGTCAAGCAGAGCGGGATCAACGCCGGTCAGCATGATCTCGGGGAAGTCGTTCAACGAAAGCCCCTGACCATACGCCCTGATGAGAATCCGGTCGCCGGGCAGCATTTTGTCCAGCTCCTCTTCGGGAAACCAAAGCAGGGTGTGTTCAATCCCGCCATGAAATCCGGTCACAAAGCCCGCTGCTCCTTTTGCATCGCCCGAGACAACTCTGGCTTTATTTCCGATACAGGCCAGCATCACCAGCGCATCATTTTCCTTTGGGTCGGGGTTTTTCATGCTGATCCCCGGTTCGACATGATCGCAGACCTTGTCGTAGACGCAGTCGCCGAGTTTAACATTATAGGTAATTCCGCCGACACTGGGCAGCACCCCGCTCGTTCCGTCGTGGCAGAGCTTAAAAGTGCCGCTGTGGCCAATGGTGGGATGATGAATCTGCCCCATCACCGAGATAGCGACGAGGCGCTCGCGATTGTCACAAATTGTCATACTGGCTCCTCCTGTCAGAAATGGTTTCTTTGGCGATTCGAATGAACTCGGTTACCGTCCATGGAACGGAAGGAAGGTCGAGATAACCGAAGCCGAGCGAATAGGATGCTTCCGGGCGGCGCAGCGGCAGGACGGACATTGAGCGGGGAATCCGCCCCCGAACCTCCCCGGATAGGAAGGCGTCGGGATAAAAAGCGATGCCCATTCCTTGAAAGCAAAGTTCGAGCAGCGTCTCAATGCTGCGGCTTTCGACGGCAATCCGCGGCTGGATACCCGCCGCTTCAAAATAACGGTCCGCAACTGAACGGATGATATTTCCACTGCAGTTGAGCAGAAAAGGGCAGTCCTTCAAAAGTCCGATTTCATCCGTCTCGGAAAAGCGGTGCAATACTTCTTCCTCCTGCCCGGGAAAGGCTGTGGAAAGCACCTCCTTGGGGATCAACAGGAGGGTATGCTCTTCGTAAAAGGGTTCAACAGAGAGTCCTTCCCCGAAAAAAGGCATCTGGGTAATCTGCAGATCTACCTCCCCATTTTTTACCGCTCGGCAGACCGCCTCGTTCGTATCCTCGAGGAGATTGACCATGACCTGAGGATAGTCTCGGTGAAAGACGGGCAGGATGCGCGGAAGAAGAAGCTTTCCGCGTGTTGGAGCGATTCCCAGCAGAATGCGTCCGCTTCGACGATTCTGAACATCCTGCAGATCAGCCTCCATCAGCCGGTGAATCCTTATAAGCTGATGGGCGTAGGGGAGAAAACGCTCTCCGGCATAGGTAAGCTTTAACGGTGAAGTGCGCTCAAAAAGCGCGGCGCCCACCTCCCGTTCAAGGGCCGCGATGCTGGCACTCAGGGCCTGCTGGCTGAGATAAAGCCGCTGTGCCGCTTTGGTAAAGCTGCGCTCTTCCTCAACGGACAAAAAATAACCGACGGACTGGTGATTCATTTTGTCCCCCTCATTTGCTATACAAGACTCTATTGTTACAATTCTATCACAAAACAAGCTGATTTTGTATAGGAACAAAAGTGTTCTGTTCGATTTTTTCTTCCTCTCGCAGTAAAATGAGAAAAAAGCAGCAGGTTTTCTCTATTCTACACCGGATACGCCGCAATGAAAAGCCTTTCCTGTTTTTTAAGATTTATCACGTTACGGAGGATTTTCGATGAACATGACCTTTCACAGTATGCTTGAGCTGGAAGGTATGATGGCTGTTCTTATGGCAGTGGGATATCTGGTGTACCGACGCGGAATTGTCACCGAAAAAGGGAAGCAAAGCCTTGTGAACCTATGCATCGCTTTCATCATCCCATGCAATATTATTCAGGCATTCTGCAAAGAACCGGAGATAGGAACGCTCGGTCAGCTGGGGCGCATTTTTTTCATATCGGTTACTGCCCATCTGTTCTGTGTTCTGGCAGGCAGGTTTCTGTTTGGGCGATATCCGAAAGCGAAGCGTTCCGTATTGCAGTATGCCACTGTCTGTTCGAACGGGGGGTTCATGGGCAACGCCGTCGCTGAGGGGCTTTTCGGAACGTCCGGTTTGGTATATGCCTCCATTTTTCTGATACCGATGCGCATTGTTATGTGGGGATTTGGACCTGGTTATTTTTCCGGCGGGCAGAGCGCAAAGGAAACCACGCGGAAAATCCTCTGTCACCCCTGCATGATTGGTGTCTATACCGGGCTTCTTCTGATGATAACAGGAGTCCGGCCGCCGGTATTTTTATATACCGTTATCCAAAAAGCAGGAAATTGCACCGTACCGATGACAATGATGGTGGTGGGGATGATCCTCGCACAGGAAAAGCTGGGGAATCTGCTTTCTGCAACCACCCTCTATTTTTCGTTGGCGCGTTTGGGGATACTGCCACTGGTGACGCTGCTTCTCTGCCGGGTAATTGAGGGCCTGGATCCCGTTTCCACCGGTGTCTGCGTCATAATGATGGGACTTCCGGCCGCAACGATGACTCCGATTATGGCCGACCGATATGGCGGAGATGCAGTTCTGGCTTCCCGCTGCCTCGTGCTGACCACCGGACTTTCACTGGCGACCCTCACCGCATGGGGGGTGCTGCTGCTTTAAGGCGTGCCTCTGGACTTTATGGTTCGCGCCGTGAAGACCGCCAATTGCCTGTACTTTCCATAAAAGAAACACTAGAGTCTGTTTTAAAACCTTGCGATTGAGTGAAAAACGACGATGTAATAAAATGAGAGCATGAAGAGGCATGAAATAAGCGAAAAACAATGGAATAGGATCAAGGACAAGTTCCCGCCTGAGAGGAAGCCGCAAGGAGGGCGTCCAGGGAAAAGCAACCGGGAAATGCTTAACGCGATTCTATACTGGCTGAACACGGGAATTCCATGGCGGGATCTGCCGGAGCGGTTCGGCGCATGGCCAAGCGTATACAGTCGGTTTCGGGCCTGGACAAAAGCCGGAGTATGGGAAAATATCCTCACAGCCCTGATTGAGCAGGATTTGGTGGACGAAACAACGCTGATGCTGGACAGCACTACGATCAAGGTTCACCAACACGCCAGTGGGGCTAAAAAGGGGGATATCACGAGGAAACCGGGCGGAGCAGGGGAGGCTTGACCACGAAAGTCCATGCGGTAACGGATGGACTTGGGAATCCATTGCGCTTTTTGCTCTCCAGTGGGAACCGTAATGATATCTGCGTGGCGCA
>FORK01000036.1 GCA_900113995.1 Ruminococcaceae bacterium D5 | reverse complement strand
TTCAATAAATTAAAAATTCGATTTATGTGGGCTGAGGAAGTGTTTCCTCAGCCCAGTTTTTCTTTTTGTCAACAGGTCCAAAGCTTGACACTACCTACAGAGTCGATTACATTCCAAATGAAGAAGGTGGGTATCATACGCATATGACCAATAAAATGCGCGCGAAACCCGCGCGCATGGGAAGAAATCATGTCATTTGTGCCGCAATGAAGTCAATCAGCAACTGCTGAAGCGGGGATACATTGCTCTCACAGTAGGAGAGATAGATATTTCGTTTTACCAGGGAATCCGTCAGCCGATAAAAGAGAATCTGATCCGAATATGCCACGTATTTGGGAATGATCGAACGAATAAAAGCAATCCCATATCCGTCGCAGGCCAGGTAATAGGAGGAAACCATCTGATTTAGATACAGACGGACATTGGGGGTAAAGCCTGCATTTTTACAGATCTGCATCCCGCGCACATAGATGTCGTTTTCCTGCTGCAGAAACAAAAAAGGTTCATTAGCGAACTTCCCGATGGATACGGCAGGCTTACTGTATTCGTTTTTTTCCTGCGCCGACAGCTCAGAGAAGGTGTAAGCATATTCGGCCAGTTCTTCATTGATCGGATTGCATGCCGGGACCGCAAGCATGATCTCCTCGGTAAAAAGCGGCAGGGAGACATATTCTTTATGCTTGAGTGCCTCCGCCTCGATCATCATATCGATATCCCGGTTTAAAAGCTTTTTCATAAGATATTCGGGAGAGTTTTCAAGAAGACTTAAAGAAATCTGGGGGAAACGCTGGCGGAATCTGCTCAACAGCGAAGGAAGCACGTGCACGCAAAAAAATGTCGAGCTTCCTATGGAAAGATGTCCGCGGCCGACCTTGTCCGAAACTGAAAAATACTCCTGCATTTCATGCTCAATCTGCAGGATTTTTTCGATCTGCGCAATATAATACTTTCCTGATTCGGTCAGCGAAATTGGAGTGGTGCTGCGGTTAAAGATACTGATTCCAAATTCCTGCTCGGCCTTTTTAATGGTCGTGCTCAACCATGGCTGCGAAACATACAGACTTTTTGCTGCTTTCGAAAAGCTGCCTTCCCGGTAAACGGCATAAACGTAATCCTTATAATTCAGCATCGTGGAACCTCTTATATCTAAATGCTTATAGGTCTGATCATGTATTTCGAATTTTACAATATGGGGACATACTTATTATAATATACATTAGTTAATAATTGCAAATAATAAATCGTTTTGGGAAACACTTTTATTTATTTTTTAGATTTCCAGCGGATTTGGGCGAATTCTGTCCGATTTTTACGAGCAGCAGCGATCTGGAATCTTCCCTTTCAACCCGGCTGCTCTAGATTCGTCCATTGCTGAACCGAGAAGGGGGGTGGCTTTGCATGCCGCAGCGATGAATCCGCAGGAAATAATAAGGATATTTCGAAAGGAGAGGGTCGTAATAGATGCTAAAGCGCCTATCGGAGTAATGGACGGCGGTCTCGGCGGCTTCACCGTGGTAAAGGAACTGCAAAAAATTCTTCCGGAGGAGGATATCATCTATCTCGGCGATGGCAAGAACAATCCATACGGAAACCGTTCCGGAGAGGATATCGTACATCTGACCAAGCAGTGCCTGAACTTTCTGAAAGAAAAAAGGGTGAAGGCCGTAGCAGTTGCCTGCAATACGATTTCCACCATGATCGACCACTATCAGCCTGACTATGACTTTAAGATTTTCAGCATTGTGCAGGCGGGCAGCGATGATGCGGTCAGAATGGATTTACAGCAGATAGGGGTTCTTTCCACCGTATTTACCGCCAAAACAGAGTGCTACGCCCATCTAATTCACCAGAGAAAGCCGCAAATGAATGTTTATGCACAGGGATGTCCCATGCTGGCACGGCTGATTGAGGATGGGGATTTCGACCGCAGCCGCATCGACGCCGAACTGCGCAAGACGCTGGGCGGCCTGATGGAACGGTATCCGACGCTGGATTCTCTGGTATTTGGCTGCACCCACTTCCCGCTGGTGCAGGAAAACATCGAGCGGCTTTATCCGCAGCTTATTCATCTGATCAATCCGGCGGAGACGCAGGCGAGACAGGTCAAGGAATATCTGGAAAGAGAGCACGCTCTGAATGTTGGCGGAGCAGGCACATTCCGGATCTATACAACGGGTAGCTGCGAAAGCTATCGCAGCGTTGCTGAGCGCGTTGGGCTGAAAACCCCATTAAGCATAGAGCTTGTACCGGCACCTCAACCGCTGAACAGTTAATCCAGTCAAAATTTTAGTAAGGTAAGGAAGTGTATGAATGATGAAAAAGTTTTCTGTCATTGCAGCCTTGATAGCACTGGCCATGATCATTACCGCCTGTGGAGGCACAGCAAGCTCCTCCGGCGGCGCAGGGTCCGCTTCCGGCTCTGCCGCCGCTCCCGCAGCTCCCAGTGGTGAGCCGCTGAAAATGAACCTTGCCACCGGCGGTACCTCCGGTACTTACTATGCTTACGGCGGCGTGATTGCGCAGGTCCTGAATGAGAAGATTGGCGATGTTGTCTCGATGAAGGTCACCTCCACCGGCGCTTCCAAGGCCAATATGCAGCTGATTCAGATCGGTGACTCCAATATCATTTTGACGCAGAATGATGTCCTGAGTTACGGTTATAACGGCACGGATATGTTTGAAGGCGAAACACCGATTCAGAATGTTTCGATGATTGCCACGCTGTATCCGGAAGTGGTTCACATGATCGTCAATCCTGACAAGATCAAGACCTGGGATGATTTGATCGGCAAAAACATCTCAGTCAGTGACGCCGGCTCCGGTCCCTCCTACAATGCGGTTCAGGTGTTCGACGCGTATGGCTTCGGCTTTGAAGATTGCAATATTATGAATCTGAGCTACGCAGACTCTGCAGAAGCCATGAAGGACGGCAAGATCGATGCTTTCCTTGCCACTACCGGCGTTCCCACCACCGCGATGACTGAGCTTGCCACTACTTATAATTACAAGCTGCTTGAAATTGATGATGAGCATGCCAAAATCCTGATGGAGAAATATCCCTTCTACAGCCGTGAAGTCATCAAAGCAGGGGATTACAGCTGCATCACCGAAGACTGCAACACCGTTACGGTAAAAGCGTGCCTGGTCGTAAACAATGATGTCTCCGAAGATGTCGTTTACGAAATTACCAAGGCCCTGTTCGAGTACAAGTCCGACATCGCCGCCGGCCACGCCAAGGGCGAACTGCTGGACCCCGAATATGCGCTCGAAGGCGCCCCGATTGGGTTCCATCCCGGCGCAGTGAAGTACTATAAAGAAATCGGCCTGATGTAAGATGGATCAAACAATATCTCGGGGACGCGAGAATAAAAAATATTTTTTGATTGCGGTTTTTGTAAGCGCAGTGTTACTTTGTTTCACTGCGCTTTTCTTCAAGTTGAATCTAGAGCCAAGCTGCTTTTTTACGCTGCGTAATGCGGACACTGGGGAAGTCTATGCGCAATATAGGTATACGGAAGGGGACAAATGCAGCATTACCTTTGTTCATTCCATTAACAAGACCCCAGTGACGGAAGGCTATATTTTATGCCGCGACAGAATCGTTTTGGATTATTGCCTTTACTATAGCTTTGGGGCAGGCGTAGCGACGGAGATTTCAAAAGAACAGATGCTGTCGTATACCAACGACGGCGGCATGCTTATCAGCAATATGAATTATGAAATCCCTGAGCTAATCTATTTTGTGGGGACGATTTCGGATCACATTTTACGCATCAACGGCGAAGAAATCAGCCTGAGAAATCTTTGCGGAAAAAGCAGCAAGGTATCTTTTACCGTAGAACCAAAGATAGACTTGAACAGGAGATAAACAATGAGCGATATCGATAAGAAGGAAGAAACATTAGAAGCAGCTGCTGAAACCGGTGCTTTGGATGAAAGTACAGCAGAAAAACTGCAGGAAATCATGGAGAAGTACGACCGGGAATCGAATGTGCGCAAATATACCAGAAAGGCCAAGGTTGCGGTCCGCTCCCTTCTGATTGCTTTTACCACGCTATGCATCCTGATGAATCTGGTCTTTTCGTGGGAGGAGCGTATCCGGCGGCCGCTGTTCCTCGGCTTTGCGGTTGTTCTGGTATTTCTGGTTTTCCCGGCAAAGAAAGGGAGCAAGCGGGTAAACCATATTCCCTTGTATGACATTGTGATGATTTTAGCGACGTTGGCGTCCTATTTGTACTTTGTCATCAATTTCCGCGCAATTATCAACCGCGGCATTATGATTTCACAGACTGAGATCATACTGGGAATCATCGGGATTCTTGTTGCGATGGAGGCCTGTCGACGTGCAGTCGGCATCCCGCTTTTGGTTGTTGCGAGTGCTTTTATCCTGTATGCGTTTGCCTCGGGGGATTATTCGCTTCGCCTGATTATTTACAACCTGTTCTATACCACTACGGGCTTGATTGGCACCCCCATCAGCGTGTGCTCCACTTATGTAGTTCTTTTCGTGATCTTTGGAGCATTTTTGGAGAAAACGGGCATTTCCGATTTCTTCATCCAGCTGGCAAACTCCATTGCGGGCTCCTCCTCCGGCGGCCCGGCGAAGGTGGCCGTCATTTCTTCCGCTCTGTGCGGCATGGTTTCCGGTTCGTCCGTAGGAAATACGGTAACGACGGGCGCTGTGACGATTCCCCTGATGAAAAGGACCGGCTATCAGCCGGAATTTGCGGGTGCGGTGGAGGCGGCCGCTTCTACCGGCGGTCAGATTATGCCTCCCATTATGGGTGCGGCTGCCTTCCTGATGGCTGAAATGGCCGGTGTGCCCTATGGCTCGATTATCGCCCGCGCGATTCTTCCTGCGGCGCTCTATTTCTCCGGCATCTTTATCATGGTGCATCTGGAGGCCAAGCGTTTAGGGTTGAGGGGGATTCCCCGCGAAGAGCTTCCCAACTTCTTCGCACTGTTCAAGAGAAGCTGGTATTTGCTTTTCCCGCTGGTCCTTTTGGTATGGATGATTCTGGAGGGACGCACCATGTCCCGCTCGGCAATGGTCGCTACGGTGGCCTGTATTGCTGTTTCGATGGTTCGTAAAGAAAGCCGGATGACCCTTACCACTTTTCTGGATGCCCTGGAAGGGGGCGCAAGATCCAGCCTTTCCGTCGCGGTTGCCTGCGGAGTCGCAGGCTTGATCTCGGGCGTGATCACTATGACGGGACTTGGTCAAAGCATTATTACGGAGATCGTCAAGCTTTCCGGCGGGCATTTGATCATTGCGATGTTTCTGACCATGATCACCTGTATCGTGCTGGGCATGGGTGTCCCGACGACAGCAAACTACATCATCATGGCGACAACCTGCGCCCCGATCCTGACCCGTATGGGAATTCCGATGCTTGCGGCGCATATGTTTGTGTTCTATTTCGGCATTGTTGCGGATATCACACCTCCCGTGGCACTGGCGGCATATGCAGGTTCTGCCATTGCAGGCTCCCGTCCGATGAAGACCGCGATCAATGCAACCCGTTTGGCAATCGCCGCTTTTATCGTTCCTTATATTTTTGGACTCAATCCCGCGATGCTTTTCATTTTTGACGAAGGCACCAGTACCGCATCGATGGTGATGCAGATCGTTCAGATTGTCATTACATCATTTGTTGGTCTGTTTGGTGTTTCCTGCGGCATAGAGCGTTATGTATACACAAAGGTACCGGTATGGCGCGCCGCTTTGTTGATTGTTGGCGGTCTGCTGATGATTAATCCTGGAACGATTACAGACCTGATTGGTCTTGTACTGGTGGTCGGCCTACTGCTTCTGCAACGCAGAGATTCCCGAAAGGCGGTTCACGCCGGCTAATAAGTCCTTTGATATTTTCAGGTGAATTGAAATATCCGCTATTGAAATATCCGCTATTGAAATATCCGCTGTGGGTGAATCCGGCTGAAGCTTTGGCGGGATATTGGGACAGAAAACTCTTTTAAGAAACCTGCCATATTGACAGGGCCTAACCTGAGGACCTCTCACATGGCTTTTCACTGTACAAGATCAGGACACCCATTCCGACCGCCTTGCTCCTTGCCGGGCGGTCGGATCTTGGGGTGTCTCCGTCATAATACGGAGATGCGGTCGAAAAGCGCCGGCTTGGGGTTCAAGCTATTCAAAACAGCGTTTGACAGCGGTATTCAGGCATCCACGTTTGTTACAATGTACGATTCGGTCTGAGCTTTACACGCCGAAACCCCTGCCCATCACAACGAAGGAGGATTAAAAATAAATATGGAAAAGGTCGCTCCCATCCCACAAGGCAAATATGTACCGGCAACCCGTTTTGGCAGCCTCATTTTTACGGCCGGGATGACGCCGCGCAAGAACGGAGTTTTGATCTTATCCGGTAAGGTGACCGCCGAACAGCCGCTGGAAAGCTATCGAGATGCGGTTTATCAGGCCGCCAGCAATGCGCTGATTGCTGCACAGAACCAGCTTACCGCCGGAGAGAAGATCAAGCAGGTGCTTCTTCTGAATGTCTATGTCAATGCGGCTCCGGATTTTCAGGCCCATTCTAAACTGGCGGATTTTGCGACGGAATACCTCTGTACCGAGCTTGGAAGCGCAGGGTTTGCAGCGCGGGCAGCACTCGGCTTGGGTTCTTTGCCCGGTGAAGCGCCGGTGGAAATTCAGATGATCTGCGCTGTGGAGTAGGTATTCCTAAAAATCCCGCAGAAAGGCCATGGCGGCTGCTGGGCAATCCCACAGACAATCTCATAAGCTGGACGGAACAAGGCGTCTGGCTTTCCGAATTATAAAAGGGGTGTATCTATGAGTGTTAGAATTGCGGAAAGAATGAATCGCATGAAGCCTTCGGGAATCCGCAAGGTCAATGAAAAGGCATTGGCCATGGAGCGGGCGGGCGAGAAGGTCATCCACTTCGAGATCGGCCGTCCGGACTTCGATACGCCGGACTATATCAAACAGGCGGCTTGCAAGGCGTTGGAGGAGGGCAGAGTTCATTACACGTCGAACTTTGGCCTTATGGAACTGCGCTGCGCCATTGCCGACAAACTCAGACGGGAAAACAGCATCACATATCAGCCGACCGAAATACTTGTCACTGTCGGTCTGTCCGAAGCAGTTTTTGCCGTGCTGGCCACTCTGCTGAACGCAGGGGATGAGATTTTGGTTCCAGATCCCGTGTGGATCAATTACATCAATGTGCCAAATTTTCTGGGCGCCAAAGCTGTATCTTATCACCTGATAGAAGAAAATGGATTTCAGATCGACCTTGAAGAGATTCGCGCGAAACTGACGGATAAGACACGCGCCATTGTGATCGTTACGCCGAATAATCCGACTGGCGGTGTATTGACAGAAAATATGCTCAGAGAACTTACCGGTATTGCAATAGAACATAATCTAATGGTTATATCTGATGAAGTCTATGAGCGGCTCATCTATGATGGAGAGAAGCATATCAGCATCGCTTCGCTGCCTGGCATGAAGGAACGTACCTTTACGATGAACGGTATGTCTAAAGCATATGCAATGGATGGTTGGCGTCTTGGATATGTGGCGGCGCCCGAAGAGTATATTGCTGTGATGAACAAGTTCCACCAGCATAATACTACCTGCGCACCCAATTTTGTACAAATGGCGGCAATCACAGCGCTGCGTGATGAAGCTGACGAAGTTCAGAGAATGGTGCAGGAATATCAAAACCGGCGTGATTATGCCGTAAAGGCGATCAATGAAATTTCGGGATTGTCCTGCCGGAGTCCCAAGGGATCGTTCTATATCTTTATCAATTGTAAGAAACTTGGGATAAAATCTGCCGCTCTTGCAGATTATCTGTTGGAGAAGGCCAAGATCGCATTGGTTCCCGGAGATGTATTTGGTCCTGGCGGTGAAGGATACCTTCGCATGTCCTTCGCAAACAGCTATGAAAATATAGTTGAGGGCTGTAAACGGCTCAAAGAAGTGATTGATACGCTTTAAATAACCGGAATACTTTACCCGCTTTTGGAACTGGCTGTATAGAAGGTCCTGTTCCTGCCCTTTGCTGTATCCTTTCCATATTGAAAATAGGCGTAGTCTCAAATGGCTGTTTCGGATGGCAAAGTAAAATAAGTGTGGAAAATATTTACAAGATAGAAGCGCAGAACCCCTCCGCAGCTTCAAACGCATATTTTTCTTTGGGCCTGAGACCCGTACAGATCAGACGCGGATCTTTTGAACACTGCACTTGGTTGTGTACGGGTCTTCTGTTTGCAAAAACATGCGCCGTTCTTCAAAGGAAAGACGGTAAGGCGAAAACTGCGGAGCTGATGCCATCAAAATGATGAGTACAGTTATTCCGGCAAGAAGGCTTCAAAGAAATACGCCTGTCAGTACTCTTGAAAAGCACTTATTTTCGAAAGACAAACGTCGCAGAAAAATTTTTGAGTTTTTTGTAAAGAGGGGTTGATTTTTTGATCTATCTATGATATTATATAACACGTCGCCGAGACATGGGGGTATAGCTCAGCTGGGAGAGCGCTTGAATGGCATTCAAGAGGTCAGGAGTTCGATCCTCCTTATCTCCACCAAAAGAAATCGCTTGTTTAAGCCATTAATTTGGCTAACAGGCGATTTTTTATTTTGTTTTATTGCTGTTTTCTAACACTTTTTCTAACACTTCTCCATCTCCTTCGCTAACCTACCTCCTAAAATCGGGTAGTGTCAAGCTTTGGACCTGTTGACAAAATAGCGCAGGAGGCCTCTATGTGGTACAATAAACATGAGGAGGGATGAGGTATGATGGGATAAGGTATACTAAGGGACCTGTTGACAAAATAGCGTAGGAGGCCTCTATGTGGTACAATAAACATGAGGAGGGATGAGGTATGATGGGGCGACAAGATAGGCAAATGGCAATAGTTTTTATGGATATGGAATCCTTGATCCCAGAGAACCATTTATTGCGAAAAATTGACCGGATCATATCCTTCGAGTTCATATACGACTTGCTTGCACCATATTATCCCTCTATCGGGCGTCCATCTGTGGATCCCGTCTGTATGTTCAAGATGCTTCTGGTGGGCTATCTATATGGCATCAAATCAGAACGCCGGCTGGAGGAGGAAGTG
>FORK01000023.1 GCA_900113995.1 Ruminococcaceae bacterium D5 | reverse complement strand
GAGGCACCGATACCGCTACATCTCCAAAGCTGGTCCGCAGTGTTTTATTACTGTGCCCGTTGCGGCTGTTATCTGTGTCCTTATTCTTGTAGTCATACTTGCTGTAGCCCAGTTCATCATCCAGCTCTGCTTCCAGGCCATTCTCCATGAATTCTGAGATTGCCTCCTTAAACAGGCTCTGAATGTCATCCATGCTGCCGATGTTTGCCATCTGCAGCAGTTCGCGGATTTTCTCCCGCCGGGCGTTTTCTTCTGGGGTACGATTCTTTCTGGTCATATGTAAAACCTCCGATGTGGTGCTTCTATTCTACACCACATCGGAGGTTTACACAAAATTTGGGATGGTCTCGGGCCGCCCCGCTTTTGTTATTTTTATGCGGTTTTTTCCATTTGCCCTCCTTGTATTTCACCTTTCACTTGCTGTGCCTGCCACGCTGCAAACTCTCTCTGCCCCTCCTCGCACTCATAGAAAGTCAGAATGTCAGGTAAAATGCAACGGGCAATGGCCTCGATCTGATGTTGTGGTATGGTGGTATTATTGATTAGCTTTTTCCTTCGGCCCAAAGAATCCCTCCATCCGGTCTGTCAGCTTCAAGTTACTGGTCACATTGCTGCTGTCAATCCGTCGGAGGCTTTGCGCCTTCCACCATACTCCTTCAAATTCCGCTACAAAATCCCACATCCCCTTCCTTTCCATTCCGGGTGAACTAAAAGAGAGCAAGCATAGGGAGTGTGGCTACACTCCCATAAAATCTCCGTTTTCGGCCTGCTGCCGGTGTGGAGATTTTTTCTTGTTGGGAGTATCCCAAACCCTCTCTTGATTGCTTCGCTAATAATACGTTCAAACTAGACGTTTCTACCCGCTATTTACAAAAAATCGTTGAGCGATTTCAAGTTGCGTGGTATGATAAAGATGCTATGAAACAGAAAGAAGTGGTGTCGGATGACAAAACTCAACGAAGTGCGGCTCCATGCAAAGCCAGTGGATTGCGACGTTTGCATGGAGTAAAAATCGTCGCATAATCAATATGCTGGCTTTGCTGCTTGACGATTATCTCAAGGAGGAAGCCTGCATGAAATACATCAATGCAAAAAATCTTCTTCCCGATGCGCTGGTCAAGGAATTGCAAAGCTATATTCAAGGGGGCTATCTTTATGTTCCCGCCGATCAAGCGCAGCAAAAACGATGGGGAGAAGCTTCGGGCTACCGGCAGGAATTACAGCAACGAAACCGCCAAATCGTAGAGGAGTTTCAGAACGGAACCTCTATGGAGGCGTTAGCGGAAAAATACTTCCTATCCGTATCGGCCATTCGTAAAATCATTTATCAAAAATGAACCGGCAGGGGTTGCAGAAATGCAACCCCTGCTTTTTGTTTGATACAGATTGATTCGGTATTGTCTGGTGGATGGAAAAGCGTTCGTATCGGCAGTACGATAAAAACAACAAATACATCACAAGAAAGGAAAAAACCATGTGTACTCGATTTGTTTACCGAGGTGAAGATACCATCACCGGCTTCAATTTTGAGATTGACCTTGCCGTATGGGATCACAAAATCATAACAGAAAAAGACCGCTTTTATATCGGCATCCTACGGCCCGATGGGGTGCGTCATTCCTATCACGGCGTGAACCGCAACGGAAATGTCGGAACCCTGTTGTATGTTCACGGAAACCCGGAAGGGGCCTATCAGGATTCCAAAAACTGCATGACAATCGCAGACCTGACAGAACAGTTTGTGCAGGCAAAAATCAGCTTTGACGATGCACTGCAAATCGTACAGGAACGGAAGATCGTCTATGCTCCGGATGCCACCATGCAGGCCATGTTGTCCGACAGGCAGGGCCGCACTCTGATTGTTGAACCGGGTATTGGCTGGCGGGAAGATCATGGGCGCTACTCGCTGATTACCAATTACTCTGTCCTTGCACCCGAAAGCACAATGCCCTTTCTTGTGCCGGGAGATGACCGATACGAAAGGGCTGCTCAACTTCTGAACACTTACGGAAAGCAGTTTACTGTCACTGATGCGTTTTCTGTACTTCAGGCCGTCCGGCAGGAAGGGATCTGGGCCACCAGAGTTTCTTTCGTCTATTCGGCAAAGGAACACGCTGTTTACTATGTGGAGAACAACCATTTTTCACGGATTGGGAGATACGAGATCTCATAACTTCGAGAGGAGGGAACGTCATGAATCCAGAGAACATTTATCCTCGCACCAACGACCACGCAACCGTATATCTGAAAAATGTCATCAAAAATCCCAACATCCTTGTCGGGAACTTTACTATGTATAACGACTTTGTCTATGACCCACGGCAGTTTGAGAAGAACAATGTACTGTACCACTATCCGATCAACCATGACAAACTTATCATTGGAAAATTCTGTTCTATTGCCTGCGGGGCAAAGTTTTTGTTCACCAGCGCCAATCATACACAAGCATCCTTGTCCACCTATCCGTTCCCGATCTTTTTTGAGGAATGGGGACTGGATGTCCAGAACATAACAAGCGCATGGGACAATAAAGGCGATATTATCATCGGCAACGATGTGTGGATTGGATATGAGGCGGTGATTCTGTCTGGTGTTACCATTGGAGATGGCGCAATCATCGGTACTCGCGCCGTCGTAACAAAAGATGTGCCGCCTTATACGATTGTCGGCGGCGTTCCCGCTAAAGCAATCCGCAAACGCTTCTCGGATGATACCATCGGGGCCTTACTGCAAATTAACTGGTGGGACTGGCCCGAAGAAAAAATAAAGCAGCATATTTCAGATATTCAGGCAGGGAGAATTGACCGCTTGCAGCCGTTATGCAAAGGAGAATCCCATGATGATCAATGAAGATACTGCGGAGCGCCACCGCTTTGACTCCTTCTGCAAAGTTGTCCTGCGCCATGCAATGCTGGACTGTTTTCGGGAATTTTCCTGTCAAAACAAATGGCTGGTATCTCTGAATTATTTGCCGCAGCCGATTGTAGACAGAATCTGCACGACAGATCAGTATCCCAGCGATTACATAACCTTTTCAGCGGATGGTTATACCCTGCAAATCAGCAATGAGCAGTTGGCAAATATCATTGAGAAGCTACCGCAGTCAGAGCGACGACTTTTGATTTTGCGCTTTGTGCTGGAACTGAACGATCGGGAAATCGGCAGGAGGATGCGCTGTTCCAGAAGCGCCATTCAGCGCCGCCGTACAAGTATTTTGCGGAATATGCGGGAACAACTGACGGAGAAACTTCCATGAAAAAATCAAGCGGCAAATACAAGCCCCCACCGCTTCTATCTGTTATCGAGGCAGCCCGCGCAGGAGAGGCCGATGCGATGGAACAGATTTTGCAGCACTATGATGCTTATATCAACAAGCTGTGTTTGCAGACAATAGTCGATGAAAGCGGGCAGACCCATAAGCAGGTAGACCCATATATGAAAGGTCGTTTACAAAGTAAGTTGATGCAGGCCATTACGAAGAAATAGCAAAGCCGGGGAATGCCGTGCAAGGGTCAAAATGAACGCTTCGCGCCCTTGACGTCATTCCCCAGTTTTGTTGTGCAGTAACCAAGTGGGTGCAAGCAGAAAGCTGCTTGCACCCACCAATCAGTATCATATCTACGCATTTCAGACGCAAAAGGCGAAGTACTATGCGGCTTCTGGCGGTGTGTCAGCACTACGGTAATATAATTCCTTAGGCTGACCGCCAAAACGGCTTTGAAATGCGTAGAAACAAGGAGGTTGAAGAAAATGAACGCAGTTATTTACGCCCGTTATTCCTCAGACAATCAGCGAGAAGAAAGTGTTGAGGGGCAAATCCGGGAGTGTACTGCCTTTGCCGAGAAGAACGGTATCACCATCCTGCGCCACTACATAGATCGTGCCTTTTCCGCTAAGACCGACAACCGCCCAGAATTTCAGAACATGATTAAAGATAGCGGCAAGCGCCTGTTCGATATGATTATCGTTTGGAAGCTGGATAGGTTTGCCCGCAACCGCTACGACAGCGCCCGCTACAAAACCGCTCTGAAAAAGAACGGGGTCAAGGTGGTATCTGCTACCGAGGTTATTTCAGACGGGGCCGAGAGTATCATTCTGGAAAGCGTCTTGGAGGGATATGCTGAATACTACTCCGCAGATCTGTCCGAAAAGGTAGTCCGGGGCACGACGGAGAACGCCTTGAAATCTAAGTACAACGGTGGAACCCGTCCTATTGGTTATCTGATTGACAGCGACCAGTGCTTTCAGCTTGACCCGCTTACCGCTCCCTTTGTCCGAGAGGCATTCCAGCGTTACGACGAGGGAGCCACCATGACAGCCATTCGAGACTGGCTCAACGAGCAGGGTGTGAAGAACACACGGGGCCAGAAGATGACCTGCAACAGCGTCCAGCACCTTTTGAACAACCGCCGCTATATCGGAGAATACACCTACCGGGACATTGTAGTGCCAAACGGCATTCCCGCCATTGTTCCCCAAGACCTCTTTGACCGGGTGCAGGAGAAGCTGGCGAAGAACAAGAAGGCCCCGGCCCGTCACAAGGCCGAAGACGATTATCTGTTGACGACCAAGCTGTTCTGCGGCTACTGCGGGGCCTATCTCTGCGGCGAGAGCGGTACCAGCCACACGGGGAATGTCCATCACTACTACAAGTGCGTGTCGGTGAAAAAGAAGCGTGCCGAGTGCCACAAGAAGTCCGTCAAGAAAGAATGGATTGAAGATTTGGTGGTCAGCGAAACCATGAAGATGGTGATGGACGATAAAGCGATTGAGGCCATTGTGTCTATGCTGATGGACTTGCAGGACAGGGAGAATGTAAACTTGCCGCTCTATGAACAACAGCTGCGGGAGGCGGACACAGCCATTCAAAACCTCTTGAACGCCATCCAGCAGGGGATTTTAACCAAGTCCACGAAAGGCCGTCTGGAAGAACTAGAAGCTACGAAAGAGGAACTGGAAACCAAGATTGCCTGCGAGAAATTGGCGAAGCCTAAGGTGAGCGCCGAGTTTATGACCTTCTGGCTCCACCGCTTCCGCAAGCTGGATGTACGGCAGAAATCCCATCGCAAGATACTGATTGATACTTTTATCAACGCGATTTTCCTGTACGATGACAAAATGGTGATAACCTTCAACTACAAGGAAGGGACAACGACCAGCACTTTTGATGACCTCAAAACCGCATTAGCCGATCAGAAAACAGGTTCGGATTTGGATTGCTCAACTGCACCAAGAACGAGTTAAAGCGATTGCTTTAACTCGTTTTTTATAGACGTACACCCCTCTTGACATCGGCTTTTCCGCCTTCGGCCCTAAAAATTTTCTGTCATCCCCAAAAGAGAAAGCGGTCCATGTCATGCGGAGGGTACTGAACGCGCAGACTCCAAAAGTGATTTTACCGCACTGCTGAAAATAAAAACATCCGGTCGAAAGACCGGATGTTTTTATTTTCTATAGTTTTCGTGCATAGAAACACCCGTTCTATGGGGGAGCTGGTTGAGTGCGGCCCGTGGGTTGGCCATTCGTCCGTTTCGCTCTCTCAGCGTGCGGTAGGAATCCACGCTTTCCTCATAGATGCGCCCTTGCTCTCCGGCAGCAGTTGTTGTTATTGGGCATAACGGGGGACGGGCATCCTTCTATTTCAATCGGACAAACCGATATGATCCGAACTGTTTTTCTGCCAAAGATAGCTCCGGATTATTTGCTCTTCTGACAGATGAGAAAGTCTGTATTTCCCAAACAGCCTTATTAAGCGCCTGAAGATCGAAACCAAGAGGGATGGGAAAGAAGCAATCCTCATAAAAGGAAAGATGATATCGTGAAATACGCTGCTGTATCCTCTTTTATGCAGCAGCGTGTCCTTTTCCTTTGAAATGTATCTAAACAGACAGCCGCTTTGAACCAGCAAATCGTTGCTTTTCAACAGCAAGAGTGACATTGCAGTATGGTTTGAGCCAGCCGCAGAAGGCCTTGAAATCAGTGATAAATTACTTCACCCTCACACCATCGGGAATAGTGGAAAAGGCTGAATAAAGCCATCGCAGGAATGAAAAGCGTTTCTATGATTTTCGCAACTTCTAGTCATTTGACGAATTTAACAAATGGCTTCTTGTCTGCGGCCACTGTTCCAATGGCCTTCCCATAAGGTTTCACAACTGACTTTATCCCAATGAGTTTCCTGACCGATATGTTTGCAAACCCGCAAATTTCCTGAAAAGTAATCAATCCACGAACTTTTTCCGATTTTGGGGTTTGACTTTCAGTATAGTTTCAGAAAATCGTTTGTTTTTGGAACAGAGATGAAACGCTTTTTGAAGAATAGCTCTTAAATTTGTTAAGAATTTATTTCCTCAACGGCAAAGACAAGCCATTTTACAGTGCACATGTTGAAAAGATGGTTGAAATTGTTTATAACTGGCAGTATAGCTCTAAACAGTGCATTTTTTTCGCGCAGAGGTCGGAAAATTTTCAGGATATTTCCGCCGGATTCGGACGAATCCCTTGTTTCGCCGCAAAAGCGATGCTATAATGATACCCAAAGTCGCATTTAACGACCGGCTTGAGGCTCGGAACCGCGCCGGCGCCAATCCAACAGGAAAGAAGGAAACACCCATGAGCAGCTATCAGATTAATACCGTCTGCGTCCAGGGGGGCTATACTCCCGGAAATGGAGAGCCCCGTCAAATCCCGATTGTCCAGTCCACGACCTTTAAGTATGCTACCAGCGAGGATATGGGAAAGCTTTTTGATCTGGAGGCCAGCGGTTATTTTTACACCCGTCTTCAGAACCCTACCAACGATGCGGTTGCCGGCAAGATCTGCGAGCTGGAAGGCGGGACCGCCGCCATGCTGACCTCATCCGGACAGGCCGCTAACTTCTATTCGGTTTTCAACATCGCCAACTGTGGCGATCATGTGGTTTCTTCCACTGCGATCTATGGGGGAACCTATAACCTGTTTTCGGTGACAATGAAAAAGATGGGGATCGACTTTACTTTCATCGATCCTGACTGCACTGCCGAGGAACTGGAGGCCGCCTTCCGCCCCAACACCAAGGCGGTTTTTGGCGAGACAATCGCCAACCCTGCCCTCACCGTGCTGGATATCGAGAAGTTTGCCCATGCCGCCCACGCGCATGGCGTGCCGCTGATTATTGATAATACCTTTGCTACCCCGGTCAACTGCCGCCCCTTTGAATGGGGCGCCGACATTGTCACCCATTCGACCACCAAATATATGGACGGCCACGGTGCGGGTGTAGGCGGCTGCATCGTCGATTCCGGAAAGTTCGACTGGACCAAATATGCCGATAAGTATCCCGGTCTCACCACGCCGGATGACAGCTACCATGGCGTGACTTATACCGAGCGGTTTGGACTCGGCGGCGCTTTCATTACCAAGGCCACCGCACAGCTGATGCGCGATTTTGGTTCCATTCAGTCGCCGCAGAACGCTTTTCTCCTGAATCTTGGATTGGAGAGTCTCCACGTCCGGATGGCGCGCCACTGCGAAAACGGACAGGCGGTCGCCGAATTTCTCCAGAGCCATCCGAAGATTGCATGGGTTCGCTACTGCGGCTTGCCGGGGGACCGCTATCATGAGCTGGCCCAGAAATATCTGTCCCACGGTTCCTGCGGCGTCGTGTCGTTTGGAGTCAAGGGAGGCCGCGGGGCTGCTGAAGCCTTTATGAAAAACCTCAGACTCGCCGCGATTGAAACCCATGTGGCCGATGCGCGGACCTGCTGCCTGCATCCCGCCTCCGCGACACACCGCCAGATGAATGATGAGGAGCTGGCGGCCGCCGGTGTTTCGCCCGATCTGGTCCGTTTCTCCTGCGGGCTGGAGGATTCCCGCGATTTGATTGCCGATATTGCACAGGCTCTTGAGCAGGTGTAAAATTTGAAAATTCCCGCCGCGACCAATTCGCGGCGGGAATTTTACTCTGCCGCAGCGCAGTGAAGGCCGGAGTTATTCAGACGCTGATTCTGTATTGCGTGGAGGGCAGTCGGCGGTCAACAGAAATATGCTTTCTCCAACAGGCTTGAGCACAGCAAAACGGCAATGAATCCGAAAGACACAGGAGCGAAGCAGGACAGAACCACTGTTTTAGCGGTTGAGGTGCATGAGCAGTGCCGCCCTTCGCCCGGGCACCGCCTGCCGGGGCAGAGCGGATGGGCGGGGAGATAAGGAGTGGAGAGACAGGCGGCCTGCGGTGCAGGCGAAAAGTTATTTGGCCTTTTGAGAAGCAACCCGGCATCACTCCCTTTGAGGACTGGAGAAATCCATGCTTTCGATGCACAGGCTTCACTTCGACCGGATACCGAAGCCCCCGTCTCTTGCAGGATTGCGCTGCCTGTGATAATATAATACCGTCAGGAGTTTCCTGCAAAAAGGTTTCTCTCATTATGCCCCGCGAATTTCCCGGGCACACCCCGGACATGAAGGAGGAGTTTCTATGTTCCCGAACGATGAGCTTACCCTTGAGGCGGAGCGCGGCCGAAATCCGCTTTATAAACATGTCGCCAAGACCTATCTCTGGATGTTCTTTGGTCTTGCGATTACCTTTGCGGTCGGTATGACCCTCTACGCCAGCAATCTGGTGTTTTTCTTCTATTCCGTTCCAATGCTTTCTCTGGTTCTTCTGGTGGCCCAGCTGGGGCTTGTGATTTTTCTCAGCGCACGACTGACCAAAATATCGGTCAATGCCTGCCGCGCGGTCTTCGTCATGTATTCCGCGCTGACCGGCATTACCATCGGAGCGGTGCTGGCGGCCTATGGAGCGGGCGTTGCAATGCTGGCCTTCGGCGTTTCGGCGTTCTTTTTTGGCTGCATGGCGGTGGCGGGGCTGATTACCCGGCGTGATGTTTCCGGCTTCCGGTCTCTGGTCATCTTTGGACTGCTCGCCCTGATTGTGATGCAGGTAATCAATCTGTTTCTGCGGCTTGACAGCTTTGACACGATGATCTGTCTGGCCGGTGTCGCCATCTTTCTCGGAATCACCACCTATGATTCCAAAAAGACGAAGGACCTTTATTATGCCTTTGAAGGAAATCAGGAACTGCTCGATAAGGCCTCCATCTATTCGGCGCTGGAACTTTACCTCGACTTTATCAACCTCTTTCTGTATCTGATCCGGCTGCTGGGCAGAAAGAAATAAGAAAGGAAAGCGGGGCCGGCTGATCGGGAGGATCAACCGTCCCCTTCCCAATCCTGTTTGAAGGAGAAATGCAATGACCGAATGTACTCTGGCCCTCGCTCAGATTGAAAGCTCCTGTCTTGATCAGCGCGGGAATCTTGAAAAGATGATCGCCTATGCGCGCCGCGCGGAGGAAGCGGGCGCGGATCTTCTCTGCTTTCCGGAGGGCGCGCTGACCGGATACTGCACCGAGCGTGCGAGGGAATTTGCCCTCCCGCTTGATTCCACGCCCTGCCTGCGGCTTGCCGCCCTCGCGCGGGAACTGGGGCTTCTGATTGCGGTTGGCCTGCTCGAGCGGGCGCCGGATGGACGTGTGTTTATTACCCAGATGCTCTGCAGGCCCGATGGAATCCGCCGGTTTTACCGCAAGACCCATCTCGGCGGGAAAGAGGCCGGATGGATTTCGGCGGGGGACAGGCTGCCGGTATTTGAAACCGCACAGGGCGTGATCGGCATGGCTGTCTGCTATGACACCCATTATCCGGCGCTGGTGGAAACTCTTTCCCTGAAGGGCGCGGAGCTGGTACTGGCTCCTTTCGCCTCTCCGAAGGATTCCCTGCGCCGAGAAACGTGGATGAAGTATCTGCCCGCCCGGGCATATGACAACCGGGTTTATCTCGGCTGCTGTAATCTGGTGGGCGGCAATGGAATCGGCGGACATTTTTCGGGCGGCACCGTCCTCTTTGACCCGGACGGCGAGGTTGTCTGCGAGAATTTTTCACAGGAGGAAACGCTGCTGACGGCCCGGATTTCTCCTGCGCTGCTCAAAGCGTATCGCGGGGGCGAGCCGTCGGTTCTGCCCTACCGTTATTTCCCGGCCGGCCGCCGGACCGCGCTGTATCAATAATGGGCGCTTGTTCGAAAAAAAGGGGCGGGCCGCAGAAATTTTTCTGCGGCCCGCCCTTCGGCTTGTGTATCTGACATCCACCGGTTATGCCGGGGAGCAATCCAACCCTTTTGCTGGCAGGGGTTGAGCACAGTGAACGGTGCACCCTCCGCCCGGTCATGCCGCCCGGCTGGGCAGCGGGAAAAGGAACCGGAGCGGAAAACAGTGTCAAACCCCGTATCCCTGTTCCCAGCGGCGAGAACGAGGTAGCCTCCGCCTGGGCGCGGCCCTGATGCGTAAACGGCCCGATGTCTCCTGCAAAACGAGCCGGCGTCATGCAATTTTCGCACCGGCGCATCCCGCGTGTTCCAAACATGGTTTGATCGCCCTGTCTTTTACCGGTGCTTGTTAATTGCCTGCTGGTAGAGGTCGAGCAGATAGTTTGCGATCGAGTCGCTGCTGCGCTCCTTGACCGAATCGCGAACCCGTTTGGCCAGCTCAATCCGCTGTTCGGGGGTCACGGCAGCAAGCTGATGGATGATCCTGCCGAATTCTTCAGCCGTCTCGAAAAGGTAGCCGTTGACTCCGACCTTGATTTGATCGACATTGTCGGGATCGAGCCATTGAACAACCGGCAGGCCGGAGGCCTGCGCCTCCAGCATTGAAATTGAGTACATTTCCGAGAGGGAAGCGGTGGCGTAGGCGTTGCAGCAGGCATAATAGGGAGATACCTGCTCGTGGGGGACCGCTCCGGTAAAGATGATCCGGTCGCCCAGACCGTAGCTCTGAGCGAGCGCCTCCAGTTCCTTGCGAAAGGGGCCCTCTCCAATAATCATCAGGTAGAAGCTGGGATCGCCGCCGCACTGGGAATGCCAGAGCTTAATGAGGTTGTCAACGCCTTTCTCCTTCCCGATCCGCCCGCAGAAGCAGGTGACAAAAGCGTCGGCGGGAATGTGGTAGCGCTCGCGAATCGCGGCGCGCTGTTCCGGAGTGGTGGCCGTTTCGCTGTAATCGTCGAGCTCCACCGAGTTCGGAATGACATACACCTTGCGGTGCACTCCGGCGTTTGAGAGATAATCAAGGCACTTCTTTGAAGGACTGGTAACGATGTCGGCGCGGCGGGCGATAAAGCGCACATAGTTGTGAGATACTCTCCGTGCGATTCCGGTCAGCGGGCCGGGCGCAATATAATAGATGTAGTCATCATACATGGTGTGCAGAGTGTAGATGAGGGGCAGATGCAGGGCGCGCGCAGCCCTGACTCCGGCGAGACCGATGGAAAATTCCTGCTGAATGTGGATCACATCGGGGCGGAATTCTTTGATCCGCTTCATGAGGGTCAGGCTGATCGGGCTGGAAAGTCCATAGCCATAGATTTTTTTGACCTCAAGCGCGGGACAGCGCAGGACGCCGCCCTCGAGCACATGTTCTTTGACCGTCTTGTCGGCGGTGACGATCAGGACTTCATGTCCGTTATGAATCAGCCCTTCCCGCAGGATTTTCACATGGGTGACCACCCCGTTGAGATAGGGAAGATAGGTCTCTACAAAGATCGCGATTCTCATGGATCTGCCTCCTGATATGATTTATGTAAAAATCTTCCTAATAATAACCGTCAGCACCGGTATAAGCTTTTATGAAACGTACCGCAATTTTATAGGCCCGGTGCGTCAAGTGTTCACATTATACCACGGGGATGGGAAAAAATATAGAATCGGAGAAAGATTTCTTGCAGATACCGCCCGCCCGCCGATTGTATTTGAAATCAGAGACAGCTTCTAGTATAATAGGAAATACCATACAAATGATGAGAGCGGGTGCTTACACGATGACCAGTAAATTTGATATTTCTCTGGCCAAGATGATCCAGGATTTTAAATTGGAAACGATTTTTTTGCCCCGCCCCGCGGAGGAAATCAAGGTTTCGAGCACGGAGGTTAACCGTCCGGGACTCCAGCTCGCGGGATTTTTTGACGTATTCGATCATCACCGTGTGCAGATTCTCGGAAAAAGCGAGATTACCTTTATCCATTTGCTTGAACATGGAACTGCGGTCGAACGTTGTGAGCGGCTTTGCGCGCTGCGCCCTCCGGTCATGGTTGTCACCCGCTCGCTTGAAGTTCCGCCGATGCTGCTGGATGCCGCGCGCCACGAGAATATCCCGCTGCTGCGCACTTCTGACAACACCTGTGACTTTATGTCGGCGCTGATCTCGCAGCTCAACGTCGATCTCGGCCCCCGGATTACCCGCCACGGTGTGTTGATGGAGATTTACGGCGACGGCGTACTGATTCTCGGCGACAGCGGGGTGGGCAAAAGCGAGACGGCGATCGAGCTGATTGCGCGGGGCCACCGGCTGGTGGCGGATGATGCGGTGGAAATCCGCAGGATCAACGCCCATACGCTGGTCGGAACTTCGCCGGAGAACATCCGGCACTTTATGGAGCTGCGCGGCATCGGCGTAATCAATGCGCGCAGAATGTACGGGATGCGGGCGGTCAAAATCGCCGAGCGGATCCTGATGATCGTCCAGCTTGAACTCTGGGATGAGACAAAAGCCTACGACCGGCTTGGGGTGGATAACCCTCAGATGGATATTTTGGGAATCCCGATTCCCTGTGTCACTGTACCGGTCAAACCGGGGCGCAACCTATCGGTGATCATCGAGGCGGCCACGATGAACCTGCGGCTGAAAAAGCTCGGATACAGCGCGCCGCACGCGCTGATGAAGAGTCTGGGCATGCCGGAGGATGACCTTCCTCCGCAGGTGATGCCCGAGCTGCACAGCTACTGGCAGTAAATTGAACGGCGGGAGAGATTTGGATGAACCGGACAGAGCGATTGAAGGAACGGCTTGACGCCTTGGGCTGTGCCTGCCTCTGCGAAGAGCCGATGAGCCGGCACACCTCGTTTCAAATCGGTGGCCCCGCGGAGCTTTTTGTATCTCCGTCGGACCGGGAGCAGACAGCGGCGGTCCTTGCCGCCTGCCGGGAGCAGGAGATTCCCTTTTTCCTGATGGGGAACGGTTCCAACCTGCTGGTCGCCGATGAAGGGGTGCGCGGCGCGGTCATTGCGTTCGGAGCGCCGATGAGTCGGATTGTGCGGCAGGGTGACGCGCTTTTCGCGCAGGCGGGAGCCACCCTTTCGCAGCTCTGCCGCTTTGCCCGGCAGGAGGGCCTTTCCGGGCTGGAATTTGCCTGGGGGATTCCGGGCAGCGTCGGCGGCGCGGTGCGGATGAACGCCGGGGCCTATGGCGGGGAGACGAAGGACGTGGTGACCCGTGTAGAGGCCCTTTCTCCGGAAGGGGAGCCGTTTGAAACCGATGCCGCCGGCGCGCGGTTCGGATACCGCACCAGCCGATTTGCGGGCGGGGAAATTGTCTGCTCAGCGGTGTTTTCCCTTTCGTCGGGAAACCCGGAGGAGATCGATGCAAAGATGGCGGAAACGCTGCGAAAGCGCGTCGAGAAGCAGCCGCTGGATTATCCGAGCGCGGGGAGCGCATTTAAACGTCCGAAGGAAGGCTATGCCGCCGCCCTCATCGATTCCTGCGGGCTCAAGGGCTTTTCGGTGGGCGGGGCCAGAGTGAGCGAAAAGCACGCCGGGTTTGTCATCAACACCGGCGGCGCCACCTGCCGCGATGTCAGAGATCTGCTCGAGAGGGTGCAGGCCGAGGTGTTCCGCCAGACCGGCATTCTGCTTGAGCCGGAGGTTCAGCTGTTGGGCTCACGGCCGGAGCCGTAAAGGAGAGAATCGATGGAACTTTTGATTGTCACCGGGCTTTCGGGCGCGGGCAAATCACAGGCTATTCACACGCTGGAGGATATCGGCTATTTCTGTTTCGATAACATTCCGGCGGAGCTGCTGCTCGATTTCCTCGAACGGTGCCGGAAAGCGGGCCGGGCGGGACGGTTTGCCGCGGTGCTCGACGTCCGCAGCAACGCCTATTCGGGCGATGTAGGGGAGTCGGTACAAACGCTCGCGGAGGCGGGATATGCGGTCAAGGTTCTTTTCCTCGATGCGGCCGACGACGTGTTGCTGCGCCGCTACAAGGAAACGCGCCGCCCTCATCCCCTGATCCACGGGGAGGTTTATACGCTGGCGCAGGCTTTGGTGGTGGAGCGGCAGCTTCTGGCGTCGGTCCGCGAACATGCCGACTACCTGCTCGACACCTCGAATCTGAGCGCGGCGCAGCTCCGGGAGCGGATTATCGCCCTGTTCGGAAATCCCGAGGAGTCGTCGATGAAGATTACGATTCTGTCGTTTGGATATAAGCATGGGGTTCCGGCGGACGCCGATCTGGTTTTTGACGTGCGCTGCCTGCCGAATCCTTTTTACATTCCCTCGCTGCGCTCCCTGACCGGATGCGATGCACCGGTCTATGATTATGTGTTTTCCTTTGAGGAGGCCGGCGGACTTTACAGCCGGGTCCGGTCGCTGCTCGAGTATTCTCTGCCGCTTTACCAGCGGGAGGGAAAAAGCAGTCTTGTGATCGCTTTCGGCTGCACCGGCGGGCATCACCGTTCGGTTTCCTTTGCGCGCAGGCTTGCCGCGGAGCTCGACGGAAAGGGAGAAACAGTGGCGCTGATGCACCGGGATGTCAAGCGCTGATGCCAGAAAGATCAGGAGAGGTTGCGTTGTCCTTTTCAGCCAAAATCAAGGAAGAAATTTTTCAGAGCCGGCCGGCCAGAAAGCCCCATTACAGGGCGTTCTGCTACGGTCTTTTGCTGTTTGGCCGCCGGTTCGGACCACAGGGAATCGAAGCGGCGACCGAGCATCCCGCCGTCTCGAAGCTCTGCGGCTGGGCCATCCGGGATGCGGTGGGGGCGCGCCCGTCCCTTTCGGAGCAGAAGACGCTGCGCGGCCAGCCGCTCTATACCGTGGAGCTTTCCGACCCGCAGCTCTGTGAAAGGCTGCTCGCCTCTTTCGGACATGCCCCCGGCCGGGTCAATCGTGAACTGATCGAGGGGGAGTCTTTCCCGGCTTTTCTTGCCGGTGCGTTTCTCGTCTGCGGGACGGCCAGCGAGCCCGCCAAGAGCTATCATATGGAGCTTCTGCCGCCCGGCGGCGGACTTGCCGACCTGCTCTTTGAGGAGTTGAGCCTCGCGGGGTATCCGCCGAAATCCTCGGTGCGGCGCGGAGAAACGGTGCTCTATTTTAAGGAAAGCGAGCAGATCGAGGATCTGCTGACCATGATGGGCGCCCCCCACTGCTCCCTTGAGCTGATGGAAACAAAGGTCTATAAGGATCTGCGCAATCGCGCCAACCGGGCGACCAACTGCGAGACGGCCAATATTGATAAGCTGGTGCGGGCTGCTTCACAGCAGCTCGCCGATATTGCCCTGCTGCGGAATACGGGTGCGCTTTTGTCGCTGCCCGCGCCGGCGCAGTCGGTGGCGGTCCTGCGCGAACAATATCCTGACGCCTCCCTTTCGGAGTTGTCGGGCTATGCGGGGCTGAGCCGGTCCGGGGTCAATCACCGCCTGCAGCAGATTGCACAGGCGGCGCGGCGCCTGCGCGAAGGGGAGGAGCAGCCATGAAACCGTTTGTCCATCTCCATCTTCATACCGAATACAGCCTGCTCGACGGCGCCTGCCGGATCGACCGGGTGCTGGAATATGCCAAAAGCCTCGGACAGCCCGCCATGGCCATTACCGACCACGGTGTGATGTACGGGGTGATCGATTTTTATAAGAAGGCAAAGGAGATCGGCATCAAGCCAGTCATCGGATGCGAGGTCTATGTCGCACCCCGGACGATGCAGGACCGGGTGCACCGCATCGATTCCTCTCCCCATCATCTGGTGCTGCTCTGCAAAAACATGACCGGCTATCAAAATCTGATTTCTCTGGTCAGCCGGGGATGCATCGACGGCTTTTATCAGAAGCCCCGGATCGACCTTGAGCTGCTTTCTCAAAAATCGGAGGGGCTGATCTGCCTTTCCGCCTGCCTTTCGGGGCAGATTCCCCGGCTGCTTGCCGCGGGGGATTATGCCGGCGCGAAGGAGGCGGCTCAGCGCTACCTCGCGATCTTCGGGACGGAAGATTATTATATCGAGGTGCAGAACCATGGCATTGAGGAGCAGCGGCGGATTCTGCCGCTGCTGCGCCGCTTGGCGGGCGAGCTGGGGGTGAAGCTGGCAGCGACCAACGACTGCCACTATATCACAAAGGCGGACCACCGGATGCAGCATGTCCTGACCTGCATCCAGACAAACACAACGGTTGACAATCCGAGCATGGAGTTCGCAACCGACGAATTTTATGTAAAATCCCGCGATGAGATGGCGGCGGCGCTGCCCGGCTTTGAGGAGGCGCTCGACAATACCGTTGAGATTGCGCGCCGCTGCAACCTCGAATTTACCTTCGGAGAGCTGAAGCTGCCCTATTTCACCGCTCCCGACGGGCGGGATAACCGCGAATATTTCCGATCGGGGTGCTATGCGGGTCTGCGCCTCCACTACGGTGAGAATCCTGCTCCCGAGGTGGTCGAGCGGCTGGAATACGAGCTTTCGGTCATCGAAAAGATGGGATATATCGATTACTACCTGATTGTTCATGATTTTGTGGCCTATGCCAAAAGTCAGGGAATCCCGGTAGGACCCGGACGGGGTTCGGGAGCGGGAAGCCTCGCCGCCTACTGCATTGGCATCACCGGCATCGATCCGATCAAATACCACCTGATCTTTGAGCGGTTCCTGAATCCCGAGCGGGTGAGCATGCCGGATTTTGACATCGATTTCTGCTATGTGCGCCGCAGTGAGGTGATCGATTATGTAGTGCGCCGCTACGGCGCCGACCATGTCGCTCAGATCATCACCTTTGGTACGATGGCGGCCCGCGCTGCGCTGCGTGACACCGGCCGGGCGCTGGGAATGGGGTACCAGCAGGTGGATGCGATCGCCAAGCTGGTGCCGATGGAGCTGGGCATCACCCTCGACAAGGCGCTTTCCGGTTCCAAGGATTTTAAAAAGGCCTATGACGGGGACCCGGCAGCGCGGGAGCTGATCGACATGGCGCGTAGCATCGAAGGGATGCCCCGCCATGCCTCGACCCACGCGGCAGGGGTTGTCATTTCAAAGGAGCCGGTGGAGCATTACGTTCCGCTGCAAAATGGGGACGGTGCAATCGTCACCCAGTTCCCGATGACCACCCTCGAAGAACTGGGCCTGCTCAAAATGGACTTTCTGGGGCTTCGCAACCTCACCGTCATCGCGGACTGCGAAAAGATGGTGCGCAGGGGCGAGCCGGACTTTCGCGCCGATGCCGTCCCAATTGACGATCCGGAGACCTACCGGGCTTTTTCCAAAGGAGCGACGGCCGGCGTTTTCCAGTTTGAATCGGCCGGAATCCGGCAGGTTCTGATGCAGCTTGGGCCGGAGCACCTCGAGGATCTCATCGCGGTCGTTTCGCTCTACCGCCCCGGCCCGATGGATTCCATCCCGCTCTATATCCGCAACCGGCATAATCCGAGTCTCGTCACCTACAAGCATCCGAAGCTTGCCAAAATTCTTGATGTGACCTACGGCTGCATCGTCTATCAGGAGCAGGTGATGCAGATCTGCCGCGAGCTGGCCGGTTTTTCCTACGGCCGGGCCGACCTTGTCCGCCGGGCGATGAGCAAAAAGAAGCACAAGATCATGCAGCAGGAGCGGGAACATTTTATCCACGGCCTACGCCGTGAAGACGGCAGCATGGAATGCCCCGGCTGCGTCGCCAATGGGATTCCGGAAGAAACCGCAAACGCGATATTTGATGAGATGAGTTCCTTTGCCTCCTACGCCTTTAACAAGTCCCATGCGGCGGCCTATGCCTATGTGGCCTACCAAACCGCTTATCTGAAATGCCACTATCCCACCGAATATATGGCGGCTCTGCTGACCAGTGTGCTGGATCATACCTCCAAGATGGTCTCATATATCGACGAATGCCAAAAGATAGGTATCCGTCTGCTTCCGCCCGATGTCAATGAGAGTGTCGAGGGCTTCGCCGCAGTCGGGGAAAAACGGATTCGTTTCGGCCTCCTCGCAGTGAAAAATCTCGGGCGCGCGGTGGTGCGGGCGCTGATCGAAAAGAGGGAGCAGGACGGGCCCTATGCCGATCTCTATGACCTGTGCAGCCGGATGTACGATGCCGAACTTCGCCGCAAGTCGCTGGAAACGCTGATTCGATGCGGTGCCTGCGATTGCTTCCGGCTGACCCGCCGGGCGATGCTAGCCGCCTCGGACTCGCTGCTGGCCGATGTAGAACAGGTGCAGAAAAGCAATCTTGCGGGGCAGGTCAACCTCTTCGAAACGACTTCGGAAAACGGAAAGGCCCATCAGGCTGTGATCGCTCCCGCCGAGGAATTCGAGCGTTCCCAGCTTCTCAAGATGGAGAAGGAGTCAATCGGCTATTATGTGTCGGGGCATCCGCTCGAGGATTACCGCGCGCTGATCGAAACGCTGCCGGTTGCGCCGATCAGCGAAATTCTGGAGGCGGCGGAGAACCGGTCCGAGCGTTATCGGGATGACGCACCGGTGCAGATCGCGGCGGTCATTGAAAAGAAGAAGCTGGCCGTTACCAAAAAGGGAGATACGATGGCCTACCTGACCGCAGAGGATCTCGGCGGCTCGATTGAAGTTTTGGCCTTCCCGAAAATTCTTTCCCAGTACGGACCGATGACCGATGAGGACAGTATTGTTCTGCTTTCGGGGCGGCTTTCCTTCCGGGAGGATGAGGAGCCCAAGCTGCGGCTTGAAGCGGTCAAACGCCTTTCTGAGATGAGGATTCCCGAAGAGCAGTCCGGGAAGGAGTCTCCTGCGGATGATAGGATGTTAGAAAAAGATGACGGAAGGAATCATCTTAACAGGAAAAACCAGGCAAAACGGCCGGGATTATATCTAAAAGCGGAGGAAAAAAACTCACCAAAATGGATAAAGTCACAAAAATATCTCGCAGTATTTGACGGGGATACCCCTGTCTATGTATACTTTGAGCAGGACCGGAAATTGGTCCTTGCACCGAGAAACCTCTGGGTCAGCACCTGTGGTGTTTTGCTGCGCGTTTTGCGGGAGGAACTCGGGGAAAAGAACGTTGTTTTGGTGGAATCGTGACGGAAACGGCTTGCCATCATGCGAAATGGATTTTCACGTTTTCGTCGAAAATATAGGAGGAATCGACTGGTATGGGAAAAGAACGTAAAACAATCGGCGTTTTGACGAGCGGCGGGGATGCCCCCGGTATGAATGCCGCGGTCCGCGCCGTGGTGCGCATGGGGATCAACAGAGGCTTTTCGGTGGTCGGAATCCGGCGCGGCTATTCGGGCCTTCTTGCCAATGATATGGACGATATGGATCTGCGCAGTGTCAGCGATATCCTGCAGCGCGGCGGAACCGTCCTCTACTCCTCGCGGTGTCCGGAGTTTTCCGAGCAGCGCAACATCAAAAAGGCAGTGGAAAATTGCCGCAAGGCCGGGATCGATGCGCTGGTGACGATCGGCGGCGACGGAACCTTCCGCGGCGCTCTCGATCTCTGCCGCGAGGGCCTGCCCTGCATCGGACTGCCGGGGACCATCGACAACGATATTTCTTCCTCCGAGTATACGATTGGCTTTGATACGGCGGTCAATACCGTCGTGCAGATGGTTGACCGGGTACGTGACACCTCTCAGTCGCACGACCGCTGCTCGGTCATTGAAGTGATGGGACGGCATGCCGGCCATATCGCCCTTTACGCGGGAATTGCCTGTGGTGCGCTGGCTGTTCTGGTTCCTGAGATTGAATTTACCATCGAGCGGGATGTCGTCGCCAAGATGGTTTCCTCTCTGCGTCAGGGCAAGCAGAACTTTATTGTCATGGTTGCGGAGGGCGTCGGCCATGCTCCCGCCATTGCCGAGCAGATTGAAAGCCTGACCGGGATTGACACCAATGCGGTGGTGCTCGGCTATGTCCAGCGAGGCGGCAGCCCCACCGCCAGAGAACGGGTGATTGCCAGTCAGATGGGACATCACGCCGTTGAGCTGATCGAGCAGGGAATCGGCAAACGGGTGGTCGTTTTCCGCGGCGGCAAGGTGGTCGATCTCGACATCGAGGAAGCGCTGGCCATGCATAAAGGAATTGACATGGACCTGTATCGCGTCGCCAACGATATTTCGATTTAAGGATGGAAAAGGGCGCTGCAAAATGCACAAAGTGCATTTTGCAGCGCCCTTTTTGTATACGGGGTTTCTGCTGTCCGGCGGCTCGCAGCGGGAAAGATCTTCAGCCGTCCTGCTGTCCGGATTCCCGCGCGATGCGTCCGCATTCGATGTTCATGCGGCGCGCCAGCTCGGCAAAGGTGCGGTTTTTCGGGACGAGGATGAGCCAGCAGGCGGCAAAGAACGAAACCGCAGCGCAGAGCGCTTCAGTCAGCGCCAGACAGTAGAGCCAGAGCGGAGAACCCGCAAGAACCAGCGAGCCATTCAGCAGCCGCGGAAGGGTTGTGACGCCGAAGCCAAACAGATCGCAGGCGAGATATCCCCCAAGCAGGAAGAAGAAAAGCCCGTGCTGCCATCTTCCGCTGTACACCGCCAAAGCAAAGAATGCGGGCAGGCCGATTCCGAGCATGGCGCCGATCAGGCCGGATACCGTCAGCTCCGAACTGGCTGCGAACAACACCGAAAGCTTGTGCGCGCAGATAAACAGCATCAGCACCAGAAGAAGGGCCTTTTCCTGGCGGAGATACTGTTCCAGCCCGGGATGTTTTTTCAGAAACCGCTGTCGTGTCCGGCAAAGCTCGTCCTGTAAGTCCAACTGCTGCATCAGGCGCACACCTCTTTTCAAATCTTTCTGAAAGTAGTTTAACATTGAAAAGGAAGAAAGTCCACCGGAAAAATACAGGATCAATGCGGAGCAGAGCTTATGCCTCTTCCTTGTAATAGCGGCCGACCGCATCGGCGGCAAGAATGGCGGCGTAAACCGTCTGCGGGGTCACCTCGAAAGGCATGTTGCCCAGCGTATCCCCGGGGGCGGCCGCAAGGGTGGCAACCTCCATCAGACGCTTGGAATCCGGCTCTTTGACGCCGAGATCGGCGAGGGTGGTCGGCAGTCCCACCGCCATACAGAAATCGATCACTTCCTCCAGCTCTTCCTCGGGCGCGTTCTCGAGCATCAGCTGGACCAGCGTGCCGAAAGCAACTTTTTCACCATGATAGAGGGCGTGGGTCTCTTCCAGCGCGGTCAGACCATTGTGAATGGCATGCGCGCCTGCGAGGCCGCCGCTTTCAAAGCCGATGCCGGAAAGATAGGTATTCGCTTCGATGATATTTTCGACCGCCTTGGTGCAGACCTTGCTCTGGACCGCAAGGGCGGCTTTGACGCCGTCAGCCAGCAAGGTGTCATAGCAGAGGCGCGCAAGCTGCATCGCGGCGAGAGTTGTTTTTCCGCCGACGCAGTTGGTCGCGTTGGAGCGCTGGCAGGCGCGGGCTTCAAAATAGGTGGCCAGTGCGTCACCCATGCCTGAGACAAGCAGGCGCAGGGGAGCCTGACTGACGACATCGGTATCGACCAGAACCATGTTGGGGCTGGCGGGAAGGAAGAGATAGCGGTCAAAAACCCCTGCGTCGGAGTAGATGACCGAGAGGGCGGAGCAGGGCGCATCAGTGGAGGCGATGGTCGGAACGATGACAACCGGGCTTTTGGTGTAGTAAGCGATCGCCTTGGAAGTGTCATGGATTTTGCCGCCGCCGATGCCGACGACGAGGTCACAGCCGGAGGCGAGGTAAAGCTCCTTGAGGCGGCTGATTTCGCTGTCGCAGCATTCGCCGCGAAATACCTCATAGTGGGCAGTGCACTCCGCCTCCTTCAGGCCCTCGGAGATCGCGGGTTCGACGCGTCCGCGCCCGGAATTGCTGGTGAGGATAAAGAGTTTGGAGCCGAGCCGTTCGGCGTGCTTGCAGAGGTTTTTCAGTTCTCCCTTGCCCTGAATATACCGGGTGGGGCTTGCGATGATATTTGCCATCAGAAATTACTCCTTGCTTGTTTATTTTTTGTCAAATTCATTATACGGTATGTCCCGCAGGAAGGCAAGGGGAATAAACTCGAATTTTCACAAATTTTACAGTCCGGTTATGAGAATCGGACCGAACCTGAGCTGAGAAGTAAAAAGCCGCTCGGCCCGGACCGCAGAGGAAGAGGAAAATTTCCGCCGTTAGGGACCGGCTTCGCTGGATGAGGTTGCCGCAGGCATGAAAGGGGTATGGCTCCACAACGCACCCCGAAGCAGCTCGCTGCTTCAGGGCGTGTGATCCTGTTGTGCACAGCTTTTGAATAGAATCAACGGCTCTGCCGGTGAGGGTAAAAGGATTTTGCTTTAAGAATCGGGCAAATCAAGCTGCCCGTAAGACTCTTTGGATGAGCGGTGACGTCCTCCGTTAAGGTGCGGCGTGCACCGGGCGGGCGGAGGAAGGGGAACGAGAAAAAAGGGGACGGCCACAGGCCGCCCCCTTTTGCGGGCTTGTAGGACACAGGAGGTGCAGATGGAAAAATTTCGGTACCTCCTGAAAGACTTGCCGGTACAATGCCGACGTTGCAATAACCATAATTTTTCGGCAGCAGGCAGAGCGGCAACGCTATCACACGTCAGTTAAAGCCCTTCCAGATCTATCATTTCAGGTCCCGCCTTTGCCGGGAATGCCGGGTTTGCGCCCCCCCTTCGCCGGCGGCGCTTATTTCACCCGGTCACGGCGGTTGATTGCCGAAACGAGGGCGTTGACCGAGGCGGTAATGATATCATTGTGCCGTCCGGCTCCCCAGACGATCTTTCCGGAACCGTTGATGATGCCGACGTAGGCCATCGCATCGGAGGTGGAACCCTTGGTCATCGCATGCTCGGTGTAGTTGACCAGCGTATAATGGATGCCGGTCGAATCCTTGATGGCGTTGGAGACCGCGTCAAGACGCCCTGTGCCGACGGCGGTCGCCGGATGAGAAACCCCGTTGACCTTGAGGCCGACCTCGGCGAACATGCCGCCCCGCTCGGTGAACTTAACCGAATCAACACGGCAGGGCTCGAGGACGTTGACATATTCGCGACAGAAAACCTCGTAAATTTCCTTAGGCTGCAGCTCCCGGTGCTCGTGATCCGAGATGCCCTTGATGAGATAGCCGAAGTCCTCGCGCATCTTTGGGGGCATGTCGATGCCGAACTGCTGTTCGAGCAGATAACCGATGCCGCCCTTGCCCGACTGGCTGTTGATGCGGATGACATCCGCCTCGTACATCCGCCCGACGTCGGAGGGGTCGATCGGCAGGTAAGGAACGTTCCAATGCTCGGGATCGTGATCCTCGCGGTAGTGCATTCCCTTGGCAATGGCGTCCTGATGGGAGCCGGAGAAGGCGGCGAAGACCAGCGCACCGGCATAGGGCTGCCGTTCGTAGACATGCATCCGGGTCACCCGCTCATAGACCTCCTGAATGGAGGGCATATCCGAGAAATCAAGCCTGGGATCGACGCCATGGCAGTACATGTTCATCGCCAGCGTAATGATATCGACGTTGCCGGTGCGTTCGCCGTTGCCGAAGAGGGTGCCTTCAATCCGGTCGGCGCCCGCCAGCAGCCCCAGTTCGGCGTCAGCCACTCCGGTGCCGCGGTCGTTGTGAGGATGCAGCGAAACCTGTACGTTTCCGCGGCAGTGGAGGCGGTCGCTGATATACTCGATCTGGCTTGCATAGACATGAGGAAGGCTCATCTCGACAGTCGCAGGCAGATTGATGATGACCGGGCGTTCAGCGGTGGGTTTCCAGATATCGATGACCGCATTGCAGACGTCGAGGGCAAACTCGACCTCGGTGCCGGTGAAGCTCTCCGGGGAGTATTCGAAGCGGAAATTGCCGGGAGTTTTCTCGGCAAAGTCCCGGAGCATCTCCGCCCCCTCGACCGCCAGCGCCTTGATTTCTGCCATCGGTTTTTTGAAGACCTGCTCGCGCTGGGCGAGCGAAGTGGAGTTGTAAAGGTGAACAACCGCACTCTTGCAGCCCTCCAGAGCGGCAAAGGTCTTTTCAATGATATGCGGGCGGGCCTGGGTCAGCACCTGTACCGTCACATCGTCAGGAATGCGGTCCTGCTCGATCAGGGCGCGCAGAAACTCATATTCGGTGTCTGAGGCGGCGGGGAATCCCACCTCGATCTCCTTGAAGCCGACCTTAACCAGCAGATCGAAGAACTCGAGCTTTTCTTCGAGGCTCATCGGGATAATGAGCGCCTGATTTCCGTCGCGCAGATCGACGCTGCACCAGACGGGTGCCTTGTCGATATATTCCTTCTTCACCCAACGGTTGGATTCGCAGGGCGGCATAAAGTAGCCTCTCTGATATTTCTGATAGTTTTTCATCTTGTTGACTCCTTTCCTGATGCGGCACAGAAGATTGCCGGGCAATAAAAAATCCTTCGTCTCTCTCAAAGAAAGACGAAGGAGGTTAATCCCGCGCGGTACCACTTTCATTCACGCCGAAGACGGCGTGCCCTTATCAGATACAAGGCAGTGCCTGATATCCTTCCCTTCGCTAACGGTGGGATTCCGTCCGCGTCTACTCGGCGTATCGCCTTTCGGGCGGCTGCTGGGAGGTGAGTTCCAAATCCGACCCGCACCGTCTCGCATCGGCCGACGGCTTTCTGTGGGCTGGGACAGCTTTGTACTATTCCTCTTCATCGCATTTTGAAATATTGCTCTTATCATAGCCGAAGGAAGAAAGGTTGTCAAGAGTTTTTAGACAAATTTTGAGCGGAAAATTTTTGTGAAAAGAGAAAGCGAAGCTTTTCCTGCACGACGTGAAGAACAGCGGCCGTCACGGCGGCTCCCCCTCCTGAACCTTCAAAATTCCGTCGAGCGTTCCTTCCACGACCGGAAGAAATTCCTCCTGGCAAATCTCCAGCTTATGGGAAACCCGCTGACGCAGCTCGCTGTCTTCCGTCTCGGGCAGTGCAAAAAAATATCGCTCCAGCGGGAGCTTGCAGATGCGGACCAGCTCATAAAAAACCGGCAGGCTGGGCAGACTTCCTATATTCTCAATATTCGCAAGATAACGCGGGTCGATCCCCACCATCTCGGCCAAATCCCTGCGGGTCAGTCCCATGGCATTTCTGGCTGCTTTGATATCGCTTCCAAGACCGGATAAATTGGAGCGACCGCGTGATTTACGCATTTTACATCACCTACTTACATTCTATAATTCATAGTTTGAAAGTGGAATGATCTAATATGTGTTTTATATACATTAAATAGTTCATATTTTAATTGACATTCGTTTTCGAGCATGGTATTCTGATTTTAGAAAGGAATTTGGACAGGGAAGGCGGGTGCCCCGGCTGTGATGGAAGAAACCAGCTATCGGATCGAGATTACAGGCAGAGAAAATTTTGAATGGCAGGGGATACTGGCCCGGAACGGAGAGCCTCCGGTCCGTTTTGAATCCCTGCTTCAGATGATTCTGATGATGGAGGGAAAAGAAAAACCAGATCGCGCCGGCTGGGAATAGGCGGGCGGAAAAATTCCGCCCTTTTTGATTTTATTTCTCCGAATCGGAATACAAAAATCCGCCGCAGAGTTCTGCGGCGGATTTTCTGTGCAGTGGCATTTTCAAACAGTTTAACGTCGTCCCTGGTTTTTCTTTGCAGCGGCTTCCTCTCGCTTGAGTCTGCGCGCGGCAAGCTTTTCAGCACGGCGTGCTGCACGTTCCTCGGGATCTCCCCGGTTGACAAGCAGGAAGAAGGTCGGCAGAAGAAGCAGGGTGAGGATGGTGGAGGTAATCAAGCCGCCGATAATAACCCAGGCCATGCCCTTCATCATTTCGGCATTGCCGCCCTGCACCACAACCAGCGGCACCATCGAGAGGATGGTGGTCATGGTTGTCATGAAAATCGGGCGCATACGCAGCATTCCCGCGGTCAGCAGGGCATCCTCGGCCGAGAGGCTCTGCTCCCGGCGCATGGTGTTGGCGGTGTCGATAAAGAGGATGCCGTTGTTGACGACGATACCGCCCAGCATCAGGAAGCCCATCATCGACGGCATGCTGATTTTGCAGCCGGCGACAAAGAGGCTGAGGAACGAGCCGATCAGCGCGAACGGAATACAGAACATGACGATCAGAGAGAAGATGGGCGACTCAAACTGTATGGCCATGACCATAAATACGAGCAGGATGCCGGTGAGGGTCGCCATCAGCAGCGAAGTAAGCTCTTCAATCTGGGATTCCATATTGGCGGACTGGGTCAGCTCGACTCCGGCAGGGAACTCGAGGGCCGCCACCTGCGCGTTGACATCGGTTACAATGGTGCGCGGGGCGTTGGAAGCAATCTGTCCGGTGACGGTGACAAGATAGCGGTCATTTTTCCGGGTGATGCTTTGCGGGCTGTTGGAATATTCGATGGAAGCGATGTCGAGCAGCGGCACCTCCAAACCGGCCGCGTTGGTCACGGTGAGGGAAGAGAGGTCGTTGACGGTCTGGAACCGCTCAGGCGGATATTCCACGATGACATCGTAATCGCGCCCGCCGGTGTGGAAGGTTGCAGCGTCATTGCCCTGCATGATGGTGTAAAGGGTTCCCATGACCTGCGCCGGAACAAGGCCGTTGGCACTCGCCTTGACCGGGTCGATGATGACCTCTGCCTGAGGGTCGCCGGTCGAGACGCTGGAGGTGACGTGCGAGAGATAGGGGTTTTTTCGCAGGAAAGCCTCAACCATCAGCGCAGCTTCGTCCAGCTCATCGCGGCCGGTCGCCTGCAGGTTGATTTCAATGTCCGAGCTGCTGCCCATCGAGGCGGTCTGGCTCGAGGACGAGATGGAAATATCGCAGTCGACAATATTTTTGGTGCGCTCACGCCATTCGTCGATGATCTCAGACGTGGTGCGCACCCGGTCGTCCTTGAGGTAGGCGGTGATGGTGGCGGAGGCCGAAGCGCCGCCGCTCATTGCCGCCATCGAGGACCCGGAAGAAAGGGAATAGCGGTCAAGATCTGATTCGGCCCGCACCATCTCCTCAAGCGGAATCAGCTTTTCATTCAGCTTTTCCACCTTGAGGCCGGGACGGGTGGTCACATCAATGGCGATCGTGCCTTCATCGCCCTCGGGCATCAGTTCCATGCCGATGGCGGGAACCAGTGCTACCGAACCGGCAAGCATCGCGACCGCAAGGAGCACAACGATGAATTTGTGACGGAAGGTATACGGCAAAAAGCGGGAGTAGACAGTTGCCAGCTTATCCATCACCTTTTGCACAAGGCCGACCTCTTTTTCGATCGGCTGCAGCCAGGAAAAGACCAGCGGTGCGACCGTCAGGGCGGAAATCAGGGATGCGATCAGGGAAAAGACAATGGTGAAGCAAAGCTGGCTGAAGAGCTGCCCCGACATTCCCTGAATCATGGCCATGGGGAGGAAGACGACGACGGTGGTAATCGTTGAGGCGAGAATCGAGGAGGCCACCACACCGGCGCCTTCAAGGGCCGCCTGCTTGTAATCCGCGTTCTTGGTCTTGAGACGGAAGCAGCTTTCGATGACAACAATCGAGTTGTCAACCATCATGCCGACGCCGATGACAAGGCCGCCCAGCGACAGGACGTTGAAGGAGAAGCCCATGAAGCTCATGGCGATCAGGGTGACAAGCAGCGAAATGGGAATCGACGAGCCGACGATCAAAGAGGCGCGCCAGTCTCCAAAGAAAATGAAGAGCACGATCATCGAGAGTAGGACGGCGTAAATCATCGTCTCCGCAACCGAGGAGAGTGAGGATTTGATGGTGTCGCTCTGGTCGGAGATCACACTCAGCTCAACGCCCATATTTTGGCTGTTGATTCGGTCGGCCGCCTTGCGCAGGGCGCCGGTGACGCTCATGGTCGAAGCACTCTGGCGTTTTGTGACGCTGATGGTTACGTTCTGTTCGCCGTTGTAGCGGCTGAGGGTGTCGAGCTTTTTCTGGGTTTGAAAAACGTTGGCGATATCCGAAAGGTGGATGATCTCGCCGGTGGAAAGGGTAAGGGGAAGATTTTTGAGGTCGTCGGCAGTCTTGTAGCTGACGCCGCCGCGCAGCGTCAGATCGTAATCGCCGCGTTCGACGCTGCCAGCCGGCAGGGAGAAGTCGGCGTTTTCGACCAGAGAAATCACGGTGGACATATTCAGGCGGTACTGCTTCATCTTTTCCTCAACGAGCTGTACCGAGATATAATCCTCCTGTCCGCCGTAAACGTCGATGTTCGCAACGCCGGTGAGCTTTTCAAGCTCCGGGACGATTTCCTCCTCGACATAATATTTCAGGTCGACGTCTCCGGTGGTGGTGGCGGAAAATACCATAACCGGCATCGAGTTCATATTCATCTCGATGATGGTCGGAGTCGAGGCGTCGTCGGGAAGCTCACGGGAATACATTTCGAGGTTGTTGCTCAGATCGACGTGCGCCTGCTGCATGTCAGTACCATACTCCATCTCGAGAATGACCAGTGAAATGTTCTCCAGTGAGCGGGACTGGATGTTTTTTAACCCCTCTAGTGTCGAGGCCGCATCCTCAATCTTCTGACTTACCTGTTCTTCGACATCCTGCGGGGCCGCGCCTCCGTAGGTAGTCAGGACGATGAGCATTGGAATATCAATGTCGGGAATCAGCTCAAGCGGGGTTGAGAAGATGGCGGAGCCGCCGAAGATAATCAGCGCCGCCAACAGGATGCAGATGGAAACCGGGCGCTTTAAGGCAAGTTTTGTCAGCACGGCTTAGCCCTCCTGACTGGAAGCGGCGTCAGCTTCGCTGGATTCCGCGGCGCCGGCCTCGCTGGAGCCGGAAGCTTCCGGCTCGAGAATTTCGATGGCAACGCCGTCGTTCAGGTTGGGGTTCCAAGTGGTGATCAGCTCATCCTCAGGGGAAAGTCCCTGCAAAACCTCGGCCAGTTCATTGTCGGAAACCCCCAGAGTGACCGGCGTTTTGACGGCTGTGCCTTCCTTTGCCACATAAACGTAGGCGTTTCCGCTTTCATAATAGACGGTGGAAAGCGGAATAGTCATTGCGTCAACCGCCTTGGCGGTAATGGCGGTGAGCTTCACCGAAACACCGGTGAAGAGGTCGGAGCCGTCCTCAAGCCGCGCCTTGACGGTGAACAGGCCGCTGGATGAACTGGCGGCGTTGCCGATCTCTACAATTTCGGCGCGGTAGACGGTGTTGCCCGATTCCACCTCTACCGCGTCGCCGATGGCCATCGAGCGGGCGATATCGGCTGAGACGGAGAACTCGACGTTGACAATCGACTTGTTTGAGATCACATAAGCGGGAGAAGAAGTGCCAAAGGTTGCATGGGTATCGACGTACTTTTCCTCGATGATGCCGTCGATCGGAGCGGTCACCTGAGTATAGGAGAGCTTTTGCAGAGCCTGCTGGTAGGCGTTTTCCGCAGCCTGGCGGGAAAGCTCGTAGGTTTCCCTGTTTTCGCCGGTCTGCTGCTTTTTATAGATATCGTACTGCTCCAAAGCGTTTTCATAGTTGGTATAAGCACTTTCGAAGCTGGTGACATAGGACTGATAATCCGTGTAGTCTCCGAGCAGATCATAGTAGTCGTCCTCGGCATCGAGCAGTTCTTTCCAGGTGCCGTCGTTCTGGTTTTTGTCATAGGCCTTGGTGGCATCCTTCCAGCGTTTGCGCACCTTGCGGAATTCAGACATGTCAAAGTCGTCATCACTGGCGAGATCGAGGTTATCCCTGGCGCGTTCATAGGCCTGCTGGGCGGTGTCGATTGCGGTTTTATACTGCAGCTCTCTGAGAGAATCTCCCGAGCCGGATTCCGCGATCTCCACATTCTTGAGCGCGGTTTCATAGGCGATCTTCGCCTGATCGACCGCAAGCTGGATGTCGGAGGGATCGATCACGTAGAGCACCTGCCCCTTTCGGACCATGTCGCCGACCTCGAAGTTGGTCTGCTGAACCGTTCCGCCGATCTTGCCGAGGACGGCAACCGTCTCGTCGGGAGAAATTTTTCCGGCAAAGGTTGCCCTCTGCTCCAGAGAAGCGTATGTAGGAAGCTGCGTGCGGACGGAAATCGCAGGATTTTCCTCAATGACTGCTGCTTCTGTGGCAGCGGGTGAGCATCCTGCCGCTCCGACCATCAAGGCGGCGCAGAAGATGGGCAGCGTTCGTTTTGTGAGCGATTCTTTCATGCCTGTTCGTTTCCCTTCATCTTGAATTTATGATACTGGTAAGGTGTGGCGGTCCTGTGGACGGAGGCTGGTGAAAGCCGGGTGACATCTTTGTGAGGATTTAACATTTAGCTAGTATAGCTGAATGATATGAACAAAGATTGAATTCAAAATTAGTTGATTATTACGAAAATTTTTTGAAAAAGCTTTCAACCAACATCGTGTTGTGTTACAATAAATCATATTATGATGGATGGATTTTCATTAGTCAATCAACAAATTTTTACAGAGTGTCGGAAAACGGGGAGAAGAGCAATGGGTAAGCGTTTGGAACAAACGATACAAACGAGGGAGAATTTGAAAACGGCTTTTTGGGATATTTATGAGCAAAAGCCGCTGGACCAGATCACCGTCCGCGAGGTTACGGATTTGGCGGGATACAACCGGGGCACCTTTTATGTTTATTTCAAGGATGTTTATGACGTTCTCGAGCAGACCGAGCAGGAGATCATGGAGATCTTTGAAAAGGATGAAAACTTTGGCTTTAACCCGCAGGATCGGGAGCATTTCTGTGAAACGATCCGCTTTTATATTGGCTTTATCGAAAACCATTACCGCTACCTGATGCTGCTCGCGGGGGAGCGCGGCGACCCCAAGTTCATGCGGAGGCTTCAGACGCTGGTGGAACAGAAGGCCTCGAAGCTGATGCGTCCCTACAGCAATCTGGATGAGAACCGTTTTTATTATGCGGTCAGCGCTCTGATTACCGCCGAAGCAAGCACCCTGATGCGCTGGTTTCTTCGCGGGAAGGATCTGCCGTTTGACGAACTGGCCGACCTGCTCTACGACCTGCTGTTTGAGGGCCCGCTGGATCTGCTGACGCGGGGAACCCACTGGAAAAAATGGTATTTGTAGAAGCCGTTTTGCGGCGGGATTGCAATTCGCGGCGGGACGCGGTATGATAGCGGCAGCTGTAAAATTTTATGGATGTGGAAAAATTTGCACAAAATCTGACACTCAACAATCAGGAGGAGAAATTATGAAATACTGCATCATCGGCTCGGGTGGAATCGGCGGGGCGGTCGGCGCGTTTCTCGCCGCTTCCGGACAGGAAGTAACCTTTATTGCCCGGGGAGCCCATCTGGAGGCAATGCGCGAGCACGGGCTGACGGTCCACTCCGGAATCAAGGGCGATTTCGTCGTGGAGCATCCCAAGGCGGTCACCGCCGGGGAATACCGGGAGACGCCGGATGTTGCCTTTGTCTGTGTCAAGGGCTATTCGCTCGATGATGCGGCTGAGCTTCTGGCCCGCTGTGCCGGGCCGGAGACGGTTGTGATTCCGCTGCTGAACATCTTTGGGACGGGCTCGGAGCTTCAGCGCCGCCTTCCCTCGGCGCATGTGCTCGACGGATGCATCTATATTACCTCCTATATCAATGCTCCCGGTGAAATCAGTCAGGGCGGAAAGCTTTTCCGAATCGTGTTTGGCGAGCGGGACGGCAGCGTTTCCCCCAAGCTGGAAGCGATTGCGGCCGAGCTTGAACATGCGGGAATCCGGGTGGTTTTGTCGAAGGAAATCCGCCGGGATTGCTTTACCAAATATGCGCTGATCAGCGTGATGGCGGCGGTGGGCGCCTACTATGACGTGCCGGTGGATGAAATCTCCGCCGATCCGGAGAAACGGGAGATGGCCGCCGAGCTTTCCCGGGAAATTGACGCGATCGCATCGGCGATGGGCATCCCCTTTTCCAAGGATATCGTTGCCGGCAACCTTAAGATGATTGACACCTCTCCGAAGGGCACTACCGCCTCGATGCAGAAGGATTTGAAAAAGGGCGGAAAGAGCGAAATTGACGGCCTGGTATTTGAACCGGTGCGTCTGGGGGCACAATACCAGGTGGCTACTCCGGCTTTTGCAAAGGCGGCCGCAAAGTTTGGTTTCACTCTGGCGCAAAAGGATTGACATCTATATCGCTTTATGATATATTCGAAATGTGATATATCGAGATATGATATATCGAGATTCGAGTGAAAGGAAGCGGGAACGATGGGATTTTCCACTGAGGAATTGATCGAACGGTACCTGCCGATGAGTGAACAGAGCTTTTTGCTTTTGCTCTGTCTGACCGAACCGCGCCACGGCTATGGCATTATGCAGATGGTGCTGGAGCAGTCGGGCGGCCGGATTTCGCTCGGCCCCTCGACGGTATATACCATCCTTTATAAAATGGAGCAGGATGGCCTGATCGAAGTGGTCAGCGAGGTGGAACGCCGCAAGGTTTACCGCATCACTGCGCAGGGCAGGGCGGTGTTGGAAGCGGAAACCGGCCGGATCAGCGAGCTTGCGCGGTTTGCGCGCCACATCCTGGAATGCGAGCTGGTCTGTGCCGCATTGAAGGGCTGAAGGGGGATTTTATAGATGGGCGGAATTATGATTACGCTGATGCATTACATGCCGATGACCTGGCTGATTATCGCAATCCTGCTCGGAGTATTTGAGGCGATGACCGTCGATCTCGTGGCCATCTGGTTTGCGATCGGCGCACTGGCCGCAATCCTTCCCGCTGCCATCGGCGCTCCGTTCTGGGTGCAGCTCGTTGTGTTTCTGGCGGTCGGCCTGCTGACCCTGGCTCTGACCCGCCCGATGGTCAAGCGGGTGCTGCATGTCAAAAAGACCAACACCAATGCCGACCGGGTGATCGGCATGGTGGGGATCGTCACCGTCCCGATCGACAACGTGGCGGGAACCGGACGTGTCCTCGCAAACGGGCTGGACTGGGCAGCGAGGACCGACGACGGCGCTCCGGTCGAAGCGCAGGAGCGGGTATTGATTAAGGCGATTGAAGGGGTAACCCTGATCGTCGAACGGGTCGGATGACCCGTCATATCGTCGCAGAAGGCAGATGCCAAAAAATCATATTGTAGTTGTATAAGGAGGAGAATCTATGCTGCCAACTCTTATGTTTCTGATCATCGTGATCCTGATTATTACTATCGTCGGCTCCAACGTGCGGATTGTTCCGCAGGCGGTTGTCTACGTCGTCGAGCGTCTGGGCGCCTATCAGGCCACCTGGGAAACCGGCCTGCACGTCAAGATCCCTTTCATCGACCGGGTCGCCAAAAAGGTTTCGATTAAGGAACAGGTCGTTGATTTCAAGCCGCAGCCGGTGATCACCAAGGATAACGTGACGATGCAGATCGACACCGTCGTATTCTTCCAGATCACCGACGCCAAGCTTTATGCTTACGGTGTCGAGCGTCCTCTCTCTGCGATTGAGAACCTCACCGCCACTACCTTGCGCAACATCATCGGTGAGATGGAGCTTGACCACACGCTGACCTCACGCGATGTCATCAATACCAAGATTACCTCGATTCTCGATACCGCGACCGACAAGTGGGGCATTAAGGTCAACCGGGTCGAGCTGAAAAACATCCTGCCGCCCGCAGAAATCCAGGATGCGATGGAGAAGCAGATGAAGGCTGAGCGCGAGAAGCGCGAGAGCATCCTGCGCTCCGAGGGCGAGAAAGCCAGCAAAATTCTTGTAGCCGAGGGCGACAAGGAATCCCAGATTCTGCGCGCCCAGGCGGAAAAGGAAGCGGCGATTCTGCGTGCCGATGCGGTGCGCGAACAGAAAATCCGTGAGGCGCAGGGCGAGGCGGAAGCGGTTATGATGATCCAGAAGGCGGTTGCCGATTCGCTGCGGCTGCTCAACGAGGCTGCCCCAAGCGACCATGTCCTGGCGCTCAAGAGCCTTGAGGCCTTTGCCAAGGCTGCTGACGGCAAGGCTACCAAGATCATTATCCCTTCCCAGATTCAGGGGCTTGCCGGGCTTGCAACCTCTCTGAAAGAAGTGATGACCGACGTTCAGAACCCTCAGTCCTGATCGATTTGCAGACGGCCCCTTTACAGGGGCCGTTTTCTATTCTATGATGGGAGAAGGCCGGAAGGAGGCGCTCGGGTAAGGATGCGCTATTTTACATTGGACGCTCTGCGCGGTTTTGCGCTGATCAATATGGTCGCCTATCATTTTTGCTATGACCTGCGCTATCTTTATGGGCTGCCGCTCAGGTTTATGGATGAGCGGTCCGGCTTTTGCTGGCAGCAGATGATCTGCTGGACCTTTATCCTTGTCTCGGGGGCGTCGGCCGCCCTGAGCCGCCGCCCGGCGAGACGGGGGATGGCAGTGCTCGGCTGCGGAATGCTGCTGACCGTCGTGACCTTTCTGATTATGCCGGGCCAGCGAATCGTTTTTGGGGTGCTGCACCTGCTCGGCTGCGCGATGCTGCTGACCGCAGGGCTTCTCCCGCTGCTGCAAAGGCTTTCCCCGGCGGCCGGAGCGGCAGGCAGCTTTCTGCTCTTTCTGGGAACCCGCTGGATTTCCTCCGGGCTTCTTTTTGGGGTGCGTATTTTCGAACCGGGGATGGTTTCCACCAACCTTTTTGCGCCGTTGGGGATCTACGGCCCGGGCTTTTTTTCTGCGGACTATTTTCCGGTTATCCCCTGGTACTTTCTTTTTCTGACCGGCTATTTTCTCTTTGGCGTGCTGCGTGCGGGGGGAGCCGGAGGCCTGCTTTCCCGCAAAATACCGCTGTTGTCGGCGGCGGGGCGTCATACGCTGCCGGTCTATTTGATCCATCAGCCGATTTTGATGGGAATTTGTCTGTTGATTTTTGGAGAAATTTAATTTGGATTGTCGTTTTCAACAAAGCGAAATGAGATATTTTGTAGTGCTTGCACTGGTAGAACAATCTTTGCAGGGAAATCTCTCCGCCCCTTGAATTTTGGAAACGAATCGTATATGATAAAATCATCGATGCAGGGGAGGGAGTCTCATGGCGTTGCGCTTTTTTGCATGGGGATCGGGCAGGATTTCCCGAGGATTCGTGCGCCTTTGCGCTCCGTTATGTTTTTGTGCTCCCAATTCTGCTCATCGGTAACAAAGGGATAGGTGCAGGCTGCGTTTTTCGCAGCTTGTTTTCTTTTTTCAGACGGAAAGGAGAAGAGACATGAAAAAGGTAGCAATCATCATGGGATCGGACAGTGACCTCCCGGTTCTCAAACCTGCTGTAAAAATGCTCGCGGAGCTGGAAATCCCGTTTGACGTGCGGGTGATGTCGGCCCATAGAACCCCTGCGGAGGCTGCGGATTTTGCCCGCAATGCCCGCGCCGAGGGATACGGCGTCATCATTGCGGCAGCGGGGAAGGCGGCTCATCTCGCCGGAGCGCTCGCGGCTCAGACCATCCTGCCGGTCATCGGCGTTCCGGTGAAATCCTCGACCCTCGACGGGCTGGACGCCCTGCTCTCCACCGTGCAGATGCCGGGTGGGATTCCGGTGGCGACGGTGGCAATCGACGGAGCGCAGAACGCGGCGCTGCTCGCGGCCCAGATGCTTGCGCTTTCGGACGGGGAGTTGGCGGACAAGCTTCTGGTCCATCGCCAAAAGCAGCATGACAGTGTGACGGCAAAGGATGCGAAGATCGATATCTCCGCCATCCTTGCGGAATAAAGAAAATTCATCACAAAAGAGGGACCGCCGGTCGGGGGACTGCCGACGATCGGAACAACATCATTTTTGAGGAGGAAGCAAAAATGGCTTATCAGAAAGGCGCGCAGCTTTACGAAGGAAAGGCAAAGAAGGTTTTCGCCACCGACGACCCCGAGGTCTATATCGTTGACTATAAGGATGACGCCACCGCTTTTAACGGCCTGAAAAAGGGCACCATTGTCGGCAAGGGGGTCATCAACAATCGTGTGACCAATTTCATGATGAAGCAGCTTTCCGAGAAGGCGGGCATCCCGACCCACTTCATCGAGCAGCTTTCCGATCGTGAGACCGCCGTCCGGAAGGTAACCATCGTCCCGCTGGAGGTCATCATCCGCAATGTCGCCGCCGGCTCGATGGCCAAGCGTTACGGCGTGGAGGAGGGCACTGTTCTCAAGCGCCCGGTGCTCGAATTTTCCTACAAGTGCGACGCCCTCGATGATCCGCTGATCAACGACGATCACATTATCGCCCTGGGCTTTGCCACTGAGGAAGAGCTGGCCACGATCCGTGACCTCGCGCTGCGGGTCAATGCTTTCATGAAAGACTATCTGCTGGAGGCGGGAATCAAGCTGATCGACTTCAAGCTCGAATTCGGCAAAACCACCGACGGGCAGATTGTCCTCGCGGATGAAATCTCTCCCGACACCTGCCGCTTCTGGGATGCCAAGACAAACGAGAAGCTCGACAAGGACCGCTTCCGCCGCGACCTCGGCAATGTGGAAGGCGCCTATCATGAGATCCTCCGCCGTCTCATCGGCGAATAAACGACCAATTTTCGAAAGGCGGTAACACCATGTTCGATTCGATCCATGAGGAATGCGGCGTCTTCGGAATCCGTGCTCCGAAACGATGCGATGTGGCGGCCAGCGCCTATTATGCGCTTTACGCCCTTCAGCACCGTGGGCAGGAAAGCTGCGGCATTGCGGTCAATACCAACGGTGTGATCAAGTGCCACCGCGATGTTGGGCTGGTTCCGGATGTTTTCAACGAGCGGGTGCTTGGCGAACTCGGCACCGGCCATATGGCGATCGGCCATACCCGCTATTCCACGACTGGAGGGGTGTCCCGGATCAACGCGCAGCCGCTGGTGGTGCGGCATGTCAAGGGCACGCTGGCGATCGCCCACAACGGAAACATCTCCAACGCGGCCGAGATCAAGCGGGAGTTGGAGCTTTCAGGCGCGATCTTCCACACCACCAACGACTCCGAGGTGATCTCCTATGTGATTACCAAGGCGCGGCTCACCGAACCGTCCATTGAGGCGGCAATCGAGAAGGCCATGTATAAGCTCGAAGGAGCTTACTCCATGGTGGTGATGTCGCCGCGCAAACTGATCGCAGTGCGCGATCCCCATGGCTTCCGCCCGCTCTGTCTGGGAAAAACCGACGAAGGCTCAATTGTTTTTGCCTCTGAGAGCTGCGCCCTCAACACACTGGGCGCCTCCTATGTCCGGGATGTGGAACCGGGGGAGATCGTTATCGCGGAGGACGGAAAGGAGCTGCGCTCAATCCGGACCCACTGCGGCGGCCCTCAGAGCTTCTGCGTCTTTGAATTCGTCTATTTCGCCCGTCCGGATTCGGTGATCGAGGGGGCTTCGGTGCACGCAGCCCGTCTGCGCGCCGGCGAGCTGCTCTGGAAGGAGCATCCCGTCGAGGCGGATGTTGTCATCGGCGTGCCTGATTCCGGCCTCGATGCGGCGCTTGGCTTCGCACAGGCTTCCGGCATTCCATATGGGGTCGGCTTTATCAAGAACCGCTATATCGGCCGGACCTTCATCCAGCCGAGCCAGGGCCAGCGGGAAAATTCGGTGCGAATCAAGCTCAACGCCCTTTCGGAGACGGTGCGCGGCAAGCGGGTGGTTATGATCGACGATTCGATTGTCCGCGGGACCACCAGCCGCAACATCGTCGAGCTGCTGCGAAGCGCCGGGGCCAAGGAGGTTCATGTGCGGATTTCCTCGCCGCCCTTTATCCGCCCCTGCTATTTCGGCACCGACATCGACAGCACCGAAAACCTGATTGCCTGCAAGATGTCGATTCCCGAAATTACTGAGAGGATCCATGCCGATTCGCTCGGTTACCTGAGCGTGGAAGGGGTGCGCCAGCTCGCCAAGACCCACAGCTGCGGCTTCTGCACAGGATGCTTTACCGGCGAATATCCGATTGAGATACGCGATCAGGGCTCGAAGGATAAATTCCAGTTCGAGCTGCCTGCCAATCAAGAGACAGAATAAGAGGAGGGAGCAATCCATGAGCAAGAGCTTTTCCGAAAGCTACCGCGCCGCCGGGGTCGATGTCACCGCCGGTTATCGTGCGGTTGACCTGATGAAGCGTCATGTATCGCGCACCCGCACCCCCGAGGTGCTTGACACCATCGGCGGCTTCGGCGGGATGCTGATGCCTGACTTAACCGGCATTGCCAAGCCGGTGCTCGTCTCGGGGACCGACGGAGTCGGCACGAAGCTGAAGATCGCTTTCCTGATGGACAAGCATGATACCGTGGGCATCGACTGCGTGGCGATGTGCGTCAATGACGTCGTCTGCTGCGGCGCCAAGCCCCTGCTCTTCCTCGATTATATCGCGCTGGGCAAAAATGTGCCGGAAAAGGTGGCGGAGATCGTTTCCGGCGTCGCGGAGGGCTGTGTGCAGTCTGGCTGCGCTCTGGTCGGCGGCGAAACCGCCGAGATGCCCGGCTTCTACCCTGAAGATGAATATGACCTCGCCGGATTTTCGGTCGGCATTGTCGATCAGGCCAGAATTCTGACCCCCGATCTCTGCCGCAAGGGGGATGTTCTGATCGCTCTGGCCTCTTCGGGTGTGCATTCCAATGGCTTTTCGCTGGTACGCAAGGTCTTCGATATCGAGAAGGCTGATCTCAATGCCTACGAGTCGGAGCTGGGCCGCGGACTCGGAGAAACCCTGCTGACCCCTACCAAACTCTATGTCAAGGCCGCTCTTGCGGCGATTGCGGCGGGCGGCGTCCGTTCGATCGCCCACATCACCGGCGGCGGCTTTTATGAAAATATTCCCCGCGCCCTGCCGGAAGGGCTCTGCGCGAAGATCGAGAAGCAGGCCGTTGAGGTACTGCCGATCTTCCGGCTGATCCAGAAGGTCGGCGGGATTCCCGAGCGGGATATGTTCAACACCTTCAATATGGGCGTCGGGATGCTGATGACCGTCGCGAAGGAGAAGGCCGACGGAGTGCTGTCCGCCCTGCGTGAGAGCGGCGAACACGCCTATGTGATCGGCGAACTGGCACAAGGTGAACGGGGAGTCGAGCTGTGGTAAGGATTGCGGTTCTTGTTTCGGGGGGAGGCACCAATCTTCAGGCGCTGATCGACGCCGAATGCCGGGGGGAGCTTCCCGGCGGACGGCTGAGCCTCTGCATTGCCTCCAACCCGGATGCATATGCCCTGACCCGCGCCCGGAACCATCAGATGAAAACCGCGGTGGTGCGGCTGCGCGATTATCCCGATCGCGCGGCCTATTCCGTTGCGCTTGTGGATGCCCTGCGTGCGGAACAGATTGAACTGGTGATTCTGGCGGGCTTTCTGACCATTCTGCCCCGGGAGGTGATTGCGGCTTACCCCGGCCGGATCATCAATGTTCACCCGTCTCTGATTCCCTCCTTCTGCGGGGAGGGATTTTATGGCCTGCGGGTGCACCAGGCCGCGCTCGACTATGGGGTCAAGGTTACCGGAGCGACGGTCCACCTCGTCAGCGAAGTGGTGGATGGCGGCAGAATCCTGCTGCAGAAGGCGGTGGAGGTCGAGAAGGGGGACACCCCTGAGACGCTTCAGCGCCGGGTGATGGAGCAGGCCGAATGGAAACTGCTGCCCCAAGCCGCCGCCATGCTCTGTGAAGAGATCAGATTGGAAAAGGAAAGGAAATCGGAAGGATGAATCTTGAGATTTCGAAGCTCCTGCGGGAGAACAGTTATCCGGGGCGCGGCATCGTGCTCGGACGCAGCAGCGACGGCAGGCATGCCGTCATCGCCTACTTCATCATGGGACGCAGCGAGAACAGCCGCAACCGGGTGTTTTCCGCCGACGGCGAGGGAATCCGCACGCAGGCGTATGATCCCTCGAAGCTGACCGACCCGTCGCTGATTATTTACGCGCCGGTCCGGGTGTTCCACGATGAAAACAATACCGTCACTATTGTCACCAACGGAGATCAGACCGATACCGTCTACGACGGCCTTGCCCATGGAATGAGCTTTTCCGATGCGCTCCGCCAGCGCACTTTTGAACCGGACGGCCCCAACTATACGCCCCGCATTTCGGGGGCAGTCGAGGGATTCGGCTATGTCCTCTCCATTTTGAAGAGTGCGAACGGAAATCCCGATTCGGTCCGCCGCTACTATTTTGAATATCCTCAGCCGGTCGCGGGGGAGGGACATTTCATTCACACCTACCGCTGTGACGGAAACCCGCTGCCCTCCTTTGAGGGAGAGCCGGAGCAGGTTTCGATCGAGGGGGATATCGATTCCTTCACAGACCGAATCTGGGACAGCCTCAACGCCGAGAACCGCGTATCGCTCTTTGTCCGCTTCATCGATGTGGAGTCGGGCGCCTATAAGACCCGTATCGTCAACCGTTATAACTGATTGAAGGAGGAAACTGTGATGGCTACCGAATTGGAACTGAAATACGGCTGCAACCCGAACCAGAAGCCTGCGCGCGTCTTTATGCAGCAGGGCGAGCTGCCGATTACCGTCAGAAATGGCCGCCCGGGTTATATCAACCTGCTCGACGCCCTCAACAGCTGGCAGCTGGTCCGGGAGCTGAAGGCCGCCACCGGACTGCCTTCCGCCGCCTCCTTCAAGCATGTCAGCCCGGCAGGCGCGGCGGTCGGACTGCCGCTCGATGAAACGCTCCGCAAGATCTACTTCACCGGCGACGGGGAGCTTTCTCCGCTGGCCTGCGCTTATGCCCGTGCCAGAGGGGCGGACCGGATGTCCTCGTTCGGGGACTGGATCGCCCTCTCCGATACCTGCGACCTTACCACAGCCAAGCTGATTCAGCATGAGGTGTCGGATGGGATCATCGCCCCCGGCTATGACGACGACGCGCTCGAGGTGCTGAAATCCAAGCGCAAGGGCGGTTACAACATTGTGGAGATCGACCCCGCCTATACCCCCGCCCCCATCGAGCATAAGGATGTATTCGGCATTACCTTTGAGCAGGGGAGGAACGAACTGGTTATTGACCGCGCACTGCTCGGCAACATCGTGACCCGCAATCAGGAAATTCCCGAGGAAGCGATGATTGACCTGATGATTTCCCTGATCACCCTGAAATATACCCAGTCAAACTCGGTCTGCTATGTTAAGGGCGGACAGGCGATCGGCATCGGCGCGGGGCAGCAGTCGAGAATCCACTGCACCCGCCTCGCCGGGAACAAAGCCGACATCTGGTGGCTGCGGCAGCATCCCAAGGCTTTGGCGCTGCCGTTTCGCGAGGATCTGGGGCGCGCCAACCGCGACAATGCGATCGATGTCTACCTCTCCGAACAGAGCGAGGATGTGTTGGAAGAGGGTGTTTGGCAGCAGACCTTTACCGTCCGTCCCGAACCCCTGACCGCGGAAGAAAAGCGCGAGTGGCTTTCAAAGCTTGACGGTGTTTCACTCGGCTCAGACGCCTTCTTCCCGTTTGGGGACAACATCGAGCGGGCGCGGCGCAGCGGCGTGCGGTATATCGCGCAGCCGGGCGGATCGATCCGCGATGATCAGGTGATCGAAACCTGCAATCAATACCAAATGGCGATGTGCTTTACCGGCATCCGTCTCTTCCATCATTAAGGGGGCGCTCTCATGGATATTCTGGTAGTGGGCGGCGGAGGCCGCGAACATGCGATCATCAAGAAGCTCAAGGAGTCGCCCGAAGCAGGGAGAATCTACGCCGCGCCGGGCAACGGGGGCATCTCGGCGGACGCGGTCTGCGTCGGGATCAAAGCTACCGATATTGAAGGAATGGTTGCTTTCGCCAAGGAGAAAAAGATCGATTTTGTGGTGGTTGCCCCCGATGACCCGCTGGTCCTCGGCATGGTGGATGCGCTGAATGCTGTGGGAATTCCCGCATTTGGACCGACCGGTGCTGCGGCCGCCATTGAGGGGAGCAAGGTGTTCTCCAAGAGCCTGATGAAAAAATACCGGATTCCTACCGCGTCCTATGAGACGTTTGACGATCCCGCCCAGGCGGTCGCCTACCTCAAAGCGCAGAACAAATATCCCACTGTGATTAAAGCGGACGGGCTTGCACTCGGCAAGGGGGTTGTCATCCCTGAAAACGAGGCCGATGCAGTTGCCGCCATCCATTCGATGATGGAGGAAGGACAGTTCGGTGAGAGCGGCCGGCGTGTGGTCATTGAGGAGTTCCTGCAGGGCATCGAAGTTTCGGTTCTGACCTTTACCGACGGAAAGACTGTTATGCCGATGGTTTCTTCGATGGACCACAAGCGCGCGCATGACAATGACGAGGGGCTCAATACCGGGGGCATGGGCACGATCGCTCCGCATCCGATGTTTACCGCTGAGATGCAGGCGCGCTGTATGAAGGAGATTTTTCTCCCCACTATTGAGGCCATGAAGCAGGAAAACCGGGAATTTCGCGGATGCCTTTACTTTGGGCTGATGCTCTGTGCCGACGGGCCGAAGGTGATTGAGTACAACTGCCGGTTCGGAGATCCCGAAACGCAGGTGGTTCTGCCGCTGCTCGACGGCGATTTGCTGGAAATTATGCAGGCTGTCGCCGCCGGACGGCTTTCGGAGGTTAAAATCGGTACCAAACCCGGTGCCGCTGCCTGTGTGATCATTGCGAGCGGGGGGTATCCGGTTTCTTATCAGAAGGGATTTGAGATTCACGGTCTCGATGCTGAAGGCCAAGCCCCGGGCGTTACCGTTTATCATGCGGGGACCACGCTTGCGGACGGCGTTTACCGAAATAACGGCGGACGCGTCCTCGGCGTAACCGCTGTGGGCAAGTCTCTGCGTGATGCGTTGTCAGCGGCCTACCAGGCGGTGGAACAAATTGGATTTGAGGGCAGCTTCTACCGCAGGGATATCGGGCAAAAGGTATTGTGATCTGCTGCAATCAAAACCACCCGTTGAACGGGTGGTTTAAACAGACCCTATAAGGGTCTATCTCCTGTGGCAGCCCCTTTGCGGGCGGCCTGCGGGCCGCCCGTTCCCCTTTCCCGGCCCGCCCGCTCTGCCGGCCCGGTGCCCGGCGCCCATCAGGCGCACCAGCGGTTCCGCCATCAGAAGGCCGCCGGCTCCGGCTGCGCAGGAGATGGCGACGATCAGCAGGCTGCAAAAGCTGAAGATGCGGCAGGCCTCTCCCTCCCTGCGTTCGCCCAGGCGGATGGAAATCTGCACCGAGGAACCCGCCGCGACCATGTCGGCGAGGGCAAAGCTCATGATGATCAGCGGCATCACCAGGTTGATCGCCGCAAGGGCATCGGCGCCGATCATCCGGCCGACAAATATTCCGTCCGCCACCGTATAGAGAGAGGTCACCGCCATGCTGACCATGCTCGGAAAAGCGCAGCGGGCAAAAAGCCGCCCGGGCATGAGCTGTTCATAAATCTGGTTGTGCTGCATCATATCGTTAAAATCCTTTGCCGTATTCGGCGCTGAAAATTCCGAGAATTTCACAGAAAGCTTCGATTTCCTGAGGGGTGAACCGCTCCTCCACCAGCCGCGCCGCCCGTTCAAAGGGGCGGTCGCAGGCTCCCAGTGCCTGGGCGACCGGCTCGCTGACCGTCAGAAAAAAGACCCGATGATCCTCGGCGCTGCGGGTTTTGAC
>FORK01000010.1 GCA_900113995.1 Ruminococcaceae bacterium D5 | reverse complement strand
AGATAGCCCACCAGAAGCATCTTGAACATACAGACGGGATCCACAGATGGACGCCCGATAGAGGGATAATATGGTGCAAGCAAGTCGTATATGAACTCGAAGGATATGATCCGGTCAATTTTTCGCAATAAATGGTTCTCTGGGATCAAGGATTCCATATCCATAAAAACTATTGCCATTTGCCTATCTTGTCGCCCCATCATACCTCATCCCTCCTCATGTTTATTGTACCACATAGAGGCCTCCTGCGCTACTTTGTCAACAGGTCCCTTAGTATACCTTATCGCAAGAAGATATTGCAAACGATCAATTGGGTCTAAAAGAATATATAGATCCTTTCACAGAAGAAAAGAGCAAGGCATAAAAAACAGCCCCCGAGAAGGGGGCTGCCAAGTAATAATGGTGTAATTGCCAGACTCTTCGATGCCCCTTAAGGGGCTGCTACAGGAGATAGACCCTTATAAGGCCTGTTCAAACCACCGGTTCAACCGGTGGTTTTGATTCTACAATCAATCGCTGACATAGGGCAGGAAAGCCAGATGTCTTGCACGCTTGATGGCGGTGGTCAGCTGACGCTGATGCCGGGCGCAGGTGCCGGTAACACGGCGGGGAACAATCTTTCCGCGGTCGGAAAGATATCTGCGCAGGCGGAGGGTATCCTTATAATCGATATCCTGAATCTTATCAACGCAGAAAGCGCAAACTTTCTTTCTGCCTTTGCGGCCGCCGCGCGGTCTGCTGTCGCGGTTATCTCTATCGAAAGCCATTACAGTTTCAACTCCTTTACAGTCTGTTTTGTGAAGTACGCTCAGAACGGAAGATCGTCATCATCGTCGATTGCCTGAAAATCTCCGTTCGATCCGCTCGCGTAGGAGACTCCTGCAGCGGGGGCAGAAACAGGTGCGGGGGAATCCCCCGGCATACCGCCGCCGGCCGATGCTTTCGACTCGGTGAAAAAGGCACGGTCGATCTGAATCTCAAACGCAGTGCGCTTGTTTCCCTCTTTGTCGGTATAATCGCGGGTCTGTAGGCTGCCCTCGATACCGATCAGCCTTCCCTTCGAAAAGTAACGGGAGATAAATTCGGCATTCTGCCGCCATGCAACGGCGTTAAAAAAGTCGGACTTTCTCTCTCCGCCCTTCGAATAGGGGCGGTCCACCGCGATGCGCAACGAAGCGACATTGATGCCGTTCGGCGTGGTGCGCAGCTCGGGGTCCGCCACGAGCCTTCCGATCATGATGACCTTGTTGTACATGACGGTTCCTCCTTAGTCCTCGTTTTTCACAACGATCAGGGAACGCAGTACGCCGTCGGTAATCTTGTAGATACGGTCGAGCTCGGCGGGGAACTCAGGGGTGCTGGTGAACTCCACAAACAGATAGTGGCCTTCCGTCTCATCCTGGATCGGGTAAGCAAGTCTGCGCTTGCCCCATTCCTCGACATTGGTGATGGTGCCGTTCGCGCTGATGAGAGCTTTGAACTTCTCAGTCAGAGCGGCAAGCCCTTCTTCACCGGCCTGCACATTGAAGATTGCAACGGTTTCGTAGTTAGCAGTGTTTTTTGCCATTTTGATACACCTCCTTCTGGACATAAGGCCTTGCGGAAAGCGCAAGGCAAGGATGTTGCTTTAGACAAAGCATAACGGATATAATTTATCAGAATTCACCAAAATTGTCAAGCCTTTTGCGAAATTTCATCGTCCGCGGCACTCAAAGCATATTTTCCTCCGGGGTATGGGAGCGCCGTTTCTCAAGCAGCAGCAGATATCCGGCGCACAGTGTGATCTGCAAAACGTCAGAATACAGTCGATGGCGCAGGCGCGCATATAGTCCGCAGCGGCGAAGATCACATTCCGGTCATTTGAAAAAAGAGAGGCCATCAGCTCACTATGGAAAAAAGAAAAATAGGCCATCCCAACTCCCGCGGCCAGCGATGAAAGAATTCTGCAAAAGAGAACACGCTTTGCGCGCCCCGGCTTACCGGCGCCAATATTCTGTACGACAAAGGCGGACATTGACTGTATATAGGCGGAGGGAGACAGCATAATGAAGGCACAGAGCTTTTCCGCAACGCCGACACCGGCCGAAGAGATCAACCCAAGCGAGTTAACGATCGCGAGAATGACGAGAAAGGAAATGCTGATCAGAAAATCTTGAAATGCAATGGGCACTCCGAGATGAAAAATTCTTCTGTACAGCCCCAGCCCTGGGCGCAGCGATTCCCGGGAGAGGGAAAAGGGAAGCTCCCTGCGGCGGATGATCCCAACAGAAAGAAGAACGCTGACCGCTTGAGACAATACTGTTGCCAGAGCAGTCCCCGCGACCCCCATCCGAAAAACGGCAACAAAGAACAAATCTCCGGCGATATTGAGGACACAGGCAATCGCAACGGTGATCGGCGGCATTCTGGAATCACCGATTCCGCGGAAAAATACTGCCGACCAGATTATAGGCGACGATAAATACCGCACCGCAAATTCTGACATATCTAAGGCCTGGGGGGGGAGCATGCATGGGTCGGGCCAGAGGAACTGCTCTCAGCTGTATGAGAACCGTTAAAAGAACAGCGATGCAGCAAACAGAAGGATTCCTCCCACAAAAACGCTGCCGGCTTCCTGCGGCTTCTGCTCCCCGATCTTCTAGAGCCGGTCAGAATAGTGATTCCCATCGCCAGTACTGTCACAATGACCGTCGCCGTCTGCATGATCTGGCTGCCCGTCGAGACGGCGGAGACATCGGCCGCACTCCCAAAGCGCCCAGCGTCCAAAGATCCACCGCACCGTACATCGCCTGAAGAAAAAGGGCAAGCAGAACCGGCAGAGCAAACCTGACCAGGGGGAAAAGAATTTTTCCTTCGATAAATTGTGTTGCCCGCATCCGAAAAACTCCTAAAAGCAAAAAAGCGGATAAAAGACCGGATATCACCCGACATCTTATCCAGCTTGACCGCCGCGGTGTTTCCCACTGGTTTTTCGGCATATCCGGACGGCAGAACGATTATATATTGAATAAAGTGTGGTGATGCCGATGGAGGAGGAGCGGACCGGGGAACATTCCGCCGGACAGAAGGAGGAATGCAGTACAGGCACCCAGAGTACACAGTCGGCGGAACAGCAGGGGCAGGGCAGCCAGGGCACAGGAAAGAACGGATGCTGCGGCAACAGCGTCGTGGCTTATCCACAGGATGTTGTGCTTGCTGCAACCAGCCTCGCACTCGCTCTGTCAAAGGGCAGGAGCCAATATGAAATCGAAACGCTTATTAACCTTTTTTCGCTGACCACAAATAACCTACAGGCTATTTTGGCACAAATCCTGATCAACAAAAAGGTTCAGGATTATCTTGAAACACCGCTGTAAAATACAAAATTCTGTTATAATAAAGGAGGAAACGCCATGCATGACCGCGATGGCGGGAAATTCCTGCCGCTCGACCCTGACAGCCTGCCGCCGAATGGCCGAAGCTCGGGGCGGGGAACAGCGCAGCGTCATTCTCATGGATGTCCGTCCAAACCTTATCCGATCGCGGCCGCACAGACAAAGAACCGGCAGTATGTACGAATGATCAGAAATGTATACTGCGGATCCGGCTGCTCGGAATTGAATGCGGCGATGCAGTATTTTTACCACTCGCTGATTTTACGGGAATGTGCGCCACAGGTTTCCCGGGAAATTTTGAATATTGCCATCTGTGAAATGCACCATCTCGAGCTGTTGGGGCAGCTACTCTGTTCGATGGGCAGTGAACCAAAATTTTTTGCATCCCGCTGCTCGCCGCACGGGATGCAGAATGTCTGGTGGTCAGCAAAGCCGGGAGGAATTGTGTATGCCGGGGAACTCGGCCCGGCGCTGCAGGCTGACGTTCAATTGAAAACCGGAATCATCGAAAACTACTGCCGCATTACCCGGGAGATCAGCGATCCCGGGATCGTACAGCTGGCCGAAAGAATTCTCCTTGATGAGGAAGATCATCTGCGAATCTTTACCGCGCTTTTACAGCGGTTTTGCGGATAAACTAAGAAAGATCAAAAGAGCGGAAGAAAAAGGAGGGTAAAAAGTGAAGATTCGCTGGCTTCTGTCGGCAGTGGCTGCTTTTTCGCTGCTGGCTTATTTGGGCATCTGGGGTTATTCTCTGATGTTCGACAACAATAAAGCGGGAGATCCTCTGATGGAACCCCCTGCGGAGAGCATCCCTGAGCCGGAGCCGGCACCGCTTCCGCCGCCCGGAATGAGGGCCGTCCCGCCGGATTCTGAACCTGTATCCGACGCTGATGAGGATATGGTGCGCAGGCTGGGGTTTGAGCTTTCAGGGACAGCGGTGGACCCGGGCGGATTTCTCGTGCTTTCAGCCTATGCAATTGAAGATCCCGAGATGATTACGGTCAGCAATCCCTTTGGGGTCAAGCTGCATTTCTACCAGGTAGAGGATCATTTGTCGGCGCTGCTGCCGGTCAAATTTACCTTTGATCCGGGGCGCTACCTGCTGTCGGTTGAGGGCGGCGGCTATCAGGAGAGTTTTACCATTACGGTGCGGGACAGAGATTTTCCAACGCAGGAACTCACCGTTGAACAATCGACCGTCGATTCGACCATTCACAACGAAAGTGCCAATACCGAATATTTTTCCCGGGTTCAGCCGGTCAAATTCGAGGCAGTTGACCAACCGCTGTGGAACGACGCCTTTCTTCTGCCGGTGGACGGCAGCCTGACCTCCGCCTTTGGCTTTCAGCGGATTGTAAACGGAGTTCCGGGAGAACGCCACAGCGGGATCGATCTGGCAGCGGAAACGGGTACGCCGGTGCTGGCGGCAAATAGCGGAAAGGTGCTTTTTGCAGACTTCGTTGCTCTGACCGGAAATACCGTCTGCATCGAGCACGGCCTTGGTCTGAAAAGCTGGTACTACCACATGAATTCGCTCAACGTGACGGAGGGGGAGACTGTCGGGCGCGGGCAGCAGATCGGATCGGTCGGTTCCACCGGATTTTCAACTGGACCGCATCTTCACTTTGCCATATCGGTCTGGAATGTCTACGTCGATCCGCAGCTTCTGCTGGATGCGGAATTAAAGGTATAACAATAGCCTTTGCATCACTCTTTCGAGATGCAAAGGCTATTTGCTTTACAGAAAAATCTAATCTCCTTTCCGAAGTTTACTCTTATTTCCATTTTCATCAACGAGATAAGTGTTATCGAGCTGGGCGACCAGACTTCTGCGATAACTTTCAATATATTCACGCCGCAGGGCGGCGCGCTCCGACAGTTCTTCTTCGGTCAGGCCGGTCGTTTTGGCTTTCTGAGCCAGTTCGTTGATTCGGTCAATCTTTTTTTGTTCCAAAAGGCCGTCTTCCTTTCATCGTGAATTCTTGCTGAAAGCGGATGCTGCACCGGCGCTCCGGCGCATTAAGAAAAGCATCAGGGACGGCGGGCAATTACACAGCGGTCAATCCCTGCGAGGTCTTTTCGAAGGGAAATCTCCCGGTATCCGGCCGCGCGCAGAATTTCACAGATCTGTTGTGCCTGAGTATACCCTGCTTCAAAGATCAGGAGACCGTTTTGTTTGAGATGCGCGGGAGCATCAGCTGCAATCGCGCGATAAAAACGAAGACCGTCCGGTCCGCCGTCGAGGGCCATCCGCGGCTCGCAGCGCACCTGCTCCGGGATTTCGGTCAGCTCCTGCTCGGTGAGATAAGGCGGGTTGGAAATCAGCAGATCAAGAGGCGGCAAAGCGGACAAAGAGGAGCCGTCGAGGACATCCGCCTCGATGATATGCACCCGTTCTCCGCCCGCTGTTGCATCGACATTGGCATACAGATAGGGGAGGGCCTGTGCTGAAAGTTCGACGGCATAGACCTCGGCATCCGGCAGAAAGCGGGCAAGCGCCAACGAAATCGCGCCGCTGCCGGCGCAGTAGTCCGCGATGACCGGCTGCTCTGTTCCGCTCAAAAGCTCAAGGGCTGCGTCAACCAGAGTCTCGGTGTCCGGCCGGGGAATCAGAACTCCCTCGCCGATTTTGAGAGGAATTGAATAGAATTCCCATTCGCCGAGCAGATATTGCAGCGGATAACCTTCCGCAAGCCTGCGCACCTTCTGCTGAAAGATAAAAGCCTCCTCTGCCGAAACCTCCGCCTCAGAGCGCTGCATCTGTCCTGAGGGAGAAAACTGTGCATGAAAGAGCTGCGAAAGGTCAAAATCAGCGGTGTCGTTGGTCAGCTTTCGGCGGCATTGCCGGTAAAGTTGGGCATAGGTCATCGGTTACCACCTGTCTTCGTCTTGATTTTCGGGGATGCAGGGCTTCATTGCCGCAATGGCAATTTCCAACTGTGTGGAATCAGGTTCACGGGTTGTCAGACGCTGAAGCCAAAGCCCCGGAGCCGAAATAAAGCGGGTGCAAAAATTGTTATAACGTCCGGCCAATTTAATAATTTCATAGGCAATTCCCACGACCAGCGGCAGGCAGATCAGTTTCAGAGCGATCCGCACCGCAAGATTGTCCCATGAGACGAGCGAAAATACCAGCACCGATACGATGATAACAATCAGAATAAAGCTGGTGCCGCAGCGGGGATGGAAGCGGGTATATTTTGCGGCATTTTCAGGAGTCAGCTCGTCGCCCGCCTCATAACAGGCGATTGTTTTGTGTTCTGCCCCGTGATATTCAAAGACCCGTCGAATATCAGACATGCGGCTGATGGCAAAAAGATAAAGGATAAAGATGCCGATTTTGACGGCCGCCTCAATAAGGGAGAGAAGCAGCGGCGATACAATTACCCTGCGGATCTGCCCGATCAGCAGGGTAGGAAGCACCATGAAAAGCAGGATAGCCAGCGCCATGCCGAGGATCATCGCCACCCCGCCGAACACCTTCGAAAGGTTTTCTCCAAAGAGGTCAAGGAGCTTCTTTTCGAAACCGGATGGCTCTTCCGATTCCAGACCTGCGATATCCGCCGATTTCATCAGGCATTGATAGCTGTCCTTCATGCTGTCGATAAAGTTAAAGACGCCGCGGATAATGGGGGTGGTTTTGTACCAGGGGCGCTCTGCCGGAAGCTCCCAATCGCTGAGATCAATGGAACCATCCGTCTTGCGGACCGCCATCGCCATCCGGCGCGGACCGCGCATCATAACTCCCTCAATCAGGGCGGAGCCGCCGATGGAGGTTTTTTTCTGGTAGTTGGTGTTGCTCAATTCTTTTGTTCCTCCCCGCCCTTGCCGGGCGCCTGTTGTGCTTGCTGCCAGATCTCATACCGGCGGACATTCGGAACGCGGATGATGACGGTGGTTCCTTCGCCGAGCGTTGACTGCACGTCGATGCTCCCCCCGAAGGAGGAGACAAGCTCATCCGCCACCGCCAGCCCAATTCCAGAACCCCGCCGGGTCAGGTTGGCCTTGTAAAATTTCTGCTTGATCTTTGGAAGATCCTCCGGACTGATTCCGCAGCCGGTATCGGCAACCGAAACTACAAAGTAATCTCCTTCCGCAGCAGCGAGAATGCGAATTTTGCCGCCCGCGTCGGAGTATTTGATCGCATTGTCGATAATATTGATAAAGACCTGCCGCAGGCGGTTTTTATCCGCCATAACAATTGCGGCTTCCAGCTGTTCTTCATACTGGAAATCGAGCTGTTCGCGCCGCGCCTTTTCGGTATACATCAGCACCGCTTCCTCCAGCTCGGCGAGAAGGTCAATCTTTTCGATAATCAGCTTAAGCCTGCCCGACTGCATCCGGGAGAAATCGAGCAGCTCCTCCACCATCAGAGAGAGCCGGTCGGTTTCACTGATGATGACCCGCATTCCCTTTTGAATCGTCTCGCGGTCATCCCCCGCGTCAAGAATCGTCTCGCTCCAGCCTTTAATGGCGGTCAGCGGGGTGCGCAGCTCATGGGAAACCGAGGAGATAAACTCGTTTTTCATCTTGTCGGTATTGCCGAGTTCCTCCGCCATATAATTGATCGCCTCGCAGAGGTCGCCAATTTCGTCATCATTCTTCTTTTCCAGCCGGGTGCTGAAATTTCCATGGGCAATTTTGCGGGCGGTCTTTCCGATCTCGCCGACCGGAATCACAATCGAACTGATAAAGTAGGAACCGGAAAGCAGCATAAAGAAGATGATGGCGATCCCGGCCAGCACTGCCATTGTGACAACGGTATAGATCAGTCCGTCCACCCTGGTCAGGGAAGCGACCAGCCGTACCGCGACGAGCGATTCGTCATTGACCGGAGCGATGCTGGAAATGGCGATGATCCTTTCACCCCCAAGCTCGCCCTGAAAGCTGCCCATTCGGTCAGGGGAGGCAAGAGCCGCCTCAAAATCGGGCATCTCGATCTTCTCATTGACCGCAAAGCCCGACGAGGTGGAGGTGACGTTTCCATAGGCGTCGACCGCCATCAGCTCCATCCGGTCGCGCAGTTCAAAATTCTCCACCAGATTGCGGACTTCCCGCTGATAATCAATCGAGGGGTCCTCGGCATACTTTGCAAGCAGGGTATTGACGGTATTGGCCTGTGATAAGAGCGTCTGCTGCGCCGAAGAGTAGTAGAAGGTCCGCACCACGGCCCAGACGGCGATTTCAACGATGACAAGGATGACCAGAATAACCCCGAGGCTGCCGGTCAGCCATCGCTGGGTGATCTTTTTCTGCGCCATGGGGCTTCCTCCTTATCTTTGGGAATGTGCTAAAGGAATCAGGGCATCCACTTGTAGCCGAAGCCCCAGACGGTGGTGACATAGCGCGGATTGGACGGATCATCCTCCACCTTCATCCGCAGGCGGCGGATGTTGACATCGACAATCTTGATGTCTCCGAAGTAGTCGTCCCCCCAGACGGCCGACAGGATCTGGCTGCGCTCCAGAGCCGTTTCCGGATTCTGCATAAACAGCTCCATGATCTGAAACTCAACCTGAGTCAGATCAAGCGGCTGACCGTTCTTGGTGACGGTATGACTTTTGAGATTGAGAACAAACGGTCCTGAGACGGTCTCATTGGTAGGCTGGGGAGGGGCGGCCATCGAAACGCGGCGGTGCAGCGCGTCAACCCGGGCGGTCAGCTCAGAAGGGGAAAACGGCTTGGTGATATAATCGTCTGCACCGAGCATCAGGCCGTTGACCTTGTCCATCTCCTGGCTTTTGGCGGTGAGCATCACAATGCCCAGCGTCGAAGAACGCTCACGCAGCTTCTTGCAGACCGAAAAGCCGTCGAGACCGGGCATCATTACATCGAGAATCACAACGTCGAACGGCTCCTCCGCGTTGTCATAGGCTGTGATGGCGTCGAGGCCGTTGTCAACATCAGTGACCTTGTAGCCGGCCCGCTTGAGGTTGATTACCACAAAGTCGCGGATGGCTTCCTCATCTTCGGCAATCAGGATGTTTTTCATATGCAGGCTCCTTTCTCACCGCGGGGCGGTGGGTGGCGTTTATTCAATCGAGCAGAGCGAAGAGGTTCTCCGCCTGTTCGTAGCTGATCGAATAGCCCGGATAATTTCCATCGGGGATATGGATTTCATAGCTGTTGACCCCCTTGGTGGCAACGGTCCGGTATTCGGCAGTTTCAAATTTGTCCTGGTAGTCGGAAGGGGAGGTGACCCGAATCCGCAGCAGTTCGGTGACCGAGCGGTCGAGGTCCTCGCGGTAGAGGACAAAGCGCCATTCCCCCGTATCAGACTGGCGGCGGACGGTCACCGCGTTCACCCAGCTTTCCGGGAGGATAAAACGGTAGCCGTTCGAAAAATTGACCGCCATTGAGGCAACTGTTTCCAAGCTGCCGTCGATAATACTTTTATACTGGGTGAGATAGAGGGCATCCCGCGCGTTGGATTTTTCATAGCCGGGCATTCTCCGCACCACCGGCAGATCAATCTGCCCGTCCTGGTTGATATCCCGGCAGTAGAGGGTAGGGGTGGGGCGGTCAAAGGATTCGTAAATACCGAGCTCCTCGCCGGGCAGCTCCTCGATGATCGATTTTTGCGTGTCAAGGGCGGCGATGCGGGTTGTCATCTCGTCGTTGCCAAGATAGAGATCGGCACAGATGGCAGTGAGTCCCGAGGTGAGCTGTCCGCAGACCAGCTGTGCATAGCCGGTCATCGACGAGGGCATCTGCACCTCGCTGGTTCGCACGATCCGTCCGGAACGGTATTTCACCAGCGACATCACCGGCGTGCGGCTTCCGCCCACCGTGCAAAGCACGATTTCGGAAAGGCCGTTGCGGTCAACATCCTGAATCAGGCACTCGTTGTAGTTCCCTTCATATTGCAGTGAAACCGTTTCATCATAGTCGTAGACCTTGCAGAGCATGCTTTCCTGCCCGGCGACAATCCAGCCGACGATAATGTTGTTGTGGTCGGCCCGGTCCACCGGTGCAAAATCGATGAAGTCAATTTCCGCCCCCTCGCCGGGCAGCTCCTGACGGCTCTTCCAGATGCCGTCCTTCTGCACAAGGATACTCATCCACGCAGAGGTCACTCCATTGACGGTCAGCTCATAGAAGGCGATCGCTTCGTCCGTCCCGTCCCGGTCGAGATCGGTCAGCACGCAGGCTGAAAGATAATCGCCCCGCCGGGGATATTTGAGCTTGAAGGAATCGGTGCCGACCGCCGTTTCGATGGCGTCATAAATCGCCGACTGTTCGGCAGTCAGACGGGGCGGGGAAAGAAGCTCATCGACACGCAGCGAAACTCCGCTGCAGGAAGTCAGCAACAGCAGGACCAGCAGGGCCGCTGTCAAGCGCAGTCGCATAGGGGGAATCCCTCCCGGCTAAGAATTCCGCTGCCAGCGGTTATAATGGACGCAACTGGGATCAAAGCGTCCCAGAGGCGGCTTCGGAGAGTCCGCGTGCCCAAGCGCAAGGATTGAATAGGGAATGATCGGATCGGGAAGGGAGAACTGCTCCTTCATGCGGTTGACACGCTCGACTCTGGGATAGACGCCGAGCCAGCAGGAGTTCAGTCCCAGCGCCTCGGCACAGAGCGACATATTCATCGTCGCCGCAGCCGCATCATCCCGCCACGAAGCCCATGAGCGGGCGGTATCCGCACAGGTAATCACACAGAGGGGAGCGGTCACAAGCGCTTTGGACATATTGTGGTATTCGCAGATTTTCTGCATTTCGCTGCGGCTGTCCACCACAAGAAAGTGGCAGGGATAAAGAGCCTTGGAGGTAGGAGCACAGCAGCCCGCCCGCAGAATGCTGTCAAGCTCTTCGGGCGTTACGGGCGTATCGGTAAAAATGCGGCAGCTGCGCCGCTTGAAGACAAGATCCAGCGCGCTGCACGGAGAATTCTGATCCATTGATTCTGCTTCCTTTCTGTCAGGCTTCCTATCAGATCTATTATACCACCGGCCGGCGGGGTGTCAATCGCAGGGTTTGAACAAGGGATGAAGAAGATGCGAACCTATTCCACGAAACTCCGGCGATCTCCCAGGAGAAAGAAAAGATGCAGCGCCAGAATCTCCGAAAGGCCGAATGCCCTGATCCGATGCGGCAGGTCAAAGAGAGGCCCGGCGGCAAAAAAGCCATAGACCAATGAAATCAGGAACAGCACCGCCATTTCCGCATACAGAAGCCCGCAAAAAGCGCGGGGAGAAAGAATCCGGCGCCGCACCGAAAAAAGCAGCATCAAGGCGCAGAAGCAGGAAACCACAAGGGAAAAGAGCGCGAAGCGATAAAAGGACCCGGCGAGGAAATTCGCCAATTTCTCTTCCAGCCTGCCGCTGCTCACCGACACCGCGAGAAAGGAATCCAGCAGTTCGCGGACCAGCAGCATCCCGGCAATTCCGCAAGCGGTGAGAAAGGACCAATAGGCCTTCCGAAACCTCCGCGCCGGAATGCTGCCCGGGAAAGCGAAAAATTGTCCGGCGGACAGCAGAAGCAGAACAATCAGTTCAAAGGCCACAAAACTTCTCCTCTTTCAGCGGATTTTCTCCTTCGCCGCTTCCAGCGGCCCGGCCACCCGGATCGCCTTGATTCGGATGCGGACATAATCGACATGCCATTTCCCGTTGACGAAAAGGGAAGGGCGGCAGGCTTCCACCGCCTCGCGGATGATTTCCGCGCGCCGGCTGTCGGAGAGACCTTCAAAGGGCAGGGTGACGAACATTCGAATCCAGTCAGCCAGACCGTCCTCTCCCACCTGTTCGGTAAAACGGTCGAACAGGGAAGCGCGGACCACCTTGAGCCGGTGTGCTTCAAGAAGCGGTGCGTATTCTCCGACGGTTGGAAAATAAAATCGAAAGCGATAGGGCAGGCCCCGCCGCGCAAAAGCGGTGCGCAGCGCATGATGTACCGTTTCGGCGCAGCCCGCCCCACCGAACTCACAGACGAGCTGTCCGCCCGGTTTGAGGGCCTGCGAAACGGAGGAGAGCAGTGCGTCCTGATCGTCAATCCAATGGAAAACGGCGTTTGAAAAGACGGCGTCAACCGGCCGTTCCACAATAAAGGAAGCGGCATCCGCCCGCTCAAATCGAAGACGAGGATGATGCCGCTGTGCAACGGCAAGCATCTCGGGCGAGGCATCCAAGCCGAGTACCTCCGCCCCCATCGCCGCAAGACGTTCCGTCAGTGCCCCATTGCCGCAGCCGAGGTCAACCACCGACATGCCGGGCGTCAGATCAAGCCATGAAAAAAGGTCCTCGCCGTATTGATGGACAAACTGAAAGCGTTCGGTATATTCCTCGGCATTCCACGCGATGTTCACATTGATTTCCTCCGCTGCGGCGGAAGCAAAAGCTCTTCGAGCGATTCCACCGTTTCGGTAATATATTTGGCACCCGCCGCTTCAAACTCGGTACGGTCGCCGAAGCCGTAAAGGATGCCGATACAATCAAGTCCGCACCGCGCCGCCCCGACAACATCATATTTTCGATCGCCGATCATCACCGCATGCTCCCGGTCGATCCCGGTATTTTCCATGATGAGCCGGGCAAGCACCTCCCATTTTTCGACCCGTTCACTGAGATCGGCGCCATAGATTCCGTCGAAATAAGAGGCAAGTCCGAGATTCGCCATGATTTCCCGCGCGAAGACCTCCGGCTTGGAGGTTGCCACGAACAACCGTTTCCCGGCCTGCTTCAGACGCGCGAAAAGCCTCTCCAGGCCCGGATAAGCGGAGCAGAGCAGCTTGCCGTCCACTTCATAATGAGAGCGGAATACGCGGATGGCTTCCGAAATTTTTTCCCCATCCAGATAGCAATAGGTCTCGAAGGATTCAGCCAGAGGCGGGCCGATAAAGCGGCGCAGCAAAGCCTCGGAGGGTTCCGGAAGCCCGACAGCCGCGAAAGCGGGGCACAGTGAGGCGAAAACTCCCGGGGCGGAATCAATGATGGTTCCGTCAAGGTCGAACAGCAGGGTATCATAAGGCAGTTTCATGCAGCAGAAGATTCCTTTCGTGGAAGAATTAGGGAACATTGCGATAGTAGAGACCGCGGGTATACTGCGCGGGCGGAGCCGGGTCTGCTTTGCCCGCATAGGCACGCGCAACAGCGGCACAACGTTCGGCGGACTCCCCGGTGAACCAAAGGGTCAGGAAAGAAAATCCGGCGTATTCGCCAAGACGGTCGGCCAGCCAGAGGGGCACCGCATTATAAAGCTCGCTCACCCGGTGATCCCGGCAGAAAACCGGGAAGGAAACCCCCTTGCGGTCGGTGAGCCTGCCGTTTTGACCGCAGGCATCACAGCCGATTCGGGTGCGGACCGGACAGTTGCGAAAGGCCATCAGCGGCAGCGAGCCATAGGCCACCAAGCCGGCGGGGAGGGGATCTCCGACCGCCTTCGCCTTGGGCAGCGCAAGCTCAAAGGAAAGCTCAGCGTCGCAAAGACCGATTTCCTCGCGGGCCTCGCGGAGCGCATGGGAGTTGGTGAGATTCAGGGACCAACCCCCGCAGACCGCCAGACCGGCTTCACGGGCGAGAGCGGCGCCGCCGAGGTTGCCCGCCCAAGCGCGTTCTATTCCCAGACCAGGCAGAGCAGAAAGCAGCAGCATGGCCTCATCCTCACCCTCGAAGAGGATGCGTGGAATCTCGGCGATGATTTTTCCTACGGGAATTCCCTGTTCAAGCGCCCGGGAAACCTCATTCAGCGGAAGAATCAGCTCATCACAGCAGTCGGACATCCCATTTGAAAGCTGAGAGAGGGTGCAGCGGGCGCGCAGCAACGGAGGATTGTTCCGGGCAGGCCTCGGCAGAAGGGCGGGAACGGTGCCGGAGCAGCGGTGGGGATGCAGCTGCGACCGCAGGCGGGAAAGCTGCTCAAAAGCGTCCCGCCGCAGGGAATTGATCTGTGAAACGGGGAGCATCAGCCCCGCCCCCAAATCGATGTCCAGCGTGGCAAAGCGGTAAGGTGTGCCACCGGTTTTGGAAAGGCTTTGCCGCACCCGTTCTTTGTCGGTCGGCTTTGTTCTGGCCTCCTGCGGGGGATCGCCCTGTGCAAATACGCAGTTTCCGTCGCAGTCACGCAGTGAAAGGGAAACGGGCTCGTCCCGGCATGCGGAAAAAGCCCCCTCGACCTCAATGCGGGGATAGACCTGCGCGGCCTGCTGCGCGAGCTGTCCCAGCACTCCGGAAGCGGCAGTCACGTCCTCCTTCTGCCGGATGCCGAACATAGAAGCGGTGCGCCTGCCGTCAAAATAGCCGGTGGTAAAGCCGCTGCGGGAAAAGACCGAACGCAGCGTCTCCATATCGGGCGCTTCTCCGTCAAGTGCGGTCCGCAGGGCTGTGACGGCGGCGGCAACATATTCCGGCCGCTTCATCCGCCCCTCAATTTTGAGCGAGCGGACTCCGAGTTCAGCCAGCTCCCGGACACGTTCGATCAGTGAAAGGTCCTTGAGAGAAAGGGCGTGGTCCGCATTTTCCACAGAGAAGGGAAGACGGCAGGGCTGGGCGCAGAGTCCGCGGTTTCCGCTGCGGCCTCCGAGCATCGAGGAAAGGTAGCATTGTCCCGACACGCTCATACAGAGCGCCCCATGGACAAAGACCTCGGTTTCCGCCGAAATATTGGATACAATATGCCCGATTTCATCAGCGGTCAGCTCACGGGCAAGTACAACCCGCCGGCAGCCGAGACGTTCGGCCTCGCGGGCCCCGGCCAGGTTATGCACCGCCATCTGGGTCGAAGCGAGCAGCGGAAGCTCGGGCACCGTATTTTTCAGCACCGAAAGCACGCCGAAATCCTGTACAATCGCTCCGTCAATCCCCAGCCGTGCAGCCGTTTCGGCAGCGCGCAGCAGCTCAGGAAGCTCATCGTCAAACATGACGATATTGATCGTCTGCAAGACCTTGGTCCCATGCAGATGGCAGTATTCCACCGCGCGGGCCAGCTCTTCCTCGTCGAAGTTTCCGGCGTTGCGCCGGGCGTTCAGCGCCTTGCCGCCGAGGTAAACCGCATCTGCTCCGCAGTTGACCGCGGCGGTCAGAGATTCAAAGCTTCCGGCAGGGGCAAGGATTTCGGGTCGGTTCATATTTCTGTCTCCGTTTCTGGCCGCGATAAAAATTGGGGGAAGCGCCGCGGCGGACGGTCGGCTTCCGATGGGAAGCCGGCCTGTAATCTTGTCCAGTATAGCACAGAACAACCGTTTCAAACAAGTCCGGGAAGAGGTGGAATGACAAGATTATGATTGGAAAAAGCATAAAAAGATTTGCTGCATATCATACAATCTGCTATAATAACCGGTAACGGCCATGATTGATTGCCGCCTGACGTTCCGGCTTTGACGGGGCGGTCGGCGTTTGATTTTACAGGCAAGGGAGGAAGACTGGATGGATGTGCGGGTTGGGGACACCCTCCTGATGAAAAAGCCGCATCCCTGCGGTGCGAAAGAGTTCCTTGTGCTGCGTTCGGGCGCGGATTTTCGTATCCGATGCAAGGGATGCGGCAGAGAAGTGCTGGTACCTCGCGTGAAAGTGGAACGCAACATCAAGCAGATCGTTCATTCCGAGCCTCCTGCGCTCTAGCGAGGGGCGCCCTTGCAGTAAAACGATCATTTGCAGGAATACGGAGGAAGAATATGCTTGAAAAGCTCAAAGCAGCCGAGGACCGCTATGAGGAAATCAGCCTGCGGCTGACCGATCCCTCGGTTGTCAATGACAACAGCCAGTATCGCTCACTGATGAAGGAATATAAGGACCTTACCCCCCTCGTCACTAAATACCGCGAGCTTGCCGCCGCGCAGCAGGCCCATGAAGAGGCGAAGGAGCTGCTCTCCGAGAGCGGGCTTGACCATGAGCTGCGGGAAATGGCGGAAGAGCAGCTTCGGGAAAGCCAGAAGGAAATCGAGCTGCACACCGGGGAACTGCGGATTCTGCTGTTGCCCCGCGACCCAAACGACGACAAAAGTGTGATTGTGGAGATCCGCGGCGGCGCGGGCGGCGAGGAAGCGGCGCTGTTTGCCGCCTCGCTGCACCGCATGTATACCATGTATGCCGAGCGCCGCGGCTGGGGGCTCGACCCCATTTCCGCCAACGAAACCGAGCTGGGGGGCTATAAGGAAATCAGTTTTTCGCTCGAAGGGGAATCGGTTTATTCCCGGATGAAGTACGAGAGCGGTGTCCATCGGGTGCAGCGTGTGCCTGACACCGAGGCCTCCGGGCGGATTCACACCTCGACGGTGACCGTGGCGGTGCTGCCCGAGGTAGAGGATGTTGAGGTTGAAATCAACGAGAAAGATCTGCAGATCGATACCTTCCGGGCAAGCGGCGCGGGCGGTCAGCATATCAATAAGACGGAGTCCGCCATCCGAATTACTCATCTGCCCACCGGCATGGTGGTGGAGTGTCAGGACCAGCGCAGCCAGCACAAAAACAAGGAAAAGGCCATGAGTGTGCTGCGCTCCCGTCTCTATGACAGGATGCTCAGCGAACAGAATGCACAGGTTGCCTCCGAACGGAGAAGTCAGGTCGGAACCGGCGACCGCTCCGAGCGGATTCGCACCTATAATTTCCCACAGGGCCGGGTGACCGACCACCGGATCGGCCTGACCCTGTATAAGCTGGATGCGGTGATGAACGGAGACCTCGACGAGATTGTTGATGCGCTGATCACCTTCGACCAGACCGAGAGGCTTCGCGCCTCGGCGGAGGGGGAGCGATGAGTATGAAAACCCGCCTGCTCCCCTGTGACCGGGAGGGAATTGCCGCAGCCGCTCAGGTCCTGCAAAGCGGCGGGCTGGTTGCGCTTCCGACTGAAACGGTATACGGCCTCGCCGCCAACGCTCTGGAGGAATCTGCAGTCAGGGAAATCTTCGCGGTCAAGGGCCGCCCTCAGGATAACCCGCTGATTGTGCACATCAGCCATCTTTCGATGTGGAAGCCGCTTGTCCGAGAAATTCCGCAGCGCGCAATGCGTCTGGCCCGGGCTTTCTGGCCGGGGCCTCTTACCATCATCCTGCCGAAAAGCGGCTTGGTTCCCGGGGTGACCACTGCGGGGATGGATTCCGTCGCGGTGCGGATGCCTTCCCACGAAGGGGCGCGCGCGGTGATTGCTGCCTCCGGCCTGCCGATCGCAGCTCCCTCGGCCAACCTTTCCGGTTCCCCGTCTCCCACGACGGCGCGCCACTGTATCGACGACCTCTGGGAGAAAATTCCGCTGATCCTCGACGGAGGACAATGCTCCGTCGGCATTGAATCGACCGTCGTCTCTCTGGTCGGGGAACCAACCCTGCTGCGTCCCGGCGGAATCTCACCCGGGCAGCTCGAAGAGGCGCTGGGCGAGCCGGTCAGGGTTTCCCACGCGGTAGTGGAGCCTCTTGCCCCCGGCGAGCGTCCGACCTCGCCGGGCATGAAGTACCGCCATTACGCTCCCAAGGCGCGGATGGTGCTGGTGGAATCAACCCTTGAGCGATTTCTCGCCTTGCTCAATCAGAGCGGGGAAGGAACCTGGGGACTGGTTTTCGACGGAGAGGAAAAGCTGGCGCACCGGCCCTGCCTGACCTACGGGCGGGAGCACCACCCCGACGAACAGGGACGGGAGCTTTTCGCGGCGCTGCGCACGTTTGACGAAAAGGGAGCAAAACTGGTCTATGCCCGTTGCCCCGACCATGACGGCGCCGCTCTTGGCGTCTATAACCGCATGCTTCGCGCGGCGGCATTTGAGGTGATCAAAGGATGAAAGGAATCCATGTGGTGGGTCTGACCGGCCAAACCGGTGCAGGCAAATCGACGGTCAGCAGCCTTTTCCGCGCACGGGGCATCAAGGTCATCGACTGCGATCAGGTTTCCCGCGATGTGGTCTCCGGCGAGAAGAGCTGTCTCGCGGATTTGGCGCTGGAGTTCTCCATTGCGATTTTGAATATGGACGGAACCTTAAATCGTAAAAAGCTTGCCTCCATCGTGTTTGGGAACCCGCAGAAGCTGTCAAAGCTAAATGAGCTGATCTTCCCCCATATCCGGGCGGAAATCAACCGCAGGGTGGAAGAGCTGGCCAAGCAAGGCGTCCCGCTGGTGGTGCTCGACGCCCCGACCCTCTTTGAGAGCGGTGCGGATGCCGACTGTGAGCTGATTATTTCGGTGCTTGCCCCCGAGGCGGAACGGCTCAACCGAATCGTTGTGAGGGACCACCTGACCGATCAGGAAGCACGCAGAAGGATAGCCTCCCAGCATGACGACGCTTTTTATTCGTCCCGTTCCCAGCTCGTCATTATGAACGACGGAGACCCCGAGCTTCTGCACATCAAAACACTCGAAACGATCGACCTGCTTGAACGCGCACTGCGTGAGCTGAACGTGTCGGAACAGACGCAGGGCGACGCTGCTCCGGGCCCGGAGGATGCCATATGAGCGGAAAGCGCCGCCGGCGGAAATTTCTGTTTCCGGCGGTTTTTGTCCTTATTCTCGTGCTGGCGTTGGCCGGAGTCCGTATGGTGCTGACGGCCCTCTATCCGCTCCAATATGAGGAGCTGATCGATCGTTACAGCGAGGAAAACGGACTTTCTCCCGCATTCGTCTACGGTGTGATCCATACCGAAAGCAGGTTTCGGGCCGACGCCGTCTCACCGATCGGAGCGCGGGGACTGATGCAGATCACCGAGGAAACCTTTGAATGGACCCAATGGCGGATGGGAGACACGGTGACGGCCTATGATGACCTTTTCGATCCAGAAACGAACATCCGCTATGGAACCCGCCTGCTTTCTCTGCTGCTCGACGAGTTCGGCGGAGAGGCGGAGGCGCTTGCCGCCTACCACGCGGGATGGGGAAGCGTCAAGCGCTGGCTTTCGGACACCGAACACAGCGCTGATGGAATTGTGCTCGACAATATTCCCTTTACCGATACTGCGTGGTATGTTCCGAAGGTTCTGAAAACCGCCGGCGTCTACCGCAGGCTTTACAATAAATGATAAGAAGACAAGGAGCTGATTGCAATGGCTGAGAAAGCTGAAAAGAAGACCGAGGCGCAGAAGCTCAAGGAGCAGCTCTGCTATGCCCCGAAGAACGCAGGCGAACGGCTCTCCGACGAGGAGTGGGAGAAAGCCGACCTGTTCTGCGAGGGGTATAAAAAGTTTCTGGATCTGGCCAAAACCGAGCGTGAGGCGGTGGAAATCACCATCTCAATGGCCCGGGAGAAGGGATTCAAGGCATTTGATCCCAAGGTAAAATACGAAGCGGGCGACCGCGTATTTCTGAATAACCGCGGCAAGGCGATTATCCTGTGCACTGTCGGGACCGAACCGCTCGAAAAAGGCGTGCGGATTGTCGCCGCCCATATTGACTCTCCGCGCATTGACCTCAAGCCCCGTCCCCTTTATGAAGAAGCACAGCTTGCGATGTTCAAAACCCACTACTACGGCGGAATCAAAAAATACCAGTGGACTGCCATCCCGCTGGCACTGCACGGCGTGGTGATCCGTGCCGACGGCGAGCGGGTCGCCGTGACGGTGGGGGAGGACGAGGGAGATCCCGTTTTTACCATTACCGATCTTCTGCCCCACCTCGCGGGGGAACAGATGCAGAGAAAGCTTTCCGACGGAATCAAGGGCGAGTCGCTCAACGTTCTGGTCGGCGGACGGATGTTCCGCGACGACAAAGAGAGCGAGCGGGTCAAGCTCGGCATTCTCAAGCTGCTCAATGAAAAATATGGAATTGTCGAGGCTGACTTCCTCTCTGCCGAACTGACGATGGTTCCTGCCTATCATGCCGTTGACGTCGGCCTCGACCGAAGCTTTATCGGCGCCTACGGCCACGATGACCGGGTTTGTGCCTATACCGCTCTGACCGCCGCGCTGAAAAATGACCGGCCCGCCTATACCAGCGTAACGGTGCTGGCCGACAAGGAAGAGATCGGTTCCACTGGAAATTCGGGTCTTAACTCCCGCTTTCTCGAGTATTTCATTGAGGATCTTGCCGCGCCTCATCATCTGGCGGGGCGCACGGTCCTTTCGGCCTCTACCTGCCTTTCGGCAGACGTCAACGCCGCCTTTGACCCCACCTACGGTGAGGTGCATGAGAAAAACAACGCCTCCTATTGCAACTACGGCGTTGTGGTCACCAAATATACCGGGGCCCGAGGAAAGTCGGGCACCAGCGATGCTTCGGCTGAATTCATGGGGGTTGTCCGCAGGCTTCTCGATGACGCCGGGATTCAGTGGCAGACGGGCGAACTCGGGAAGGTTGACGCGGGCGGCGGCGGTACCGTTGCCATGTTCATTGCCGCTCTGAACGTCGATGTAGTCGATGTGGGAGTGCCGGTCCTTTCGATGCATGCTCCATTTGAAGTGGTTGCCAAGTCGGATGTTTACCAGACCTACCGCGCCTTTGACGCATATCTGAAATAGCGGACTCTCTGTGAGCCATAACCGGCGTCTGGCCGGGCTTTGTCACAGCCTGCTGCCGGGTGTTCACGGTCCGGTGGGTGTCTTCCTGTCATCGAAAGAGCTTTACCAACAGTCCGCTTCGTCCAGCGCTGAAAGCAAAGCTTTTTACAGGGTGTTTCCGCACTGGAAAATCCGGTAACTTCCCTGAAACGCAAAACAGCTGCAAAATGTTGTATTTGATAGTATCATTCACCTGAATCAAAAGATATGGATGTTTTGCGCCGCAGATTGGTTTTCTGCTTGATTTCATATTAAAATTTGCAGAGACAAACACACTCTCATATGGCACGGTATTTTACCGTGCCTGTTTTTTTGTTCTAGACCGGACAGCCTCTGCATATAGATGGACCAAGCGTTTGGACAAGGAGATGAAACGATGATGGAAAGCGTCCGTCCATATGAACAGGCGGTGTCCGGCCTGGCGCCAGGTCTGCGTGGGAGACTGCTGACCCTGCCGCACTCGGTCGTTGCGCAGGCGCAGGAACTGCGCCTGCTGTTGGGACAGCCCCCGATTCTGCGCGCCTGCAACCGGAGCCAATGCTATCGAAATCTGGCTCCAGTAACGGCGCAGGAACTTTCTCAGAGCCTTTTGACTCTGAGCGGACAAGCATTGCATACTCATCAAATGGAAATTGCACAGGGCTTTCTGACCCTGCCCGGGGGACACCGGGCGGGATTTGCGGCCACTGCGGTCCACGATGCAGCGGGAAGAACGGTTAACCTGCGGGAGATCAACGCGATTGTCCTGCGTATCGCAAGGGCTTTTCCCGGAGCGGCTGATTCGGTGATAGGACAGGCATTTTCTCAGGGAGTCAGGGGACTTCTGATCGCGGGAGCACCCTCGAGCGGAAAAACCACCCTTCTGCGGGAACTGGCACGCAAGCTTGCCGAGGGAGCGGTTTCCGGCTGCGACCGGGTGGCGGTGGTGGACGAGCGTGGGGAACTTTCGGGCTTCTGTGACGGCTGCTGTGTCCTGCGAGGATATGAAAAGGGTGCCGGAATGCTGCTGGCGATTCGCAGTCTCGCCCCGCAGGTTATCCTCTGCGACGAGCTTGGCACACTGCAGGACGTTGAAGCGGTGTCACAAGCACTGCACAGCGGCGTCGCAGTCGTCACGACAATCCACGCCGGGAGCAGAGAAGAACTGCTTCGCCGCGAAGCAGGCAGGCGTTTGCTTGCTTCCGGCGGGTTTGAAACGGTGATTCTTCTGGGAGAATCCCCTCATCCCGGCGTAATCAGGGAGGTGTTCTCGGTTGATGAGCTTATTGAAACCTCTGGGATTGCTTTTGCTGGCGGGCAGCTGCATTCTGGGAGGCGCCATCCGGGGATTCGGCTTTCACCGGCGGTGTGCGGCGCTTGAGGAGGCACGCGGGCTGCTGCTTTCCCTGCGAGGACAGCTTGCCTTTACTCTGGCGCCTCCCGCCGAACTTCTTTGTGCGGCGCTGGCGGACCCCTCTCTGAAAAGATGCGACTATCTTTCGGAGGCCTGCCGAAGAATCAGCGAAGGACAGGATGCCGCGTCCTCCTGGACCCAGGCGGTCGTGCAGTCAAGCGAACCTTTTACCGACGAGGACCGCGCCCAGCTTTTCAGAGTCGGAGAAATTCTTGGCAAAAGCGATCTGGAAACCCAGATTTCCCAGCTTTCCTTTCTGGCGCAGCGTCTGGAACAGCAGGCAGAGCAGGCGAGGGAGCAGGCCGGTACCCGCGCGCGACTTTCCACGACGCTTGGCGTGCTGAGCGGACTTGCATTGGCGGTCCTGTTCATCTGACAGGACCGATGACATGAACAAGGAGTGACAAATCGGGATGGATGTTGATCTGATCTTTCGCATCGCCGCCATCGGAATTATCGTATCGGTGCTCAATCAAGTGCTGATCCGCTCGGGGCGCGAGGAACAGGCGATGATGACCACACTGGCTGGACTGATCGTGGTGCTGATGATGATGATCTATGAGATCAACACGCTGTTCCAGACAGTTAAAACGGTGTTCCAGCTATGAATCCGGATATCTTTGTGGCGGTAGGCGCCGCCATGGTGGCGATGCTGCTGGCGGTGACGCTGCGGGAAATCAAAAAAGAATATGCCGTACTGCTTTCACTGCTCTGTGCAGTCGCTCTGATGCTCTGGGCGGTCGGCACCATGGCTCCCATCATCGAACAGATTGAAACCTTGGTGGACTCCATCGAGCTTGATCCACAGTATGGGGAAATTCTGTTGAAATCGCTTGGGATTGCGGTCTGTACCCAGCTTGCCTGTGATGCCTGCAAGGACGCGGGGGAGACGGCGATCGGCGCTAAGGTTGAATTCTGCGGCAGAGTTTGCCTGGCGGCGCTCAGCCTGCCGCTCTTTTCAGAAATTCTTTCGCTGGCGCAGCGCATCTTTTCGATCTAGGGGGACGGACGGTGAAACGATATTTTCGTTGGATCTGTGTGGCGCTGCTCTGTGCGGCGCTGGCAATCCCCTGCCGGGCAGCTCCTCTTTCTGAGGAATTAGCTGCACAGCTGGGGATCGAAAATCTGAACAGTGAAATTCCTTTACAGGCAAAAGAATTTGCAGACGATGCCGATTTATCCGGTTTATCGGTTGGGGAGATTTTAAAACTGAGTCCCTCCAGTCTCTGGAACGGGATTGCCGTGCAGATGGGACGCATCCTCTCGTCCGCCCGCGCACAGCTTTTCTCAATTTTGGCGGTGGTGCTTCTCTGTGCGCTTCTTTCGGTCGTTTCATCCGGAGGCGGAGAGTCGCTGCCATTTGGTCTGATCGCCAATCTCACGATTTTTGCAGTGCTGCTCGATCCGCTGATCTCCTGCATCACCGTCTGTGCTTCAACGCTGCGCAGCGCGGCCCAATTCATGCTGGCTTATGTTCCTGTTTACGCAATGGTTGCGGCGACCGGAGGCGCCCCTGCGACAGCCGGCGCTTATCAGATGATCGTACTTGCCGCCTCCCAATTCTCCGCACAATTCTCTTCGGCGACGCTGCTGCCCCTTCTTCAATGTTATCTTGTGCTTTCCCTGGCAGGCGGTCTGGGAAAAAATAAAGGAATCCGAAGCCTTTCCTCTGGCGTCAAAAAAGTGGTTAACTGGTCGCTGGTTCTGATGATGACCTGCTTTGCAGGAATTTTGTCGCTGCAAAGCTTTCTGGGTGCGGCCGCCGATACCGCTGCGGTGAAGACCGTCAAATTTTTGGCGGGCAGCTTTATTCCGGTTGTCGGCAGCGCTGTTACCGATGCGTGGGCTGCTCTGCAGGGAAGCGTGCGGATCATCCACGCGAGCGTCGGGAGCTTTGGCGTGGCGGTTGCGGTCTGCACCTTCCTGCCGGCTTTGATCACCGTTACCGTTTTGAGGGCTGTCGTGGCATTTGCCGCGACGGTGGGAGAGATGCTTTCCGTTTCGGAGGTAGAAGACATTCTTTCGGGATGCGGCAATGTCCTTTCTGTATTGACCGCATTGCTCGTCTCCATGCTTCTTGTCTCGGTAATCTCCACAGCGACACTGCTGTTCCTGTGCGGAGGAGGGGTCAAATGAACGATCTTAAAGCATTCTGCATGACGATCTGCATCATCTCTTTGCTCTCGGTTCTGATCCGGGTGATTGCTCCAAGCCGAATGAAGCGCCAAGTGGAAATGGCGGTCAGCCTTTTTCTGCTGCTCTGTCTGCTCACACCGCTGACGCGGCTCTCCCTGCCTGACTTGGGGAATCTGAGCGGTGCGGGTCCGACGCCGGCGGCGCAGCTCGATACGGAACTTCTTTTGGAGCGGGAGGTTGGGCGGCGTCTGGAAGAGGCGGTTTTTGAAAAATTGGAAGAAAACGGTATATTCCCCGAGGAAATCCGAATAGACATTACCGTTGCAGGCGATCAGATCGGGATTGACGCGGTTTCGGTCGCGCTGCGTGTGCAGGACGGACAACTGAGCGGGCGGGCGCAGGCTCTTGCCGAGGAACTTCTCGGAACAGAGGTGCTGGTAACCGCCGGCCGGGAGGTGCAATAATCATGGAAGAACAGGGAAAAGGATTGTTTCAAAAGCTGCTGCGCCGGGAAGGATGGCGCAGGGCGATTGTGGCCATCGGGATTGCTGGGATGGTTTTGATTCTCCTCGGCAGCCTGTTTCCCGGCTCACAGGGCCAAAGCGGAACGCCGGCCGCCGGGGAGGGGTCAATGAATTCACAGGAATATCTGGAGAAAACCGAGGCACGGCTCGAACGGCTTCTTTCCGGAGTGCAGGGGGTGGGGAAGGTTTCGGTAATGCTGACTCTGGAGCACGGGGTTGAATACCGCTATGCGAAGGATGAAAAGCTTTCACAAAACAGCACGACCACCTATTCCGGCGGAACCCCCCAGAGGCTGGAGGAAGAGCAGGAACAGGAGCAGAGCTATCTGCTGATTGATTCCTCCGGAGGACGGCGGCCGCTTGTCCTCACTGAGCTTCCACCGAGAATTCAGGGGGTCGTAGTGGTCTGCGAGGGCGCGGGGAGCGCCCCGGTCGCATCGCGGGTGATCGACGTTGTCACGACCTCACTGGGGATTACCTCGTTGCAGGTGTGTGTCGTACAATCAGCAAATAAATAGCGGGAGGCAATTGTATGAAAACCAGAATTAAAATGAACATGATCGTGGGCAAGAAGCAGATTGTTTTGGCCGCCTTGGTACTCTGCCTGTCGCTGGCGGTCTACCTCAATTGGGTATATTCCGGCAGCGATATCGGGCTCCCGGTCACCAGTGCGCTGGAGGATAAGGGTGAGACCAAAAACTATGGCGATTCACAGTATGTCGATCTCAACACCGACAGCGAAGCTTTTTTTGCCGAAGCGAAGATCAGCCGTCAGAAGACCCGGGACGAAGCGGTGCAAACCCTCAAAAATCTGATTGAAAGCGATGCGATCACCCCCGAGCAGCGCACCGAACTCGCACTCAAGACCACCACGATGGCCGAAGCGATTGAGAAGGAAGGCAAGATTGAGAACCTGATCAAGTCCAAGGGCTTTCAGGAATGCATGGTCTACTACGATGCCGAGCGGGTTGATGTGATCGTCAAGACCAACGGACTGATGACCAATGAAGTCGCCCAAATGAAGGACATTATCTGCAAAGAGGTCAGCGTTCCCGACGAAAACATTGCCATTATCGAAGTCAACTGAATTCTTACCGTCCTGTTTCTGCAAGATTAAATTTGTATATTCCGGTTGTCTTATGCAAAATCTGTGATATAATAACAAAAGAGTTCCGTACCCAATCGAAAGATGAGCGCGGCTCCTTCCGGGCATGAGCCTCAGGGCAACAGTCCGCCTGCGCAGCCGCGTTTCCTGCATATTGACAACGGAGGGATCAAGAGATGAACCAAATGAACGATAGGCGCGCCGATACCGTCGGTACGCTTCGGATTTCCCGGGAGGTGCTCTCCACCATTGCCGCAACCGCGGCTTCCGAGGTTGCCGGAGTACACAGCCTTACCGCTGCTCCGGTCGATCTCAAGGGGATGTTTTCCAAACGCCAGCTTCCGAAATCGGTGGCGGTGACCCTGCGGGACGACATTGCCGAGGTGGAGTTGCACCTGATTCTCAACGGCGAGGTGAAGATTCCGATTGTTTCCGAGAAGGTGCAGCGTGCCGTGAAGGACGCGATTCAGAGCATGACCAGAGTCACCGTCTCGAAGGTGCACGTGGTGATCGAAGGAATCAATTTTTCCGCCGCCGCTGCGGCTGTTTGAATGAACCTGGGCTGCCGCAGAGAGTTCTGCGGCGGCCTTGTGTTGCTTTAAGGAATTTTGAAAGGGCGGACATATGAAAAGACGTGATGCAAGGGAATCGGCGTTCCAGCTGATTTTTGAAAAATCCTTCCAGAAGGAATCCATGCAGGAGCTGCTCGATCAGGCGATTGCCTGGCGCGCCCTTGAGGTGGACGATTACGCCCGCCGCCTTGTACTGCTCACCGAGGAGCACTGCGAGGAGCTGGACGCCGGGATCGAGGGCTTCCTGACGGGATGGAAGCTCTCACGCCTGCCGCGGGTCACCCTTACGGTGCTGCGGCTCTCTTTCTGTGAGCTTCTGTATTTTCCCGATATCCCGGTGCGGGTTTCGATCAACGAGGCGGTCGAACTCGCCAAGAAATATGCCACTGAGGAGGATGCCTCCTATATCAACGGGGTATTGGGCACTTTTGTCCGCAAGACTCCTTTGCAGAAGAACGAGGAGACCGCACAGCCTGAAGAGGAAGCCGCGGTGAAAGAAGCAGAATGATGCGCGGATATCTAGGGATCGATACCAGCAATTACACGACCTCCTGTGCGGTCTGTCGTGCGGGAAAGATCATACAGCAAAAACGGCTTTTGCCCGTGCCGCCGGGCCAGGTTGGCCTGAGGCAGAGTGATGCCGTTTTTTCTCATGTGAAAGCTCTTGGCGAGCTGATGGAAACGCTTCGCCGCGAGGATAGCGGACCCATTACCGCGATCGGCGTCTCGGAACGCCCCCGAGATGTGGAAGGCTCCTACATGCCCTGTTTTTGCAGCGGATTGATGGCGGCCCGGACCGCGGCGGCGGCACTGGGTGTTCCGCTTTACCGTTTTTCCCATCAGGCGGGACATGTTGCCGCGGCCCTCTATGGCGCTGGGCGGCTCGACCTGATTGAAAAGAGTTTCATTGCGTTTCATCTGTCTGGCGGCACAACCGAGTCTGTCTGGGTACGGTCGCTCCTTGCTCCGGATCTTGTGCTCCTTGCCGGCAGCAGCGACCTCAATGCGGGGCAGGTCGTAGATCGGGTAGGGCATCTGCTCGGCCTTGGTTTCCCCGCGGGGCCCGCTCTTGATGCCCTTGCGCAGCAGTCGCAGCAGCGCTATCGGGTGCGGATTAAGTTCCATGAAGGGCAGCCCTGTCTGTCCGGTGTAGAAAATCAATGCGCCGATATGCTCCGCAGGGGAGAGGCGCCCGCCGATATCGCACGTTATTGCCTGGATGCGGTCTTGGCAGCCCTCAAAGGAATGGTTGACCGAGCGCGGGAACAGACCGGCTGTGATACTTTGCTCTTTGCAGGCGGCGTAATGTCCAATTCGGTGATTCGCCCGGCGGTTGAGGAATACTGCGGCGGGATCTTTGCCCCGCGCGAGTATTCCTGCGACAATGCGGCCGGTATCGCGCTGCTTACCGCGCTGCGAGCCGGGAAAGCGACGGAATAGGAGGCGGGGGATGGCAGTTTCCATTCTCAAAGTTTCTCAACTCAATCGATATGTCCGCTCCCAGCTGGAATCGGACCGCCGGCTTTCCGAGCTTTATGTTGCCGGAGAGATCGGCAGCATGACGGTGAACCAGCGATCGGGGCACCTTTATTTCACCCTCAAAGACCCTAACGCTTCGGTGCGCGCGGTGATGTTTGCCTCCCACGCGGAGCATCTGCGCTTTCTGCCGAAGCCCGGCTTAGCCGTCATCGCGCGGGGTGCCGCCACTCTCTATGAGCGGGACGGCGCTTTTCAGATGACCGTTTCCGAGCTGATGCTCGACGGCGCGGGCGCCCTCGGCCTTGCATTTGAGCAGCTGAAGGAAAAGCTGGCGGCACAGGGACTTTTCAGCGAGGACAGGAAACGTCCGATTCCGCCGAACCCACGCATTATCGGCATTGTCACCTCCCCCTCCGGGGCTGCCCTTCACGATATTGTCAGCGTGGCACAGAGGAGGAATCCGTCGGTTCTTCTTCTGCTGGCCCCCGCGGCGGTGCAGGGCCGGGAGGCCTCCGCTTCAATCGCGGAGGCAATCCGCCTGCTCAATCAGGATGGCCGCAGCGAGGTCATCCTCGTCGGCAGGGGAGGAGGCTCTGCCGAGGATCTCTGGGCCTTCAACGAAGAGGAGGCGGTTCGCGCTGTGGCGTCCTCCGGGATTCCCGTCATCTCAGCGGTCGGCCACGAGACCGACGTTTCGCTCTGTGATTACGCCGCCGATCTGCGTGCAGCCACCCCAACGGCAGCAGCCGAGCTTGCCATTCCGGATCGGACGGTGCTGCTCCAGGCGCTGGAGCGCCGGTCAGAACTGCTTCGGGAGCGGATGAACCGCTTGCTGGCAGAAAAGCAGCGGAAGCTTTCCTCGTTGCAGCAGATGCCCGCTTTGCATGATCCCGCATTTTTTCTGAATAAAAATAGACAACGGTTGGATTATTTGATAGAATCGATGTATGATCTTTCGCGAAGGGAGATTCCCCGGCGCTCTGAACAGCTGGGACACCGGGCGGCACTGCTGGAATCGCTCAGCCCGCTCGGGATTCTTTCCCGGGGCTATGCGATTGCCGAACGGGGAGGCCGCCCAATTCTTTCGGCGGATGAGCTTTCACATGGCGAGGAACTGTGCCTGCGCCTGCACCGCGGGATGGCCGCGGTCCGCGTGGAGCGCGTCGATCTGTCTCATGGGGAGGAAAAACATGACCTTTGAACAAGCGCTGCATAGGCTGGACGAGATCGCCGAACGCCTCGGCGACGGCGGTACCACATTAGAAGAATCTCTGGCCCTCTATGCTGAGGGTGCAGGGCTGATCGAGCGGTGCAGCCGCGAGCTTGGGGAAGCAAAGCTCAAGCTCGAAACACTGGGATTTCAGAAGGATGGCGAGACAGATGGACTTTAATCAGCGGCTCTGGGAAGACCGGCAGATGGTCGAGCTGCAGCTCAAGGCCTACAGCGAACCGGAATCCCCCTACCTAATTCAGAAGGATGTTTTTGAGGCGATGCGCTACAGCCTTCTCGGAGGCGGAAAGAGGCTGCGCGCCATTCTGGCGCTGGAGTTCTGCCGCGCTTTCGGCGGAGAGCCCGAAGAAGCGCTGCCCGCTGCATGCGCCCTTGAAATGATCCATGCATATTCGCTGATCCACGACGATCTTCCATGCATGGACGACGATGATCTCCGCCGCGGGAAGCCGACCAATCACAAAAAGTTCGGAGATGCACTGGCCCTTCTTGCTGGGGACGGCCTGCTCACCCTCGCCTTTGAGATCTTGTCTCGGGAGGATTCGGTGGAACTTATGGGTCCTGCGCGCTGCATCGAAACGATCCGCGTTCTTTCCTGTGCTGCCGGCGAATACGGGATGCTCGGCGGTCAGGTTGCGGATGTTTTGGGCAGCGGGCGCGCAATGACCAAATCTGAGCATTCCGAGATGGTTGCGATGAAAACCGGCGCACTTCTGCGCGCTGCGGTTCACTGCGGCTGTATCGCCGGGAAAGCCGGGAAGGAACAGACACAGGCTGCACTGCATTACGCCGAACGGATCGGGACGGCGTTTCAAATCACAGACGACCTGCTTGACGTATTGGGGGATCCCCAGCTGATGGGGAAAAATGTGGGAAGCGATCAGCGCGCGGACAAGAACACCTTTGTCACCATGCTTGGATTTCACGAGGCACAGCGCCGAGCCTTCTCGCTATTTGAGAAAGCCTCGGAGGAAATCTCCTCTCTCTTCGGGGAAGAACATTTTCTGATGCAGCTGACCGACTGGATGGCCCGGCGCAGCCAATAGAAAATTCGTTCCTTTTCGTATGGTTTGTCGATAGAAGGAAGTAAGAATATGCAAATGATGTCGGTCATTGCCAGCAACCCGCTTTTGAATATCGCGGTAATCTCCTGGTTTGTCGCACAGGTGATCAAAACAGCGCTGAACTGGGCCGCAAACGGCCATCTGGATCTGGAGCGCCTGACCGGTTCAGGCGGGATGCCCAGTTCCCATTCCTCCTTCGTTGTGTCTCTCGCGATTGGGATGGCACGGGTCGAGGGGTATCAATCACCTCTTTTTGCGATGACCCTTGTTTTTGCAGCCGTTGTCATGTACGACGCGATGGGCGTCCGGCGGGCGGCAGGGGAGCAGGCCAGGACTCTCAATCACCTGATCGGCAGCTTTCAGGACTTTTTTGAATTTCTCAAGGACCATCCTCTTCTTGATTTTGACGATGAGGAATTTTCCGCCGACGCGGACGACGGCATGACCGGGGAAAACCGCAAGATGCTCAAGGAGTTTCTCGGGCATACTCCGCTGGAGGTGCTGGCCGGCGCGCTGCTCGGCATCCTGATCGCGATGATCTACCCCCTTTGAGCAATGAAAGATAAAGGTGGATTCACCATGTCATCCAATGAGATACTTGCTTCGATCAGGGAGCCGGGACAGCTTCACCGGCTGTCCTTTTTGCAGATGGAGAAGCTGGCAGGGGAACTCCGTACGGTTTTGGTTGATACCGTTTCCCGCACCGGCGGACATCTGTCCTCCAATCTGGGAGTTGTCGAGTTAACTATTGCACTGCTGCACTGTCTTTCCCTCGACGAAGATAAGATCGTCTGGGATGTCGGCCATCAGTGTTATTCCTACAAGCTGCTGACCGGCCGGCGCGGCCGCTTCTCCACTCTGCGGCAGGAGGGCGGGCTTTCCGGCTTTCCCAAGCGCGGGGAAAGCCGGTATGACCATTTTATTGCGGGACATGCCAGCACCTCTCTCGCCGCCGCGTATGGGCTCAAGCGGGCCATGACCCTGCGGGGAGAGCCGGGCGCGGTCGCTGCTGTGGTGGGAGACGGTTCTTTTACCGGCGGAATGATCTATGAAGGCCTCAACAATATCGGAAAAAGCGGGGAAAATCTCATCGTTATCCTCAATGACAACGAGATGGCGATTTCCCGGAATGAAGGAGCGCTTGCAAAATACCTGTCGGTGATCCGTTCCAAGCCCGCCTATTTTAAGATCAAAAAGAATACCGAGCATCTCCTGCTGGGGATGCCGGTGGTGGGCAAACCTCTGCGCGATCTGGCATGGGGTTCCAAAATGGCGCTCAAAAAGGTCATTTACTCCACGACATTTTTTGAAGAATTGGGGTTTGCATATCTCGGTCCGGTAGACGGACATGACTTGAAGAGCCTTTGCGACGTGATTACACAGGCCAAAACGATGAATTGCCCCTGCCTGATCCATGTCCGGACTCAGAAAGGAAAAGGATATCACTTCTCAGAAAAGAACCCCGGGATGTACCATGGCGTTTCCAAATTCGATGCTGCCTCGGGGCGCCCGCTCTCCGCGTCGGGAGAGAACTTCTCAGAGGTTTTCGGCAAGGAGCTTTTGCGCTGCGCCGAAAAAGACGAGAAAATCTGTGCGATTACCGCCGCTATGGAGCATGGAACGGGGCTTCAGCATTTCGCACGAAGGTTTAAGGCAAGCGGGCGCTATTACGACGTTGGAATCGCGGAAGAATTTGCGGCGACACTCTCCGCTTCACTGGCAGCGGGAGGAATGCTCCCTGTATTTGCGGTCTATTCCACCTTTTTGCAGCGCTGCTGCGATCAGCTGATCCATGATATCGCGATCGAGCCGCAGCATCTGGTGATCGGTATCGACCGTGCCGGCATCGTCGGAGATGACGGCGAAACACATCAGGGAATCTTTGATGCCGCAATGCTTTCAATGGTTCCGAACCTGACACTTTTTGCGCCTGCAAATTACGATGAACTCCGGCAGATGCTGCGGACCGCTCTCTACGAGGTCAAAGGCCCGGCGGCGTTGCGTTATCCGCGCGGTGCGGAACCCGTTTCTCTCGCCGGATGGCAGGGGGACGGCGGCGCTTACGACATGGTCGGCGGCCCGGAGAACAGGATGCTTGTCGTTACCTACGGGAGAACCTTCGCCGCCGCTCTGGAAGCTTCGCGGCAGCGGGATGGCATTTCGGTTCTCAAGCTCAACCGGCTTCTTCCTCTCCCGGCGGAGGCGGTGCGGGCGGCATCCGCCTTTGAATCGATTCTTTTTGTCGAAGAGGGGATTCGCAGCGGAGGAATCGGGATGCAGTTTTTATCCGCGCTGGAAGAAGCAGGCTACCGTGGAACCGCAAAACTCCATGCGATTGACGGTTTTGTTCCGCAAAGCACAGTTTCCTCCGCACTGCACCGGCTTGGCTTGGATTCCGCGGGAATCCTGAACCGCCTTTCCCGCTTCGGCGGAGAAATGTCAAACTTCCGGAAGAGGTGAGCATATGAAAAAGCGGCTGGACCAGCTTCTGGTGGAACAGGGGTACGTTACCGGCAGGGACCGGGCCAAATCATTGATTATGGCAGGTCAGGTTTATGTCAATGGGCAGAAGGCGGATAAAGCAGGGGACGAGTATAAGAATACCGATGCCATCGAGGTGCGCGGGGAACGCCTGCGGTATGTCAGCCGCGGCGGTCTCAAGCTGGAGAAAGCGATGACCGTCTTCCCGCTCTCTCTGAACGGCAAGCTGTGCTGTGACTTCGGGGCTTCTACCGGCGGTTTTACCGACTGTATGCTGCAAAACGGCGCTCAAAGGGTTTTTGCGTTTGATGTCGGCTACGGCCAGCTTGCTTGGAGTCTGAGAAACGATCCGCGTGTGGTTAATTTTGAGCGCACCAACATCCGCTATCTTACCGAAGAGCATCTGCCCGATCCGGTTGACTTCATCAGCATCGACGTTTCATTCATCTCACTCGCTTTGATTCTCCCCGTTGCATGGCGGTTTCTGCGTGATTCGGGCGAGGTTGTCGCCCTGATCAAGCCTCAGTTCGAGGCTGGGAGGGATAAAGTCGGAAAAAAGGGAGTTGTCCGTGACCCAAAGATCCATGAAGAGGTGATTCATAACGTTCTGAACTGCATGGTTTCTATCGGATTTTCTGTAAAGGGGATATCCTTTTCGCCAGTAAAAGGCCCCGAAGGAAATATTGAATATCTTTTGTATGCAGAAAAGACAGGCATGCCTGTTGAAACGCCCGATTTGAGCGACGATGCAATTCAAAAACTGGTGGAGGAAGCTCACCGCACGTTGAGCGATGCAAAAGAATGATAATTTTAATTTTTCCCAATCTGAGACTTTCTGATGCAGGACGCTGTGTGCTGGCAACCGTCGATGAGCTGCATCGCTGCGGCCTGACCCCGGCGATGACTTGCCGGGACGCAAACTATTTAGGCATTAATGGAATTCTGACCGGTGAAGCCGGCGACCTTCTTTCCCGCTGTGACCTTATCATTGCCATCGGCGGAGACGGAACCATCTTTCACCAGGCCGCAGTCGCGATGCGCTGTAACAAACCGATTCTGGGCATTAATTCCGGCAGGCTCGGCTTTCTTTCCCAGCTTGAGGCGAATGATCTTTCCCCGCTCGCCAAGCTCGCCACCGGCGATTATGTCATTGAAAACCGAATGGTCCTGCGCATGACCGCCTACCGCCAGGGCGGGACGATCACCAGTTTCGCGATTAACGACGTTGTCATCTCCCGCACTCATCTTGGGCGCACCATCGATCTTGACGTGCGGTGCGGCAACGACCTGATTGGGGAATACCGGGCTGACGGCATCCTCTTTGCCACACCAACCGGCTCCACCGCCTATTCGCTTTCCGCAGGAGGACCGATCATTGATCCCTCCCTCGAATCAATTATTATGACGCCGATCTGTCCCCATTCGCTCGCCAGCCGTTCGATCGTTTTTAACTCGGACAAGATTCTGATCGTCCGTCCCACGATGCCGGATGCCGATACTCAGCTCTGCGCGATTGTCGACGGCACACCCGTGGATCATATGGAAGGCATCGAGTACGTCACCGTTGAAAAATCCGAATATGTTTCGCGCTTTCTCTGCTTTAAAGACCGCAGCTTCTATCAGACACTGAATCAAAAGATGAAACTCAGGGGGTAGAAAACCATGAAGTCCAATCGGCACTCCAAAATTCTGGAACTGATTTCCCAGGAATCCATCGATACGCAGGAAGGGCTTCTGATCCGCTTGAGGGAGTCCGGGTTCGATGTCACGCAGGCGACCGTATCCCGCGATATTCGGGAGCTGGGCATCCACAAGGTCCGTGCGGAAAACGGGAAATATCACTATGTTTCGATGCAGAGCAAGCAGGGAAGCGGGATGTCGGGCAAATTTGTGACCATTTTTTCGGAATCGGTCCGCAATATTGACTTTGCCCAGAATATTGTGGTGATCAAATGCTTCACCGGCATGGCCAATGCCGCCTGTGCTACCTTTGACGCGGCGGAATTTGCCGACGTGGTGGGAACCCTGTCGGGCGACGACACTTTTTTGGTCGTTACCCGTTCTGAGGAAGGTGCGCGTGAGATCACCGATCGGCTTCATAAGCTGCTCAACAGGTAGGTGACCAAGAATGCTTGCCGAGCTGTCAATTGAAAATATTGCGGTAATCCGCCGGGCGCAGATTCGTTTTGATCAAGGACTCAATATTTTTACCGGTGAGACGGGCGCGGGGAAATCGATCCTGATCGGGGCAATCGGAGCAGCCCTCGGCTCCCGCACCTCCAAGGATTTGATCCGCACCGGAGAAACCCGCGCAAAGGTTTCGGCGCTGTTTACCCGAATCACAGGGGCCGCGGCAGATAAGCTGTCCGCGCTGGGAATCGATGCAGGGGAAGGGGAGCTTGCCCTGAGCCGGGAGATTACCGCTGACGGCAATCTCTGCCGCATCAACGGGATGTCCGCAACGGTTGCGCAGCTCCGGGCAGCCGGCATGCTGCTGCTTCAGACTCATGGCCAACAGGACAGCTGGCTGCTCTCCCAGGAAGAAACGCATCTGGGGTTTATCGACCAGTTCGGCGGGCTGGAAGCACAGCGGGAGCAGTATACCGCCGCTTTTGAACGGATGCGTGCTTTGAAATCCCGGCTCTCCTCGTTGGAGAGCGATGAAGCGGCGCGTGTCCGCAAGGCGGATCTGCTCCGCTATCAGGTCAATGAGATTGAATCTGCGAGACTGACCGACGGCGAGGAGGAGGAACTTTCCGCACGCCGCCGGGTTATTCGGAACGCAGAACAGCTCACCGAGCTTTTTTCTCATTGCCATGAGATTCTGGCCGGCAATGAGGAACACGCCGGCGTTATTTCGCAGCTCAGCGAAGCTGCCTCTGATCTGGAAGCGGTGAAACGGTACATCGAGGGATTTGCCCAATCGGCTGAAGCAGTGCGAAACTACCAATATGAGCTGGACGACCTTTCTGAGCGCCTGCGCGAGCAGCTTGAAGAGCTGGATTTCAATCCCCGGGAGCTCGATGAGATCGAGGACCGGCTTGAGACAATCGCAAAGCTCAAAAAAAAATATGGAAGCAGTATTTCTGAGATCCTTGCTTTTGGGGAGGAGGCCGCCCAACAGCTTGCCGATATCGAGGGATTTGAGCAGGATGCCTCGGTTCTTGCGGCCGAACTTGCCGAGGCGGAGGATACTGCACAAAAGCTGTCCGCCGCGCTTACCGACGCACGCCGGGACGCCGCCGAACGTTTGACCCGGGCGGTCGAGCAGGAGCTTCACGAGCTGGACATGCCCCACGCCCGGATGGATGTTTCCTTTTCCGCCAAATCTCTCTCCGAGGATGGCGGAGATGCGGTGGAATTCCTGCTTTCTGTCAACCCCGGAGAAGCTCTCAAGCCGCTGTCTAAGATTGCTTCCGGCGGCGAGATGAGCCGGATTATGCTGGGAATCAAAGGGGTCCTCTCCGGCAGGGAGGAGATCGGGACACTGATCTTCGACGAGATTGACGCCGGAATCAGCGGACGCGCCGCCAGCAAGGTAGGGGCTAAGCTGCGCGCTGCCGCCCGGGGAAGACAGATCATCTGTGTGACTCATCTTGCGCAGGTGGCGGCTTATGGAGAGCATCATCTGCTGATTGAAAAGGAAATCTCCGGTGGCAGGACCTTTACCGAGATCAAACCGCTCGACGAGCAGGGGAGGGTAGCCGAGCTTGCCCGCATCATGAACGGTGAGCCGATCACCCCTCTCTCCCTTGAAAATGCCCGCGAGCTGCTTGCGAATACCCGCGTTCTTGGCGCAGCTTTGTGACGTGGACGTGGCGGGGACCGGACCAAGCTGCTTGCGAATACCCGCGTCCTTGGCACAGAGCAGTGGATGCTGAAACTCTTTCGGCTAAGGGCGGATAAGGCCCTTTGCCAAGCCGAAAACCCGTTTTGGGGCGGACCAAAAAAGAATTTCTTCAAAAAGCCGCGTCAATTTTTTCTTTTGCTTGACAAATGTGAAAAACCCCGCTATAATCGTGCTCAATGGCATTGATGGGAACCAGTACGCTGTACGCCGCGAGCCGCAGAGAGCCCTTGGTCGCTGGAAAAGGGTGCCGCGCCGCAGCCGAATACATCCCGGAGCCGCAGATGCAAACGCAGGACTTCCTGTCAGTCGTGTCTGTCGGGGTGCGCCCGTTATCGCGCAGCGGCGTGTCAGCGCCGCGCTGAGGCCATCGAAATCGACGGCAAACAGAGGTGGTACCGCGTATCGTCACGCCCTCTGCTCCTTTAGGAGCAGAGGGCGTTTTGCAGCTTCTATTGTACCAAACCATATTGATATCAAGGGAAAAGGAGAACAATCATGACGGTGTTTCAGGAACTCAAACGGCGTGGGCTGATTGCCCAGACAACCAATGAAGAAGCGATCGAAAAGGCGCTCAGCGAAGGGCAGGTCACCTTCTATATCGGCTTTGACGCAACGGCTGACAGCCTGCATGTCGGCCATCTGCTTCAGCTTCTCATTATCAAGCGGATGCAGATGGCAGGGCATCTGCCGATCGTCCTTCTCGGAACCGGTACTACAATGATCGGTGATCCCTCCGGAAAATCCGATATGCGCAAAATGCTTACTGTGGATCAGATCAACTACAATGCCGAGTGCTTCCGCAAGCAGATGGAGCGGATCGTCGATTTTGCCCCTGGCAAATGCATTGTCGCACGCAACGGGGACTGGCTGATGAACCTCAACTATATCCAGCTCCTGCGGGATGTGGGCGTTCATTTTTCTGTAAACCGGATGCTTGCGGCCGAATGCTACAAATCCCGAATGGAGAAGGGGCTGACCTTCCTCGAGTTCAACTATATGATTATGCAGAGCTACGACTTCCTGCATCTGTTCCGCACCTACAACAACACACTGGAGCTGGGCGGCGACGATCAGTGGTCGAATATCATCGGCGGCGTCGAGCTGGTTCGCCGCGCTGAAGGTAAGGATGTTTATGGCATGACCTTCAACCTCCTGACCAACAGCGAGGGCAAGAAGATGGGCAAGACAGAGAAGGGCGCGGTATGGCTGGACCGCGAGAAGATGGCTCCCTATGACTTCTTCCAGTACTGGAGAAATGTCGGGGATCAGGATGTCATCAAGTGCCTGAAGATGCTCACCTTTCTGCCAATCGAGGAGATTGAGGCGATGGAGAGCTGGGAGGGTTCGCAGCTCAACCGTGCCAAGGAAATCCTTGCCTTTGAGCTGACCAGGATCGTGCACGGCGAGGAAGACGCCCAGAAATCCCTCGATGCGGCCCAGGCCATCTTTGCCGCCGGCACCGACAGCGAGCATATGCCCACCACAGAGGTCTCGCTGGATGACGGCAGAATCGGAATCCTCAACCTGCTCAAGGCGACCGGACTGGCATCCTCCAACGGCGAGGCGCGCCGCCTGATTCAGCAGGGCGGCATCTCGGTCGATGACGAGAAGGTTACCAATCCTGCGGCGGATATCCCATCTTCGGCCTTCGGGAAAGGGCATATTATCATCCGCAAGGGCAAGAAGGTCTTCCATAAGGCGGTCCTGAAGGGATAAAGTGCCTTTGGATGATTGAACTCCAATAAACTCATGCTAAAACGCCTGCGGACGCATCCTGCCGGGATGCATTCGCAGGCGTTTCCGCTTTTTATCAGAAGCCTATTTACAGAAGTTTTCTACATAATTGTCCAGCGCATCGGCAATAATCCGCTCTGCCTCTTCATGTCCGCTGATTTCATTGACTGCGGTTTCTTTTCCTTCCAAAGCTTTATAGACTCGGAAAAAGTGGGACATTTCGTCGAAAATATGCCGGGGAAGCTCACTGATGTCATGATAGCTGTTGTAGGTCGGGTCGCTGTAGGGGATTGCAATGATCTTTTCATCATTTCTGCCGCTGTCGATCATTGAAATTACGCCAATCGGATAACAGCGCACCAAGATCAGAGGCTCCAGCGGCTCGGAACAGAGAACCAGAACGTCGAGCGGATCAAGGTCGTCTCCGTAGGTACGGGGGATAAAGCCATAGTTTGCGGGATAATGAGTGGAGGTGTGGAGCACACGATCCAAAATAATCAAACCGGTTTCCTTGTCAAGCTCATACTTTTTCTTGCTTCCTTTTGAAATTTCGACAACCGCAACAAAATCAGTAGGGGAGATTCTTTTGGGGCTGATGTCATGCCAGATGTTGCTCATAAAAAGCTCCTTCTATATCAATTATGTCGCCGCCGGATTTCCGGCAGTGGTTAAAGGGAACACTTGAGTCCGCCGGCAATCTGCCGCGCGAGAGAGAAAAGCTGGCCGGTCTGCGCTTCCTTCATGGAAGACTTTAAGGTAACCGCCGGTTCAAGAACGGTCATATTTTTCATTACCGACAGCTCGGCGGCCATCAGCTTTCCCGACATAGGCGCCCAGCTTCCGTTTTCAATCAGAGCAACCGTACGGCTCTGAAGATTAAGCTCGCGCATATCATCGAGCAGATGCCGCATCGGCGGAAAAATTTTACCGTTGTAGGTAGGGGAGGAGAGGACGATATGGCTGCATCGGAACATTTCTCCGATCAGGTAGGAAAAATGGGTGGTCGAAAGATCATACATCTCGATCTCTGTGACCCCCAGCCCGGCGAGCTCCAAAGCGAGTCGTTCGGCAGCGGCTTCGGTATTGCCGTAAATCGAGGCGCTGGCAATGACCACCTTCTGCTCTTCCGGCTGGTAGCTGCTCCAGAGGGTGTATTTCTCAAGAAGCCACGAGATGTCCTGTTCGGCGCGCCAGACGGGTCCGTGTAACGGACAGATGGTTTTCAGATCCAACCCGCCCAGTTTTTTGAAGAGGGATTGCACCTGTGCGCCGTATTTTCCCACAATATTGGCGTAATAGCGCCGCATGTCAGGCAGCCATTCCTGCTGGATAGGCAGCTCATCTGCGAAGATATTGCCCGCCATTGCGCCGAAGGCACCGAATGCATCTGCGGAAAAAAGCACTCCATTACTCTCGTCAAAGCAAACCATGACCTCCGGCCAGTGAACCATGGGGGCAGTAAAAAATTTCAAACAATGCCGTCCGGTGGAGAGAGTTTCCCCATCCCTGACAACCACCCTCCGGGCCTCTGCCAAGGGGCTGTAGAACTGTTCAATCATCACGAAGGTTTTAGCATTTCCCACCACCGCAGCATTTGGATAAGAGGCTAGAAGCTCCTCCAAAACGCTGCAATGATCCGGCTCCATATGGTCAATCACAATATAATCAAGACTGCGTCCATCGAGGGAGGCTGAGACATTTTCCAAAAATGTCCTGCTCACCGATTGGTCGACCGAATCAAACAGAACTGTCTTTTCATCAAGCAGTAAATAGGAATTATAAGAGACGCCTCTGGGGACCGGAAAAATATTTTCAAACAGCGCCAAACGCCTGTCGCTGGCACCCACCCAGACCATATCATCTGTTACTGATCTTGTACGGATCATTCTTTTTTACACACTCCTTCTTCGCTCGGATCATGCGGGCGATTGATACCTATTGAGTTATTATAGCACGAAACCATGTCGGAATCTCTTTCGAATTCGTAAAAATTTTCCTTTTGCTGTGCCTCTATTCCGACCACCCGGCAAGAATACCGTCAAGTGCGTCGGTATATTCCGCGAGATCTTTTTCGCCGTAATACTGTAGCATCATCACCTGATTTCCGGCATGAACCAATAAAATCTGTTTGCCGGCCGCAGTGAAAAGCTCGGCTCTGTCCAAGCCTGCCGCGGACAGTTCCATCCTGTCAAAATTGTCATCAGGAGAGTAATAGCGTTCGACATAGCGGTAAGTGAGATCGTCGATAAGGGGATCGGACAACGCGGAGAAAACAAGGCGGTAATACCGGATCTGCATCGATGGTGAATATTCGCCGCTGTGATCCGGCCACTCCTCTCCCGAAACAATCCCGCGCTGTCCAATTTGATATTGGACGGGGGACAGTACACTCCACCCGCACCGAACAAAATTATCGTGATCCTTTCCTTGAAAGAGGCCGCTGCGATAGGCAAACGAAGGGCTTTTTTCCACCATGTCCAATGGAAGAAGCGGGAGAGGGGCGGAAACTTCCGAAAGAGGCATCTCCCAGCTTTTCTTCATTCCCCAAATGGAGCAAAACATGCTTGCAATGACCGCAGCGCTCAGTATGACAGAGGCGGCGACATGCACGTTTCGTCTCCGTCGATAGTTGCCATAGTGTTCCATAGGAAGCCCTGACTTTAACCGCCGCACCAGACGGTGAATGGAACAGTAGATGCGAAGCGCCTGAATCAAGGCTGTTAATTCGACGAGAAGCAGCAAAAATTGGTTGAGTGCAATAGAATCCTGCACCAATTGAAGAACCGGCCATTCACTGGAAAGATAGATTCCAGCAATCATAGCGGCAATCAGAAGAAAAGCAGCAAACACAACGAGAGCTGACTGCTTGAGCTTGCGGCTGAGCTTTTCGTAGGAATACCCCTGCGCTACCGCATCGGTATGAATCTCCACAGTGCCGGGCAGAGCACGAAACACCCAAAAAAGCCGGTTCATGGTCGTGACATATTCCCAGCCGTTGTACAGGTAAAAATCCAGCATCTCATCGTCCGGTTCCTCCATCGGGCGGGGAAGAAGCTCCAGACGATAGATCATTTTGCAGGGCTCTGTGCGCCGGAAATAGGCAAAATGCAACCCAAACCGCTCCAGCGCAAACCCTTGAGCGGAGAGATCTGAAAGCCAGCTCTCGATCCCCGCAATCTCATAGAGGCTGACCGGAATCCAACGTCTGACCGATTTGCTCATATCTCTCCCTCGCTTTCCGCATCGCCGATACAGGCCCGCAGGCGGGAAATTTCCTCGTGATAGGCCTCGATTCCCCGGGCGGTGATTCGATAGGTCCTTTTTCTGCCCTCAACCCTGCTCTCGGAGATCAGCCCTTCCTCCTCGAATTTTGCGAGGATGGTGTAGAGGGTGCCTGGTCCCATCCGAACGCGCCCGGCCGTTTTTTGCTCGATAAATTCGGCAATCTCAATTCCGCACCGCTCCTGGCGCAGAAAGGACATCAGGACATAGAACATCGTTTCAGTCAAAATCTCCAGCACTTTTTTTGCCACCGCCGCACCTCACGATCATCAATAATATCAAATTTTAATATCTTTTTTCGATATTTAATATCGATATTATATCAGCCATGATCTCTTCCGTCAATCAGTAAATCAGCAAGAAGGCGGCGGAAATATTTCCGCCGCCTTCTTTTGTAAAATTCATCAGAACGAAATCATGTCGTTCATATTATAAAGTCCGGGTGAGCGGCCTACCACCGAGATAAAACCAGCCGCTTTCAGTGCGCCAACCGCAAAAACGCTCTTGGAGTACGCACCGTGGGACAGGGTAATCACCTCATCGGTTCCCGCGAAGATCACCTCATGCTCGCCGACAATCGTACCGCCGCGCACCGAGTGGATTCCGATCTCGTTTGGTTCGCGGCGCTTTCTGACCGCATGACGGTCATACACGTACTCCGGTGTGTAAGGGGTCTTTTCCGAAACGGCGTTCGCCAGCATAATGGCGGTGCCGGATGGCGCGTCAATCTTTTTATTGTGATGCTTCTCGATGATCTCAATATCAAAGCCTTCTCCCAGCACCTGAGCTGCCTTCTGTGCAAGGGCACAGAGCAGGTTGACTCCCAGCGACATATTGAAGGTAAAGAAAATCGGAATGACCTTGGAGGCGTCTGCGATCATTTTCTGATGCGCCTCATCCATACCAGTGGTTGCAATCACACAGGGAATTCTGCGCTCCTGCGCAAAGGCCAGCAGGCCGGGGAGGGCGGCGGGATTGGAAAAGTCAAGAATCGCATCGGCAGAAAGGTCACAGTCAGCGAAACTCCCGAAAACAGGGTAGGGGAAACGGTCGCTGGCCTCGCGGTCAACACCGGCCACGACGGTGATTCCCCGCGCCGCAGCATTAGATGCAACGACTTGGCCCATCGCGCCCATTGCGCCGGAAATGATGATGTTCATAAGCTCCTCCTCAGGCCTTAATCAGGCCGTAACGCTTCATTACATCATAAAGGTGCTGCTTGGCCGGCTCGCTCATATCGCAGAGCGGCAGACGGCAGGCTCCCGCTGCAAATCCCATATAGTTAAGCGCCTGCTTGACCGGGATCGGGTTCACATCTGAGAAAAGGGCGGCAACCAAATCCATATAGCGAATCTGGAGATCAGAGCTCTCCTTCACCTTGCCGTCAAAATAGAGCTGGCAGATATCGTGAGTCTCCTGTGGGCAGACGTTCGAAAGAACCGAGATAACGCCAAGACCGCCGAGAGAAAGAATCGGCACAATTTGGTCGTCGTTGCCCGAATAGATCGCCAATTCATCGCCGCAGAGCGAACGGGTATAAGCGACCGAGGCAATATCGCCGTTTGCTTCCTTAATCGCAACAATATTTGGATGCTTGGCAAGCTCCGCATAGGTGGAAGGCTTGATCCCACAGCCAGTCCGAGAGGGGACATTATAAAGGATCACCGGCAGGTCGGTAGCATCGGCAATTGTGCTGAAATGCCGGACCAACCCAGCTTGGGAAGCCTTGTTGTAATAAGGAGTGACATGCAGCAGGCCGTCGGCGCCTGCCGCCTTGGCTTCCTTGCTCAGCCAGACGGCATAGGCGGTATCGTTGCTGCCCGCTCCCGCGATCACAGGAACCCGATGGTTTACCTTCTCAACCGCAAAACGGATGCACTCTGCGTGCTCATCATCGGTCATCGTCGAGGATTCGCCGGTCGTTCCGCAGATGATAATGGCGTCGGTATGATTTTCAATCTGCCAGTCAATCAGCCGCGCCAACTCTTCATAATGAATGCTGCCATCAGCAAACATCGGGGTGGCAATAGCAACACCGGCACCGCGAAAAATAGTTCTCTTCATAATACGGTTCCTCCTCTGTTAATCAAAGTAGCCCTTTGCAGCATACATCTCCGCCATCAGGACCGCACCGCCTGCGGCTCCGCGCAGGGTATTATGGGAAAGGCAGACAAATTTATAGTCATACTGGGTGTCGGGACGAAGCCGTCCAATCGAAACCGCCATTCCTTTTTCGAGATCGCGGTCGAGACGGGTCTGCGGACGGTCAGGCTCCTCAAAATAGTGCAGGAACTGCTTGGGGGCCAGGGGAAGACCAAGCGCCTGCGGCTCGCCGGAGAAAGAGGCCCAGCGTTCCTTGATCTGCTCGATGGTGGGCTTATTTTTAAAGGAGACAAAGACCGCCGCCATGTGGCCGTCACTGGCCGCAACCCGCAGGCACTGCGCGGTGATGGAAGGACCGTCTGCTTCCTCGATGTGATCGCCTACAACCTTGCCAAAGAGCTTGAGCGGCTCCTGCTCGCTCTTTTCCTCCTCGCCGCCAATATAGGGAATCACATTGTCAACCATTTCGGGCCAACGCTCAAAGTTCTTGCCTGCACCGGAAATCGCCTGATAAGTGCAGACGAGCACCTTCTCGATGCCAAAATCGCGCAGCGGATGAAGAGCCGGGACGTAGGACTGCAGCGAACAATTGGACTTCACCGAAATGAATCCCCGTTTGGTGCCGAGCCGCTTTCGCTGGGCAGCCACAACCTCGGCGTGCTCCGGATTGATCTCCGGAACAATCATTGGGACATCAGGAGTATGGCGGTGCGCGGAGTTGTTGGACATGACAGGGCATTCCGCCTTGGCGTAACGCTCTTCCAGAGCGCGGATTTCATCCTTTTTCATATCGACAGCACAAAAAACGAAGTCTACCATGCCGGCGATCTTTTCAACATCAGCTTCTGCATCGAAAACGACCATATCCTTTGCGTATTTAGGCATCGGGATAGTAAGCGCCCAGCGTCCTTTCACTGCGTCCTCGTATCGCTTTCCGGCCGAACGGCCCGAGGCGGCAAGAGCTTTGACCTGAAACCAGGGATGATTGTCAAGCAGGGTCAGGAAACGCTGCCCCACCATACCCGTTGCTCCGATAACTCCGACCTTGTACTGCTTCATTTAAAAAACCTCCCAGTGTCATTGACAGGATTTTTCCTGCTTTTTTGCAATCTTTGCACAACGACTTTGTCCCATAAAGAAAAATACCGGTTGAAAACCGGCATCCACTGCAATATAATAGAGACATTGACCTTAAAGAGCGGATCTGCAGAAAACCCGACCGACCGCCCAGAAAGATGTCGATAGCCCTTCACCAATTGCAGTGGTGACAGTTGCATCCCTTTTCGGTGATGCACCCAGGATCAACGGCTGCCGTACCGTCTCCTTCGGCGTCTTTTCCTTTCCCGACGTCTCAAGCGATTTGGGCAAATCTCGCCGACGGTACTGATAAAAAACGCGCCTCTATCTTTATTTCTATTTATACTAGCATCCCCTTCGGTAATTGTCAAATATTTTTAAATTTTTCTCCCGAATGATCAAAAATTTTTTCTGAGATTGGAGCCGCTATGTTAAAATCGGATTTTTATTATGACCTTCCGAAAGAACTGATTGCACAAACTCCTGTAGAACCGCGCAATGCCTCCCGTCTGATGACTCTCGACCGTGAGACAGGGGAGGTGGGACACCGTCGATTCACCGATCTTGGTACTTTGCTGCGCCCCGGGGACCTGCTGGTGCTCAACGATTCCCGTGTGCTCCCGGCCCGAATTCTTGGCACTCTCGAGAACAATCAAGAAAAGCCAATGGAGTTTCTGCTGCTGGAGCAAAAACGTCAGGATGTCTGGGAAGTGCTGGTGCGTCCGGGAAAACGTGCGAAGATCGGCGCACGCTTTTCCTTCGGGGAAGGGATGCTCCGCGCTGAGGTCCTTGAAATTTTAGAGGGCGGCAATCGTCTGGTCCGGTTTGAGCATGGGGGGAACTTCTATCACACCCTCGAACAGGTAGGGCAGATGCCGCTGCCCCCCTATATCACTGAAAAGCTCGAAAATCCGGAACGCTACCAAACGGTTTACTCCAAAGAATTGGGCTCGGCCGCCGCACCAACCGCTGGACTGCATTTCACCACCGAAATGCTTGATGAGCTGCGTACAAAGGGAGTTAAAATCGCTTTTGTGACCCTTCATGTCGGTTTGGGGACATTTCGCCCGGTAAAGGAAAACGACATCCATGACCATAAAATGCACTCGGAACATATTTTTCTCACACAGGAAACCGCTGAGGCAATCAACCGAACCAAGCAGGAGGGGGGCCGCGTGATTGCTGTCGGCACCACCAGCTGCCGTACACTGGAGGCCGTTGGGCAGATGGGGCTTCCTCTGGGCGCGTGGGAAGGCTATACCGATATCTTCCTGTACCCAGGAAAGAAATTTGTCGTTATTGACGGCCTGATCACTAATTTTCATCTTCCGGAGAGCACACTGATCATGCTGGTTTCAGCCTTCGCCGGGCGAGAGCATGTACTTGCCGCCTATGCCGAAGCAGTGAGGGAACGCTACCGCTTTTTCTCGTTTGGGGATGCGATGTTTATTGGAGACATGAAAAAATAAAGAAGAATTTCGTTTCAAAAAAGCCTGGAAATCGCTTGATTTCCAGGCTTTTTCTCAATCCATTCAGAACGTCAGGACAAAATCGTTGTGGACTCCGTTGTAGAAAATTGATATTCCAGACCGCGAATGAATGATGTGAGTTGAGTATTTTTTGGGCGTAAGTGCTTCCAAGGCCGTTGAGATTTCGGCTTGGATACTTTACTCCGTTATGTGATTTATTTATTAGCGGATTAGAAAAACACTTGACAGACTGGGGAAGCGGCTGTAAGATATTTGCATACAATTTCGCTAAATGTAAATTTAGCGAAATTTAGAGGAGCCTATTGCACCCCCTTACTCTCGCTACCCGCGAACCTCCGCATAGGCCGCACGAATCATCTCTTCAAGAGTGTTCAAATCCTGCACAGCTTTTTCATCGCCAGCGTTTCACAAAATGCGTCATACCGTCCAGCGTCGAGATCATCCAGCATTCCCAGCAGCGTGCTTTTTCGTACATGCACGATAGGCTCACGTCCACTAAGTGTGCTCGGCGTGATATCAACTTTTCAGACATGGTGTGCTATTTACAGCTTCTTTGTTTCATGGCTTATTTGATCTGATGATTTACACAGGCAGAATGATTATATTGGAAGGGAGAAATTCAAATGGCTTATCAATCCAATTCTTCGAAAGCCCGTTCCCGATATGCTCCATTCCGGGATTGTCCGGAACCAATGCGGGATTTTCTATCCTATCTACTGACGATTCGTAATTTGTCGCCGCGCACCGTTGATGGATATTATATTGACCTGCGTACTTTTTTTCGATTTCTCAGACAGTACCGCAACGGCCAGCCGGACGCCAATACCTTGGCCGATGTTGTGATTCAGGATATTCCTGTCGAGATGATCTGCTCGATCCGGCTTTCTGATGCCTATGCTTTTCTAAATTTTTCCTATGAGCAGCTTGGAAATCAGGCAAATGCCCGCGCACGTAAGGTTTCAGCGTTAAGTTCATTCTATAAATATCTGAATACTAAAACAGCTTTGCTTCCAGAGAATCCCATTAAAAATCTGGATCGTCCAGCTGCCAAACGCGCGCTTCCAAAATATTTGACATTAGAAGAAAGCAAAGAGCTTTTAACCGCTGCCGATCAATCTGAAACTCCGGAACATCTGCGCAACTATTGTATGTTGACTCTATTTTTGAACTGCGGTATGCGTCTTTCCGAATTGGTCGGCTTGAACAGAACGGATGTTCTCTTCGACGAGCGAACATTGCGCCTGCTTGGCAAGGGCAATAAAGAGCGAATCGTTTATCTCAACGATGCCTGCATTCGCTCTATTAAACAGTACCAGGCGGACTATGATCGGCGAAAAAAAGAAATTCATCGTCGTGATGACGCGCTCTTTATCAGCGCAAAAACTGGAAAGCGGCTAAGTCCGCGGCGTGTTGAGCAGATTATTGGCGAATGCCTGAGATCGGCCGGACTCAATGGCAAGGGCTATACGCCGCATAAGCTACGCCATACGGCGGCTACCCTGCTGTATCAGTACGGTGAAGTTGACGTACGAATCCTGAAAGAAATCCTTGGCCATGCCAATCTAGGAACGACAGAAATTTATACCCATGTTTCCAACCGTCAATTGGAAAACGCGGCAGATCGTTCTCCCCTTGCCGCTGCACATGCGGCTTCCTCCCCGTCAAGTGATGATGAGTCCGGCGATTGACGCAGCACAAAGATATGCTTCCAATGCTGCACCCAGACAGAGAAAAATCCCATAAAGAATCATTTTTGCGCCGTATTCCCCTGCTGTGCTCCCCTCCCCGCTTCCCCGGACCTGAGGCTGCATCATCTGCCAAATGCTCCTGCTCATACGGTAGGATTCCTGACAGCAAAATAACAGGGCGATTCCGGAAACCAAAAGGTTGGGCAGGATCGAAATCGCCAGATATCGCAGAGCGGACGCACCATACTGCCCGAGCAGGGCTGAGGCTAAGAGTCCATACCCCATTCCCTTGAGCAAAATCACCAGCAGAATCAGCGGAGCCGAAACGGCACAAAAACCGCAGAGCAGCAGAATAACCCAAAAAACTGCATTGGGAAGCAAAGCACTGACAAAGGTGGCCGCCATTGGCTGGAGTTGTCTTTGCAACAAAAAACGTGTCATGATCTCGGAAAGTCCACTGTAACTGCTTAAATCGAGAAAACCCGAGGCCGTTGACCCGAAAAAAATTCCCAGCAAAAAAACAGCGGCAAAAACGGTCAATGTCATGTGCATTCGAATGGCAAGAAGAATCCCTCCATGAGGATTCCGCTTTTTCCCTTTTCCAATCATATTGCGGTCCAGCATATTCAAACATCCCCCGGCATTCCTTTTCATGTAAGGATATGCCGGGGGATGTCCTGTTTATGCTTTTATTTTCCCAATTCGTAGGCGCGCTGTGTACAAGCCTCCATTCCTGCGATGAGGGCCTGGTCAAGGTGTGCGTCATTCATAGCGGTCAGGCCGGCGATGGTGGTACCGCCCTTTGAACAAACAGCCTGGATCAGGTCATCCAAACTGGTTCCGCTGGATAACATCATATGCGCGGCGCCGATCATTGAACCGCAGATCAGCCGCATGGCGGTCTCATGATCAAATCCGTATTGAGAGGCACGGTCTGCAAAAATTTGTGTGATTCGGTAGAAAAACGCGGGGCTGCTCCCATTGAGTGCAATGACCTCGTTCATCAGTTCTGCCGGAATCTCTTCAGCGGAACCACTGACACCGAAAATCCGCATGGCAAACGCAAATTCGTCCTGTGTGGCCGGTTCAATCCGCGAGAGCGCCGTCGTACCGAATCCAAGCTGAAGCGGGGTATTGGGCATCGCCAGAACAATTTTTGTATCCTCTCCCAAGGCGTTTTTCAGATATCGAGCCGAAATCCCCGCGGCAATTGAGATAATGACGTGATCCGGCCGGAGGAAGGGTTTGATTTTGGGTAAAAGTTCCGACAAGCTCTGCGGCTTTACAGATAAAAGCAGATAATGACAGGAGGAAGCCACCTCAATTTCGTTTTTTGCAGCGGAAGCCCCTGCCAGAAGCAACGGCTCCAGGCGCTCCGGGTGATGTCCGTACAGAATCACCTGATCTGGCGAAACTGCCTTTCCGCTCAAGGCTCCATTGACAATGGGAACACCGATATGCCCCAACCCAATGACACCTAATTCATACATCCTGATTCGCTCCTTTGTTGAGGAATTTTATTTTTTCGCTTCTTTGCGTCTTGGCTTGATTTTGGAAGAGCCATGCCGGCGGTTCACCCCCGTTACTCCGCCGATGGCTCCGCTTAAAAGAGAAATGGCCAGTTTAATCAGTGCTGTCAGATCCACCTGCGCTTTTGTCTGGAGCGAAGCGATCAGGAGAACAAAAAAGAGAGCCGCTCCGCATGAAGCGCCGGTCAGCATTCCGCGCTGTCCGATGGAGCGTGACGCCCAGTATCCGGCGGCGAAGGCTCCAATCAGCAGACTGAAAGCCGCCAGAGGATTGAGCAGCGTCAACGGTAAATCCTGTCGGCAAAAGAGAAAAGAGAAAAGCAGCAACAAAACCATTGTCACCAACAGTCCGAGCGTTACTGCTTTCAAGATCGTCAGCAGGGGCCTGCGCGCCTGCTCGCCGCCGGAACCCATATGTGCGGCGCGGGTATTCTTTTTTGATTGCATCGTTTTCCCTCCCGATCAGGCTTTTTAACAGCTTATTCGCAGAGGGAAAACAATATGCGTACACTTCTCTTATTTAGAGGTGCTGTTATCCTTCGGAGTGGTGTTTGCCGCAACCGCATTGCGGAGAATTCTGATCTTAACGCGATCGCTACCGGTCTCAATAACAATCGTATCATCCTTCAGGCTGACAACCCTTCCGATGATGCCGCCCTGCGTGAGAATCTCATCTCCAATTTCAAGTGCGGAGCGCATCGCAGCCTCTTTTTTCTGCTGCTTTCTCTGCGGCAGAAACATGATCAGGTAGATGACAACAAGCATCACCGCCATCATGATATAGGAGCCGGTCGGGTTGGTTGCAGATAGATAGTTCATGAAAATCCATTCCTTTCAACGTTTCGAAGATTCGAATACATATGATTTATTATACACAAACAGGGACAATCTGGCAAGGGGAAAACGCTTGAAAACAAGACTGAATTCAAAACTCAAATTCTTTTGGAAAGGCGCACGGAATATTCATCCCGGAATTGCGCAAACCGCCCATCATCAAGCGCCGCGCGGATCTGTTCCATCAGAGTGTTATAGAAGTAAAGGTTATGCTGAACTGCCAGCCGCATTCCCAGCATCTCACCGGCTTTCAGCAGATGGCGGATATAAGCACGCGAATAGTTCTGACAGACCGGACAGCTGCACCCCTCCTCAATCGGAGAAGAGTCGGATTGATATTTTGCATTGTTGAGATTGATGATGCCATTCCATGTGAAAATGTGCCCATGCCGCGCATTGCGGCTCGGCATGACACAGTCAAAAAGATCGACGCCCCGCCAGACTCCCTCAATGATATTGGAAGGGGTGCCCACTCCCATGAGATAGCGGATTTTTTCTTTGGGCATAAACGGCTCAATCTGCTCGATGACGTGATACATGATCCCGGTTTCCTCTCCGACTGCAAGCCCCCCGATGGCATATCCATCAAGGTCGAGGTCGGCGATCGCCTTCATGTGTTCAATTCTGAGATCGTCGTAGGTAGCTCCCTGATTGATGCCAAAGAGCAGCTGGCGGGGATTAACAGTATCCGGAAGTGTGTTGAGACGCGCCATTTCCGCCTTGCAGCGTTCCAGCCAGCGGGTCGTACGGGCAATAGATCGCTTGGTGTATTCATATTCCGCAGGGTTGGAGATGCACTCGTCAAAGGCCATCGCGATTGTCGAGCCGAGATTTGATTGAATCCGCATACTCTCCTCGGGGCCCATAAAAATTCTGCGCCCATCCACATGGGACTGAAAGGTGACTCCCTCCTCCCGGATTGTCCGCAGCGAGGCAAGGGAAAAAACCTGAAATCCGCCCGAATCGGTCAGCGTCGGACCCGGCCAGCGGGTAAAGCCTTTGAGTCCCCCCTGCCCTTTTACGATCTCATCGCCGGGGCGCACATGCAGATGATAGGTATTACACAGCATAATCTGACAGTGCAGTTCCTGCAGGTCAAGCGCCGAAATACCGCCTTTGATCGCGGCTGCAGTGGCGACATTCATAAAAGCCGGGGTCTGGAACGCGCCATCCACAGTGGTGAAGGTTCCGCGGCGTGCCCGCCCCTCCTGTTTCAGTAGCTGGTACATAAATATCCTCCTGATTGTTGTTCGGGATTCCCTGTGGAAAGGCCGCTGGCAAGGGGCATCGCATCCCTCTACGCTCACAAAGTCATGAAAATGACACTTTCTGCTCAAGATTCGTTGGCCTTAACATCACGAATTTGATTATACACTTGATCTGATAGATTTGGCAAGTCCGGGGTTCTTCTGAGAAAGAATGGAGAGCTTTTGGATTCATCCGTTTCAAGATATGAGATCATTGATGTTCTTTTTTATCAAAAAATTGCGAATAAACAGCTTTTCCTCCGAAGCCGCAAACCCTGACCGGACGCGCTCCATGCAAAGCGCGCGGATTGAAGGTCGGGCCGCTCCAGACAACATCTGGAACGGCCCGACCTTCAAAACCAGCGTTCTCATCATATGATTTTCTGCCATGGTTACTGCTTTTAGTGCAGTTTTGACTAATTCTTAGCATTTTCCGTCCTCATACAGCCAGCACAACTGCGGCAATTTCCACAATATGCCCCGCATTTACACTTTCGAAAAATCCTCAGCGGCGCAGCTCCCGCCGCTAATGCAACCACTGCCAGAATAAAAAAGTCTGCGATGCGCAAAGCCCTCTCCCCCTCTCAGCGGACAAAAAAGCCTCCGATATGATAGACCAAGTAGGCAGCAATCCAAGCGATTCCGCATTGCGCCAAGGCAACCCAGCATGCGGCTGCTCCAGAGTTCATCTCTCTGCGCACTGCCGCAATTGCCGCAACACAGGGTGTATACAAAAGCGTGAAGGTCAAAAAGCTGAATGCGGACAAAGGGGTAAACATCTGGCCAAGCGCTTCGCTGAGTGTGGCAATATTCGTTCCGGTCAGAACAGCCATTGTGCTGACAACGGCCTCTTTGGCGCTGAACCCTGTGATCAGAGCGGTGGAAACCCGCCAATCCGTAAAGCCTAAAGGTGCCAAAACCGGTGCAATCCAGCGTCCGACGTCAGCAAGCATGCTCAGGGAGCTATCCGCAACTACATTCAGGCGGGTGTCAAAGGTTTGCAGGAACCAAATCACAATCGTCGCGATAAAGATCACGGTAAAGGCGCGGGTTAAAAAATCCTTTGCTTTATCCCAAATCAGAAGTCCCACGCTTTTGGGGCTTGGAAACCGATAATTAGGCAGCTCCATGACAAAAGGGACCGGATTTCCCTGATAAAGAGTGTTTTTCATCAGCAGGCCGCACAAAACTCCGATTATAATTCCCATCAGATAGAGGGAGGCCATAACAGCCGCTCCGTTCTTTGGAAAAAACGCAGCGGTCATGACCGCATAAATCGGGAGCTTTGCGCTGCAGCTCATAAATGGAGTCAGAAGGATCGTCATCTTACGATCACGATCGCTGGCCAGAGTACGCGTGGCCATAATTGCCGGAACGCTGCATCCGAATCCAATCAGCATCGGCACGAAGCTGCGGCCAGACAGGCCGATTTTCCGAAGCAGCTTGTCCATCACAAAGGCGACACGCGCCATGTATCCGGTATCCTCCAGGATTGAAAGGAAGAAGAAGAGAACAACAATAATCGGAAGAAAGCTCAAAACGCTCCCTACGCCGGCGCAAATTCCGTCCACCACGAGGCTATGTACCACCGGATTGATGCCATATGCGAGCAAAGCGGCGGATACCGCCGCAGTCACAGAATCGATGCCCGTGCTCAAAAGATCGCTGAGGAAGCTCCCTATCACACCGAAAGTCAACCAGAAAATCAACAGCATAGCACACAGGAAAAGTGGAATCGCAAGATATCGGTGAGTCAGGAAATGATCAATCCGTTCGCTGCGGAGATGTTCCCTGCTCTCCCCATGCTTGACCACCGTTTCGGCACAGACGCTTTCAATAAAGGTGTATCGCATATCAGCCAGCGCCGCTTCCCGGTCGGTGTCGAGTTCATTTTCCATTTCCTGAACGGAATGCTCCAGCAGCTCCTTTTCATTCTGATTCAATTGGAGGAGATCACTCATCAGCGAATCCCCTTCCACTAACTTGGTTGCGGCAAATCGAACCGGAACGCCGATTCTTTCCGCATGATCCTCAATCAAATGTGCTGTGGCGTGAATGCAGCGGTGCACCGCACCCGAGCAGAAGTCCACCCTCTCCGGCCGTCTTTTTTCCCGCGCAACAAAAAGGGCATGTTCGATCAGCTCATCGATCCCTTCATTTTTGACTGCCGAGATGGGAACCACCGGAACTCCAAGCTCCTTTTCCAACTGGTTGACATCGACTGAGTTGCCGTTCGCCCGCATCTCATCCATCATATTGAGGGCAATGACCATCGGCAGCTGAAGTTCAATGAGCTGAAGGGTCAGATAAAGGTTCCGTTCGATGTTGGTGGCGTCAATAATATTGATAATTCCATCCGGCTTTTCCTGAATCAGAAAATCCCGCGTTACAATCTCTTCACTGGTATAGGGAGAAAGCGAATAGATGCCGGGCAGATCCACTACAATCGCCTGATCCTGCTGCCCCTCCGCATGTTGAGCAGAAGGACCGCGGCGGTGGCCGAACCGAGGCTTTGCCGCCCTGCGGTCCCGGACCACCCCCTCCTTTTTATCGACAGTAACTCCCGGGAAATTTCCCACGTGCTGGTTCGAGCCGGTCAACTGATTGAAGAGGGTTGTCTTTCCGCAATTCTGATTTCCCGCCAACGCAAAAATCATTGCGCTTCCTCCTCGATGGTAATATTTCGTGCATCTTCCAGACGCAGGGTGAGCAGATATCCGCGCAGGCGAAGCTCAAGGGGATCTCCCATCGGAGCGACCTTGACTACAGTAACCACAGTGCGCGGCGTCAGCCCCATATCGAGAAGGCGATGGCGCAGCGCTCCCTGACCACCCACAGCGGCAATTCGTCCGCTTTTTCCAATTGAAAGCTGATCAAGAGTCATGAAATCCTCATCCTTTATAAAAAAGTGAAAGCATCAGTCGAAGTTAGCCTTGGCAAACTTACGATTCTTATTTTACGTTGCGCAAAGAAGCTTGTCAAGGTCTTTTGAATAAAAAAGGATTTTTGGCAGAATAATCCCCTGCCTATTGTTGTAGATTTTTCTGAAATAATATCTGGCAAGGTAAATCGCTTTCCATCATTATTAACCATCAATTTTCCTGCAATTTCAGCCTCTCCGACGGATGGCTCCGTTACCAAGCCGCCTTCATCAACTGCCAGAACGTTGGGATTGGAAGACTTGGCCTTGATTGTATAAGAAAGCTCCCCTAGAATGAAATAGTTATATCATGACCTGCTTTGAGCGGAAAGTGTTGAAAGCAATCGAAAAGAGAGGAGAAACTGCATAATAAACAGCTTCTCCTCTGCAATTTTGGTATAATCCATACCGAAACAGCCTGGAATCGGACATGATATTTGTTTAATTATTGTATGTCAAATTATTTTTCCTCTGCTTCATTTACTTCTCCCATTCCAAAATAATCCAGAAAGAATCCAACAACAGAAAGCTGTTCACTGATTCGCTCCTCCAGATCATCGCTGCGCAGCGTTTCTACTGTAATCACCGGATACTTGAGCTGTTCGGTTACAACTCGGTTCAGGCTTCTCGAAACGCCAGGGAAAGCAGTACCAAAATTGTTGCGGCACACTCCGCCTTCCTCATTGGACAGCAAAAGCTCCCAAATAAGGTCTCCTGTCAGCTTGTCATCTGAGAAAATCAGACTGTAGCCCAATCCCCCGGCGCCCAGCGGCTTTTTCGATTCGTGCAGATCGAGCACGAGATTCGGCTTCCATTCCCCGATCATATGAAAGATCGAAGCGGCAAGCCGCATAGCCGGGTCATCAGCGGAATCCTCTCCGGGAAAAACTCGGTTGAGGTCTCCGGAGTTGACGACATAACGTTTCAGCGCCTGCGCACCGGTACGATTCGCGGGCGAAAGGATGCAGAGCGTTCCGGATGCCAGTACAGCCTGATTTTGCAGGCGCTCAGCTGCCATCCACCCTGCCGCTTCATCACCGTGAATTCCGCCAACGACAAAAATACAGGGGCCAGGCTGCCCTGAGCGAATCACAAACAGCTCCTTAGGCGTCCATACTCCTGGCGTGCAGTTCGATGATCGGAGTCTGTTCTATGCTGTTGCGCTGCTCTGTCAATATGCCGAGGATTCCCTCAGCGAAACGGTTAACATCCTCAGGCCTCCGGCTGTTTCAATCTGAAGATAGCCGGCCTCCGGCAGAAGCCTTGAATTTTTTGATGATAGGAATATATTGAAAATCGCTCCGTCTGGATTGAGCTCCGGCTTTGGCACATGCCACCTTCCGGGTTCATTCAGACGGAGTCCTTGTTTTATCCAGTATTCGACACGATAGATATCAAAATGTCCGCCAGTGAATATAGGGTTGTCTCGTTTTGTTCTTCTGTAAATGAAAATAGCTTTTTGCAATTTGCAGCGATACAAAATAGCTCTTCCGAGCAGGACCAGAACTTTATCATTTTAATTATATGGCAATTACACCAAATTTTCTTCTTCAGAAACGCGAGGACAAGGCCGTTATAGCTTTGTTCCTGTTTTCTTATTCTCATAAACAGCATACCTGAGAAAGCTTTGCGTCGTAGGGCGTTTCGAAGCACAATTATACTTATTCTACACAGAAATTCCCCTCATGACTCTTTTGTTCCATTTCGGCCTCTGCGATTTTTAAAAAGCTTTCCATCGCTCTGCTGATATGACGGCTCTTTTTGCTTGCAAATACGATCTTTCGCTTTGCAAGCGGGCTGCCCAGACGATAAAAACAGATTTTTCCTTGTATGGGGTGGTACTGCTGCACTGCAGGGCGGGTAAAGGCGGCTCCCAGTCCGGAGGCACATAAATTGGTCGCAGTCAAAATTTGCTCGACTTGCATAACAATTTTAGGGCTAAATCCAGCTTCACGGCAAATAGAAAGAGCCCGGGGCAACAGATCGTTTCCATCGGTCAAAAGTATAAACGGGATATCGCGAAAGGTCTCAAATGGAACGGGCATAACCGTTTCAGTATAGGTATTATCCAGAAGATGACGCGCTTCAATACGATATTGGGTCAATTTGCGATTGATCGCAAAGCTCTCTGGAACCGCCAGTATGATATTTTCAGTTTGAGGAAGAAAGATATTTATGCCTGGATCATTCTCTCTGAGGGAGGTTTCGATAATCAGATCAATACTCTCATCCTCCAATCCTGCACGCAGAGTAGATACATTGCCCTCGATCATGGAAAGCGCAATATTGGGATATAGTGCAGAAAAAATCCCAAATAGCCTGGGCAGCACAAATGAACAAAAAAAGGATGAGCCTCCGACTGCTATGCTGCCGCTTTTCAGCGAGTGGATATCCGAAAAATAGGTCCGGATATCCTGCTCCAAATGGAGAATTTTCCGAGCATAATCGATATACACCTTTCCTTCGCGAGTCAAGGTCAGAGGAACTGTGCTGCGGTCGAAAAGCGGTACGCCAACTTCCGTTTCCGCCAGCTTCACCATTTTGCTTAAAGCCGGCTGCGAGATAAACATCTTTTTGGCCGCCTGTGTGAAGCTTTTCTCCTGATATACGGCGTACACATATCTCATTTCGTTGAGCATAATTCCCCTCACCTCTCTTAAAAGCATCGCAGAGCAATATGTTTTAAAAAATTATATAGGATATTTCAAAGAAAATATATAGTATTTTTACCAAAATTTCAATTAAATGGTAAAAATTAATGTATAAACATTATATTCATATGGTTATGACGATTCACAAATCGGAATAACCGTTGATAGCAAATTTCCAGACCGATATACTGAATCATGGAGGCTCCAAGTGAAATAACCGCTACTCACAACTATAGGAGGTATAACTCATGGAAAACAACCGGATTATAGAATGCATTGAGCGTGCTGATTATCTCCTGTCCAACTTGATGGCCGTTAAGCCCGGAGAAGAGGTTTTAATCGTCATTGATCCCGAAACCGATATGCGCATGGCCAACGCCATGGCGGCTGCCGCTCTGAAATGCGGCGCTGAGTACGGTATTTATATGATGCCAATCCGCGGCAAAGATAAGGCAACCGTCTTTCCAAAGTCACTTGAACTAGGCATGGACGCTTGCGATGTTTTTGTGGGCATGACCACCTCTTCCGGTGCCGCCATCTACAACAACCATCTCAAAGAGCTGATTAATCAGAAGAAGCTGCGGGAGGTATCGATTTGCCTGCGTAAGATTGACAACTTCACTCGCGGCGGCGCTCTGGCTGATTATGAAGCCGTTTATGCAGATGGTGAACGACTGCAAAAAATTTGGCGCGGTCATAAAACGGCACATATTACCACTCCCGCCGGCACCGACCTATATATGGAAATGAATCAAATGGAACCAATTATCGAGTGCGGCATCGCCCGCAACCCCGGTGATGCCATGGCATGGTCCGACGGCGAGGTTTCGTTGGGCCCGGTCATTGGCACTACCTATGGGAAACTGGTCATTGATGGACCGATCTGTTACTACGGCTGCCCATCTATTCCGGTCGAGCTGAAGATCGAGGAAGGACGCATTGTTGAGGTTATCGGCGGTGACGCCAAAATCTGTAAGGAAATCCGCCGTCAGATTGCCGAAATCAAGGACAGCGATAATATCGCTGAAATCGGCATTGGCCTGAATCCCGCCTGCATGTTTAACGGAGATTTTGAGGAGGAGAAAAAGGCCCGGGGCACCTGTCATATCGCAATGGGCAACGGTTATTACTACGGTCAGCCGCCCCGCTCCACCGTTCACATCGATATGGTGCAGTACAATCCAACCATTATCTTTGATGAAGACACCGAGGATGAGGTTGTCGTTGTCAAGGACGGCAGAGTAGTTTGCCTGGGTGATTGATCCTTTGCGCATCTTTTCTCCTGTGGAGTAAGATTATGCTGACTCAAGCTGGCGATCTCCTTCGAAGAAGTAAAATAACACCAGCATGACTAAAAGGAGGAATCTTATGAAAAAGCTACTGGCATTGACCCTTGCAGGTGCTCTGTTCTTTGCTCTTTCCGCTTGCGGTGTTTCATCTGCTCCCGCTCCCACATCTTCTTCATCAACGCAGTCCGTTTCCTCCGAAGCTGCGTCCCCTATCGAGCCTCAGGATCTGGTGATGGGGACCGGTTCCACCGGCGGCACATATTTTGCACTTGGCGGTGCAATGGCCAATGCCATCAACAATAAGTTGGCGGATCGGCAAATCACCATAACCGCACAGTCCACCGGCGCTTCGGTCGAGAACATGAATCTCATAAATGCTGGCGAAATGGATCTCGGCATAGTCATGAATAACGTTGCGGCCAACGGATTTGCCGGTATCGGTGCATTTACCGCTCCTGTTACCAACGTATCCTCGATCGGCGTTGTTTATAATGAGGTTTACCAGATCGTCGCCAATGCGTCTACTGGCGCCAAAAACGTTGAGGATCTTCGCGGCTTGAAGATTGCTGTCGGCCCCGCGGGCTCTGGTACCGTTGGCCTTTCCGAAAAAATTTTCGCTGCGGCTGGTATGGACATCAATAAAGATATTCAGCCTCAAAGCGACAGCTTCAGCGATGCTGCCACCAAAATGCAGGATGGCCACATTGACGCGGCCTGCAATGTGTTGGCGGTTCCAGCCTCGAGTATTATCGAAATGACTACCTCGATGAATTTGGCCTATGTGGATATCAGCGACGAGATTTTGGCTAAAATCCAGGAAACCGAACCCTATTTTACCCGCAAGATTATTCCCGCCGGCACCTACTCCGGGCAGGACAAGGACATTCGTACCATCACTTGCAAAGCTGCGCTGTATTGCCGTGCCGATCTGGACGAAGAAACCGTTTATTTGATTACCAAGGCCTTTTATGAGAGCGGCGATCAAATCGCAGCCGCCCACGCTACTGGCAAAGAGGTGCAGCTGGAGGGCTGTCTGGACGGCATCACAACACCAATTCATCCCGGAGCCGCCCGCTATTTCACTGAAATGGGCATTGCTGTTCCTGATAACGGTTAATCACGCAAAATTGCGTCGCGAAACAAAAGTGGGGCCTGTCTGAAAATCATACAGGCCCCTACATATTACTTATGACATTCTCAATTCGGCGGATCGCTGCGGCGATCTCCTTTCGGGAGGTAATTTATGATCGACCCCAAAAACATCTCTACGCCTGAACAAACCACGATCAATGCCGATGACATCATGGCGAAATATGACAAGGAATCGGCTTACCGGCGGCTGGAGGGCTTTTCCGCTAAATTGGTATTCGTCATTTGTGTCTGCTGGACTCTGTTCCATCTGTACACCGGTTTGTTCGGCACCTTTCCTTCTACCCTTCAGCGCGCACCTCATCTCGCTACCGGTATTAGCTTGGTCTATTTGCTCTATCCAGCTGGTTCAAAACTTTCCAGCGCCAAAAGCATTCCATGGTACGATTATCTGCTCGCTCTGGCCAGTGCGGGATGCGGGGCATATCATGTCATCTTCTACGACCAGCTTCTGCTGCGCGCCGGCGCATTTACCAGCATGGATATCATCATCAGCTGTATTGCTATTCTCCTGCTGCTTGAGGCGGCGCGCCGCGTGGCCGGCCTGATCGTGACCTGTCTTTCCACGATATTCCTGCTTTACGCCTTTTTCGGGCACCATATTCCCCGCAGCATTTTCCTGTTTCATGCCCGCTTTACTTTTAAGCGGGTGGTCTGCACCGAATGGCTCGGAACCGAGGGGATCCTCGGTTCGCCAATTTATGTTTCTTCCACTTTCATCTTTTTATTTCTGGTCTTTGCGACTTTTTTGAAGGCCAGCGGTGTGGGAGACTGGATGACCAATTTAGCTATGGGAGCCTGCGGAGGTGCAGTCGGAGGCCCAGCAAAAGCGGCGGTCATCGCCAGTGCACTGCAGGGCACTGTTAGCGGCAGTTCTGTCGCCAACACCGTTTCCACCGGATCAATTACCATTCCTTTGATGAAAAAGACCGGCTATAAGCCCGAATTTGCGGGTGCGGTGGAGGCCGCAGCTTCCACCGGAGGACAAATTATGCCGCCAATTATGGGGGCGGCTGCCTTCATTATGACCGAATATATCGGTTGTCCTTACAGTACTGTTGCATTGGCCGCCTGTGTCCCCGCGCTGCTCTACTTTACAGGTATTTTCACTAATGTGCACTTTGAGGCACTCAAGAACAATCTGCACGGCATCCCAAAGGATCAGCGTCAGGATATCAGGCATCTGCTGGCACGCGGATGGTACATGGTATTCCCTGTCATCGTTATCATCTACTTACTGGTAGCAGGGCGCTCGGCCATGACTGCTGCCCTTTGGGGCATTCTAGCCTGCATTGCTATCTGGGTAGTCGAAATCATTCGTGAAACCCATCGATTTGATGTCTCTCAGTTCTGTAAAATGTTTATTCAGGGTCTAAATGACAGCGCCCGCAGCGCTATTTCGGTAGCAGTGACCTGCGGCTGCGCCGGTATTATCGTTGGTGTTGTCACCATGACCGGTCTGGGGCTGAAAATGGCCAACGGTATTGTCGCGTTGGCAGGCGGCAGCCTTTATCTTACTATGATCTTTACCATGCTCTGTTCGCTCGTACTAGGCATGGGTGTTCCAACCACGGCAAACTATATCATTCAGGCAACTATTTCCGCCCCCGCACTGGTCGCGTTGGGAGTACCGGCCCTGGCCGCACATCTGTTCGTATTTTATTTTGGTATAGTGGCCGATATTACTCCGCCGGTCGCTCTGGCAGCTTTTGCGGGTTCCGGCATTGCGGGTTCCAATCCAATGAAAACGGGCCTTAATGCGACACGCTTGGGAGTTGCCGCCTATCTGGTTCCCTATATGTTCGTTATGAACCCTGTATTGGTATTAATCAATACAGGGAATTGGACTACGCCAGTCTTCATTTTAATGGTCATCAAGGCAATCATTACTGCCCTGATAGGGATGATGGGCCTTGCTACAGGCTTTACCGGCTATTTCCGCACTACCTGCCGGCCTTGGGAACGGCCTGTACTGATCGTAAGCGGTCTGCTACTGGTAGATGCTGGTACTGTGACTGATATTATAGGAATCATTCTCTTTGGCACAGTTTATATGTTTCAGCGTCTGCGCACCGGAAAAGTCGCCTCCGCCTGAAAAACTTCCGTTTGCATCTGTCTGACCGAACTCTCATATCATTAATCCATGCGTTCTTTTTGCCGCCCTTCCGTCTAATGTTTGGCGTCACAGTAGGATCTTTACTAATTTTTAGAAATTTACTATCTCAAAATTTATTAGGCTCTCCTGCTAATTTCCTCAATCCTGCATTTTCCCATGGAGGAATTCTTATGACTCGAAACCGTGGGTATTTTTACATGGTGATTGCCGCGTTATTATGGAGCACTGCAGGAGTCTTTCTCAAGATGATCGACTGGCACCCTCTGGTCACCAGCAGCTTTCGCAGTGCTATTGCGGCAATGATCCTTTGGGCATTTCTCCGGAAAGAAAAACTGTACCACCTGCAAATCAATTGCCACACTCTATTGGCTGGATTCTGCCTTGGGATTACCACCGTTCTATTTGTGATAGCCAATAAAATAACCACGGCTGCAAATGCGATCATGCTGCAGTCAGTCAGCCCCATCTTTGTCCTGATCTTCAATGCCGCCAGAACAAAGACGCGCCCACTAACCAGCGATCTTTGGGCCGTCTCTATGGTCCTTTTGGGGGTCTTTCTATTCTTTCTGAGCGACCTTGCGTTCGGCAACATTCTGGGGAATTTGTCGGCACTGCTCAGTGGTGTTTTGTTGGCAGGAGCTTATGTTTGTACAGCAGATGCCTCTAATTTGCATGCAGCAATGAGCGGTGTGCTGCTTGGGCATCTGCTCAGTGCGGTGATTGGTCTTCCGTTTCTGCTGATGACACCAATCCTTTTTACTCCTTCCTCCGTCGTTGCGATTCTCTTTCTTGGCATTTTCCAACTTGGGATTTCCTATGTGCTCTTTTCTTATGCGGTCCAAACCTGTGGGTCACTTGCCGTTGGTCATCTATAACAATGGTCTTATTGCAATTTTTGTTTTGACAGCGCCAGCGGGGATGGCCGTTGGCCCTGGTATCCCTCGCCATGACAGCGCCGCAGTGGGCGCACACAGTCTTTTTTCGGATAGGGGCTATGTATTCGGGGCAGGGGGTGTAGGTTATCTTGTCTGATTTCCGCAGGTGGGCGTCCAGAAAGTCCTCATCATTGATGATGCGGGGGTAGGCGCCGTTTCCCAGATAGGTTTCGTTTTCCAGAATGCGTTTTACCATGTTCTTGTTCCATTGGGGTGTGTGCTGGTGGTAGCGGATATCTGAAACATTCGTTCCGGGCAAGGCCGAAAGAGGACGATGGGGCGCAGGTGTTAAAAATCAGTAACACCTTCGCCCCGGTCGCTCAAAGGAATACGCAGGCGGTCCGGCGCATCTCCTCCACACACTCCTGCGGGGACAGGATTTTGATCTTCCCCATAAACTGGAACACCCAGCCGAAAAAGTTCCCGCTTGGGTCCGCCTCGATTTCCGCAACAAAATGCTCCTTATCATAGCGGCGGGTCGGGATATCCTCTCCATACTGGTCGATGATCACCCGCATCAGATCGTTATCACACAGGAGTTCCACATGGACGGTTCGTCCCGTTGCAAACATATCTATGATTTTGTTGGTATAGGCGGCGGCGTCAAACCCTTCTGGGGGGATAAACCGGGTTTCCAGGGCTTTCACCCCGGCAATGCGGTCCACCCGGAAGTGGGCGACGCCCTGGTGCTTATGGGAAAATCCAATCAGATAGTAATGGTCATTCTTCCACTCCAGCGCGTAAGGGTCCAGCAGGTATTGGTAACCATCATGCTTGAGGACCTTTTGCTTCTCCTTGGTGTACTCATAATACTGGAACTGGATCTGCCGGTTCTCCAAAAGAGCGGAATAGATGCTGTCGATGATGTAGTAGACCTGCTCATTGTCCGGCTTGATCCGGCTGTCCAGGGCAGCCAGCCCGTGGAGCTGTTCCGCCTGATAGGTGCTGGCCAGACGGCACAGCTTCTGGATGAGCGCCACTGTTTTTCGGCAGGAGATCACCTTGGAGGACGCTATCGCGTCGACCAGCATCTTCAGCTCCGGGTATTCAAAGATGCGGTTTCCCATAAAATATTGGTTCTGGGTGCTTTTGTTCACAACGATATCGAACCCGGCGTCGGACAAAGCCTTCAGGTCGGTATATACCGTTTGCCGGACCGCTTGGATGTCTTTTCCTTTTAGATAGGCGGCGATATCCGATACGGTCGCGGGATGGTCTTCATCGGTTTCCATGTAAAGAAAACGGAGCAGCTCGATGATGCGGATATTGGTTTGTCCCTGCATAGTTTCCTCCTTGTCTACTGAGAGCTAAATCTTTCTATACCGGCTTCTGAACGATTATCACAGCTCTATATCCTGCTATCCAGGAAACCGGCATGTAGCCATGTTGTCTAAACGCTCTGAATGCAAAGTATGCTGCCCTATGTGCTGTCCTTTCTAAAACAATCTTTTCATCACAATGAAATAGAAAAGGAAACCTAAAACAAATATCAGCAAATTCTTGAGAGATTTTCTCATTTTTCACCCCTTGGACAGTTGTCACCGTATGGTTGAATGGGAGCGGCTGTCGTGGACAGCCGCTCCCGGATACAGCAATTATCTTATACCAGAACAAGTAATGGTCAGCCGCCGATAGCGCCACCGCAGAACTCGCAGCAGCCGGAGACGTCCGGCGTAGTGGTAGCACCACAGTATGGGCAGGTGATGGCAGCTTTCGGAGCGCTGGCTGCTGCTGCAGTGTCTCTGGCCTCTTGGCGGATCTGAAGCAGCGCTTCCCGGATCTCCTGGCCCATCTGCTCATACTGCTGGTATTCCAGACTGGCTCGGACCTCGTCGGCGTTGGATACCCGCACACCTCCCATCATTCCACCGCCCATAGGGGTGCGACCGGGCATGGGACGGATACCTCCGGGTGTGGGGCGAACAGCGCCGGGGCGGGCACCTCCCGGCACAGGCCGGGCCGCACCGGGACGGGGAGCGGCTCCCGGGCGGGCAGCGCCGGATCTGGATCTTGGCATTGCCTGGGGGCCGTCCAGCAGGGTTTCCTCATCGTTATCCACAGAGGTGTCGTTGAGCTTAAAGCGGATCTCATTGAAGTAGGGATTGTTGACCTGGACCACAATATAGAAGTCATAGGAATAGGCGTAGCGCTTAGGGTTGAAGCTCTGGCGATTCCCTTCCTTATCTTTGTATTCGATTTCTGTCTTGTCCTCATCGATGTCCAGGTTACAGCCGGTCACATCGGAGAAACTGAGTACATCGGGATTGGCGCTCTGCCAGTTCCGGGCGGAGGTAACCATGAAGAGGCCCGCATCCTCGTCCAGGATCACCTTGGTGCTCTCGCCCAGGGTGCGGGTGGCGTGAAACGCGGCCACCTTTTCCTGGTTTGCCTCCCGGTATTCCAGTTGGGACTTGATCTCCTCCACCGTGCTCTGCCGCCGCTCACTGAACCATGGGGAGAGCTTTGCTGCGCAGTTTTTGCAACAGTTGCCGTCCTCCAGCTTGCGGTTTCCCAGCAGCCCAATTTCACCGCCGCAGATTGAACATATTTTCTTCTCGAACAGTTTACCAAACAGCGCCATTGTTATGTCCTCCTCTTTGATCCTGCCGGCCCGAAGCGAAAGACCGGATCGGGCCGAAAAAATGCGATATGTTCCTTTCTAAGAGAGTGATACAAAAAAGCCTTTACACAGCCGATTTCACCTGCAGCGCGCCATAAATATACAGGCCGGGAACCAGCAGGTTGAGCGCCAGGTTGGATATGCTGAAGTCTGCGCCTCCGATCAGGCCGATCACCATAGAGATGATGCTGGCTGCCACGATAAGGGCTCCCCAGGTCACACACTTTCCGGCCGTCCTCGGGGCCTTGCACGCCTTGAGGCCCTTTGCACCGGCGATAATCTCGATGATGGATACCACGGTGACAATAATGGTGCTGGCGTAAAGGAGGCCGGCTCCTTCTGCGCTGCCCGCGAGAGCAGCCAGGGCGCTGACGCCCAGAATTGCGATCACGCCGAAAATAGCGGCGATGATTCCGCATACGATCATCAGGATGGATGTGACTTTCAGAAAACTTTGACCTTTCATTTTTTGTTCCTCCCTTTTAGTATTGTTTTTGTTTCTTCTGTCTGTTTAACGGTTAAATCCCTGTGCCGGGACTATGGATCGCAGCTGCACAGGTTACTTATCCATACAACGGGATAGGAAGGCGATGATGTGCGCCTGAGTGCAGTTGGCATCTGAGGAAAGAAGGCTATATAGTATTTTCTTATCTGCCAGGACGTAGGACAAACTCAAAGTAGTCCGGATCGGCCTCCCGCAGTTGAACCGATCCATCCTCTCCACTCTGAACCAAAGCGAACCGGCGGACGGTTCCATTTGTGTCTTCGTAGGAGATGCCATAAATTGGGGATCGACCCAATAAAAGCCAACTCCACCACGATGGGGTGCTCCGGTGAGAGGATATGCTGTGTAACATCCATCACAGCGGGATAGGCGGAGAAGTCTATGGTTCCATCCTCGTAGTACTCCTCTGGGAACAAGTTCAGCAGAGTAAAATTCGTCACCCGACTGTTCGCAGTAAAGAGGATACAGCAGGCATCCGGACCGTCGTACAAAGTGACCCAGTGGTAGTCTTCGTCCCCCACCTCTGTCAGATATCGAACCGATACTGGGGACCCTGAGTCGGTAGCGCTCCAGCCGTCTGTCCTGGAGAAGGGCGTGAGAAGCAGGGTCCCCCCAGCAGGGTCCAACGTCCAAAAATCCTCGGCGGTCATGTCTGATTTTTCCGACTGGGCGGGGTTCCAGCTTCCGGTTTCGTTGTAATAGACCTCCAGATCACCGTCGCTGTCGAGGCTGGTAAAAAGGAAGCTCTCGCATTCCAGCCCGGTTCCGTCTTTGGTAAGATAAAACACGCCCTGGCCGTTCTCTGCCGCGCTGTTGTCGCCGTAGTAGTAGAAGTGGCCATCGCCCATATAGATGTAGCTGTTTCGGTACCAGCCCTCAAAGACCAACTCCGGCTTGCCGTCTACCAGGGTGTATAGGGCGTTGATCAGCCCGCTGAGTTCTCCCACTGCCAGTTCCGGGATGCCGTCGCCGCTCAGGTCTTCCACAAGATAGCCCATCTCATACACGGCGTCGTCCCCTGCGGCCCGGGCCGACTCCAAAACGCCCATTTCGCCTGGTTCGTCGCTGTCCTGGCCGAAGGGGTCAACCACAAGAGCGCGGAAGCGCTCCACCAGCTCGCTATATGCGGGGTCAGGGTCGTTGGCCTGTCCCGGATCCCGTGTATCCTGCTGGTCTGACGGCTGTTTGCCTGGCATCGGCTTGCCGGGCAGAGGTGTGGTCTGCCCATCCTGGCGTTGGGGAGACGATGTCTCCTCAGCAGAGGGTTCCATCTCGGTGTTGAGTTGGCCGGTCGACCTGCAGGCTGTCAGGGCAATCAGTAATAAAATGCTCAAAAAAAGTGCGGCATATCGTTTCATATCATTTCCTCTTTCTATTTCCGCAATATCAGCCATAGGTTCGGACAAACCGGGTCACACTCCCGGGGCCCTCGCCCATAAGGGGTGTGCCGCTCAGCTCAGCCACGCAAAGCGTTATTTCAGAACCATCGTAGAGCCCCTCCAGGGACAACGCAACGGCCCCCCTCGTGCTGGTGTCGCCTTTAAAACGCGACCAGGATTGAAAACCATAGACCATGCCCTTCTCCGTCATGCCGAGATAAGTGAGGGTTCCGTAGGACTCGGTGTAGATACTGGCGGTTACCGGATTGAAGCGCGTGTCATAAAAGTTGTCCCCATTGCCGTCCGCCAGACGCAGGGAATGGATCTCCGACCCACTGTCAATGGTGGAACGATCTGTCCACTCCCCGTCGCAGAAGCTCCGCGGTATGGTGTACCCGTCAAGGGACACTAGATCCCACAGGTATACCCGTTCCCCGCCAGCGGAGACGGCGTAGGCATCGAAGTAATCCTTCTCGAAAATCTCGGAGTAGAACCGGTCCGGATCCAGAACAAGCTCCTTTGCCCCGTCCACCCCCAAAAGGGGGCCGCTACCACAGAAGTACCCGCACTCCAGGCAGGCCAAGGCATTGATATACTCCACCCGCCCCTCCTCGGTCAGCAGGAACACATAGGGTACGTCCCCCTCCCCGATCTGGGCGCAAAGAATCTTGGTATAATTGCCGTACAGCCCGTTTACGGTCAGGTCCTTGTCATAGAGCGCGGCGTCTACATTTATGAGGCCGTATTCACCCAGCAGGGCCTCCAGCTGCGGTGTCTGTCGCACCCGGAGTGTAATGGTATTGCCTCGCCGCGTCACCGTCAAATAGTCCCCCAACTGTGCGGTTTCCACATCGGAGGCATCCTCCTCCAGCTCCAGGGCCAGGGTCCGGTACAGAAATCCCGCCCCCGCAGGGCTACCGATGGGGACAATGACATGGAGAACGCCATCGTCCAGATAGCGGGGCAGGTCCACGCTCAGGTTCCAGGCCGAGATTGTCCAGAGCCTCAGTTCCTGATAGCCGCCTGAATTGGTTGCCTCAAGATCCAACCAGTTGGCGTGGTAAGTATCGTCAAAGCCCTTCGCCGCCGCGCGGCGCAGGGCGGACAGGTACTGTTCCTCACTCACTCCCAACAGGTCGAGCATATCCTCATTGGTGAGCCGCACACCCTTTGCAGTGTCGTAGTTGTAAACGGCGTATCCCTCAAAGCCGTCGTAATAATAGGTGTACTTCAGTACCAGGGAGAGGACGTCCCCGCTGCGGTAACTCTCATAGGCCACAATGTTGCAGCTCGGCGGCCCTCCGCTGCTGATCTCCTCCATGCTGGCATCCACCAGGACGCCGCAAAAATGGGAGATTTCCTCATTGATGGAGTCGGCATCGGGGGTATTGTCATCAATCTGCGGCACATGGTAGGAATAGTTGTATGGGATGCCATCATCGGAAGTTCCCCTGCCTTCCTCGCTGTACATTTCGCTGACGGCGACCTTCTTGCCGGCAGGCAGCGGTTTAGATGCGTTTCCAATACCTGTGCTCGCACTCTGTATGGGGCTTTCGCTGTTCTTCTGCGCCTGCTGCCCGCAGGCGCAGAGCAGCGCGAGCAGGAGGGCAAAGGCAAGAAGCAGGGCTGTACCTCTCTTTTTCATTTCAATCAACTCCTTCCGGTAATGATACCAGGGCATCGTCAGCCAAATAGCTGACGAGAATCCCATGTATTTTACCAAATGGATCCTTGTCAATATATTTTGATGGCATATTGTTCGTGCTCACCCGAATGGGTTCTCCGTCTTTGTTCAGAAAAGTCACGGCGATGCGCCCGCCATCCAGTCCGCCGCCATTTTTGTCGTTCCACTTGGCCATGCGATACTTTGTATCCTCCTCCGGCTCATAGCCCGGTAGCGTCAGAGCTGATTTACCAGCTTCAGCGCCCGCTTCCGCGCCTTCTCGATTGCCTCATGATCCCGGCGCTCCACCGCCGCCTGGCTCAACCGGATATTCCATCCCCACAGTTCTTTCATGCTTTCAATGGCCACGCCCAGGGCAAAATCGTCAATTTCCTGCTGCAGGCTCTGCCGAAAAGCTGGGAGGGACCGCTCCCGGATCGGCTCCACCGGCGCATCGTGAAAGAAAATCTGCATGAAGGCCGACGCCGACCATGCACGGCACAGCACATCCTCGTCACTGACCAGGTGGGTGCAAAGGCACTCCAATTCCGCTTGAAAATGGCAGGGGGCATAGACCCAGCCCATGGCAATGATGGCAATCTGCCGCAATTCGGGCGAGGGGAGTCCGGCGTACCGGATCAGGTACGGCGCCAGCTTTTCCCGCTCCGGAACCTCACTTTGGTCCCAGCTGTAAAAGCTCTGGGCGATCAGGCTGGCGGCGTGGACCGACTCGAAGGCGTCCCCGGCATCCAGGCGGGGAAAGAGAAAATCACGACCCTCCTTCCGCCTTTTCGCGAAGCCGTGCTCTAGGTCGAGCTGCTTTGTCCTCGCGCGCTTCCAGTCCTCCACCACCAGTTCATAGTGGTATTCGATTTGCCTGCTGCCAGCCAGATCAGCAGCGAAGCTGATACAGAGGCCCAGGTCATACCCGCTCTCCTGCAGGGCATGGTATGAGCGTTCCAGGTCTTGGCGCGTCAATGCCGCACGCCGCTCTCGTTCCCGTTGGGCTTCTTCTAAAATGGCGGCGGTTGAATTTTTCATATGTGCTTCATGCGCAGCATTCCCATGAGCGTGATTTCACCGTTTTCGTCTTCCGGGATCTCGACCCATGGAGACACTTCCTCGTCGAAGATCGCGCCTTCAATCTCTGTGTTATATAAGAACTTCCCGTTTTCCTCTTTCCATTCCTGTTTCCCTGTCACAAGAAAATCGCCAGTACGTTCCATACCTTCCGAAATCGCGTTGTCGATCTCCTCTTGGGGCATCTTCTCTGGGATCCGGAACAGGGTGAGGACAACTCCATCCTCCGTAAATTCCGTAATGGGGTCGAACATAGAGAGGTCAAAGTCCTCCATGCCGTCTGCTTCCTCCCGCGTTATCCACTTCATTTCACCATCTAAAGCCGATAGAACTGCGGACACTTCCCATTTTCCAATCAAATTCATAAGCTGGGAGGTTCCCCTTCTCAGGCCATCATGAACCATACCACAGGCCACTGGGGGGCGCAGTTCCCCCTTGGCGTGGGCTGTGGTTTTTTGCGGCCCTCTGTCATTTCAGCAGCTTAAAAAGCAGGCTGCTCTTGCCGCCGTTCGCCGCCACCGCTGCTCGGTCTCCAGATATCCCGCCGCCTTGAGGTCGGAGATTGCCCGTTTGACGGTGGTTTTGGAGAGGGACAGGTCCTTGGCAATAGTCTGTAGGGTGGGCCAGCTTTTACCCTCCCAATCCGCCCGGTCACGCAGGTAGATGCAGACAGTCTTGGCCCGGTGGGATAAATTCTCATCTTCATAGATCTGTTCCAGCTTACGCAATGGATCCCTCCTCTCAGTCGGTGCGGGGCGGACGCCTGTGGGAGAGCTTCTCTGAGGATTCCTGAGCAGGCTCCCCGGCCAATCCCACAACCGGCGCGATTTCCTGTTTGGGCTTTGCCTTCGGATACCGCTGCGTTATGGCCGCCGTCACCTTCTCCCGCCCGGCATACTGTATTTTGCGGGCGGAATGTTCCGGCAGCTCAAACTGCTTCCCAAAGCGGATCCCCCATTTTAAGAACAGCTCAAAGCGTGTTTTCATCGGATGCATCCCGGTTTTCATGGTGATAAACTGGCCCTTGGGCATGCTCTTGAGTTCATCGGGGGTCATCAGCCGCCGCCCCATCATCTGCAGGCTGCGGGAGTTACTGTGCCCTTTTCCCGCAGCTGCAGGGACAATTTATCGAAGAAACAGCTGTGGTTTCTTCCTCCCGGACATTGGTGTTTCCCATTCTGTTTTTCCTTCCTTGTAACTTTAGCGCCCTTTTTCGGGAAATGAAAAAAGGCGTCAACATTTTGGTCTGCTACGACCATACAGTTGACGCCTCATATAGGTTTTTTATCGAAGAGTACTTGCGCAGTAAAAACTCAGAGTCGAGCTTAGTGATTTCTCATAGGATCATGGCTGCGGGTTCAAATCTTATCTCTATTGAATTTTTGCACTCAAATAGTCAGAATTAAAGGCCCTTCAGCTCGATGGCTAAAGGGCCTTTAGAGGCGCTTAAATACTGACTTTATGGGCCATATAGTATTTTTCGCCTTTCTGTTTGGTTGGGCTGGCGGGATTCGAACCTGCGGAATGCCAGAGTCAAAGTCTGGTGCCTTACCACTTGGCGACAGCCCAAAAGATCCGAATATGAAAAAAAGGCGTTACGCCTTTTTTCATATTCGATGTGGGGTGGATAATCGGAATCGAACCGATGACCTCCAGGGCCACAACCTGGCGCTCTAACCAACTGAGCTATACCCACCATATAAAAAGGGCGGCAAAAAGGAGAACGAAAAATTCCACTGCAAGACTTCTGGCATGAGTGGTGCGCCAGAAGGGACTCGAACCCCTGGCCTACTGCTTAGAAGGCAGTTGCTCTATCCAGCTGAGCTACTGGCGCATAAAATGGAGCGGGTGATGGGAATCGAACCCACGTAGCCAGCTTGGAAGGCTGGAATTCTACCATTGAACTACACCCGCACACTGTTTTAACAGCGTTATTTATAATAGCAAATCACGGTACATTTGTCAACTAAAAATTTTCTGTTTGCAGTAATTTCTGAGAAAGATAAAAATGATAAAACATGCTTTGAGCCGGTACGGTCTGAATAACACTAATCCGAACAAAGGATGAGCTTCCTGCCCGGAGGCTATAACGAACAGGAAGCTCCGCCCTACCATTTAATCAGCAGTCCTTTGCCGATTCCCCACGGGACTTTACAAGATAAAACCTCCGCTGTACCAAGCCGATCGAAAGGACTTGTACCGGCAGCATCACCAGAACCTTTGTGATTCGTGCGGGAAGCAGCGCGATATATCCTTTTCCCGTGAGAATCGCCACCCAGAGCGTATCAAAAACAAGCTGCAGAAGCAAAACGGTTGCCGCCGCACAAAAAATCTGCATCCATCCAAGGGATTTCCCGGGACGGTAGAGAATCATGCCGTATGCAATTCCGCAAAGGAAGCAGGTTGCTGTAAATCCGGGAAAATAGGCTCCGATCGGAAAAAGAATCGCTCCGATAAAATCGGCGGCGGCATATCCGACACCGGCGGCCAGCGGCCCATAGCGCATGGCAATCATCGCAATGGGCAGGAAGGAAAATCCGATTTTTACAATCGGAGTGGCAATGGAGAGAAATCGGGACAGCAGGATTTCTACTGCGATGAGCAGTGCAATGGTGGTGATTTTCCGTACTTTTTCTGAGCGCATAAAAATTCTCCTTTCTGTGTCGTTGCCACATGATAAGGAGAACTTCCCTGTCTGTGGCAGCGGATGCGAAACGACACCGCACAACCGCAAGGGCTGTTTCGTCCGGCGGCAACCTCCCATCCGCCGACACTTAACGCGTCGTTTCTACTCTGTCATGACTTTTATTTATTTTTACCGTCCGCGATAAGGCGGGCGGGAAAAAACGGACACAGCGGCACGAACCGCTCCGGCCTGATACAGCGACCCAAAGGCGCAGATGGTATCCTTTGGGGATGCAAGGCTTAAAATTCGCTCTACTCCCTCTGAAACTGAATTGCAGCTTTCTGCCTGAGCTCCCAACGTCCGCAGCTCGCCAGCGAGCTGCTCTCCCGGCAATGCGCGAGGGCTGTCAGGGGTTACCGTAACAAAACGGACTGCCATCGGCAGAAACGGAGCAAAAACATGCTGCCTGTCTTTGTCAGCCAATACTCCAGCTAAAAACAAAAATTTGCGGCCGGGCATAAGTTCAGCAAGGGCATCCGCAAGGGCTTGTGCCCCCTGCGGATTGTGTGCGCCATCCAAAAGAAAGAGCGGTTCGTCCAAGAGAAGCTCAAGCCGTCCCGGCCATGATGTTTTGGCGAGTCCGCATCGAATCGCCTCGTCGGAAATTTGCCAGCCGCGTCCACGCAGCGCCTCGAGCACGGTCAAAGCAGCGGCGGCGTTCTGGAGCTGGTGGCGCCCAATCAGCGGAAGCGTGAATGGCTGCCCGCGATAAAGGAATTCCAGTCCATGCAGCGTCATGCGCGGCTTCTGAAGAAGCTTCTTCGGATCAGCAAGCCGCAGCGGACACCCTAACTCCTCGCAGCGCCGCCGCAGGACCTGTTCCGCCTCCGGGGCCTGCCGGGAAAGAATCACGTCGCATCCAGGCTTAATAATTCCCGCTTTCTCAGCTGCAATTTCTTCCAGGGTATTGCCAAGAATGCCGGTATGATCAAGAGAAACCGGCGTCACCACCGCAGCCTCCGGGCGGGGAATTACATTGGTGGCATCCCTCAGTCCGCCCATTCCAACCTCAGCTACAACAATGTCGCAATGACTGCGCAAAAAATATTCCAGCGCGGTGCAAACCAACATTTCAAATTCAGAAGGGTGATCCTCCATCCGGTCGGCAAACCCGCCTGTAAACGCGGCGTTTTCTTCAAAGTCTAGGTCAGAAATGGGAATCCGGTTGACCTGAATCTCCTCATTCATCCGTTCCAGATAAGGGGAAGTAAAAAGTCCAACGTTCAGGCCCGCCTCGATCAGAGCCGAAGCAATCATAGCCGCCGTTGAGCCCTTGCCGTTGGTTCCGGTGACATGAACAAATTTCAGCTGTCGTTCGGGATTTCCCATCAGACGGAGCAGCTCAAAGGTGCGCTCAAGCCCAAGACGGCTGGCCTTCCATCGTGGGTCGCAAAGAGATTCAAGCCCCTTCCCTGCTGAATTTTCATTCTTCACCAGCCGCACCTCTTTCCGCAGGAGAGATTCTTTTCACCTGCATTTTCCCACGAAATGAACAAGGTGTCAAGTCCCATATGATTTCATTCAGGCCATAATTGACGCAATTGAGACGACTTCGTCAATGCCTGTGCTCCGCGCGGACGCAGGTAAAAGAAGTATAGGTCCATTGCTTCAAAAATTCCAGCTGCTCCGGGGTGTGAAACCAGTGCTCCCCGTTTGGCATCACCGTCATCTCGCAGTGAAACCGGCATGCAAATTCTTCTGCCGCACTCCGTTCGGTCAAAGGCTCGTTTTCTCCGAATAAAATCCGCGTGGGAAATTCCCATGTTGCAATTGGATGCCGCTCTGCGTACAGCAGATATTCCCAGGAAAGCGTATGTCCGAAATTTGTATCAATCATTTTCTCCTGTTCCAGCCGTTCTCTTGAGACATCCGCCCAGCGCATCATATTGGCAATGAGATTGTACATATCCAAAATCGGAGACACAAACAGGCAGCTTTCCAGCCTTTCTTTTTCAAAAGCAAGCATGGAAAACCACGCCCCGATACTGTTGGCACGAAGGGAAATCGTCTCCCACTGACGCTTGGACACATCCATGACTTCGGCCAGCTCCGGAACCACATGCCATGGATCGAAACAGTTTGTTTCCGCCCCGCGCTCCCCATGTTCCGGCAGGTCGATACTCAGGACCTGCCAACCGTAATTCACCGCGATTTCAGCAAAGTCTTCGGCCTCTTCTTTACAGCCATGCTGACCGTGGACATACAGATAAAGTCTGTCGGACGGCACCCCCCAAAGAATCGATGGCATTTTTCCAATAAGGATTCTTTTACTTTTCATGAGTTCCCCTCTCGACATTCTAATTATATTAGTTTATTTACTATTTTAATTAGTATTATAGTTTTTGATTTTTCCGATGTCAAGCTGTTTCAAAACAAATTACAGGACTTTTGCGATTGACGAGTTTACCTGAATCCGCTAAACTAGAAAAAAAGAACGAAGGAGACTGTCATGCGCGTTACGAAAGAGGATGTCATACGGGCTGCATCGGACCTTGCCGACCGGCAGGGTCTGAACGGAGTTTCTTTGAAGTCGGTTGCGGAACGGCTCGGACTTCGCACGCCTTCTCTTTACAATCACGTTTTGAGCCTGGATGACCTGCTGCGCGATATGGCACACCGTGGGATGCGGGAAATAAACTGTCGAATGACCGAAGAGGCAGTTGGCATTTCCGGAACCGAAGCGATTCAAGCGGCATCCCGCGCCTATTTCGGATTCATGATCGAACATCCGGGGGTCTATGAAACCATCCAATGGGCAGTTTGGCATGGCAGCGACGAAACAGCGGAAATTTTCAGCAGTTATCAAGCGCTGCTGGCCAAGCTGATCTCCTCCTGCGGAATGGATCAACACTGTCTGGAAGAAATCACAGACCTGCTCGCAGGGCTTCTGCACGGCTATTGCACCCTTCAGCTCGGCTCTGCGCTGGACGATCCCAAACGTGCGGAAATAGCACTGCGCGGATGTCTGGATACCGTTTTGACCGGCATCTGTGAGAAATACAACCCACGGGGAAACCCGCATAAACAACAGTTGGGAGGAAGCTGAACATGCACGTTTTGGTTGTCGTGGATATGCAAAAGGATTTTATTGATGGCTCCCTTGGAACAGAGGAAGCCAAAGAAATTGTTTCCAGAGTCACAAATCGAATCACCTCCTTCGATGGATGGGTTCTTTATACCCGCGATACCCATGAAGAAAATTATCTGGAAACACAGGAAGGCGCCAATCTTCCTGTACCACACTGCGTTCGAGGAACCGACGGCTGGTCGCTCTGCCCCGAGGTAGCCGCCCTCTGCCGGGAGATACCGGTCGATAAGCCGACTTTCGGCAGCGTTAAGCTGGGCGAACAGCTCCGCGCTGCCAACGAAAAGGAAACGATTGAATCGATCACTTTAATTGGCCTCTGCACAGATATCTGCGTAATCTCAAATGCTCTGCTTCTCAAAGCGTTTCTGCCGGAAACCCCTATTTTGGTTGATGCCTCCTGTTGCGCGGGCGTTACCCCGGAGAGCCACCGCCGCGCCCTCGAGGCCATGAAGGTATGCCAGATCCAAATTGAAAACGGGTAGAAAAACACCCTGTACCGGAAATCCGGCACAGGGCGTTTTGGCATTTACAGGCCGTTTTCGGAGAATGCCGGAATCCCGGCAAAGCCCTTGGAAAGGCCCGTGTCAGTGGGGATATAATCGCCCATCTGACGGTCATATGCAAGAAGTCGATGACGGAGATTTCGCTCCGGCGCGTCTGCTCAAACTTCGGTCTGCTCTCAGAAGCCCATTCGCCGCTGATTTCCGCGCCGCAATCACACCGCCTGCGGCTCTCTGCGCTGGAAGATCCATCGGGCACTTACACGTCCTCATCGATTGGTTCACAGTGGATCACCGAGACTTGAAATGTCAAGAAAAATTTGAAATTGATTCCGAGACGGGAAATCTCTTCCGGCTCGAAAAATAAAGGGTTGCATTTACGCTTTGTTTTTGATACAATACAGCTGTTGTTTACATGTGTCATGACATATTCACATTCCATAACAAGAAACGGAGCGAGCTCAAATGAAATTCAAAAATCTTTTTCAGCGTATTTTTATCGACGGTCTCGGCGGAATGGGCCTTGGCCTTTTTGCCACACTGATTATCGGCACCATTATTCAGCAGGTGGGTACGCTGATCGGCGGAACAGTCGGAAGCACCCTGTTCCTGCTTGGGAAAATTGCCGCCGCTATGACCGGCGCCGGTATCGGTGTGGGTGTTGCCTACAAATTTAAGGAATCCCCCCTCGTTGTCGTCTCAGCAGCAACTGCCGGTATGGTAGGAGCCTTTGCGGGCAATATTGCAAAAGGCACCGTATTTGTCGATGGTGTAATCCATTTTGCCGGTCCCGGCGAACCTCTTGGCGCCTTTATCGCGGCTTACGTTGGAATTGAGCTTGGACATCTGATTTCCGGAAAGACCAGCGTGGATATTCTCCTCACCCCTTTTGTTTCCATCGTCGGCGGCTCGGCGGTCGGGCTTTTCGCCGGCCCCCCTATTTCGGCTTTTATGACATGGCTCGGCTCGCTGATCAATTGGGGCACCGAGCAGCGCCCCTTTTTGATGGGGATCATCGTTTCCGTATTGATGGGAATCATTCTTACTCTGCCGATCAGCTCCGCGGCTCTGGGCATCGTTCTGAACCTCTCGGGTATCGCCGCAGGCGCGGCAACCGTCGGATGCTGTGCCAATATGATTGGTTTTGCAGTAGCCAGCTACCGCGAGAATAAGGTCGGCGGCCTGCTTGCACAGGGATTGGGCACCAGCATGCTTCAGATTCCCAATATCATGCGCAAGCCGATTATCTGGCTGCCCGCCATTGCAGCGAGCGCTGTTCTTGGCCCCGTTTCTACCGTCGTCCTCGGGATGACCAGCAATGCGACCGGCTCCGGCATGGGTACGGCAGGCCTCGTCGGACCGATCATGACCTATCAGACAATGACAGCTTCCCTTTCCCCTGCTGTCGTTCTGCTGGAGATGGCGGTGATGTACTTCATTCTTCCCGGGATCATCGCGCTGGGTGTCTCAGAGTGGATGCGCAAAAAGGGTTGGATTAAGGCAGGCGACCTGAAGCTCGAGCTTTAAGAAAATTTTTCGTTGAGCCTCCGCTGTTTTGATAAATGGCGGAGGCTTTTTTGTATCGCTTTTACAAACAAAATCGCTAACTTTTCTGGCGAGAATAAAAAGCTTTCGCTTCAAGAATCGGGCAAAGTGAGCTGCTCACAAGAAGCTTACCACAGTGATAAGGGCAACCAACCATGTACGGGCTGTGAAGTAAACGGCGGAGGTGCGAAAATGCTCATACTTTCGGGGTGAGAACAGGTCTGCTCTCTCCCCGGACTGGTACGGCATCAGCCATCGCCTCTTTTTCAGGCGTTGTCCTAAACGAATCCGTACCGGCACGGCATCGACGGCAGGCGGTATTGCGCGGATGGTACCGCCCTCCGTTCACAGATGCGCCGCTCACCGGGCAGGCTCGTGTATGTTCAGAGAGATGAAACCGAGAGGCGCTCACTCGCCTGCGAGCTGTGGTAAACGACGCAGATGCGAAAATATGATTTTGAGAGAAACGCCCATATTTCGCCTTCCTAACTCTCGCCCAATTTCTCCGGCTTGACCATGGCCTATTCTGAACGATTTGGGAAAGCGGGTACTCATCGAGTCTATTTTCCTCTTTCCTCCAAAGAAAAAGCTTGTATTTTGTTGACTTTATGCATAAAGTTGCGTATAGTATGAAAAGATAGTATTTTGGTAGAATATCCCCAGCAAAAGAAACGAACAGCTGCCCATATTTCGGATGGCTGAGGAGGAATCCAGGATGTTAAAAGCAGAACATCTGCATTATACCGTCGATGATCTCGGCGCAGAGGAGACGATCATTCACGACGTAAGCTTCGCTGTCGAGGACGGCGAAATTCTTGTCGTCACCGGTCCAAACGGAGGCGGAAAGTCAACGATTGCCAAATTGCTGATGGGCATTGCGCAGCCCACCGGCGGACAGATCTTTCTCAATGGTCAGGACATCACAGACTTGTCAATCGACGGGCGCAGCAAAGCGGGAATCGGCTTTGCGTTTCAGCAGCCGCCCCGTTTCAAAGGAATGACGGTGCGGCGGCTTTTGAGCTTGGCTGCGGGGCGCGAGCTTCCGGAAAAGGTATGCTGCGACCTGCTCAGCAGCGTTGGACTCTGTGCGCGGGAGTATCTCAATCGCGAGGCTGACCAGACCCTTTCCGGCGGTGAGATGAAGCGGATCGAAATCGCCACTGTTTTCGCAAAAAAGCACCAGCTTTCCATCTTTGACGAGCCGGAGGCCGGTATTGATCTTTGGAGCTTTTCCATGTTGGTCCGCCAATTCGAAATGATGCAGCGCGAGCGGGATGAAAGCCTGCTGATCATCTCTCATCAGGAGCGGATTCTTCGGATGGCCGATCATATTTTGGTGATTGCTGAAGGAAAGGTGCAAAACTTTGGCACACGAGACGAAATTCTGCCGCAGATTCTTGCCGGGCAGAATCAGCCGGCGGGCTGCTTCTGTGTCCGCCGCGGAGAGGAGGGCTTCCACCATGAAGCTTGATCTGACCACAGAAAAGATGCTTGAACAGATCGATGCACTCGGCTTTTCCCAGACAGGAGCCTTCAATCTGCGCTTTAATGGTGCAGCGCTTGGTCACAGTGACAGCGAACATATTAAGATTATCAAGAAATCTGACCGTCCCGGCATTGACATTCTGATTGACGGCGCGGCAAACGGTGAAGAGGTCCATATCCCGGTGGTCCTTTCGGAATCCGGTCTGCACGACGTGGTATACAATGATTTCTTTATTGCGGACGGCGCAAATGTAACGATCGTCGCCGGCTGCGGTATCCACAACGACGGATGCGACCAAAGTCAGCACGACGGAATTCACACCTTCCATATCGGCAAAAACGCAAACGTCACCTATCTGGAAAATCATTACGGGGAAGGAAGCGGCACGGGCGGCCGGGTTTTGAACCCGGTCACACAGGCCTTTGTAGGTGAAAATTCTGTCTTTACCCTCAATACCGCCCAAATCCGGGGAGTTGACTCGACGGTTCGGGAAACCAATGTCTCGCTTGGCAGGGAAGCAAAGCTTTTTGTCTCGGAAAAGCTGATGACACATGGCGGCCAGCACGCCGAATCCAACATGACAGTGGAGCTCAACGGCGAAAGCAGTTCCGCCCAGATTGTTTCCCGTTCGGTGGCTAAAGACGACTCTCAGCAGGTATTTCATCCCAAAGCCATTGGAAAAAATCTTTGTAAGGCACATATTCAGTGCGATTCGATTATTATGGACCGTGCTCAAATCCGCTCGATCCCAGAAATTGACGCCCGGCATCTCGACGCGCAGATCATACACGAGGCTGCTATCGGACGAATCAACAATGAACAGCTCATCAAGCTGCGGACCTTCGGCCTTTCGGCGGAAGAAGCCGAAGCGGTCATTATTGAAAACTTCCTGAAATAATTTTTGAACCGCCGCAATCAAAACCACGTATAAACGCGTGGTTTGCACCAGCCTCAAAAGAGCATATTACCGACCTGCCTCTAAACAGGCTCTGAGCATTTTACATGCATCACTTGCACCGCAGCTTCTAAAGCAGGAATGCTCTCTGATTGGCCTTTCTATTTCTCAATGATTTGTCATTTCACTGCGCCCAATGCTTAAAACAAAAGCTTTTTCATTGCCGCCAGCTCTGCTGGCGGTTGTCTGGGGTGCAGCACAAAGGCTCCGCCGCCCAATCTGGGCGGCGGAGCCTTCTTCATTGAGAGAGGAACCCTTCGGTTCTTCCGAAGGAAAGCCGCATAAACAGACTTTCGCTTCAAACGCAGGGCAACACAAGATAGCAAAAGGCAAACTAAAAATCAGCAGGGGCTTTGTTGGGCAAAAGTCCTGCATATTTACGAGCGGCAGGACAGGCGGTGCAGGAGAAAAATTTTGACGCGTCTTGATCTCTTCCGCTGAAAACTCCAATAGAGCCATCACGCCGCCAGCTTAGCCCTTGCTTATAACTTCTCAGCCAACCGTTCCGCCAGTATTTCATCGGGATCAACAACAGCAGTGCGGAAATTTTCATAAATCACCATTCCCGGCTTGCCGCCCGGCTGCTTTTTGACATTTTTGATCATGGTATAATCAACCGGCACCTTACTGGAGTGGCGTGCCTTGGAATTGACCGCTGCAATCACCGCCGCTTCGGTCAGAGAACGATTGGGGATCTCCCGTCCCTCCGAAAGCAGAACGGTATGGGAGCCGGGAATCTTCTGGACGTGAAACCAGATGTCGTTTCCTCTGCTCTCTCGCAGGGTAAGACGGTCGTTCTGGAGATTGTTGCGTCCTGACAAAATCACAAAGCCGTCGGAGGAGCGGTAACGCAGAGGCGGAAGCCTGTTCTCCTGTTTGCAGCGGGCACCGGGCGCGGCCCGCAGATATCCACCCTCGGCCAGTTCAGCCCGTATGGCGTTCAATTCTTCCTCGGTACGCGCGCGGGTCATAAGATCATATACCGTTTCCAGATAGGCGAGCTCCTGCTCCCCCTGCGCAATCAGATCCTTGAGCATCCGCTCTGCGGTATCAGCCCGCCGGTAATCCTTATAATATTTCTGAACGTTCTGCACCGGGGTCAGGCGCGGGTCCAGCTCGATCGTGATCTTTCCCCCCGCCTCGTCAAAATAATTGTCCAGAGTCACGCTTGCCATTCCCTTCTCCAGCCGGTAAAGGGAAGCAGAAAGCAAATCTCCGCAGCGGCGCAGCCTGTCGCGATCCCGGCAGGAGATTAGCTCCTCTTTTTGGGCGCAGAGCTTGCGCTCCATCCGCTCGATACGGGAGGTGATCAGGCGGGAAAAATCGCTCATCCGCTGCTTCATCCGGTCGGCGGTGTCGCGCTCGCCGTAGAAAGCGTCCAAAAGCTCTGAAATGCTCGGATATCCTGCCGTTTTCATCGCATCGCCGTACTGTTCGATCGGCAGGAATGAAAAATCCTTCGGCTCCCCTTCGGGAGTCAAAACCATCGTGGGCACTGACTCTCCGCGGCGCACCTGCTCGGCAAGCGCCGTCAGCACCCCCTGCAATGCCTCTCTCTGCGCGGAGCACGCCTCGCTTCTCAGCAGACTTTGACCGAAAAAGGCGCGATGAACCAGTTCACGACAGAGGATCGGTGAAGCACCCTCCACCGTTTCCTGCAGCAGTTTTGCAAGGTCAATATCTCGCGGTGAGGAAAAAATCCGTTCGCAAACTGCTCCGGCACCCTGTTCGATGAGATCAACCCGGTCCTGGGCGGGCGGATTTTCATAGAAAAGGCCGGGCAGAATCTGCCGCAGGGAGGATCGGTCCGCTCCTACCCTCCGAACCGAATCAACAATCCGGCCGTCCGGCCCGATGAGAATCAGATTGGAGTACCGGCCCATGATCTCGGCGGCAAGCGTCACAACCACCGTATCCCCAAAATCATTGGTGGTTTCAAAATCAAAAAGCAGCACCCGTTCCATGCCGGGCTGGCGAATGGCAATGAGTTTGGCATTGCCGATCCATTTTCTCAGCAGCATACAGAACATAGGGGGCTGCTTGGGATTCTCCACCGTCAAAGCGGTAAGCTGCACCCGCGGCGCCGCGACCCGTGAGGAAAGCAGCAACCGGACATTTCCGCTTTGGGAGCGCAGGGCCAGGATCAATTCCTCCTTGGTGGGCTGATGAATCTTATCCACCCGGGAACAGAGGATGCGGCTTTCCAGCTCCCGGCGCAGCAGCGAAAGCATCATGCCATCCAGCGCCATCAGCGACCCTCCTCGATAACTGTCACCAGTTTGTTCACCAGACGGCGAAGGGCACCGGCATGAACAGGATCGGACTTCTCAATCCCACTTTCCTGTTTGCGAAGCGCCGAAACAGCCCGATTCAGAAAACGTTTTGCCTCCATGGAAGCATCACAGGTCAGTTCCCCGGCATAACAATAGAGATCGTATTCCCCCAGCTTGCAGCGCGCGCCGGTATAATGCACCTGCATGACGGTATAGGCATGGTCGCCGCAGACGCAGGCGCGTTCGGCCATGATTCCAAATCCATGGGTGCAGAGCCAATGCCGCAGAAAAGGAGCGCGGGTCATCGGCTGAAGCAGAAATCTTTTGGTGGCAAGTTCTTTCCATTTACAGGACGAAAGGATTTCCGCAATTGTTTCTCCGCCCATTCCGGCGATTACAATGTCGTCAACTTCGCCCTCATCAACGACTGAAAGCCCGTCGCCAAGGCGGCAGGCTATTTTATCCTCGAGGGACTGACGTTCAATTTCACGGCGCGCCTGCCCCAATGGCTTTTCGTTGACATCACAGGCGAGTCCGCTTTTAATCCATCCGTCGCGCGCGAGTGCGCAGACAAGATAACCATGATCGCAGCCGATATCCGCCAGGCGGGCACCCTGCCGCACAAAGGACGCGATGGTCCTCAACCGCGCGTCGAGCGATGCTACCGCGCTGCTCATCGTGCAGACAGATGGCGGTTAATCTGTTCGACCAGAGCGTCGGCATCGGTGTCATGTACCGCGCAGGCCTGTTCAATGGTTTCCCCGCGGGAATGCGGGCACCCCAGACAATGCATCCCAATTTCGGTAAAGTAGGGGGCGGTGGAAGGAGCGGCGTCGAGAATATCGCCAATCACCGATTTTTTGGTTACTACCATCTGCTTTTTACCTCTTTCATCCTTAAAATTTGCTGTCAAAGCATGATGTGATACAGGCAGCATCATTTTTCGGCCAGCCCGAACAGTATTTTGGGTGATGGAAAATATTATAACATAATTCGTGCACATTTTCCATCATTTTTTGATTTCTGCCGTTTCCGAAAAACAAAAAAAACTCCGCCGGGTGATTTTAGGATGCCCGGCGGAGACAGCTTTCAGGAATCTTCCCGAAATCCAAAATTTTTCAATTGTGTGTCGCTGTCGCGCCAACCCTCCCGCACCTTTACCCAGCACTGAAGGTTGCAGGGAATATCCAGAAACCGCTCGATATCAAGCCGCGCTTCAGTGGCAATCTTCTTGAGCATTGCGCCGCGCTTCCCAATAATGATTCCTTTGTGGGATTCCCGCTCGCAGACAATGGTGGCGTCGATGTCGATCATCTTTCCATCCTCCCGCTCGCGCATCCGCTCGATCAGGACGGCGGTTCCATGCGGAATCTCATCGCGCAGATTGCGCAGCAGCTTCTCCCGCAGGATTTCCGCCACGACCGCACGCTCGGGCTGGTCGGTCAGCGTATCATCGGGGAAGAAGTGCTCCCCCTCGGTGCAGAACGGATCAAGCTCATGAAACAGCTCGTCCATCCCCTCGCCCGTTCGGGCTGAAATCGGGACAACGGCAGCGAACTCAAAGAGCGCCGCAAAAGCAGAGATCTTTTGAAGCATCCCGGTTTTTTCCGCAAGGGTGTCGATCTTGTTGACTGCAAGAACCGCCGGAACGCCGCACCGTTCAATCCCCTCAAGCAGCTCACGTTCGGCGCCGGTGACCGGACCTTCCCATTCGGTGACAAGAATGACGGCGTCAACATCCGAAACGGAATCCCCCGCCTGCTTGACCATAAACTTTCCGAGCTTGGATTTCGGCTTATGCAGTCCGGGGGTATCGATGAGGACATACTGCGTCTCTCCTTCGGTCAGCACCCCCGTAATCCGATTGCGGGTAGTTTGCGGCTTGTCCGAAACAATGGCGATTTTTTCGCCGAGCAAACGGTTGAGGAGGGAAGATTTTCCCACATTGGGCCGCCCCACGATCGATACAAACAAATTCTTCGGCATTTAATGCTCCTCTCCGGGTTTTAAAAATGTATTGTCGCGCGAGAGGCCCAGCTCTGAGAGCACAGCCTCTTCCTTCTCATGCATCACTCTCGCTTCAAGACCGCCCGCCTCGTGGTCATAGCCAAGAAGATGAAACATCGAATGTACGGTCAGGAATCCCAGCTCCCGTTCGAGCGAATGCCCGTAGAGATGGGCCTGCTCCACCGCCCGCTCCATCGAGATGACAATATCACCGAGCAAATAGTTTCCTGTTTCCTCATTCTTGTCATATACTCCGTCCTCGCCCATGGGGAAGGACAGAACGTCGGTGGCGGAATCCTTATTGCGGTAGGACCCGTTGAGCTGACGGATTCCCTCGTCATCGGTGAAGCTGACGCTGATTTCAGCGGGGAACTCCACCTTCTCATAAGCCAGAACCGCATTGCAGCACCGCTTGATAAGCAGCCTCGCCCCGGTCGGGATTTTGGTCTTTTTTTGCCGGTTTGCGATATAAACCTTTGCACGTGCCAATGGACTTCTCTCCATTTCCTTTCGGTTTTTATGATTCCGACTGCTCCCGTCAGAGCCTGCGCAGATGGCTGGGATGGTCGTAATACTTTTCGTAGGCTTTGATGATTTCCTGAATCAGACGGTGCCGCACCACATCCTTATCGGAGAGCTGAACCGTTGCGATGCCGGAGATCCCTTTGAGAATGCGGGTGGCCTCAATCAGCCCGGAACGCTTGTCCGGAAGATCGATCTGGGTTACATCGCCGGTGATAACCGCCTTGGAATTCTGCCCCAAACGAGTCAGCAGCATCTTCATCTGTTCCGGCGTGGTGTTTTGCGCCTCGTCGAGTATGATGAAGGAATCGTCGAGAGTCCGTCCGCGCATATAGGCCAGCGGCGCGACCTCGATGTTGCCCCGTTCAAGATACCGCTGATAATTTTCCGATCCCAACATATCAAAAAGCGCGTCGTAAAGCGGACGAAGATAGGGATCGACCTTATTTTGAAGATCGCCGGGCAGAAAGCCGAGCTTCTCCCCCGCCTCGACGGCCGGACGGGTCAGGATAATGCGGTTGATTTCGTGGGCGCGGAATGCCCGCACTGCCATCGCCACCGCCAGATAAGTCTTGCCGGTACCGGCAGGGCCAACTCCAAATGTGATAGTATTCTGGCGAATGGCCTCAATATATTTCTTCTGGCCAAGGGTTTTGGATTTGAGCGGGCGTCCCTTCGCGGTAATGCAGATCACATCCTCCGCAAGCTGGGCGGCCCGGTCCTCCTGCCCTTCGCTGACCAGCGACATGACATAGTGGATGTTCTGTTCAGTGAGCGCCTCGCCATTGTTGAGCAGCGAAAGCAGGGTTTCGATCACACGAACGGCCGGACCAACCTTTTCCGCATCGCCGGTCACCTTGATATCGGTGCCGCGAAGCAGAACCGTTACCCCATAGGCCTCTTCAATCATTTTAACGTTGGTGTCAAAGCTGCCGAAGAGGGCCAGCGTATGCTCCATCCGTTCTACATTGACCAATTGCTCGATCATCTTCATCGCCTTTCCCGCCATGGGCACAGAAGCCCGGCGGCATTGATCTGGAATATGAGAGCATCGGCCATTCCAAGCCGGCTGCCGCAAAAGCGGCAGGCATCAGCCCTCTTGCAGAAAAACTGTTCTGCGGTTATTATACCACAGTTTTTTTCCATTGTCGCTCAATTTAGAAAGATTTCCACTTCAACTGCAATATCTTTTTCGACGATGCGATGTTCGGTCAGACGGTAGCAGTTTTCCTGCGGATCGCCGCTCGCCGCGCGTCTGACGATCGACAGCACTTCATCCCCTTCAGTCAGCAACTTCATCTGGTGCATCGCCGTCTCCTTGGCTTGCAGCTCGGTCAGCCGGACTGTTTCGAGCCGCATGGGCGTATGCGTCTCTCCAACCAAAGAAAGACCGGGAATTCCCATGAGGGAACGCTCCTCACGGGAGACGGAAAACGCCTCCTCTCCGCCGCCGAACACAGGAAAAAAGAGCGGAATCTCCCGCCCAAAGATCGAAAGGTAACTGCGCTGCTGCGGATCTCCCGATGCTACCCACTGTGCCTGTTCCATCGGCACCTCGACCGTCTGCTCCTCCTGTACCTGCGCAATCACCTTTGCCCGGGCGTAACGAAGCTGGGTGTTCCCATACTGATCCTCCATAATTCCGCTGACAATCACCTCCCCTTTGGTCACAGTATCTCCCACCCGAACCAGCGGCTGCCCCTCATAGATCTCCAGATATTTGATCTGTCCGTCACAGGCAGCGACAACATTTCCCGCACGGTCCTTCGGATCAAGGCGTTCGGGAATTTTGACCCGTTCCCGTATCTCGATCTGCGCGGTGCTCCCCACCAGATTGATCGCAATCCAGGCCAAACGGTCATCTAGCAGGAGCATCTGACGCTGCATCAGGCGGCTGTCGATTTCACGGGCGGCCACCCCCGGCCGAAGCCCGAGAGCAGAGAGCTGGGACGTGATATCGCGCGGTTCAATTTTGTCGCACCCCCGGACATCAATGATCCAGATGCGTGTGGAAAGAAACATCAGGAGCAGCACCGCACCGACCCCGCCCGCCATCAGGCCCCAGCGGCTCCGGTACCGGTATTGCCAAAACGGAAGCCCCCGACGCTCCTGTACCCGGGTTTTCGTCCGGGAAGCGCGCGCCATCGGGCGGAGCCGGCGGTATTGCCGCGCATAGGTATGGGCAATCAGTCCGTCTTTCCGGCGGGAAACACCCCATACCGGCAGACGGCTGCGGATGCAAAGGTTGACCAGACGTTCCGGAAAAGCGCCGGTGATCAGAAAAGTTACCGTTCCTCTCAGCCAGCGGAGCCATGTCAGCAAAAACATCCCATCACCCTCAGGTCACAAATTCGATTGACGCAATATTTCCTGTCACGACCGCATAGCCATGGGCCATGCCGTTGATTGACAGCCCGCGCCCGGTAAAACGCAGAACCATCCGTCCGGTCGTCAGGCGGATTGTCTCGTCACTGTATTCAAGGATTCCGCTGCAGCCTTCCACAACCGCCTCCCGGTTGGCGTTGCATTCAATACGAACCGATCCGGTCAGGCTGCTCTCGGGAAGCAGAAGCATCCGGGCCAGAGAGGTTCCGACCCCTTCGCGCTGCACCTGCTCCTTTTTCTGCTTTTTCTGCATGCTGTTCCCTCCACCGGGCGATTACTCTTCATTCAAAGATATGGCCGAGGAGAGTTGTTCATGCGTCTAGTCCGCTCCTCTTTTCCATAGGATACCAGCAGGAGGGATTCGGATGAAAAGCTTTTTCTGCCTGACCGGCTGTATCATATTCGCATATCTGCTGCTCACCCGGCCTCAGGAAGTGATTCTGGGCACGATGACCGGAGGGGAGCTCTGTATCGACCTGCTTCTTCCGTCACTGTTTCCATTTATGGTACTTTCCGCTTTTCTCGCCCGTTCCGGCGCAGGAGAACTGCTTGCGCGTCCTTTTCTTCCAATGACCCGTTTTCTGAGTCTCCCGGACGCATCTGCCCCCGTGCTTCTTGCCTCAATGATCGGGGGGTATCCCACCGGTGCGCAGGCAGTTCTTTCTTTTACAGAAGCGGGCCGTTTGGAAGCGCAGGACGCCTCCCGCCTGCTGTGCTGCTCCGTCAACGCCGGTCCTGCCTTCGTGGTCATCGCCGTCGGAGAACGCATGTTTGGTTCTTCGTCGTTAGGGTGGCGCCTACTGGCCGCACAGGTTCTTTCCTCTCTGGCGCTCTGCCTGATTTTCTGCCGCAATGGCGGAAATCCGCGGGGCGTATCTGCATCTGTCCGCCCCTCCTTCTCCTCCGCACTGGTGGAATCGGTATCACAGGCCACCCGCGGAATTCTTTCGATCGGAAGCTATGTCCTGCTTGTCTCGATTCTGCTGGAGCTGCTGCGTCCCCTGCCGCTTCCGCCCGCCTTCCGATGTGCTCTGACCGGATTTCTGGAAGTAACGACCGGCTGCTCCACCGCAGCCCTCCTCGGCGGAAGGACCGGCGCGCTGCTCGCCGCCTTCTTCCTCGCCTTCGGGGGCTGCTCGGTCTGCCTTCAGGTTCTTTCCCTCGTGAAGCCATCCGGCATCCGCACCAACGGATTTTTCCGGGCACGTCTGCTTGGCGGTTTTCTTTGCATGGCTTTTCTTTTCCCTTTTCTTCCGGATATCCCGGAACCCACTGTCGGTGCGGCACTGATCTCCGCCTCTTCCGACTTGCTGCCCGCCGCCAATTCACCCAACCGCCTGCTGGGGGCTTTCTGCATGATGGCAATGACGGCACAGCTTTTCACAAGAATCGACGGATGCACCATACGCCGCCGGGGCTAAAGATGGAAAATACAGGTTGCGGAACAGCCTGATTTGGACTATAATAAATGCAACAGCATCCGGGAGGGGTTCTGCCATGCCGTCTCTGTTTCGAAGCAGCCGTCTTCAGCTTTTTTCTCCTAAAATCGAACCTTCCTGCCGTTACTGCGAATACGGCACCCCGACAAAAGATGGCGGGGCGATTCTCTGTGCCCGCTGCGGTGTTGTAGCCCCCGAATATTTCTGTAAAAAGTTCCGCTACGACCCCATCAGCCGGGTCGTGCGGCCGATGATTCTTCGCAGCGGTTATGAAAAAGAAGATTTCGAGCTGTAAAGTAAATGTATTGTGCAGTAAAAACGGTTTGGGGAAATCCCCAAACCGTTTTTTCAAAACAAAGTCTTTAGTGCGATCCCGATCAGCACCGCTCCCCCAAGTCCCTGCGCGTGTCCTCCCAGTCTTCCGTCAAAAAAATTTCTGCCAAGACCGTATCCAAAAAAGCAGAGCAGCCCGGTAACCAAGCCGATAATTCCTGCGGCCGGCCAAAGTGGGGTATCCGCCGCACAAAGGCTGATTCCCACCGCCATTGCATCGATCGCCGTAGCGGCCGCCTGGGCACCGAGCAAGCGAAAATAAAAAGCGTTCCGCGCAGGAAAAACAGCCACCTCTTCTTCAAACATTCCGTCGAGCAGCATCTTTCCTCCCAGCAGGAAAAGAATGCTTCCGGCAAGCAGATCCCCGCCCCGGTGCACCAGCGGCCCCGCCACACCCGTCCCCAGCAGATATCCCAAAGCCGGCATAGCCGTCTGCGCCGCCGCAAAGCAAAAAGCCGTTGCCAGGCGATCGCCGTTCCTGCCCTGCCCCGTCATGCCCCTTACAATTGCAACGGCAAAGGCATCCGCTGCGAGCGCCGCCGCAAGTAAAAGATTTTCTGCCAAACTCATGATTTTCTCCTTTCGTCCCGGTCTTTCATGCGTTAAATGGGCCAAACGCGATCCTATTCCAGGGCTATTATATGGGGAATGGGGAAACATAACGCCGAATTCATAAATTCTTCATGACATTACGCGCCCTTTGCGGTACACTATATCTGTTATATTTTGCATTAAGATGCCTTTTTTGAACGGATGGGCTGTCAATTTGTTGCCATTCGTTCCGGTGTGCCGCAGGGAGGACTGCCGTTTTTGTTTGGATATATCAAGCCATTTGAGCCGCAGCTGCGCGTCTGTGAACTGGAGCAGTATAAAGCGGTTTATTGCGGTCTCTGCCGCGGCCTTTCCCGTTCTTTCGGTCCTGCCGCCCGGCTGACCCTGAGTTACGACTTTACTTTTATCGCGATGCTCCACGCGGCCTTATCGGACGAAATACCACAATTCCTACCCCATCGCTGTCCCTGCCACCCCTTTGTAAAGCGCTCCCATCTCGAGCCATGCGAGTCCATTGCCTTTTCCTGCGACATTGCCATGCTGCTCCTTCGGGAGAAATGCGTCGATAATCGGGAGGACTCCTCTTTTCCCGCTTCGTTTGTGTGGAGTTTCCTCCTTCCCGCCGCCACTCACTTCGCAAACGAAGCGGCCCGGAAGCGTTCATCGGCCTCCTCGCTGGCCCGTGAGATGACGGCGGCACAGCGAAATATGGAATTACTGAGAGATGCGGCGACAATTGACCAATGCTGCGATCCCACCGCTTCCGCCCTTGGCGGAATTTTGGAGCTGGCCGGCCATTCCGATGAAGAGCGGCGGATTCTGCACCGTTTGGGCTATATGCTTGGGCGCTACATCTACCTTTGCGATGCCGTTGACGACCTGCCGAAAGATTTGGAGCATGGCGGTTTTAATCCGCTCAAAAGCCGTACCGGCCGCGAGGAACAGGCTCAGCTTCTTCGGCAAACGATCGCTGAAATCGGTGCTGCTTATGCCCTGCTTTCTCCTAAATGTTTCCAGGGGATTCTCGACAATATCGTGTTTTTGGGACTGCCACGTCAGGCAGAGCTTGTTTTGGAAGGGGAACATCACCATGAATGATCCGTATCAAGTGCTGGGGGTGTCTCCAACCGCTTCGGATGAAGAAATCAAGCAGGCTTACCGCGCATTGGCAAAGAAATATCACCCTGATAACTATGCAGGAAGCCCTCTGGCAGACCTCGCGTCGGAAAAAATGGCTGAAATCAATGCGGCTTACGACAAGGTTACGGAAATGCGTAAAAATCCCGGTGCAAGGGGCTTTTACGGGCAGAATACCGCACAGAGCCAATGGCAGCAGCAAAGTCAGTGGCAGCAGGGTTCCCGGAGCAGTCAATTTTCGGATATTCGGCGGCTGATCAACGCCGGACGTATCTTCGACGCGGAACAGCTTCTCGATGGCGTCCCGGGCGCCTCCAGGGACGCTGAATGGAACTTTCTCAAGGGGAATGTACTGCTTGCGCGAGGTTTTCTCGATGACGCAGTCAGCTACCTGCAAAGAGCAGCGCAAATGGACCCGCAAAATTTTGAATACCGCGCGACCTTGGATCAGATCAACGCCCGGCGCCAATACGGCTACGGGGGGATGCAGGGCGGTTACAGCTATCAATCCTGTAACTCCTGCACCACCTGCCTGTGCACCTACTGCCTGTGTAGCAGCTGCTGCCGGCCCTGCTATTACTAGGGGGCGGGCGCACTTGCGGCGTAACAATCAGAGCACACGGGTTGCCCTCGGCGGTATCAGTGCAGCTCTTTCGCTGACCCTTTTGCTCCTCTCCTCACTGATTCCCTTTGCCACCTATGCGGTTCCCGCGATGGCCGGGATCGCTTTGCTTCCCATCGGAATCGAAATCGGCCTGTCTGCCGGCGCACTCTCCTATGGAGCGGTTGCGCTGCTTGGTCTTTTGATTCTTCCAGATCGGGAAGTCTCCATGCTTTTCATCACATTCTTTGGATATTATCCGTTGCTCAAGCTTCGGATCGACCGAATGCTCCGGCATCGATTTCCCCGTTTACTTTTGAAATTTGGAATTTTTAACGTTACGATGTTCGGATGCTATTGGGCGGTCATTCGCCTTCTGGGAATGGGCCAGATTGCGGAAGAATTGGAAAACGGCTTCGGAGCTCTTCTGCTTTTGATCGGAAACCTTTCCTTCCCTGTTTATGAGCTTGCGCTTCGTAATATTATGCTGGTTTATCATTCCAGAGTCAGGAAGCTTCTTTTCAAAAACTAGCGAAGCCCCGATCGGAATTTCAGGTTCCATCTCAATGGCTTTCGGTTCCCCTTGAGACCGGAAAATTTCGATTGAAACGGTCAAGGAGATCGTCCACGCCTATCTCGCAGTCGGAATCGATGAAATTTCGCTTTCAGATGCCTCCGGCATGGCCTACCCCACTCATGTTTATGCCATTTGCGAAGAGATGAGCCGTTCCTTCCCACAGGTGACTTGGTGACTGTATTTCCACAACACCCGCGGCCTTGGAATCGCCAATATCCTCGCCGGGATGGAGGCGGGCTTCACCCGTTTTGACAGCGCCTTTGCCGGAGTCGGGGGATGCCCCTTCGTTCCCGGAGCCGCCGGCAACATTTCTACCGAGGATTTGCTGCATATGTGCGAAGAGATGGGTGTGGAAACCGGCATTAATCTTGACCACGCACTGGAAATCAGCCGTTCCGTCGTCGGAATTCTCGGACATTCCACCGAAAGCTACCTGCTGCGTGCCGGAAAATCCAAGGACCTGATCCGCGTGATTCCCACCGGGTAAATCAAAAATCAGGTTAAGGCAAAATCGTAAGCTCCTGCATTTCACAGAAAAGGCCGCAAAACAAAGCTTTGCGGCCTTTTGAAGGCACTCACTGGGTAAGTAAATGCTGCTGCCGGTGATGCAGCCATAACAGCCATAACAGATTGGTGCTTATCAGGCTTTGATATCCAAAAAGCAAAGGAGTTCCCAAAAGGAAATACCTCCGGCAAAACCGGAGGTATTTCCTTTTACAGAGTTCAGTAGAGAAGGCGCGGGAAATTGCTGTCGCTGGCGAGATTTTCGAAGCTATAAAGCACCAGAATCTCTTCAATTTTTTCAGAATGGATCAGTTCGGCCAAGCCCTTTGGCATCGAGCGCAGATCGACAACCACAACCTTGGAGTAGCTCTGGGTTAAAAACGGAACAAAGCAGTTGGCATAGGAATCCTTGATCACAAGGATGCTGCCCTCTGGTGCGCCGCTGTTTTGGAGGACTGTCACCCCATTGTTGGCATGCAGAAACATTGCATAACGGTCGCGCTTCTCCAGCTGTGAAAGATCGTACATTCCGTTGACATCGGAGCCGTCAATGGTTACGGAATCCACCGGAAGATCATACCACACCAAAGTGTCCGGGGCAGCATTATACTTTTTCGCCTTGCTGAAATAGGTCCCCCAAAAGCCCTCGGACGTGCGGCGCAGCGCGGAATCCGGCCGTACTGCCTGCCGCCCAACAGCCGCGGCAAAAGCTTCATAGCCATACCATGCCCCATCGGTCGTCCAATGGTGGTCGGTGCGGTAATAAATCTCTTCCCGCGCGTGAGTCATCAGCGCCGCGGCGGCGTCAACCGTCCGATAGCCGCTTTGCCGCGCCCGTTCATAAACCGCTTCAATCTCCCTGATTTGGTCGATGTTTCCGAGTCCCTCCGGCAGCTTGTCGGTCAGGAGATTGTAGGAAGCCGGAATCACCATCAGAGTGCGGTCAAGGCCGGGGGTTTTCTCTGCAAAGCGTTCAAGCAGGCCCAAATTCTTTTCGAGCCGCCCGGCATCATAGCTGCGGTATTTATCGAAGAGATAGCCATCCCGTCCGTAGACGATTCCATTGTTTTCGATCTTTCCAAGGGCGGATTCAGCTCGTGATTTCAGAGAAATCCAGCCGTCCCGCAGCGGGAACTGTTCATTCACGTACTTTTCAAACTTCTGAGCAAAGCCCTTGTCACTGCTGTCGAGCAGCGCCTTCCAGCTGAAGGCGGGACGCTGCGCCAAATATTTATTCTCCAGCTCGGAAAAAGCTTTGGATGGGGTCAAAAAATTAGTGAGAGAAAAGCCAAAAAGGAAGAGGAAAAACAGAACGGTCACCGGATACTGCAAAAGTTTTTTCATCCCATTTCCTCCTCAAAACCGAAAATACAAAAACGGATTATAGGTGGCATCCACCAAATAGGCAACCGAAACCACCGTAAGGAATCCGTAAATTAAAACCGAAGCGATCCGGCTGCGCTCCAGACGCTCCAGCGTCCCCTTGAGCGCCGGTGTGGAAAAGAGAATGCCGAGGGCAAAGGTCACACCGTAGTTGCGCAGCGAGTAAACCCAGTCACTCCCGGCATAGCCGCCGATCAGCCGGGAAAAGAATACTCCCATTTGAGAAAAATCGGTAATCGCAAAAATCGCCCAGCTCATCATAATCAGAGGAACCATATAAATTCTGGCCCAGACCGGATGGTGATCGAGAAAACTTTTGAAAAACCCCTTTTCCATCATCAGCAGCACAAAGAACAGAAGGCCCCAAATCACAAAATTCCAAGAAGCGCCGTGCCACAGCCCGGTCGCAGCCCAGACAAAAAAGAGATTCAGCACAGTGCGGACCGCCCCACGGCGGTTGCCGCCCAGTGGAATATAAAGATACTCCCGGAACCAGCTTCCCAGCGTCATGTGCCACCTTCTCCAAAACTCAGTCATGCTTTTGGAGATATAGGGAAAATCAAAATTCTTGGGGAATTCAAACCCGAGCATCCTTCCGAGGCCAATCGCCATCAGTGAATAACCCGAAAAGTCAAAATAGATCTGAAGGCTGAACGCGAGAATCGCGAGCCACGCCTGTGCAGTGGAAAGTCCTGCAAAGCCAATCTGTTCGGTCTCGGTCCAGAGCGCGCCGACATTGTTGGCAATCAGCACCTTGCTTGCAAGGCCGAGAATAAAGGTTCGCACCCCAAGAGAAATTTGATCCAGATTCATCCGGCGATCCCGAAGTTCCCGGCGAATATCGGTATAACGGACAATGGGGCCTGCGATCAACTGCGGGAAAAGTACAACAAAGGCGCCAAAATCAATGATATTATGTTCCGGTTTGACCTGTCCGCGATAAACATCAATGGTATAAGACATCGTTTGGAATGTATAAAAGCTGATTCCAAGCGGCAGAGTCAAGGAAAGCACCGGAATCGAAAGTCCGGTCAGCGCATTGAGATTGGAGGCAAAAAATCCCGCATATTTAAAAAATCCCAGCATTCCGAGATTAAAGGCAACCGAAACGAGCAGCCAGAAGCGGCGCTTTCCCTGGTGTGAGCCGCTGCGTTCAATCATGTTGGAGGCCGCATAATCGACAAGGATTGAAGCCAACATGATGGGAAGATAACGAATCTCTCCCCATGCGTAAAAAATCAGGCTCAAAACCAGCAGCGTTGCATTCTTCGCCGGGCGCGGTGCCAGATAGTATAATAAAAATGCCGCAGGCATAAAATAGAACAGGAACAGGATACTTGAAAAAACCATGGCGGCCTCCCGTTAATTATTCACAAAAAGGCCCCCGCAGAGTTACGGCTGCGGGGGCCTTTTGCCTTGAGCCGGTACGCAAATCCGACTAATACGGTACCATAAATCAAGGGAAACGGCAAGTATTAATTAGTCGTTAAAGAAGCTGTCAATTGTCTCCTTGGTCATCTGCACATCATCAGAGAAGTCAGGCGCTTCCTCGTCCATGTCCTCCAGTACGCCGACTACGATCAGGAAAACATAGTCGCCTTTGACATAAACTTCTCCCGCCATTGCGCGGTCGTAGGAGCCGCTGACCGGGTAGAACTCATATTGCGCCTTGAGGTCTGAAAGGTGCTTTTCCAAAGCCTGCTGAACCGCCTCAACCTGGCCTTCCTTTGCCTTGATGACAAAGAATGCGTCAGAGTTTGTCATCGACATCGATACATTCCCCGCATACTCATCATAGGCGCTGCTGTCCAGCTCAAGAAAATCCGAGAGATAGGCATCGTCTACCGGCATCCCCATTGCCACGGCGGCATAATCAGAACCGTACCGGTCGGAAAACTTTGCATCTACCGCCTCAAGCACAGACTCGATCGTTTCCCCCTCCTTGAGGGTGCCGGGTTTGGGGGCATCGTCTTTTTTTCCGCAGGCCGCAAAAGCAACTACTGAAAGAGCTGCAAGGACAATGGCTATAATCTTTTTCATCTTTGTGTTCTCCATTTCTTCCGCGGCTCCTCGGCCGCTGATCTTCTGTCCGAATAAAAAAGCGGTATCACAGATTGGATAAGTGAAGGATCCCGGCAAGGCTCTTCCTGACTTTATTCCAGATTCTGCTGCTGCCACTCTCGATGTTATAGTGTGGCAAGCTGGCATATTTATTGCATTGTTATCTATAGACTGCGCAAAAGTTTTCAGGTTATTCCTTTGGCACAGCTATTGCATCCCTTGATATTCTTGAAGTGCAGCCGCATAAGCTTGTTCTGTCCGTGGATCAAAGCAAACCATACGGACACGTTCCAGTCCAGAATGCTCTTTCAAATAGCCGCAGATCGTTTCCACTGCAATTTTTGCCGCCCGATCAAGAGGAAAATGGTACACGCCAGTAGAAATAGATGGGAAATCCAGCGTTCGGCACCCGTTCCGCTCCGCCAGCATCAAACAGGAGAGGTAGCAGCTCTCCAACAACCGTTCTTCTCCTGCGCCGCCGCCGCGCCAGATCGGTCCCGGTGTATGAATCACGTATTTTGCGGGCAGCCGGTACCCCAGGGTAATCTTTGCTTCTCCCGTCCGGCAGCCATTCAAGGTTCTGCATTCAGCAAGAAGTTCCGGACCAGCCGCGCGATGGATTGCGCCGTCCACTCCTCCGCCGCCCAGCAGCGAGGTGTTTGCTGCATTGACAATGGCATCCGAATGCTGTTTGGTAATATCACCTGTTATAATGGAAAAAGGCATTTGATTCCCCCGATTCACATATTTTTCTGGGACGAAAAAGAGTCTGCAAACCGAAGTTTACAGACTCTTTTGGTGGAGACGAAGAGGATCGAACTCTCGACCTCACGGATGCGAACCGTGCGCTCTCCCAGCTGAGCTACGCCCCCAAACAGATAAGTTGTGACAACGTGAATTATTATATCATCATTCTTATCGTTTTGCAAGAGGGACGCAAAAAAAAGATGAAAATTTCCGTTCTTTTTCGCGACCGTATGTATCCGGATTAGAAATTGACCCGCTTTGTTCAAAGCGGGTCTTCTTTTATTTGCTTCATAACAAAAAATAAAATTGCCCCTGTATCCGCACGGTGCCGTTTTCTCTGCATACAGCCGCTATTTTAGCTTGACATAGATCAGTTTGCCGTTTCCATTGATTGCGGGTCTGGTTTTGACATGAAACAAATCGAGGGATTCCAGAAACGGAGTAAGCTTGGAAAAGCCAAAATTCCGTACGTCAAAATCCGGATACCGTTTGCCAAGCAGGTTCCCGATTCGCGCGATCAAAATCCAATCATCCTCATCGGAGTTTTCCGCCACAATTGTTCTGAGCGCCGAACGAATGGTTGTCAGGTCGGTCTGCGGCTGTACTTCTTCGATTCTTGCCGGAGGCACAGATTTCAGATCTGTTCTTTCCATTTTTGCCGCGGTGCTTTTTTCAGCCGCCGGCTTTGAAGCGGCCTTTTCCGGCTTTGCCGCCGGTACTTCCGGTTCGCACGCGGGCTGCTGCTCGGCCGCGGCAAGAATATCAAGGTACTTGAAACGGTTACAGGCCGAAATAAAAGACTTTGGGGTTTTTCTTTCTCCCATACCGACCACTATCATCCCGGATTCCCGCAGTCTGGCCGCCAGCCGGGTAAAATCACTGTCGGAGGACACAATGCAAAATCCATCGACCTTCCCCGAATAAAGGATATCCATGGCATCGATAATCATCGCCGAATCGGTCGAATTCTTTCCGGTTGTGTAATTGTACTGCTGGATCGGCAGAATCGAATTATCAAGCAGAACATTCTTCCAGGAGGTCAGCGCCGGCTTCGTCCAATCCCCATAAATTCGTTTATAGGTCGCAATTCCATCGTTGGAGATCTCATCAAGGATAATCTTAATATATTTGTCGGAAACATTGTCAGCATCAATCAATACTGCAAATCTCTGATCACTGGCCATAACATCTCTCCCTGTCGAATGGTCGTTTTGTTTTTTTCAGTATAGCACAAATTACAAAAGAATACCTCCTTTTTGCAAATCATTTTTGAGTCATGATCTTGCTCGAGAGACGGTAGTACGACGCGCGGTCCATAAGGCCGAAGCACCGGACGGTGCCCGAAAATGCCGGCCTTCCCTTTGTTCAAGGCAACAGCGGTATAACTGCCTCCCGCTTTTGAAAGGGCGTTTCTGTTTTCTGCGCTTAACTCTTCCCCTTCGCCAAAGCGATAAGTAAAGGCCGCGTCTATTTCAGGCGCGGCCTTTACGCAGGGAAAATCCCCCACAAATCAGTCGTTATAAAACTTGTCGTGAATTGCAGCCACGGCGCGCTGGGCATCATCGATGTGAATCAGCACCGAAATTTTAATCTCGCTGGTCGAAACCATATCGATGTTGATATTGGCTTGTGCCAGTGCGTCAAAGAGCTTGCATGCCACGCCGGGATTCGACTCCATACCTGCGCCGACGATAGAAACCTTGGCGACCTCCTTGTCGCAGAGGACCGCCTTGCAGCCGATCTGCTCCTTGCTCTTGCTGAGGATTTCGACGGCATGATCAGCGTTTTCCTTGGCGACAGTAAAGGTAATATCCTTGGTGCCGTCGCGCCCGACAGACTGAAGAATGATATCAACGTTAATCTTTTCCTTGGCAAGCAGAGAGAAGATCCTGAACGCCATGCCGGGCTGGTCCTTAAGCTCGAGCAGAGAAATTCTCGCAACATTGGTGTCCTTGGCGACACCGCTGATAATCATCTTTTCCACATTTGCTTCCTCCTTAATGATGGTCCCGGGCTTGTCTTCCAGACTCGAGAGGACCTCCAGATCGACATTGTAGCGTTTTGCCATCTCAACCGATCGGTTGTGCAATACCTGTGCGCCGAGGGTTGCCAGCTCCAGCATTTCATCGTAGCTGATCGAGTCGAGCTTTTTCGCACCTTTGACAATCCGCGGGTCAGCAGTGTAAACTCCGTCAACATCGGTATAAATCTGGCATTTCTTCGCGTTCAGGGCAGCTGCGAGGGCGACCGCACTGGTGTCCGAGCCGCCGCGCCCGAGGGTTGTCATGTCATCATAGCGGTCAAGCCCCTGAAAGCCGGCAACGATGATGATTGTGCGCTTGGCCAGCTCATTCTGAACCCTTTCGGTGTTGATCCGGCGAATCCGTGCGTTCGAGTGGTTGGAGTCGGTCACAAAACCTGCCTGCCAGCCAAGCATCGATTTGACCGGATATCCCCTTTTCTCAATCGCCAGAGCCAACAGTGCAATCGAAATCTGCTCACCGGCCGAGAGCAAAACGTCCATCTCGCGGCGAGAGCCTTTGGGGTTAATCTCGTTCGCCTTGTCGACCAGCACATCGGTGAACTTTCCCTGCGCCGATACAACGGCGAGGACATTATTCCCCTTGTCGTAGGTACGGGTAATGAGGTCGGCGACATGCTCCACCCGCTCGGCATTGGCCACTGAGGTGCCGCCGAATTTCTGTACAATCAGATCCAAGTTGTTTTCCTCCTTATTGTCGAAGGGGCTTCAGGCAATTGGGTCTGCGCCCGCTTCCCATCAATTCAGTTAATGCAGCGGAATGCTCTCGACACAGATGGCGCCGGTGTTGTCGGCCTCCAGCATCATCAGCCGCCATGCGGCGAAGCCTTCTTCACAGAGGCGGGGCCAGACGCGCTGTTCAAAGGACAGGTCGGCGCCGGGAACCATCGCCATCAGCGTTGAACCCGCACCGCTGATATAGGAGCAATAGGCGCCCTCTTCTTCCATCAGCGCCATCGCACGCGCACCGCCCTCGATGAGCGGCAGGCGGTAATCCTGATGCAGACGGTCGGCGGCGGCGACCCGCAGGTTATGGTAGCTGCCGGTCGAAAGCGAGGCGCTCATCAGCGCCGCACGGGAAAGATTATAAACCGCATCCTTATGGCTGATCCGCTTGGGAAGCACGCTTCTCGCCAGCGAGGTGCGCAGCTCAAAATTGGGAATCAGGGCCGCGAAGCGGATGCCGACATGCAGTTCCTGCCGGACATAATGAACTTCCTTTCCGTCAAATACCGAGGACACGAACCCGCCGAGCAGTGCGGGGGTTGTGTTGTCAGGGTGTCCTTCAATTGAGGCGGCAAGATTGATCATCTCCTGGCGCGAGAACGGAAAGCCCATGATATGGTTGGCAGCCAGCAGCCCCCCGATGATGCAGGCCGAGCTGCTCCCTAGTCCGCGCGAAAGCGGGATATGATTGACCTGACCAATTCGCAGAGGGGGCATCTTCTGCCCGCAAAGCTCAAAGAGTGAGCACATCGTTGTATAGACAAGATTCGTCTCGTCACAGGGAATCTCAACATGATCGAGCGATATGATTTCGGTCTTTTCAGCCAGCTCGAGGTGAATCTGGTTATAGAGGGTCACCGCAAGCCCCAGTGAATCGAAGCCCGCACCGACGTTTGCGGAAGTGGCCGGAATTTTGACGGTAATCAAGGGAGTTCCTCCTTAATAGTCGAGGACGCGCAGAGCGGAAAGGACCTCAATCCCCGCTTCCCTGGCCTTCGCACAGAGCTCCTGCACCATGTGCCCGGAGAGCATCCCGGTCAGGAAAGCGGCCTCGCCTTCCGGAGCGGGGCTGACCATCCGTTTCGCGCCGAAAAGCTCACCGGCGGCCTTTGCGTCTTTGGCGGGCACGCGGACCATCACGCCGGTTACATCATCAAGGTAATCCCCGATGGTATCATGGTTGGCATCCTCCCAGCCAAGGGTGGGAATGTGTCCTCCCTCGCGCACTGCGTCAACCACATCGGAGAGGACCGCTGAGGCGGTCGGAGATTTGCCCGCGCCGCGCCCATAAAAGAGAACATCGCCGAGATCGGAGCCGCGCACCAAAACCGCATTAAAAACGTCTGAGACATTGCCCAGCTGGCTTGATTTGGCAACCAGCGCCGGAGAGACCATCGCAATCAGACCGGACTTTTCCTTTTTGACCCTGCCGATCAAACGGACTGCATATCCGGCGGCGGAAGCGGACTGTACATCGTTCAGAGTGATCTTGGTGATTCCCTCGGTATGTACCTCATCAGGATAGACATGCTTGCCGTAAACAATCGAAGAAAGGATGCAGATCTTGCGGCAGGCGTCCTTGCCCTCAACATCGGCCGCCGGATTCGCTTCGGCATAGCCGTTCTTCTGCGCCAGCTTGAGCGCCTCCTCGAAGGACATCTGGTCCTCGAACATACGGGTCATAATAAAATTGGTGGTGCCGTTGAGGATGCCTGCAACCTCGGTGATATCCCCCGCGCCGAGGCACTGGTAAAGAGGATGAATCAGCGGAATTCCGCCTCCGACACTCGCTTCGAACAGATAATTGACGTTATGCTCCTCCGCAATGCGCAGAAGCTCCGCGCCATGGGTGGCGACCAGCTCTTTGTTGGAAGTGACGACGTGCTTTCCGGCGCGCAGCGCACGCTTGGAAAAATCATAGGCAGGCATAAGGCCTCCGATTGTTTCGACCACAACCCCGACCTCGGGATCATCGACAACCTGCTGGAAATCCTTCGTCCACTTCTCAGCATAAGGGGTGCCTTCCAGGCTCTTAATATCCACGATGTACTTGACGTCGAGCCGGGCGCCTGCCTTGCGCTCGATTGCCGGACGGTTTTTGTAAAAGACCTCCGCAACGCCGGAACCTACCGTTCCAAAGCCGATGATTGCAATCTTTGTATCCATACTGATTTCCTCTTTTCTCCGCAATGCGGTAATTTCTGTCCTGTCAGTGCCCCGCCAGCCGCCGGGCTTCGACAACTCCCTCGAGCTTCTTCAGCGCGTTGACCAGTTCCATATCGCTGGTGGAGGTTGCGTCGAGAGAAATTGAAATCGAGACGGCTGCCAGCCCATCCACCGGAATATTCTGGTTGATCGTCAGGATGTTGACCCCGTTGCGGTAAAGCTCGGCGATCAATCCGGAAAGCATACCGGGCCTGTCGCGCAGCAGGACATAAATGCTGACGACTTTTCCGGACATTTCCCGCACATAGGGAAAAACGGAATCCCGATACTTATAAATCGCACTTCTGGAAATGCCCGCCATCTTGGCCGCATGTGAAATATTATGGGTTTCTCCATTTTCCAGCAATTCTTTGGCGTAGATCACCTTGGAGAACACCTCGGGCAGCACCGCGGTTTCAACGACCAAATATTTAGGTGGATTCCACATTTTGATTGACCATCCTTTCCTCTGTTCCGAATATGGGCACGGGGCAGCCTCCCATATCGCTTCGTTCTCTTCCCTGACGATTTCCATCAATTTTCCGCTGTAAGAAAACGATTGTTTTTGATTAAGATACACTATATCATCAAATTTACCCAAATGCAAGTACTTTTTTTGACTTTCTCGAGAAATTCCCTTCGATAAATGAAATTCTCCTGCCCAAGCCGCAGCTTGACAGGGCGGGCGGCTTTCCCGAAAGGGCTTTGCAGATCAAATCAAAAACGGCTATAATAGAAAGCAGATCAACGTTGATAAATAGGGGGCAGATTATGAAACAAAGCGAGCTGGAACAGCAATTCGAACAGGAACTGCTGCAAAACAGCAGGAAAGCCGAGTCCGAATGCGGCTGTCGTTTCGCACGTTTGACGCAAACTGTTTCACGGTACGGCGGACTCGGCACAGCGAAGGCTCTGTTTCGCCGTAAAACGGCATCGGAGGGATTTTCCGTCCTTCAGCAAGCCGGCCGGCTCGATCTCTCGCTCGAAGCGACGGCGGTAAAGACGAAATATGCTTCTCTTTTTACTGACGAGGAGATCAATCATTGTCTTTCTCTGCTCTGTGAAGGCGGGCACTACCGCGCACGCTGAACAAAACGAATAGACGCGGCGCTTCCCCGTATACTATCCATAGGATAGAACGGAGGGACGCCGCGTGAATCAAAAACGCCTCGATTTTCTCATGAACGCCGCTTACTTTTTCACTGTTTCGGTCATTGCCATGCTGGTGCTTCGCTTTATGCTGCCATGGTTCTGGCCGTTTTTATTTGGGCTTGCTCTCGCCTATTTGTTCCGGCAAATTTCCCGGGTAATGCGGGTGCGCGGCAAGACGGCGGTCGCCTGCGTCGGCGTTGCTTTTTATCTGACCATTGTGTTTCTGTTTTGGGCTGTCTTTGTGCTGCTTGCCGGCAAGCTGGTCGACTGGGCCGAAGCGCTGCCCGGCTATGTGGCCGAAATGCTCCTGCCGATGGCTGAACAGATCCTTTCACGCCTGCTGGCACTGCTGCGGGCCCTTGCCCCGGAGACCGCCCTCTCAGTCAGTGAGCTTTTTGCACTGCTTGCCAATTCCCTGCAGGAAATGGCGGCTTCCCTGTCCGCCTCGCTGCTCGGAATGGTGACAGGCTTTCTCCGTCAGATGCCGCTCTTCCTGATCGGTTTTGTTTTTATGATCGTCTCCTCTTTCGCCATTGCGGCGGATTACGACGGGGTCACGAAATTTCTGCTGCGGCAGCTTCCCCGCTCCGTCCGTCCCCTGATGTTCGACATTAAGGATTTTCTTGTTTCCTGCGTATCGAAAATTATCAAAGCTTACAGCATCATCATGCTGATCACCTTTGCCGAACTGTCGGTAGGACTGTGGGCGCTGCGGGTTGAGGGCTTCTGGAAATTCGCGGCGGTCATCGCCCTGTGCGACATGCTTCCGCTGGTTGGTTCGGGCGCTTTCCTCGTCCCTTGGGGGATTGTTTCCCTGCTCTCCAACCGTCCGACCCTCGGCGCAGGCCTGCTGATCCTTTACGGCGTAGTGGCCGTGATGCGCAATATCATCGAGCCCCGCGTAGTGGGAGAACAGCTCGGCCTGCATCCCGCCGCGACCCTCGCCGCGATGTTCCTCGGACTTCGGATTTTCGGCCTTCTCGGAATGCTGCTCGCGCCGGTGATCGCCCTTCTGCTGCGCTACCTCAACAATACCGGAAAGGTCAGGCTCTACCGCCGGTGACGCCGCTCCTCCCATGTGCGCACCATCCGGCAGACCCGAGGCGCGAGGACAATCAGCCCCGGCAGGTTCAGCAACAGCATTGTGCCGGTAAAGAAGTCGCAGAGCAGCCAGATTTCCCGGGAGCCCCATACCGCGCCCAATGCCGCACCCACCGCGTAAAGCAGGCGATAAACGCCCATGACTGTCCGGCAATGCGGGCAGAGAAATTCCAGTGCGCGCCTACCATAAGCATACCACCCGCATACGGAAGTGATTCCGAACAAGGCGATGAAAAGGGACACCACCGGCCCGCAGCGGGAATCCAGCGCGGTGGAAAAGCAGGCAGTAGCCAGAGCTGCGCCGTCAAGACCACTCTCCTGCCAGAAGACTCCGCCTCCCGCAGTCAGCAGCACCAGGGCTGTGAGGGTGCAGCTGAGGCTGGTATCGATCAGCACCTCGAGAATTCCCCACATTCCCTGCTCCACCGGGCCTTTTCCGTCGGCCTCCGCATGGGCAATCGGGCTCGAGCCCATCCCTGCTTCGTTTGAAAAGATTCCCCGCGACAAGCCATAGCGCACAGCCGAGCGGACACCATATCCCGCTGCGCCTCCCGCCGCCGCCCGCAAACCGAACGCTCCCTCTCCGACGGTGCGCAGGGCAAGCGGCAGGGCAGCCCGTTCCTGCCAAACCGCGGCCCCTGCGAGAGCAAGATACCCCACCGTAATAACCGGCACAATCCAGGAGGAAAGGCGCATAACGCCGCCAACGCCCCGTCCGGTGGCCATGAATGTGAAAATTCCAAAAAATACGGCGCAGCAGACCGGCGGAACCGACAGGGAGGAAAGCGCCTGTGACGCTGCGTTTGATTGTGTCATATTCCCCATTCCGACGGCGGATGACAGGCAGCAGACTGCAAAAGCAGCAGGCAAGGTCTTTGCCTTTCCAGAAGGAGAAACCAGCTTAAGATAGCCCATCGGGCCGGACCCAAGTCTGCGGTATTCAACCGCCAATGCAACTTCTGAAAACTTGATCATCATTCCAGCCAGCGCCGCAATCTGCATCCAAAGGATGGCTCCCGGTCCGCCGGCCACCATTGCCGTCGCGACTCCGACAATATTCCCCGTCCCCATCGTCGCCCCCAGCGCGGTGCTCATGGCCATCCAGGCCGAAGGTCTCCCCACGCCTTTCTGCGTTTTTCCCCGGCACATCTGCCGCAGGGCCTCAGGCAGGCAGCGGATCGAAAAAAATCGTGTCTGAAGCGTCAGATATCCGCCGAGTCCCAGCAGGATCAGCAGGGTAAACGGTCCCCAGAAAGCCGACGCAATTCGTTCGAGCATCCTGTCTCCCCCTTTCCCAATATACCTATTCGCGGGCGGACAAAACATGCCGATCCCGCACAAAGGTGCGGAGGCTTGAGGCCTCCGCACCTTTGTGCTACAATGGGTGCATCATCCGAGGAAATTTGGTGAGAAACGATGAAACCATCCACCTTGATCCGGCTGGGCTGGTTCGGAATCAGCACCATTTTGTTCCGGCGCAAAAAAGCAATCTTGGGCACCATCATCCTGACCGACCGCTGCAACCTCCATTGCAGGCATTGCTCGGTCAACAATCTGACTTCGGTGATCTATCCCTATTCTGCGATTCGTGAGGAGATGCTTCTGCTCTACCGTCAGGGAATCCGGATTCTTTTCTTCTGCGGCGGCGAAACCTTTCTCTGGGAGGATTCCGGCAGGACGCTGCGTGATCTGGTAACCGAGGCAAGGAAAATCGGCTTTCTGATCGTCAACGTCGTGACCAACGGCACTTACCCGCTCGATCTGCCGGAAGCCGATCTGATTCTTTTGAGCCTGGACGGGGATGAGGCCCGTCACAATGCAATCCGCGGAGATACCTACCGGACGATTTTGGAAAATGTCGCCCGCGCATCCTCCGACAACCTCTGCTTTTATATGGCGATCAATCAGATCAACAAGGGTTCTATCCGGGCGGTCTGCGAGACGGCGCGGGAACAGAACACGGTGCGGGCTGTTTCCTTCAACTTCCATACCCCCTACCCGGACACAGCCGGACTCGCGCTTTCCCGGGAGGAAAAACGCGCCTGCTGCGACGAGCTTCGGATTCTGATGGCGGAAGGGTATCCCATCTTTAACCTGAAATCCGCTTTTCCCTATCTGGTCGACAATTCCTTTCCAACCCCCTGCCACCAGTGCATCGTGATGGAAAACGGAAAGCAGTCGGTCTGTGGGCGGTGTATCGACGTTCCGGGACTTTGCAATCAATGCGGCTACTTTTTTGCCGCGGAATACTCCCTGCTGTTCCGGGGAAATCTGCGCGTAGCCGCCGAAATGCTGCATACCTATCTCAAATACATATGAGAGTGTCCTGCCGGGAGAATAGAGGAACATGAGTATTCTGACAGAGCTTGCCCGAATCTGGCTGACCCGCTCGGTCCGCCCTTTCTCTTTTACCAGCGCCTATGATTCATCCCTCGATCTTCGTGAGGAACAAAATCTGGGGCTGTATCTCCACATTCCCTTCTGCCGGACCCTTTGCAGTTTCTGCCCCTACTGCAAGGTTCCCTATCAGGAGGAGCTGGCCAAAGCGTATCTCGATGCACTGCTGAAAGAGATCGATCTGGTGGGAGGCTCCCTTCCCTCGCACAGGCAGGTCACCAGCCTTTATTTCGGCGGGGGCAGTCCGGCTCTTTTCGCTGCCGAAATCGGACGAATTGTAAAAAAGCTGCGGGAATATTTTGAAATTTCAGAAGAGATCGGTATTGAACTCCATCCGGAGGACGTAAATGAAGAGACGCTGAGGCTGCTCAAAAGCGCCGGTGTCACGCGAATCAGCATCGGGGTCCAATCGTTTCAGGAATCAGGCCTGCATGCTCTGGGCCGAACGCTGGAACAGCCCGAACAAATCTTTGACGCGCTGGCCCGCGTCCCCTTTGAGACGGTCTCGATGGATTTCATCTTTGCCCTTCCCGGTCAGAGCTTTGAGGAGCTTCGGCGGGATATCGATATGGCCTTCTCCCATGGGGCAAATCATGTTGCAATTTACCCGTTCATTGATTTTACCGACACCACCCGCAGCTTTCCGAAGATGCCGGAGCGTCAGAAACGAAAGCTGCTCGACCAGATTACCGCTTACTGTACCGGGCAGGGCTACGTCCGGGATTCGATCTGGACCTTCTCGAAACCCGGCACTCCAAAGTATTCTTCAATGACGCGGGACAATTTTTTAGGCTTCGGCTGCTCCGCGACGACTCTGCTGCGGGGTCAGTTCAAAATCAACACATTCTCCATCCCCGCCTATCTCCGGCGGATCGAGGAGGGTAAGCTTCCCACCGCTCTGACCCTTCACTTCACCCTTCGGCAGCGGATGGTTTACTACCTCTTCTGGACCGCCTATACCACCGTTGTGGACGCCGGGGAGTTTGAAGCTTTCTTTGGCCGAAAACTGGACCGCTGTTATGGCTTCGAGCTTCGGATGGCGTGTCTGCTCGGTCTGGCAAAAAGGGAAGGAAACAAATATCGCATAACGCCCCGCGGCGCCTATTACTACCATTATTTCGAGAATTACTACACACTTTCCTACATCGATCAAATGTGGCACCTGCTGCGGAACGAAGCCTTTCCTGAGAGGCTCCTGATCCGATGAGGAAAGTCGGGACCTCCGGCTGGACTTGGGGCTTGGAGCCTGTATCCAGGGCTTGAGCAGGTTCCGGAAGAACATGATTCTGGTATGCCTTTTTGGAGCCGCTGAACGCTTTTCCATCTGCGGCACTTGCCCCGCGGCCCATAAACAGGCATCCGCTGCCCGGCCGGCAGCTTTCTGCCTCCGAAGAAGCATGACCCGGCCCCGGTTTGCCCGATTCTTGAAGCGAAAGCTTTTACCCCCTCCCGCGAAACCGCTGACTCCATGCGCTCCGGAGGCACAATCAAAACCACCCGTTGAACGGGTGGTTTGAACAGACCCTATAAGGGTCTATCTCCTGTGGCAGCCCCTTAAGGGGCATCGAAGAGTCTGGCAATTACACCATTATTACTTGGCAGCCCTCTTTGCGGGCGGCCCGCAGGCCTCCCGTTCCCCTTTCCCTGCCCGCCCGCTCTGCCTGTCCGGTGCCCGGCGCGCCCGAGCGGAGGGCGGCACCGCCCCCCCTTGTTTGCCGCCCGGAGCGAGTACGCGGAGCACAGCGACGCGCGGGAGGGCGAGTGCGGGCGGCCGGGCCGACCGCGCCGCCCGAGCCGATTGCCCGGCGAGGGGGGGCCACATGGGCGGCCGCCCGGCCGCCCATAGGGGGGAGGCTCGCCGGGCGACCTATTGTTGTCAACAGCGTCGGCACCGCAGCGGGGTAAGGGCCGAAGCCCTCACCCGTCGGACCAGCGGCCCTTCTCCCAAGGGTTCCAGTCCGGAGCGTAGTAGTCGGCCAGATACTCCAGGCACGCCTGTGCGATTTCCTGGGCGGTTATGGGCGTGTCGTAGAGCGGGCGGCCATGCGCGTGGGAGTGGCAATAGCTGCACAGGGTAATGAGGTTTTGCGGGGAATCTGTGCCGCCCTCGCCGCGCGCAATGGCGTGGTGCACCTGCAAGCCCTGTGAGGAATCGCACAGGGCGCAACGGTATCCGTCGCGGCGGTATACCTCGCGGCGTGTGGCGTTTTTGATGTTCGCGTTCATGGGGAAGCCTCCTTTGCGTTTTCGACCAAAGGCGCGCGGAAGGTCAAGGGCGGGCGCAGCATCCTTCCGAAAAGCCGCGCCGGGGCCGACAGGCCCCAAGCCTTGCCGCGACCGGCGAGCGGGGCCGCCGCGCGGACACGAGCGCCGGGGCGGGGCAAGGCAAAGGCGGAGCCGGGGCGCGGCGGCATGAACCTTTCGCGCCCGCTCGCGCAGCCCTTGACCCGCGCGCAGAATGGGAGAGGCGCAAAGGAGCGGCCCCCACCCCG
>FORK01000046.1 GCA_900113995.1 Ruminococcaceae bacterium D5 | reverse complement strand
AGAACCTGAAACTCTGTGTTTACAAGCACCGAAAGGACGTCAAGGTCCGATCGGGTACTTTTTGTAGAACGGTCCGGCGAGCGTATGTAACGAGCGAGGTTAAGGACTTCAGGTCTGAAGCCGAAGCGAGAGCGAGTCTGAACAGGGCGCACAGTTCGTTGCATAGGGCCCGAAACCGGGTGACCTATCCATGTCCAGGTTGAAGTGGAGGTAAAACTCCATGGAGGACCGAACCGACCTCCGTTGAAAAGGCGGCGGATGAGGTGTGGATAGCGGAGAAATTCCAATCGAACCCGGATATAGCTGGTTCTCCCCGAAATAGCTTTAGGGCTAGCGTCATGTTAGATTACCGGAGGTAAAGCACTGAATAGGCTAGGGGCCGAGAGGTTACCGAACCTTATCAAACTAAGAATGCCGGATAATTGATGCATGGCAGTCAGACAGTGTGAGATAAGTTTCATTGTCAAAAGGGAAAAAGCCCAGACCCACAGCTAAGGTCCCGAAACACGTTTAAGTGGAAAAGGATGTGGAGTTGTATAAACAACCAGGATGTTGGCTTAGAAGCAGCCATACATTAAAAGAGTGCGTAATAGCTCACTGGTCGAATGATTCTGCGCCGAAAATGTAACGGGGCTAAAACGTGTACCGAAGCTTGGGATTCCGCAAGGAATGGTAGGGGAGCGTCGTATGAGGGGTGAAGTCACAGCGGAAGCGGTGGTGGACTTCATACGAGTGAGAATGCCGGAATGAGTAGCGAGAATTATGTGAGAATCATAATGGCCGAAAGCCTAAGGTTTCTGGAGGAAGGTTCGTCCGCTCCAGGTAAGCCGGGAGCTAAGGTGAGGCCGAAAGGCGTAGCCGATGCACATACGGTAGAAATTCCGTAGCCACCGAAAATTTAAGTAAGCTGACACTTTGAAAGGGCACATCCCGGGCGTTGGTAGCCCCGGGCGAAAGGGACCGAAATTTAGTAGGGAAGTGTGTTTGGACGAAGGCGAGAAAAGGCTTATGGATATCCAAGGTGCCCGTACCGCAAACCGACACAGGTAGGTAGGAAGAAAATTCTAAGGCCAGCGGGAGAAGGGTTGTTAAGGAACTCGGCAAGTTGACCCCGTAACTTCGGAATAAGGGGTGCTCAGGAAACTGAGCCGCAGAGAATAGGTCCAGGCGACTGTTTAGCAAAAACACAGCTCTATGCTAAATCGAAAGATGACGTATATGGGGTGACGCCTGCCCGGTGCCGGAAGGTTAAGAGGAGGAGTGAGAGCCCCGAATTGAAGCCCCGGTAAACGGCGGCCGTAACTATAACGGTCCTAAGGTAGCGAAATTCCTTGTCAGGTAAGTTCTGACCCGCACGAATGGCGTAACGATCTGGACACTGTCTCAACAGCCCACCCGGCGAAATTGTAGTACCGGTGAAGATGCCGGTTACCCGCGACTAGACGGAAAGACCCCATGGAGCTTCACTGCAGCTTGATATTGGATTTCGGTATTTCATGTACAGGATAGGTGGGAGGC
>FORK01000002.1:115793-163719 GCA_900113995.1 Ruminococcaceae bacterium D5 | reverse complement strand
AAAAAGCCGAAACTGATAGCCGCCATCCTCCCGCAGCAAAACCGCCCCGGAAGTATCCCGGTCAGGGAACGGCCCGTCCGACCATCCCGCAAGGATGCGCCCTGCCTCGTCGATCAAAAGGTAGTGCCTGTTTCCTTCCATTTGCTTTCCCTCCCTACAGGTTGGCGTCGTTGAAGTAATAGGTGGTACCGCTTATTGCGATTGTCCCCTGGCTTGGGTTGGCAATGCGCATGACAGGCCTGCAATCCGCGCCATTCGTTGGCCGCTGCGCTGCGGAGGTATAGAGCTGATAGTATCTCTGACACTTCGCCAATTCCTCCGCGTAATTCGGCGGCGGATCGTTTAAAACCCACACACCGTTTTCCTGATGGGCCAGCGTCGAAACGGAACCGAGTTCCAGCTTGGCGGCGTAGATTTTCAGCGTACTGCTTGCAGCTTTTTTCTGGATTCCAACTGCGATCGCGGAGGTTTCGGCAACCGAAAAAGTCATGGTCAGCAGGTTCGAAGTAAAAACCATTTGGCTAACCTTTCCCTGTAAAAAAATCTGTTGTGCCTTTGTATAATCATCTACGAGAAAAGACAGGGTGTAATTTCCGGGCTGAACCTTTTCCACAGTGCTCGAAAAGTTGATATAGGTGCCGCTGGCATCTGACGTAAAATTAATCCATCTGTCTCCTACAGAAACCGCAGCAGTGCTGTTGTTGGTGCTGACCTTCCACCTGTCAATCCCGTACCCGTTTCCTGTATAGCTCGTCTGTCCCCTCTGATTTACCGGATTGCGGAAATCCCCGTTATCGAGCAGATTCCGGTTGCTGATGCGCACCGCGCTGCCATGACCGGTTGCTCCGTCCACCGCCCCCACCTGCGCGGCGGTATAGTCCCCGGCCTGCGCGGTCACATCCCCTGCCCTGCCGAATACGCTTGAGACCGCGCCTGCATTGAGCGCTACCGTATCGATATAGGCCCTCACCGCCGCGATTGCAGCCGCCTGTGCGGTGCTCACCGGCTTGTCCGCGTCAGATGTGTTGTCCGCGTTTCCCAGTCCCACCTGCGCCTTGCCCACCGCATGCGGGTTATCCAGATCGGCCAGATGCCCTGCAATCCATCCGCTCAGCGCGTCAAGCACCTCCTGTACGTTATCCCCGCCAACATCCTCATTGACCGCCCCGATTTCCGACGCGCCCCCGGAGGCCGTCAGCGCGTCGATCAAATTATTAAAATTTCCCAGCGCAAGCATCATCTTCGGAATCTGGTCAAACCGCGCCTTGAGCTGCGCCGCCGTCATCCCCGCATCCCCCGGCCGGTCCGGCAGAGATGCAATATCATTCCCGGTAAAGTTCGAGGGCTGAAACTTCAAATCACCGATCGCCATTGTTTCACCTCTTTACATAGTTCATCATCTTGAACCGCTTGATAATCCCGAACACGCCGAACCCCTGATTGACCCCGTCGTTTCGCACGATGATCTGCATTGTTTTGTACTTTCGGATCTTCCGGTTAAAGGCCACGATCTGCGGAGTGTCCGAGGTATTGAAGGAAAAGTTCGAAAAATCCAGTTCCTCAAAGTCAAAAATCGAAAGGCTGCTGGAACGGATCTGCACCCCGAAATCCCGGTCGGTCCGAATCAGAATCTTCACCGAGGAATTAGTATAGGGCTTGCACATCACTCCCGCGCCCCGGCGGGTCAGCGTCTTATACCGCATGAAATCCCCATCGTCATCGGCCTTGGTGGCCCACTCGGCGGTGATCGCCGCGCCGTTGTCCGAGAAGCGGTTCATACCGTCCCGGTCGCTGTTGAAAACGCAGAGCTTCCCATTCGAATCCCCGAAATAGAGCATCCCGTCATGCTCCCTGAGCACCCGCGCGGGAATGTTCTCCCAGTAATACCACTCGTACATGTAGTTGTCCGCGACCGAGTTTTTCCAGCTCTGCTGTTTCGAATCGGCCACATAGCAGTGCGAATTGACCGAGATCACATACCAGTCGCCCCACACACAGCCGACCGCTTCGCCCAGATTGCTTTCATCGGTCAGCCTCGGGTCCACCAGCCCGCTCCTGCGCTTGATGGTGCGCTCGAGGGTCACGTTGTTGGTTGTAACCGCGTTGACACCATACCGCGAAAGAAACAGAGGATCGTCCCGCAGCGATGCAAAGCAGTATTTGGATACCGCGCCGATCGACTGCACCCCCTGCCGCACCGGGAATTTCACCTCTCCGGAATCGGCGTCCACCTCCGCCGAACGGATAAAGATGGTGGAATCCTGCTGGTTATCCTCCTTGATAATGGCCAGATACTCCCCGATGTGCAGATATCCCATGATCGCGGTTTCCTCCGAGCCGATCACCGAATAGGACACGTCCGGGATGTAGGTCGGGTCGTTATAACCCGAACACCAGTCCTGATTCTGGTACGCCGGGTTTCCCGAGAAGAACACCCGGTCCACCGTCCCGCGCCCGAACTGGGTGCAGACGGTACAGCCGGTAATCCGCCCGGCATACCCGCTCACCGTCTTGGAATAGACGATCTTCACATTGTCCGCCCCGGCCACTCCGCCCGCGTCCTCCGGCTTCTTCGGCGCGGTTGAAAAGGTCACCGTTCCCGCGCCCGCGTCAACGGTGTACCCGCTCGTCATGGAGGTTCCGTTGACCTCCACGCTCACAACAGATCCGATGTTGTCCGCGTCGAGCTGGTAGACCGTCGCCGTACCGTCTGCGAGAAAGTCGTTCTGCCGCTTCGGAGAAATCAGGTTGACCCCTTCGAAGGTCGTCCCCCCGCCGGAAGGCGCTCTCCCGATGACCGTCCGGGGCACATAGGCCGAATCAGACACATTCGCGCAGGTCAGCGCACTCCCCGAAACCGAAATCACAAGATACTGCGCCCCGGTCAGCAGATAGAGCTTTCCGCCGAATACAAAGCCCTGCGAACGGCTGTTGTTCACCCCTGTTTTGAGGCTCGTCACCGTATCTCCGTCCCACCGGGAGATGGCCGTCCCATGATGAACAACCCAGTAAGTGACCTCGCTCACCGTAAGGGTAAAAATGCCGTTGATCCTTCCGGAAAAGGATTGCATCACCCGCCACCCCGGCCTTTTTTCGGGAAAGCCGCCCTCGTCCGCGATCAGATTCAGCGGCCAGGGCGACCGGGAATCATCTACCTGCGTCGGGTCGGTGGAAAAGTCGGCTCCCTTGAATTTGTTATATTTCCTGCTGCTTTCCGAGACGTGGCGCGATCCGCTATACCGCATAGACGTCCACCACGCTCTCAAAGCGGGCCGCCACGCAGGCCGCGCGCTCTTCCTCGTATTTGTTCTTGTACTGTGCGGCAATGTTCTGGTCGTCCTCGAACATCGTCCCGGCAATTCCATACGGCAGAAAGGCCAGAATCCGGTCGGAATAGTCTACTGTCTGGGTCAGGCTTGTGATAATCGGCGCGGCTTCAAGCTTCGTTCCCCGAAAGGCGTTCTCCTTCGGCAGCAGCTCCAGCAAATGGATATTGAGCGTCGCAAGAAACTGCGCGAGAAGGTCGCTTTTTTCGGTTTCGTCCGAAAACATCAGCGCCAGCACCCTGTCAAAAAGTTGGTCAGCCGTCATGGTATCCCCTCCATAAAAAAGCAGGGGGAAGGGGAGAACCCCCCTCCCCCGCCGGTTATCACGCGCTCTTGGCCGCTACATCGGACGTAAAGGCGCCGTAGGCCACCGCCTTCAGATTGTAGGCCGAACCGACCGTCAGGGTTCCGCCGCTGGTCACCGTCTGCGCGGTGTCGGAATAGCGCGGGTCGCTGCCGTCGGTGGTCACCAGAATCTTGGTGGCCGAAGCGGAGGTGATGGTCGCGCTCCCGCCCGAAACCGAGATGGTCGGGGCCGCCTGCTTCGAGTTGGCCGCCACACAGGCATACACGCCATCGGCCTTCTTTCCGAGCACAAAGGCGTCGTACAGGAAGCGACCCTCCATCAGGCTGCCGGAAATGCCGGGCGGATCCTGATGCAGCTTGGTGTCGTGAATCTTGTGGGGATTGACGACGCTCTCCGCGCGGAAGCAAAGGAAATAGCATCCGGCGGGCAGATAGCTGTCGGGAATCCGCACGATCTTAAAGCCCATGCATTCGCCCACAACGCCCTTGCCCAAAGCCTTGGTGCCCAGCCCCTCGAGGGCCACAATCGCGTCGGCCTGACGCAGCACCCCGACATGGGTTGCTCCCATAAAGCAGTAGCGCCCGTCGGTCGGAACCAGCGCGTTGTCCATTGCCACGCCCGCGTCCGAAAGCATCCCGATGATGGTGGTTTTGGTCGGCGCGGCGGCAACGCCCGCTACCTTGCCGGCCTGCTCGATGTACTTGGAGATCGCGTACTTGTCCTGCACCGGGATCACCTGCTCGCGCATCTGCTGGCGCAGTCTCGCGCCTGCGTTTTTGGTGCCCATCTGCTCCGAGGCGTTGCCCTTGTCGATGGTCAGCGAGAACGCCTTGTCCTGCGACACGACAAGCTCCTGCACCTCGTCCTGCATCTCGGTAGGAGTGCCGTAGCGGGCAGTTCCGCTGCGGGTGTAGTCCACCACAGGGACAGTGACCGGCGCATAGATCTTGACGCCCTTTACGCCGGTGAACTCATATTTGCCGTTGGCCTTGCCCGCCACGAAGGATTCGTGGGTGTAAACCTCGTCGATCTGCTTGCTGTATTTCGTTGCCAGATTGATTGCCATATTGATACCCTCCTGTTGCTTCACTGGTCACTCATGGGGGCTTAGCCCCCACATGACGCTCGTTTTCTCCACTTCGTTCTAAAAACTCGCTGTTCCCCCCACAGACGAAAGCAAACATGCCATTCGGCGTTTGCTGTATTTGCGTTTCGCCCGGGTTACCCGTCGAGGAATCCGGAAAGGAATCCGTCCTTCTCTCCGCCGCCTGCGGTGGAGGTCAGGCTTCCCCCGGCCCTCTTTCTGTTTTTTTCGTTCTGTTCGCGGGCCTGTTCCTTCTGCTCAAACTCTTTGATTTTGGCGTCACGCTCCGCAATCTGCCTCAGAAGATCGGCCTGCCGGTGTTCGATCATGGCGTTTACCGGAGTAGCCCCCTGATTGATCCGCTCCCAGACCTCCTTCGGCAGTTCGGTCCTCGGGTCCCGGATGTCGGGATACGCCTTGAGAAACGCCTTCCAGTCCGAAACCGCCTTGTCCTGCAAATAGGTCCCGGCTTTGGGCTGCTCAATCGGAATCCCCGCCTGCTGTACCGCCTGCATCATCTGGGCGGTCAGCGTTTCCATGCTCCCGCCTGCCGCCTTCGCATAGGCCCGCAGCAGCGGCAAAACGGATTGTTCGGCCCTCGGCGCGGTCAGCTCTGCTTCAAGCCTCGCCCGCTCGGCCTTCATTTCCCCCAGCTGCTCCCGCACCCGGTCAAGGTTCATGCCTTTTTCGGCAAGCTCCTGTGCCTCGGCGCGGGAAAGTGACTTCTTTTCGCCCATATAGGTAATTTCGAGGAAGCCCTCTCCGGGCTTCTCCCCCTCGGGCTGCGGCTTCTCGCCTGCCGGATCGGATGTCTCCGCCTCCTTGGCTGATTCAGCGGAAGATTCCTCCCCGGAACCCTCTCCGGGCTCATGCGAAGGCTCGGCAGTGGCTTTCTGCTCCGCCCCCTGAGTGACGCTTTCCTCGAGGCCGTCCAGCCCCTCCAGAAAGCCCGTATCGTCAAAGCTCTCGTCCACAGTGGCTTCCTGCGTTTCAAGCATTTCCGTCATTGTTCTTCTCCTTTTCCGGTTCTATCGGTTTTCCGTTGTGGTCATAGTCCTGTTTGCATCGCGGGCACTGGTACTGCGCCCTGCCCTCCACCCGCCGCGTCAGGCGGCACTCCAGTCTGCATTTGCTGCAAATCACCGTACATCCTCCGTTTCTTCGTATTCAGCGCATGGCGAAAGCATCATGCGCTTCCCTCTTCGGGGGTTACAGGAAGGGTTATCAAGCGCCGGCGGGATAACCCGACGCCGTAAGGGGGCCGGCCCCCTGCGGCAGCCCTCCTGACGCCTGCGACAGCTGTTGAGCCTCCTTCAGTTGCGCGATCAAACGGTCCTTATCCTTGAGCAGCCCATCGGGCATGTGCTCCAAAAACAGAATCGGGTCCGGGATGATCCGGTTTTGCAGCAGCCGTTCGAGCATTGTCGCCTGTGTGTTGGGGTCCCAGTAGTTGGCGTCCCCGATGTCCACCGAGAGCTTGAGCATCTCGGTTTTGAGGCTTCCCCAGTCAAAGAGGACCATCGCCTCATTGCCCACCTCGTCCGCCACGCAGATTTCCCGCGCCCCGTAGGTGCAGGAAATAACGTCGAGCATCGAGCGCACCACCTTCTCGACCATCTGCTGAAACTGCCGCTTTTTCAGTTCAAGCGGCATTGCCGTCGCCTGCTGCACCGCGATAATGGCCGAGGTGTTGTCGGGGTTGACGTTGCCCAGAGAGGCGTCCGAGGCGCCCATCATCTCGCGGGACTGGGTCAGCAGCCGGTCCACCATCGTAAAGACCGACGCGGGCACATCCGCGGAGGCCGTCAGACTGGTTGCGGCTTCCTTTGGGTCTCCGCTTACACCGACAGGGCCGATCTTGTTGCTCCATCCGTCGGGGAATTGGGCTGTGTTGTAAATGATCTTCGGATAAGCCAAATCCCGCTGCTGCTTGAGGGCCATCGCGTAGGACTTATTGAGTGCGATCTGGTTGGGCTTGAGGGCCGTAATACAAGACACGCCATGATAAGACCCGCGCTGCTTCTCCCAGGGCATCCACGCGATGGGATAAAGCAGATACTCCATGTCGGTCTCGGGGGTGACCTGCGCCGTCTGTGTGCATTGATAGCGCCAGATGGTCCCGTCCCGCCGGTAGTACATGGTCAGCAGCGTCACCCGCTCGGTGTCGTCCTGCTGCGCGATGGTGGATTCATATTCGGCGGTATCGGCCCGCACCTGTTCCGGGTCCCCTCCGGCCTGCCGGACGATCTCCTTGACTTCCTCGGTCAGCTTGCGCGACGCGATGATAATCCAGGGCTGCCGCTCCACATCGTCCGACTGCCGGTTTGCAAAATATACGTCGGTGTTGGGAATCCGCTCGATTTTGCAAAGCCCCTGCAATGTCTGCCCGCTCGGGGCCGTCGGGTCAAAATAGACGTGATAGCAGGCGTCCCCATCCACCGCCGCGTCCCGCACCGCGTCCTTTGCATCCCCGTTGAGGTCGTTGTCCTCGATGCACTGCTCGAGCTGCGCGTGGATGATCCGCTCGGCCTGCTTTGCCTGCTCCTTCGGCGTGTTGAAAAACCGGCACCGGATTCCCAGCGCGTCGGTGGTGATGTTCGACACAAAGTAGGACACCACCCGCTGCAAAAAGTTGATGACCGGCTTATCCAGATCGGGCGCTGTGACGTATAATTCGCCCCACTGCTTTCCGACAAAAAACTCCTCGTTTTCCTCTACCGTCCCGTAGAGGTCAATCGTGCTGTTGTAGTTGACCCCCTTCTGATACCGGCTCCATACAAGCTGCGGGGAAATCTTTCCCCGGCCGTTATCTTCCATTGGGCTTCCTCCCTCCGTAGCCTCTCAGCGCGTCCCACTGCTCTTTCAGGCTTTCCGCCCGTTCCCGCTCGTCCTCGGTCATCTCGATTTCCGGGGGCTTTCCGCGCCGCCTTGTCCCCGCGAAATACCCAACCGCCAGCAGGACGATCCCGCACAATACTTCCGCCACTGTTTTCCCTCCTGTCAGATTCCGTTTCGATCCACCCGCTCCGCATGAAGCGCGGCCTCCTGTCAGATCCCGAACATTGCCAACGCCTCGTCCCCCGAACGCTCCGGCTCAAACGGGTTTTCCGGCTCGGGGATTCTCGCCCTCGCAGGCCGCCCCGCCAGCAGATACCGCAGCGCGTCCGGCGCGTGGGTGATCTCGTGCGGCTCGGCCGCGCAGTCATCGGGGTTTTTGAGGTCGTATTGCAGCTGAGGCAGGGATGTAATCAGCACCCGGCAGTTTTCGAACACCCGCAGCCCCGGCACCGGACATCCCTGCTCGTCCGTTTCCATCCTGAGCGCGTCGGCAACCGCCATCCATCCCTGATCCCTCCGGTTATCCGCCCGAACCAGCGAAAGCCCCTCTCCGGCCATCACTTCGGCGGTGGACTGTCCGGTATCGGCGTGTTTGTTCCAGAGGTCAGGGGGCGCGAACGCTCCCGAGAGCTTTTCCCCCGCGTTTTCCCGCAGAATTTCCCGCGCCGCGTCCCTCGCCAGCAGCGGGAGCGCCCCGCAGGTTTTCCCGCCTTTGTTGAAAAATGCGCCGTCCAGCCCGGAGCAGAATTCCCGGTAAACCACCCCGCGCCCCTGCGGGTCGAAGGCGGTCCAGAGCGCCGCGAGCATGTCCCGGCCGTAGTCGATGCTGAGATATCTGCGCCAGTAATCGGGAATCGGGAACGGCTTTACCACATGAATTTCCGGGTCCCATCCGGTAAAATACTGTCCCTCGAAGATGTTCCAATCCCCATCGAGCAGCGCCCTGCGCTGCGCCTCGGGCAGCTCCTCCAGACGCTTGATGTAACCGGGGTCGCTCTTCATCAGGAACGGGTTGTCGGTTACCTTTGCCGGAATATACAGGACGCTTCTCCCGCTCGGCAGCGTCCCCTTCACTCCCTCCGGCCTCGGATCGATGAACCGCGCCTTGACCCACGCATGACCGACCCCGCCGGGGTTTCCGGTCGAGCGGATCGACTTCGGAAAATCATTGACGCCGCGTATCCGCGACAGCATGTAAACGTACTGAAACTCGGTGAAATGGGTCAGCTCGTCGAACCGAATCACGTCATATTCGGCGGACTGGTACTGCGTCACATCCGCCTCGGAATCGCAGTACCCGAACTCGATCATGCTGCCGCTTTGGAATTTCCAGACCCGCCCGGTGGAATTGTATTTTGCCAGCCTTCTCGGGTAGTTGGCCTGCGAAACGAGAATGATTGACCGCGACAACTCCGGGAAGCTGCGCCGAAGAATGAGCTGCCTTGATCCGGGATACTGCAAAGCGTAGAGCAGCGCGTCGATCACCTGCGCAAAGGATTTTCCGCCTCCGGCCGCTCCCCCGTAAAACACCTCGTCGGCGTCGGCCTCGATAAACTCCCGCTGTTTGCGGCTGACGGTAAGACCCAGTTTCATTCCCCGATCACCTTCAGGCTGATCTCAAGCGTTTTTTCATCCGGCTCTTCCTCGTGCGGGCGGCACATTCCGTTGATATCCGCGAGGACCTTCAAAGCCCTCACCGCGCCGGAGGCGTTGAAGGTGAACTCCCCTGTTTCCTCAAGCCTTCTGGTCTGATGGTTAAACGCCATCTTCGGCTTCACCTCCTGCAAGCACCGGTCCGCCGTCGTCTTGAGCTTTTTGGCGACGTAATAGGGGGTAGCTCCCGCTTCCCTTGCGGCATTTTTCGAAATTTCGTCGATTCTCTCCCGAATTTCCGGGCGCTTCATGAGCTTGCAGCCCTGTACCGCTGCGGATTTCTCGTTGATCGTCCCGTCCTTGCGGCGCCCATATCCGGCTATGATCGCAGCGCGCGTAGCGTTGTAGTAATAGCAATATTCCCGGCAGAATTTCTCTTCCCGCTCGGTCAGCGTCCTTACCGCCTGCACTGTCCTCCCCCCTGTATGTTTTCTGCAAAGCCATTGCCGAGTTTTACACTGAAAGCGAACATGCCGTTCGCTAAAAACAGAAAGACCGCCCTTTCGGACGGCCTTCTATGCTATTAGAATATCACTTTTTTTCTGCCGGAATCCGCCAACTTTACAGTGGGCCGCAATCCGCAAAGGAACCTAGGAACACTCCAAAAAGCCCATTCTGGCGGCCACCAGCCGCAGAAAGATTTTATTATACCGCGTCGCCGTTCGGTCTGAAAAATTCAGCAGCACCGAGGCCCCCATCACTCCATGCGAACGCTTGATGTAGACGACCTCCGCAAGTCTGGCCGTATTGCGCGCGATGTCCCTCTCGCTCACCGTAGTTCCGCTGTCTGCGATCTGCCTGATTTTTGCAAAGGCCCACTCCACCGCATCAATCTCACGTTCGAGCTGGACCGCCCGGTTTTCATCGCAGCACGACAAAACCTCCGCTTCGACCGGCTTCTGGATGCCGCCCCGCGAAGGGATTTCATGCCGCTTTCTCCTGTACCGTTTCATCCGGCCGAGTTCTTTGCGGTTTTGCTGGTATCTTCTGGCGCAGTCTCCCGCCCGATCAATCCAACGCAAGCGCAGCACCTCTTTTCGACCGTCCGGTTTTCAGAAATTTCACCGCGTCCGCAGCCCTCAGTTCCTGTCCGTTCACTGTCAGCACAGGCTTTCCCGGTCCCGGCCGGTTGAGCATGGCGAAGAAAGCAGTAGGCCGCATCCAATCACGCTTCGCTTTGCTCGCGCTCTTGGGCGTCCCTTGCATGGGTGACGGTTCCCGCTCCCCCTTCGCCTCCGGCTCGGGCTCGGCGGACGTCACCGCAATGGTTCTCGCTCCCGCCCGATCACCCCCGAAGTCTATGGTTTTGACCCTGCTCCCGTCCTTCCAAATCTCCACGATGATTTTTTCCGATTGCTGCCGCATTTTTCTTCCCCCTATGATCAATTTTCATACAGCGCACATACAGTCCGGGTCCGAAATCTCCTGCTTCGAGATCCCGGTCCAGTTCTTTGTACCCGCGCGGAATTTTTACAACGCCAGCCCTTTTGGCGGCGTCGATGGTAATCACCGGCGGAAGCAGGTTTTTGGACTGAATCCACTTTTTCTTGTGCTTTCCTTTCTTTTCTTTCGTGATGTAGTTGGCAATGCTGATGTAATCCGAATAAGCGTCCATCTCGGCATAGGATACTCTCCCGAGCGTCCAGAGCTTTTTCAGCTCTGCGTATTCGATCCTGTTGAGAATCACATGATGATGCACCCGCGTCCCCAGGCTTTCGATGTTGGCGATGTATTTTAGCGGCGTCATGCCCAGTCGTTTTCTTCTGGCCCGCAGCCTTCTCAAAAATTTCACCAGCTCGTGCATGGCCGCCTCATCATCCGCCGGAAGATTCTCATCGCTGTAATCCAGCCCCACCCAAATTCCGTCTCCGGCAAAATTTTGGTTAATCAGCCTTGCACAGTGCCGGCGGGACGCCCTCAGATTCCGCATAATCTGTTTCTGGTCCGATGCCTTCAGCTTTTTATTTCTTTCTGTCGATTCGATCGGATGATAGCGAAACTGCATGATCTCCAGCACATTTCCTGCCTTGATGGTTGTATCTACCAGCATATTTTCCTCCTCTGATTTATCGCATAAGGGGACGCGCGTACGCGCGCGAGGACCCTTGTTTTAACTTCTTTTAACTTCTTTGTTTTTTTGAATCAGAGCAGCGTCCAAACAATAACCATGGTTCCGAGATCAAAAGGCGCAGTGCCTTTTGATCCCTATTTTCCGAGTAAATCAAATCTCGACGCCCTCGCTGGTGTGCTCCTTGCGCTCGATTTTCAGCGATCCCTTCGAATTCCGGCTGACGACGGCGGTTGCCTCTCCGTCCAGCGACACCGACACCTTCAGCAGTGCCGCGTCGTAAACCATTGCGCAGCAGTCGGTCAGCAGCTCATGTACCTTTTCCCGGGCTTTGAAATCGGAAAACAGGGTCCGGACGTGGCTTTGCGCCCGCTCGAGGTCCTGCGCCCGCTGGCGCTCCCGCTCCAGACGCCTTTGGTAATCCCGCGCCGAAGCACACCGGCAAAGCCTCGTCACATATTCCACCGGCGTCAATCCGCCCAGCCTGTCCGGTACTACCGTCTGCATCTGCCCGCAGAAACGGCATGGCGCTGTATCATATTGATCCGATTCCGCACCGGTCTCAATCACGTTAGACGGCTTAATCCTGCGCCACTCCCGCGCTCCCTCGCAGGTGCAGCGGCCCAGCGCCTCACAGAATGCTTCGTCCATGCTTTCAAACTCCGCCTGCCGCGTCTGAATCTCCCGTCCGCATTCCGGGCAGTCGATAAAATAAATCCCATCCCGCTCGATGGCCTTGTATGCTTCATTTGCCATTGCTTTTTTCCTCCAATCTTTTTTTCAGCACCATGTGCAGCAGCGTGGTCGTCCGTTTCCCGGTATATCTGCAATACGCTTCTTCAAGCTTCGCGCCATCGCTCTTTTCCGACCCCGGCAGAAATACCACCGTTTCCGCCACATCCAGCATGGCGAAGCAAATTCTCATATAGCCCTCGTTGCTCAGTCCTTCGGGCAGGACAGCCGGATTCAGGATCACCGCCCCCGGATCAAGCCGCGCGATTTCCCGCGCCGCCCGCTCGAATTCCTCTTTGTAGTCCGGATTCCCGGTGATTCTTCCGGCAATGTAGTAGATCATGGCGTTTCTCCTTTGCTTTCAAGCCGCTCTTTTGCGTCTGCCCGAAATGAGGCCCATGCATGATATGCCCACTTGGTCCAAATCGGACATGCGGGTAAACCGCACTTCAATTCCAACAGGCAGGAGCGGCAGGGACGTTCCCGTTTATCATATCCGCCGCATCCATACTCGGCTTCTTCACAGATGTATTCACCTTCGCAAAATTCCGGCGGCCTCTTTGGGCAGTCCTTATTGCTGCATCTGATCTTTATCTCGTCCACCTCCCCAACTGAACACCGAGAGCCAACCCAAAACAGATACTAAGCGAGATCACCGCGCCCAGAGGGTCTATGCGCAGGGCTAACATGTAGTCAAGCATCATTTTTCCTCCAAAAATCGTCTGCTGCACCACGATCCTTTGGCAATCTCCTTGAGGTCAAACGGCTTCCCGCAGTGCGGGCACCTCGGGACCATCTTTTGTCCGCAATATCGTTTCTCAAGCTCCCGTATCACCAATAGACGCGGTTTATAATTTTCGATTTCTCGCCGCTGATCTAATGCAGCCTGATTCCAACGCTCAATCCTCTCGTAATGCTCCGCAATATCAACCAGCGCATCAAACGGATCAATAATCGCGCCGCAGTCATTGCATACCACGAGACGGTTTTGCGCGTCGATTTCGTAATGCGGATTTAGGCATCGGCATATTTTCCGCCTGCCATAATTGACGCGCGCAATGTCAAATCGCAGGACCTTTTCTGGCAGTTCGCTCATGTGTCGACCTCCCCTCGCTCGAATCTGAATTTTAACTGCGCCGGGCAAAGGTCAACCTCCGGCCTGCGGGTGCCCGTCCATCTCTCGCCGCCAGCTTTACCGACGCATCGAAATCCCGCCGCCTTGAGGCTTGCTCCCGTCTCAGTATCGAGGATATACGTTATTAGCCGCTTATAGCCCATTGCCTTTGCCGCCCGCCATGCTGCGCCATACAGCATAGAGCAAGCATTGTGTGTACCGTCCGTACAACAGCGGTTGACCTCTAAGGTCCAGCCGTCATCCAGATATCGACTGACCGGTCGTCCAACAATAGCAACTCCGACAACCTTATCTCCCTCCGAGCAGGCGACGCTAAATTTGTGCCCGGTCACTGGCCGGTGGTGCCGATGGTGCTCCGCCACAAAAGCATTGGCCTCGGCTAATGATATCGGCGTAAGTCTAAGCATTTCAGTCCTCCCCTCTCCCGTCCGGGCCGCGCCACTCAAATCACCTGACATGCCCGTTGTCCTCGCGTTCGCAAGGATATTTATTATGCTTGCAGACTACGCATGATCCAATATAGGCAAGATCACGCACCGCCGCATCTCTCTCCTGCCGAAGCTGGGCGTTTTCGGCGCTAACCTTGGGATCCTCCTTCGGCGGTTCCGGCAGCGGCAACCAGTGGGTGATCTCTATGCCATTGTCCACAGAATCACATTCGCTACATCCGTATTCCTCAAGATAGTCTTCGCATACGCAAGAATACCACCACCATTTTCCGTTGTGGTAATATCCTGTGGAAACGAATGGTTTGTCTTTGATGTGCGAATAATATGGCTCTGGCTCCCTGTTTACCCACACGATGTTCACCGGCTCTAACTTGTCCGGCAGTCTATCCTTGACCGAAATCCATTCACTCATGGTCAGCACCATCCTCCTTCCCGTCCATCCGAGCGCCACACATGGGGCAGTACACAAAAGTCATGACATTAGGCCCGCCGTTTGTGATCCGATATCCCTTGCCGCAGGCAGTGCAATACACATTGCTGCGTTTTCGCTCCCACCGCCCATGCACCACAGGCGCGGCATCGACGGCGGGAGCGGATTTGACGAAACTATAAATCCAGTCTGCGCTATACCGATTTAAGCACCAGTCCTTAATTTCGTTAGTGCTGTCTATGTAATCGAGCAGCGCCTCCCGGCTGATTAAATCGCTCATTGTAAGCTCCTTTCACCACAGTGCCGTTTGTCCGATGGTTTCCCCGGGTTCGTTTTCCCACTCAACCCCGATGTAGTCGAGTACCCGGCCCCATCCCATTTGATACATCCAAAATTCCCATTCGCGCGGATTGTTCTCCCGGAGCCGGTCGAAGCGGTGCGGCCTGCCCTCCATGTGGATGCCAAACCCGCACATGCTGCATCCCGTCCGCTGGGCCTTTGTCGTGCGCAGGGTCCCGTCCTCATCCCGGACGATCTCGCCGTAAATTTCCGGCACCGGGACCTTCAGATCAAGCGCAAGCTGCAACAAATCCTGCCGCGAAAAAACGGCAAACGGTGCGGAGCGCGTTGAAGCTTTGCTGTAATAGTTGCACCCATGCATCATCAGCGCCTTTTGCCTTCTCCCGCCTTCCGAGGCCATCAGCCCGAGATAAGGCGCGCGCCCCGTCTGCTTCTGGTAGTCCGAGCATGGTTTTTCCTTGAGATAGTAGCAGCACCGGTCCGACACCAGAAAAGGCGCGGTCTGATAATGCGTCCCTTCGTTTTCGTTCTCCGGCCCGCCGAAGAGATCAAGCCATTTTTGTGCCAGCCTCATCCGCGTCCCGCTTCGGAACCCGCCATATTCCCCCGTTTCTCCAGTTATAATCGCGTGGCGGACCGTCGCATTTTTCGGTGTGGGGTGCTGGATATGGCTGATTTTTCCCGCTGTTTCCTTGCTGATGACCGGATATCCGAATTCCCGAATCACCTCCACCTTACTTTTCAGCGGTTTCAGCTCGATCACCCCCAGCTCCTTGTGGATCTTTTGGATGCTTTTGTCCTCCAGGCTCGACACTGAGACGGCCGGCACGTCAATCCCGAGCGACCGCAGAAAAAGCAGCAGCGTGATGCTGTCCAACCCTCCGACCGAGACGCAGCACATGCCGTCCAGCTCGTGGTAAAACTCCCGCGCCCTGATTTCTGCGTGAGCTACCTTTGCTTCGTAAGGCAGCGACTGTTTCTGCCGGAATACCGCAATCTTATACTCGGTGTTTTCTTCCTTCATTCGTTCAATTACGCTTTTCATTTTTGCCGTCCTCCGCTGCCTCCGCAATCGCCGCAAAAATCGGGTAAAACTGCGCCCCCGAGAACAGCGAGAGGTGGGTCATCCCGCATCCCTCCCGATAAAGTCAAACAGCGTCGGGGCATCCCGCTCGGCGTCGGCGGATTTGAGATATTCCGCCCCGTCCGCGAAATAGTCTGCGGAAAGCTCACAGCCAATCCCTTCCCGGCCGAGTTTTACCGCCCGGTAGGGCACCGTCATCAGCCCGCCGAACGGATCATAGACTGTTTCACCCCGATTGGAAAACCGCTCGATCAGGCGGTCCACGATGTCGATCTGCAAAGGACAGACGTGGTTCACCAACCGCTTGCGCCCCTGCTCGGAGTTAAGGGTTTTCATCCGCGCCACATCGTCCCAGATCCAGTCAGACCAGCTCTTCGGGTCGATCACCATGAAGGAGGCGGGCAGGTTTCCCGCTTCGTCGAGCGTTTCCGCCGTTTGCACATGCTTTTCGTAATCGTAAATCTCCCCCAGGCTGTATTCCTTCCAGACGCGGGAAAGCTCCTTTTGCGTCATCCCGGCCAGCTCCCGGCGCTCCACCAGCCTGTCCCCGGAGGACCGCCAGAAGGCGTGCGCGTCGAGCTGCCAGCGTCCCCGGGTGTATTCTTCTTTGCTCTTGACCACAGGTACGTCCGCGTATCCCTTCGAGCGGTCGGTCTGCGGCTTTCGGAACAGCAGGATGTATTCCGGGCAGCCCACCCCCATTTTCGTACCGTCCTTGCACTGCTCGGTCCAGCCGAGCCGGTAGGTCTGGTTGTTCTCCCGCACCACGTCGGTGAGAACGGTGATCATCCCCGAAAAGATAAATCCATGTCTGGTGTAATGCGAAATGCAGAGCGAATGAAACGGATCGACCGACGGAGCGCCCAGCCCGGTCACATTCCCGAACAGAATCCGGTCCTTGACGTGACAGGCGAAAATCCGCCCCGGCCGCAGCACCCGCAGCAGCTCCGGAGAAAGATAATCCATCTGCTCGAAAAAGCGGTCGTTGTCGAGGTTGTGCCCAAAGTCGTTGTAGCTCGCGGAATACTCATAGTGGTTTCCGAAGGGAATCGACGTGGCGATCAGATCGACGCTGTTTTCCTCCATTGAGCAGGTTTCCAGAACACAGTCGTTTCGCACCGCCCTGAAATGCTCTCCCCGGACCTCCCGCCGTTCGCAGCCGATCGACCGGGACAGCGTTTCGAGCTGGCTTGCGCCCGACAGCCCGTATTCCCGGATGATCGCCGTCATTCTGGCAATCATCTCGTCGTGGTTCTTCCACTTCTCGAGCAGGACGCGCAGAACCTCGCTCTCCGCCTCGGTGTAAATCACGTCGATGAGCACCCGCTCGGTTTGCAGGAACCGGTATATCCGGTGGATTGCCTGAATAAAATCATTGAACTTGTAGTCGATCCCGGTGAAGATCGCCCGGTGGCAGTGCCGCTGGAAGTTGCACCCCTGCCCGGAGATCTCTTTCTTGGTCGCCAGCAGCCGGGTTTTCCCGTCCGCGAAGTCGAGCACCGCCCGCTCGCGGATTTCGTAATCCTGCGTCCCATAGACCTCCACAGCGCCGGGAAACACCCTCTTGATCTCGTGCCGCTCGTCCTCCCGGTCGTGCCATAGGATGAAATGCGCCTCCGGGTCGGAATCAACGATCTCCTTTGCCTTGGCGATCCGCTCGGTTACGCTGTCGCGCTTCTCACGGGAGGCGTCCGGCAGCGAAAGAGACGCATCCGCCGCAAGCTTGGTCTGCCCGTCCCGGTCCTCCTTCGGCTTGGAGGCGGCGGGCAGCTTGTGATACCGCACCTCAAAGGGCGGCAGGTCGTATCCGGCGTCGTCATAGCCCAGATCGGACGGCTTTGTTAAAAACAGCGCCCATGAGGACATCCAGAGCCAGAATTCCCGCTCCATATGCGGATACAGGGTCAAATTTCCCGCCTTCTCAGAATCCCGCTGAAAAAATCGGGTGAGCGCCTGCCCGGTGTCCATGACCTCAAGATACCCGGCATAATGGATCAGCTCCTTAAAGCGGTTCGGGGCCGGGGTCGCCGTAGCCACCAGCTTATAGCGCACCCCCTGCATGAGACTGGTGAATTCCTGATAGGTTTTCGACCCGTAGGAGCGCAGGCAGCTCGCCTCGTCGAGCGCGACGGCCGTAAACGCTTTCGGATCGATATCCCCGTCCCGCACCCGCTCGTAGTTGGTCAGCAGGATGCTTCCTTCGGCAGCGTCCGCTTCCGCCATTGTGCGCACATACGGCGGCCGGGGCATTCCCAGCAGCTCCACCGCGTCGCGGGTAAATTCCTGCCGCACTCCCAGCGGCAGCACGATCAGCGCCCTCCCTCCGTCGTGCTCCACACAGAGGCGGCACCATTCCAATTCCTGCGCCGTTTTGCCCAGACCGAACGACTCGAACAGTGCCCGGCGCCCGCCCCGGCAGGCCCAGCGCACCGCGTCCGCCTGATGCGGCTTCAATACCGCATTGACCGGCCCCGGCTCGAAACCGGACGGCTCCGATACCGCGATTTTTGTTTTCAAAAATTCGATGTAGTTCATTTCGGCTCCTTTCCGCTGAGATACGCCAGATTGATATACCCTGCGTCGATCACCGCCACAAGGCTCCCGCTCTCATACGCCCGGATCATCCCGTTTTCTTCTTCCATCCGATCCGCGTCAATATTGACGTACTGATCGGCCCCGCCCGCGTCCCGGTATCTGATAATCAGCTTCATGCTTTGCCTCTCAATCCCAGTAAAACCCGCAGCGTCTCCCGGCAGATCGGGCATCCGTCCTGTCTCACCACCATGGTGAGCGCCTCGGTGGCCCGCTCGATTCGCCCCATCTGTTCCCGCTCTCCGCGCTCCCGCTCGGAGGACAGGTCATAGGCGCGCCTGATCTTCCGATACTCCCCCTGTGCCTGCTTGTCCGGAATCAGCTTCGCCCGGACCATCAGACAAAGCGACCTCACCGACTGAAAAAAGAACTGCTCCGCCTGCGTCAGATACGGCGGCATGGCCGAGCCTTCCCGCGCAAGCCTGTCCAGCTCCGCAATCCTCTGTTCCTGTGTCAGCTCTGAAGGGAGTTTGTCAGCCTTCTTCATGTTCTGCCTCCCCGGTGTGGCGGTTCCTTCCATGCCGGCCGCACCAGTTTCCCAGCGCCCGGCGGCCCCGCTGCTCGAGCATCCCGCAGTAAACCGACCAGACGACAATCGGGTTCTTCCCCCGCGCGTGCTCCATTCCGTTTTCCACAATCACAAACTGCTCGCCGTCTTTGCAAAAATCAACTCCAAAATCCCCGCAAAGCCGCTTTCCGCAGTTGACGGTTTCCTTCCGGTCTGCTATACTGTTCATAAAGTCCATACTCCTCTTTTTGCCGCCTTTGTGATGCCAGTCACAGGGCGGCCTTCTTTTGTCTCTTTTTTCGCTCGGGAACCATCTCAATCCCGTTCCGTTTCGAAAAGGTCCAGATCGTGCCCACCACAAATCCCATGATATCCGCGATTTCCCGGGCGGTGTGTTCTCTGGCCAGCTCCCGAAACCGTTCTTCATCGATCTTTCGCTGCCCGTATCGGACCTTTATCCCCGCCGCCAGTGCCCGCTTGCGGATTGTGTCGCCGGTATATCCCATTCGTTCCGCAATCTCTTTTGCACATAGCCCCTGCTCGGCTAAAGCGCGCAGCGTTCTGGCCTTTTCCTCGGTCCATCCGCTGTGGGTGCTGTGCGCGTCGGCCTTGGCGCCCACCATATCGGGGATGGCTTCCGGAACATTCTTGCCATGCTTTCGCAGAATCTCCTTGACCGTATTCACATTCAGCGCGTGCAGCTCGCAGATGATCCGCACCTGCGCCGCAGGGTGCGCCGCGTTTTCATAGTCCCGGCAAATCAGTTCTTCATCGATCATGATGTCCTCCCAGCTTGTCCGCCTGCCTCACCGCGATCATCACGCCTGCAAGCTCTCCGAAGAGCCACGCGGCCCCTAAAGACCCAGCGCCAACCAGCAGGCTTGTCCACAATGGGTAGCCCTGATCCATCATCCCAGGGGCGATAAAAAACGCCCCGATCCACCCGGCCGCTGCCGCGATTCGACAAAAGAATATGTACTTCATCACGCGCCCGCCTCCCCTGGGGCAGTAGGCCGCATCCAATCACGCTTCGCTTTGCTCGCGCTCTTGGGCGTCCCTTGCATGGGTGACGGTTCCCGCTCCCCCTTCGCCTCCGGCTCGGGCTCGGCGGACGTCACCGCATAGGTAGCTCTGGCGCAGATTTCCCGCAGCCGCTCATGAATCGCCGCCTTTTCTTCCGGGGTGGTCGGGATCAGCTTGGTTTTCACAATCCCGCAGTTCCCGGACGGAAAAACCAGATAGGTGATCTCGTTCGCGGTCCGCTCGTCCTTCTTCCCTACTCTGGTCCCGTCCGGCTTGGTGTAAATCCGGTCTACCTCTACCATTCCGATTCCATGCTTTCCGGTGTCAAACAGCATCTTCAGCTCCCCTTTCACAACAGCCTACGTTTCAGCCGGTTTGTCCTATGCCGTATCCTCGCGGATACTTCGAATAAACCATGTCCAGCGCGTCCCATCCGGGATACTGATCAGCTAGATATTCCTCCAGCTGCATCCTGATCTCTCCGCGCTCTGCGGTGTGGTCATACCTGTCATGGCAATGCCGGCACAGGGTTACGATATTCTGCTCGATTCCCATCCCGCCATGACTTCTGGCAACGACATGGGCGTTCGGCATCGCCTCGGGGCTACCGCACAGAACGCAGCATTGCTTGTCCCGCGCCCAGACCGCATCCTTTACCTTTTTGGTCAGGTCCAGCGCCTTTGTCCGCTTGGTCATTTGATGTTCCTCCCTTTCCGCCCTCCTGGGCGGCTTTTCTTTTGATTTTCATGATGCCCTTTCTCCTTCCGGCAAATAAAACCGCTCCCACGAAAACCCCAGTATTCCGGCCAGCTTCTGCGCCACCTCCGGTGACGGCCTGCGCACTCCGTTTTCTATGTTGCAATAGTGGTTTGTCGCGATTCCGCATTGTTCCGCTACCTCTGCCTGTGTCATCTGTTTACTGATACGCAGGTTTTTGAGCCAATTTCTCATTTTTTCCCTCCTATATTACTGAAATTCTCGTTTCGAGATTATAATAGCAATATTTTTATCGCTTGTCAACTCTTTTTGAGAATTTTGTTGCTTTATTTTTCTCTTTATGAGAATATATTGACAAGAAATTAGGAGGGCTGACAATGCTACGCTTACGTTATCTTCGTGAACGCGAAAATCTCTCACAAATCGAAGTGGCCAAACTGCTCAATGTGGCCCCAAACACTTTAAGCCAATACGAAAACGGCAGACGTGACCCAGATACCAATACATTGATTCGAATAGCAAATTTTTATAACGTGTCCCTTGATTACTTGTTAGGCCGCACAGATTTACAGGGGATGCCGGTAGTACGCATTGTAGACGAATCCATTGAAGACATGGAAGATTTTCGCTTCAATCTGAAACGCCTACGCACAGAAAAAAATCTGGAACAATCCGAACTGGCACAGGCTCTCGGTGTTTCTCAATCAATCATAAGCGAATGGGAGACAGGCAAAAAGCGGCCTGACAGAAATAGCAGATTAGCAATATTGAAATTTTTTAACGTTAGTCCGAGCGATCTATTTGGCAGGAGTAATTATTATGAGGCAGAAAAGCCCGCTACCGAAGACGGCAGCGAGCTTCCTGCATTTGATCAAAAATTGATCAAGATTCTATCCAAACTTGACCCGGAGGAACGTTCAAAGCTTCTGGATCTAGCAGAACTAATTGCAGCAAAGCATATAGAGCAACCTTCTCGCAAGGAGTAAGTACCGATATCGTTTCTCTTATCCTTTGCCAATCTGCATTATTGTTGATGCGTCATTGTCTGTCCTGCCTTTCCGGCGCGGCCGCATCCTTATTATCGACAGGCTTCATCATATCACACTTTTTCTGGAAGGTAAATTGGTAAATTTTTCAGGAGGACATAGTATGATAAACTTACAAATGCTTTTAATCATCGCTTCCTGTGTCGCGGTTGTTTTTCTGATCGGCTTGATCTTGGCTATTGCAGTATTTACCAAAAAGCCAAAGGTAACGCCCGCCCCCGCGGTCTCCCACTCCGCCGATCAGCCGGAAAGCGGAGCTGCAAAAACAACCGTCTGTTGCTGCAAGGCCTGCGGCTGCGTGGTAAAAAAGGGCACCCGCGTCTGCCCGCATTGCGGCGCCTATATCGGCCCGAATAAAGTACGAAATGCCCGCATCCTTGCCGGGGTCTGCGCTGTGCTGCTCTGCATCTCGCTCGCCGGTAATTTCAGTCTTTCTCTCTACATTTGGGAACTGAATAATAAAGTTGCTACCGTAAGCGCCGCGGCAGAGGAAGTCGGTTCCGATTTTGAAATTCTCCAATCAGAGCTGAACTCCTATAAGGATAAGTACCGCCAAGCTCTAAACCAAAAAAACGCTTTACTAAAAGATGTTTCCGAAGAAAATCATAAGCAGTATAACTTAAAGTTCCTTCTGGAATTTTATACAGAAAACATTGCTCTCATCAATTATTTTGGACAGTCCGGCCAGTATTACCATACTGTTTGGTGCAATAAACTGAACGATAATTTCTACATCTATACCGTAAAAAATGCAGAAAGCATGTCTTGCTTTCCCTGCCCTGACTGCCATAGTCGAGAGTCCCTCGATAATATGATTACACCATAAAATTGAAAAACTTCCGGTCATAATTATCGGTCGTGTCGTAGAGCTGCGGGCAAAGTTCTAATTCCCGCTCCCTTCAGGCTGCGCAGATTGAAACAGCGGGGCACGACCCATATTTTTCATAACATTGTCAACCATATCAAATAATCTTTGAGACACAATTGGGATGCAGGTTTTTTCAAAAAGGGTTTTGTAATCCTGCGGCACTGTGTTAAATTCCAACACCGTATCGGCTTCAATTCTAATAAGAAAATCATCCCTATTCGGGGCGGTTATGGCTGTTATACTCTTAATAAGTACTGTCTTGTCATTTTCGTCAACAGGTTCCCCCAAATTAAATTGAATCTGCGTTTGCACTTGCAATATTCCTTTGTCCGGGTTCACTTTGAATTCTGCTTCATTTACTCTGAATTGAATGATATTAGCACTGGTATTCATTTGGAAAAATCACCTCTTTTTTGACTGTTTCCTGATTGCTTAATTTATAATTTTTGTATGAATGTGTGCTGAATTCACTGTTTCCTATCTTTTGATTTATCACAGGTAAAATCATCAAAGTTTCTTTTACTCCTTTAGGGTTCAGGCATTCCTCCACTGCCAGTGCTATAAACTGATTCAGAGTAATGCCACGTGATTTTGCTGCCAATGCCGCTGCCCGATGCTGCTCCGGCGTCAGCCTCACATTAAAAGAACCTCTGAATTCTTTATCTGGCTCTTTGCCAAAGGCGCGGCAGTTTTCCAGATAATTGTCGATACTTTGATGGAACATTTCTTCCAGCTCTTGAATGCTTTCACCATGAAAATTAAGTGAATCTCTTATTCCGAATACTTCTCCAATAAATAATTTATCTTCATCACTATATTCTATTTTTGCGTGATAGCCTTGATACTCCATCATGCCGTTCATGTCCGTCCTCCTATATTTCTCCTATGTCTTTTAGATAAGTTATCACCTTTTTAATTTGATAAATCTTCAATTCATTTCCCGGATGCGGCGCATCGAACTGTAGAATTCTGCCCGTCCTCTCGTTATAATATGCAATCCCCGAACCACGTCCACCTTGCCTTTTTTGACATCCGCACTTTGCCATAAGTGCATCCAGATCGGTTATTGTGAAATTTTTGGGAATTGGTTTTCTAGTGACCCACTCCAATAAATATTCTTTCTTAGGCATCTTCATGCATCACCGCCTTGCAACTATATTCCAGTTGCATTATATCAGCTTTTCTATTTTCGTGTCAAGATACCATCTTTGCCTGTGAGGCGTAAAAGGAGCCACACCATGATCTTGTTTGAATATCTGCGAAAATCCCGCTCGGATGATCCCTCCGAGCCGGTTGAAGTGACCCTTGCGCGGCACCGCCGCACACTGGAGGAATACGCGGCCAAGCGCGGCGACGTGATTTCCCGCGTGTTTGAAGAGGTCGTTTCGGGCGAATCCATCATCGCCCGCCCGCAGATGATGGCCATGCTCGAAGCGGTCGAAGGCGGCGAATGCGACGGCGTCCTCTGCATGGATATCGACCGCCTGGGGCGCGGAGGCATGAAGGATCAGGGACTGATCCTCGAAACCTTCAAATATTCCTCCACGCTGATCGTCACTCCCGAGAAGATTTATAACCTGTCGGACGAAAACGACGAACAGATGACCGAATTCAAAACCTTCATGTCCCGTCAGGAATACAAGCTGATCAAAAAGCGGCTTTACCGCGGTCTGATGACAACCGTTCACGAGGGGGGCTATGTGTCAAACCCTCCCTTCGGCTATCGGAAGGTCTATGTAAACCGCACTCCCACCCTTGAAATCGACGAGAATCAGGCGCAGTATGTCCGCATGATCTTTGACATGTATGTGAATCAGGGTGCCGGTTCCCACATCATTGCGGAACATCTGAACTCCCTCGGAATCACCGGGCGGCGCTGCGGCTACTTCTCCCGCTCTACGGTGCGCGGCATCCTCAAAAATCCGACCTACACCGGCAAAGTCGTCTGGAACCGGGTCATCCGCAAAAAATCCCCGTCCGGCGTAGTGACAGCGCATCACCAGCCGGAAGAAAACTGGATCATCTCACAGGGACTTCATCCCCCGATCATCGACGAAGAAACTTTCCGCCGCGCGCAGGAGATTCGCACCCGCCACCACCTCCCGGCCTACAATACCGGCACAATCAAAAGCCCGCTCGCGGGCCTCGTGATCTGTGCCAACTGCGGCAGCCATATGGTGATGCACACCTGCCGGAGCCGGTGGAATTACATTCGCTGCACAAAAAAGGGCTGCTGCGGCTCCGCCAGCTTCCGGGAGCTGGAAAACTCCGTCCTTGAGCATCTGGCCAAACGCCTGGAAGAAATCACATCCAAGCAAAGCGGCCCGGTTGACACAACCATTCTCGATATACAGATTAACGGGCTTCAGCGCGATATCGCAGAAATCTCCCCGCAGAAATCCCGCATCATGTCCCTGCTCGAACAGGGCGTTTATTCCGTCGAAGAATATCAGGAGCGCGTAGGTTCTTTGATGCAGCGGCTCTCCAAATTGCAAGCCGCCCTCGATGACCTTTCCCAGCAAAAAGCAGTGATCGTCGGCGCCAACCGCCGCGCCCTTGCCGAACGCCTCCGCAGCGTCCTCATGCAATACGGCGCAGGCGACCCGGCCACACAAAACCGCCTCCTGAAAACTGTCGTTGACCGCATCGAATACTCCCGCCCCGCCGGCCGCAATCAGCCTTTCTCCATCTCGGTTATCTTCCGGGATTTTTAATGTACCCTTTGTATATATCATTGTCAGTCTTATGACAAAGACTGCGTGCGGGATCTCCCGGTCTACTTCACCGATGCCGGCCAAAGCGTGATCGATCAGGCAACCAACATCAAAGTCCGCAGCGCAGAGGTCTGCGGCGTCCATTTCGAGGTAGAGCCGCTCGCCTTCAACAAGGGGTTCTTCTCGGTGGATATGACCTTCTTCTTCAAAGTGTGCGTCGCCGCCTATCAGGCGCCCGGATGCCCTCCTGTCTGTCTGGAAGGACTCGCCACCTTCTCCAAGAAGGTCATCCTCTTCGGCAGCGAGGCCAGCGTCAGAACCTTCTCGACCGACGCCGCATTGGCACAGACCTGCGGAAACGCCCCCATCGTCAATGTGCAGGTGGTGGACCCGATGGTGCTGGCTTCCCGGGTATGCCCCTGCTGCCCGCCCAGGCCTCGCCGCTTTGCCCCCCCGCAGGAAATCGCCTGCCAGTTTGACGGCTGCTTCCATGAGGTCTGTATCGAGCGCGAGCTCTGCATCACCCTTGGGCTTTTCTCGATCGTTCAGCTGATGCGTCAGGTCCAGATCATGATCCCGATCTATGATTTCTGCATCCCCGACAAGGAATGCACCGCACAGGACAGCACCGACGATCCCTGCGAGCTCTTCAGGAAGATCGCCTTTCCGACCGACGAATTTTTCCCGCCCCGTCTCGCGGATCTCGAATCCAACAGCTGACCGGATTCCCTGCCTGCGAGTCCCCTAAAGACGCCCGAATTGCGGCCCTATTTAAGGGACCGCCCGCAGGGCGTCTTTTTCGGATAACGAACAGCCGCCCACTGGAGAAGTGGGCGGCTGTTTTCGTCAAAAATAATTTGTCGGATAACCGGATTCAGGCTCTCGCGCCGGTGCCGGGGTTAACAGGGGTTACCGGGTCAACGGGGGTCACAACAATGTCGTCGCTCTCGTCGCTCGATTCGGTGGCGCTGGTGTCCAGTTCCATATCGGAGACGACATAGCTGCCGAGGGTACGGGTCTTGAAGTAGAAGCCCTCATCGGCGTCGTCGTACTCGGCGTTAGGCACCTCAGAGAGGGAACCGTCCGAATTGATCTGATAGAGGTAGTAGTCGTCGTAATCCTCATCGCCGATCGAGAGGAACATCTCGCCGGTACGGTTGAACTTCGCGCCATTTCCGTTCCAGAAGTTCAGTTCCGCAAGCGGATACTTCGCAGCAATCGAGGAGTTGAAGTCGGTGTCGAAATAAAGCAGGGTCTTGGGCTGGCCGGAAACGTCAACGGTAAAGGTCGAATCGTCATTAAAGCCAAGCTCAACCTCTTCGTCACAGTCAAACTTCAGCGCGTAGTAGGTCTCGGAGTAGATCGGATCATAGTCGCCGGTAATGGTCAGATCCTCGGTCTTGCGATAGCTCTGCTCCCAGTCGACATTGATCGCAACGTCGAAGTCGATGTCGTCAGCCTTCGGCTTCTTGGACTTCGAAAGAGTCAAGGTGCCGATGATGTCCGCATCGGAGGTCGAGGAAGAATCCTCGACAGTGATGGCGACCATGTAGTAGTATTTGCCGGAGACAAAACCATAGTCATTCACCATATCAGAGGTAAAGTCTTTGTCCTCGGTAAAGTTGTCCTTGTCATCAAGATCGTCATAGGTGCCGAAGCCGTTGACCTTCTTCTTGGTGATGGCCATTCCATCGACAAGGCTCTTGCCCTCTTCCCAATCGCCCTTGACCTTCAGCTTATCGGTGCTTTCAGACTGAGTGACCAAGCGGGTCTGCTCATCGTCACCGGAATCAAGGTAATATTCGGTGAGCAGGAAATAGGCGGTCTTGCCATATTCCACCGAATCGATGGTCAGGTTCTTGTCATCAGAATTGTAGCCAAATGGTCCAATGAGAGTGGTGTCGATCGGATAGCCGTCGTCGTCGTCATACTTGCCATCCTTAATCATCGATGCATAGGCATCAGCAGGTGTGGTTTTGTCAGGGGTACCGCTCAGAGTGCGGCTGCTGCCGGAAACCGCAAAGGAAACCGCGGACATGCTCGCAACCATGGATACCGAGAGAAGCATCGCTAAAAACTTCTTCATGTTTCAATAATCCTCCTTAAAATTAATGTGCTGTCCGGCTCCGGAACTCTCCATCATCCTCGCCGGAACATATTAGGATTATAGCATACCATCCGCTGGAATGCAATGGATTTTTCCGGAAAATTGTTATTTTTTTGTGATAATTTCGTGAATTCGTTACATGATGGTAACAATAAAAGAAAACTTTTCCTCCAGATCTCTGTCAAATTCATAGCCACCGGCTCAGCCGGCGTTAAGCATCCACACTGTCGCCGCAAGCGTCTACAGGATGTATCAATGGCCCGGGCCAGCCCCGAACAGAGCAGGGACTGTTGCCGCAAGTGTCTTAAGGATGTGCCGAATTTACATTCTCTACATGCCGTTGATCGCAAAGGTCTGTAACAGAGCGCTCACTGCCGTTCGGCGGCTTTTGCCGTCAAAAGAAACCGTCAGCAGTGCACTTCGCCCGGCGCTTGAAGTAACACATTTGGGGGTTCCTCCGCCAGCAGAAGCGGCGGCTTCCCTCACCAATAAAAACGCCCCGTGGAAATTCCACGGGGCGTTTTTCGCATCAACGGAACCGATTAGTCTTAGGTCTTAGGCCCTGGCACCGGTGCCGGGGTTGATGGGGGTAACGGGGGTAACAGGCTCGACGGGCGAGACAACGATGGCGTCGTCCTTGTCGGAGCTGCTAGAACCGCCAACCTCAAGCTCCATGTCGGAGAAGACATAGGTGCCGAGGGTGCGGGTCTTGAAGTAGAAACCGCCGTCGGAATCGTCGTACTCAGCGCCGGCAACCTCGGAAAGGGAGCCGTCCGAATTGACCTGATAGAGGAACTGGGCATAATCCTCGGCGTCCTCACCGACCGCAAGGAAGAACTCGCCGGTACGGTTGAACTTCGCGCCGTTGCCGTTCCAGAAGTTCAACTCGGCAAGCGGATACTTCGCAGCAATCTTGGAGTTGAAATCGGTATCGTAGTACAGCAGAGTCTTGGGCTGGCCGGAAACGTCAACGGTAAAGGTCGAGTCATCCTCGAAGGTGATCTCAATCTCTTCGTCGCAGTCGAACTTCATGGCATAGTATTTCTCGGCGAGGACAGGCTCGAAATCGCCGGTGATAACCAGCTCATCGCTGTTCTTGCGGTAGCTGTACTCCCAGTCGACATTGATTGCAAAGTCAAAGTCGATATCGTCGCACTTCGGCTTCTTGGACTTCGAAAGGGTGAAGGTGCCGATGATGTCATCGTCGGAAACAGAGGAGGAATCCTCGATGGTGAGGGCAATCATGTAGTAGTACTTGCCCTCTTTAAAGCCATACTTCTCAAGGAGTTCCAGCGCTTTAGGATCAGGAATAAATTTGTCATCAAGATCAGAGCCGGCTTCATGCTCATAATAGCCAACATCATTGATCTTTTTCTTGGAAACAGCAATGCCCTTGATCAGGTCTTTGCCTTCCTCGAGATCTTCCTTGATCTTCAGGTTGGAGGTCGAGTTGGAGTCGGTGATCAGGCGAACCTTGGCAGCATCAAGAATCTCGTCCTTGTCCGCTGCACCCTTGTTCTCATTGGTATAATCCTTCTCCTTGTCGGCGCCCTCAAGGCTCAGAGCGGTGAGCAGGTAATAAGCGGTCTTGCCGAACTCAATCGAGTTGTCGGTCTTGAGGTTCTTGTCCTCGGAGTCATAACCAAACGGTCCGATCAGAACGTCGGCGATCGGGTAGCCGTCGTCGTCATCGTAATAATAGTGGCCGCTCTTCTCTTTGATCATCGCTTCAAAAGCAACCGAGGGATCATCCTTATCCGGGGTGCCGTCCTTCACTTCATACGCAAAGGAAGTTGCGGCCATGCCCGCAACCATCGAGACGGCGAGCAGCGAAGCTAAAAACTTCTTCATCTCTAAAAATCCTCCTTAAAAATTACGTTTCCAGCCAGGAATCAGGCAACTTTAACCTGTTCTACTAGAACTTGTTTGCAGTATAACACAGCCGTTTCCAAAATGCAAGAGTTTTCCGCTTAATTCTGTCATCTTTTTGAAAGATTTTTTTATAATTGTTACAGTTGTGTAACAAGATCAAAAAGTTTTTCTTTCAGTCCTGCTGTACTAAAAATGAAAGCGTCCGGCCGCGCGCAGCGCCCTCACCGCGTCGGAGAGATCCGCAAACTGCTGCAGGGTCAGCCGTTCGGCGCGCTGACCGCAATCCACTCCGGCCGTCCGGAATGCCTGCGTAAGCTCGTCCTTTCCAATCCCCAGAGAGGCGGAAAGGGCGTTGAGCACCGTCTTGCGGCGCTGGGCGAAGGCTCCGCGCACCAGCTCAAACATCAGCCGCTCGTCGCCGGGGCTTACCGGAGGCTTCGGCCGCAGGTCGAGCCGGATTACCGCTGAATCCACCTTGGGCGCGGGCATAAATGAACCCGCGGACACCGGGAAAAGCACCCGCGGCTCGGCATAATAGGCAATCGCGGCCGAGATGGCCCCGCATTCCCGCTCGCCGGGAGCGGCGCAGAGCCGGGCCGCGGCCTCCTTCTGCACCATCACGGTGATTGCTTCGATCGGGAGCCGCGACTCCAGCAGCCGCATCAGAATCGGGGTGGTAATATAGTAGGGCAGATTCGCGCAGACCACCACCGGCATCCCGCCGAAGCGCCCGGCGATCAGGCTTTGGAGATCAACCTCCATCACATCCCCGAGCACGATTTCGACGTTGTCGAATTCGGCAAGCGTCTCCGCAAGAATCGGCGGCAGCCGGGGATCCAGCTCAACACAGACCACCCTGCCGGCCCGGCGGGCCAGCTCGGCGGTCAGGACTCCAACCCCCGGCCCGATCTCCAGCACCCCGACCCCGGGAGCAGCTCCGCCCAGCTCGGCCATCCGCGGACAGACCGACGGGTTGACGAGAAAATTCTGCCCCATCGCCTTTGAAAAAGTAAAGCCGTGCCGTTCCAGCAGCTCGCGCAGCCGGGCTCGGTCGGTCAGAGCCATCGCAATCCCTCCTGAAAGGCGCCGGACAGGCAAATTTTCGCACCCTCTTGCGCCGGATTGAATTTTATTTTATGATAGAACAATCAAAATGAAACAGCCTGCGGACATTCCCCGCGAAAAGGAGGCACCTTCGATGGACAGACGCGACAAAATCAACTACTACCTCGACATTGCCGAGGTTGTATCGGAACGCGGCACCTGCCTGCGGCGCAATTTCGGTGCAATCATCGTCAAAAACGACCAAATCATCTCCACCGGCTATGTCGGCGCGCCGCGCGGCCGGAAGAACTGCTCAGATCTTGGGTTCTGCACCCGCGAGAAGAACAACATTCCGCGCGGAGAACGCTATGAGCTCTGCCGCTCGGTCCACGCCGAGGCCAACGCCATCATCCACGCGGCGCGCAGCGACATGCTCGGCGCCACCCTCTATCTGGTCGGGCGTGAGGCGTCCACCGGCGCCTATGTGCAAAACGCCAACGCCTGCGCGATGTGCAAGCGGCAGATCATCAACGCCGGCATCGCCACCGTCATCATCCGGGATACGAAGGAAAGCTTCCGGGTGATCAACGTCTACGACCAGTGGGTGTCGCAGGACGAATCCCTCGATCTCGTCACCGGATATTGATCTCTCCGCGGCAAACGGCGCGCCCATTCCCGGGCGCGCCGTTTTCTTCTGCCCTGCCTGTCACTTCTTTTTATAGAATTTATTTTCGGTCCCTTCGCGCAGCCGCCTGAGGTTCTCCCGATGGTTGCCGAGGATGATTCCCACCAGAAGGATCGCCAGCAGCAGCGAAAGCTCATCGATTCTGCCGCGGTAAAGCATCGTACCCAGCAGAATGAACGGATAGAGTGCCGCCCCGGTCATCGATCCCAGCGAAACATAGCCGGTGATCAGAATCAGCGGCAGTCCGACGGCGATCAGCACCAGCAGAATCAGCGGATGCAGCGCAGCCACCGCGCCGAAAGCGGTGGCCACCCCCTTCCCGCCCTGGAACCGGAAATAGACCGGATACATATGCCCGAGCATCGCAGCAATGGCCGCCGCCGAAGCGGCGTGCACCGCCTCAAGCCCAAAGACCGGCGCGAGCCAGCGGGCGATCAGCACCGACAGGGTGCCCTTGAGCACATCGCCGAGGAAGGTGGCAAATCCGGCTTTGTAACCGAACGTCCGCATCATGTTGGTGGTTCCCGCATTGCCGCTGCCGTGATTGCGCACGTCATCGCCGAAAAAGAGACGGGAGATCAAAACGGCGCAGTTAATGCTCCCGAGCAGATAGGCGACGCCGGAAAGGCCCGCCATCGCACAGAGTATCTTCATGAATCCTGGTCGCTCCTTACTGCTAGTTCTTCAGGCTCTGCATCGGCGCGGGAATATATCCGCCGCGGCGGATCAGCCCTTCGGGAGAGAAGCGGCTGACCGGCATCACCGGCCCGCCGCCGAGCAGTCCGCCGAAGTTGAGCTCGTCGCCGACCTGATAGCCGACCGCCGGAATCACGCGGACGGCGGTGGTTTTCTGATTGACCATCCCGATTGCCGCCTCATCGGCGATCACGCCGGAGATCGTCTCGGCGGTGGTATCACCGGGCAGCATAATCATATCGAGGCCCACCGAACAGACCGAGGTCATCGCCTCGAGCTTTTCCAGCGTCAGCGCGCCGGCGCGGGCTGCATCCATCATTCCCGCGTCCTCCGACACCGGGATGAACGCCCCCGAAAGTCCGCCGACACGTCCCGAGGCCATCACGCCGCCCTTTTTCACCGCGTCGTTCAGAAGCGCGAGGCAGGCGGTGGTTCCGGGGCCTCCGCATTTCTCGAGGCCCATCTCCTCGAGGATATGGGCGACCGAATCTCCGACCGCCGGGGTGGGGGCGAGCGAAAGATCAATAATGCCGAACGGAACCCCGAGAATCTCCGACGCCTCTGCTCCGACAAGCTGGCCCATCCGGGTAATCTTGAAGGCAGTCTTCTTCACAACGTCGGCCAGCTGCTGAATCGGCACATCCGGACCGGCCCGGCGCAGGGCGGCGCGCACGACTCCCGGCCCCGAAACCCCGACGTTGATGACGCAATCCGGCTCGCCGACCCCGTGAAACGCTCCCGCCATGAACGGGTTGTCCTCGGGCGCATTGCAGAGCACCACCAGCTTGGCACAGCCGATCGACTGCCGCCCGGCGGTCAGATCCGCCGTCTCCTTGACGATCTTCCCCAGCAGCGCGACGGCATCCATGTTGATGCCCGCCTTGGTGCTGCCGATGTTGACCGACGAACAGAGCAGGTCGGTTTCCGCCATCGCCCGAGGGATGGAGCGGATCAGCTCGAGATCGCCCGCCGAGAACCCCTTCTGCACCAGCGCCGAATAGCCGCCGATGAAGTTGACCCCGATGGTATCCGCCGCCTTCTGAAGCGTATGGGCGTATTTGACCGGGTCTCCGCCCGAAACCCCCGCGAGCATCGCAATGGGGGTCACAGCCACCCGTTTGTTGATGATCGGGATGCCGTACTTGCGCTCAATCCCCTCACCGGTGGCAACCAGCTTCTCTGCAAGGCGGGTAATTTTGTCATAGACCTTGCGGCAGGAGCGGTCAATATCGCTGTCGGCGCAGTCGATGAGCGAAATGCCCATCGTAGTGGTGCGGATGTCAAGGCACTCGTCCTGAATCATCTGCACCGTTTCCAATATTTCATTGATGTTCAGCATGGGCGGCTCTCCTTATATCCGGTGCATGGCGTTGAAGATATCCTCGTGCATGACATGCGCCACAAGGCCCTGATCCGCCACCGCCTGCTGCATCTCCTCCGAAAGCACCGAGATGTCGCAGGTGAGCTTTTCGATGTCGGCCAGCATCACCATCGAGAAAATTTCTCCCATGACCGTCTGGGTCACATCGATGATATTGGCGTTATGGCGGGCGCAGACGGCCGCCGCCTTGGCAAGGATTCCGACCGCGTCGCGGCCGACAATGGTAATCACAGCTTTCATAATAGCCTCCTAGAATGTGATGGTTTCCAGCTCGCCGATCAAAACCGCCGGGTCGAGGTCGGATGGGATTCGATAGGCGGCGCTGTGCAGGCTCACATCGGTGAGCCTGGCGCTGTCGGGCGAACAGCTCCGCTTAAACTGGCCCGAGACAAAGCGGCGAAGGAAGAGGATCAGCTTTTCCCGGAGATAGCCGGGCTGGTAGCGCCCCGCAAAGGCGGCACAGCTGTAATAATAAAGCTTTGCCGGGCGGAAACGGTAGCGCAGCATGTGATAAAGGAAGTAATCATGCAGCTCGTAGGGGCCGATGATTTCTTCGGTTTTCTGGGCAATCTCGCCGCTCTCCGCGGCGGGCAGCAGCTCGGGGGAAACCGGCGTGGCGAGAACGTCGCGGAGGAATTCCTCTTCTTCCCCGCCGCGGGCGGCCCTGCGCTCGACGATCAGGCGCACCACCGTTTTGGGGATGCAGATGTTGACGTTGTAGCCCGCAAGCTGGTCGCCGCCGAAGGTGCACCAGCCGAGCGCCGCTTCCGAGAGGTCGCCGGTGCCGAGCACCAGCCCGCCCTGCTCGTTGGCAAGATCGAAGAGAATCTGGGTGCGTTCCCGCGCCTGAGCATTCTCATAGGTGATATCCCGCACTGCGGGGTCGTGCCCGATATCCTCAAAGTGCTGGGTCACCGCCGCCCGGATCGATATATCTCGGCTGGTGACTCCGAGCGCCTCGAGCAGTCCGAGCGCATTGAAGTAGGTGCGGTCGCTGGTGCCGAAGCCCGGCATCGTCACCCCGATGAGGTTTTCACGCGGCAGCGAGAGCGCGTCGAGTGCGGCGGCTCCCACCAGCAGAGCGAGGGTGGAGTCAAGTCCGCCCGAAAGGCCAAGCACCAGCTTTCTGATCCGGGCGTTTTCCATTCGCCCGCAGAGGGAGCGCACCTGCAGCTCGAAGAGCTCGTCAAGATATGCCTCCCGCGCCAGCCCCTCAGGGGGAAGGAACGGGTCGGTGGGCAGCGGGCGCAGCAGTCCGCGCTTCTCGCCGTCCGCGGCGGCGGAAAAGAAAACGGGCTTATAGTCGTGAAAGGTTTTCTGGGAGTGGATCACATCGGCGTCAAGGTCGCAGAGCAGCGAAATTTCCTCCCGTCCGGCGATTTTGGCTCCCAGCTCCCTGCCGCACTCAAAGACCGCCGCAAAGCCGCGGTAGAGGTGAGGAGAGGAACTTTCTCCAACGCCGCCGTTTGCCACCGCAACGGCACAGCCGAGCGAGCGGGAAACCATCCGCGCCGCTTCGAGACACCGCTGGGTGGAACCGGCGGTCACCGGTGCGCAGGCGGGGACAAGCAGCAGGTCAAATCCGGTCCGCTGAAGCGCCGCCGCCCGAGTGAGCAGCCGCTCCGGATTGCCGGGGCAGACCGCAAAGCGAAGCGACCCGCAGGAAAAAACCGTGTCGGGCGGCAGAAAACGCTCGGAATAGGTGTTCTGCATCCCATAGGGCGGGTCATGATCCGGCAGAAGACCGATCAGCTTGCCGCGATGCAGCACCGCGGCCGCCGACACCGCTCCGCCGCATTCAGAAAGCGGCAGGCCCGCCACCACAAAGCACGAAAGCTCGGCGGAAATGGAGCAAAGCCGGTCAAGCTGGTCGGAAGCGGCGTCAAGCAGCTCCCCGGAGGAAAAGAGATCTCCGCAGGAAGCGGAGGAAAGCGCACAGGCGGGCAGCAGCACCAGATCGGGGGAGCTTGCCGCCGCGTCGAGCAAAAGGGCTTCGGCGCTGTCGGTACAGGCCGTGGGATTTCCGGGCTTTACCCGGTTGCAGGCGGCCATGACGCGAAGCATGGAATTCATCGGGGCATCCCTCCTTTTTCTTTCGGCGTCCCGGCCTGTATCACAGGCCAAGCTCCTCGCCGACCAGCACCACGACACTGCGGGTGCCGATGATCGGGCGCATGTGGATGACCATTGCACTGCAGATCCGCCCGGGGCTGTTGCAGTCAATGCAGCGGCCCAGTGCGGCGCACGGGGTCTTGCTGCCCAGCCGCTTGGCGTTGGCAGGCCCTGCAATCTGACGCGCACGGGTCACTGCGTCCTCGAGGGTGGGAGCCAGCTTGTTTATGCCGCAGACAAAATAAACGGTCTTGGCACCGAACAGCGAGGCGGAAAGGCGGTTGCCTCTTCCGTCAATGTTGACCAGCTCCCCGGTTTCGGAAACGCCGTTGGCCGACGTAATGTAGGTGGTAAACTCTGCGAAGCGTCCGCGGTCCTCCGGGTTCTTCCAATGCCAGAGGACGGTATTTTCCCGGCCCAGCAGCTCATAAAGTCCGAGCTGCTCGCAGGTCGCCGATCCGCCAAAGCCGACCGTCTCCCCCTTGATCTCGTCGGCAAGGTATTGCCGCGCCTCCCCGGCGGTATCAAAATACACCGCTTCAAAGCGGTGCCTGCGAAATGCTTCAAGCGCCTTGTTCCGATCCATCCAAGCACCTCCTGCTGTAATTTCTCATTATCGTTTTATTTTCGCATAGATGCCGCCTAAAATCAATCAATTTCTTGCAATCGGCCGAAATTTCATGTTATAATGCAAGCATTAAACTGGGCTGCGGCTGAAATTCCCAGAATTTTTTGCGGCATGCGGCAGCCGGCTGTAAGGATGAAATATGCAAATGCTGTTCGACCATCATACCCATTCCTGCCATTCCTTTGACGGCAGCGAGCCCATTGAAGCGCTGGCTGAAGCGGCCGTCTCGCGTGGCCTGCATGCCCTGGCTGTCACCGACCACTGCGATCTGGGCCTCCAATGCCTCCCGGATTGGGAGGAACGTCTTTCCGGCTCGATGGAGGAAATTTCAAAGAACCGCGCCGCCTTTCAGGGGAGGCTGACCCTGCTGGCCGGAATCGAACTGGGACAGCCGCTACACGATTTGCAGCGCGCTGCGGATGTGCTGGTCCGTTTCCCCTGCGATCTGGTGATCGGCTCTCTTCACAACCTGCGTGAAACCGAAGATTTTTACTTTTTGCAGGATGCCGGCGCCGACCCGCAGGTGCTTCTGGACCGCTACTTCGACGAGCTGCTCGAAATGACCCGCTGGGGCGGCTTTGACATTTTGGCTCACCTGACCTATCCCTACCGCTATCTGGGATATACAGACACCCCGCCCATCACCTGCTTCGAAGAAAAGCTTCGTGAAATCTTCACCAGCCTTGCCCGCGGGGGCAAAGCTCTGGAACTCAACACTTCGGGACTGGTCCGCTCCCCCGGCGGGCGGACGATGCCCGAGCTTTGGGAGCTTTGCCTGTTCCGGGAATGCGGCGGTGAATTCGTCACGCTCGGCTCGGACGCGCACCGCTCCGCGCATGTGGGCGGCGGAATCCGCGAAGGGCTTGAGCTGCTGCGCGCAGCAGGCTTCCGCTATCAGGCGTCTTTCTCGCGGCGCCGCGCTGCGGCCGTCCCACTTTGACCCGAAAGGAGGAATTTTATGGATCAGGCCAGCTCAATCGGAATCATCGGCGGGGCGGATGGACCCACCGCCGTCTTCATTACCTCACGTTTCCCTGTTATGACGGTGCTGCTCTTCGCCGCTGTGTGCGCCGCGGCAGCACTGCTTGCCCTTTATTTTCGCAAACGGTGACCGGCTTTCCCACTTTCCCATAGCAAAAAAGACAGGCACTGCCTGTCTTTTTTGAAACCGCCGCCCTCCCGCGGCGGTTTTTGCTGTACCAAAACGAAACGCCATCCTCCGCCGAAGATATTCTCAGCGCTTTCTGGCAGCCTCGGCGCCAAGCTCAGCGGCACAGTGAACGCAGACGTTCTTTCCCTTGTAAGTAGTCATCTGGTCAGTCTCGCCGCAGAAGACACAGCAGGGCTCATATTTTTTCAATACGATGCTGCTCTGGTCCACATAAATTTCCAGAGCGTCCCGCTCGGAAATTCCCAGTGTTTTTCTCAGCTCAATCGGCAATACAATCCTCCCGAGGTCATCAATTTTTCGCACAATTCCGGTCGCTTTCATAACGTTCCCCTTTTCCTCTCTCTGTACTCTCCATATCACACCCTTTTTCCAAGGGTGGCCTGTTGGTATTTGTAGTATAACGGATTTACAGCGGTTTGTAAAGAATTTCAATGTTAAAATTTGTAAAATTTTTTTGATTTTTCCGTTTTTTCCACAGATTGAGGAGAAAACGGCAGGAATCTTTCCCCATTTTTCCTCATAAAGTAGGAGGGAAGGGAGTGACGGAATATGATGACCATCCTGTTCTGCGGCATGATTCTCTCAGGAATCCTGCTGGGCGGACTGACCGGAAGAATGCCGCAGGTGTCTCAGGCTGCGATCGAGCAGTCCGGGGAAGCGGTCCGCCTCACCCTTTCTCTGCTCGGAAACTTCTGCCTTTGGGGAGGAATGATGAAGGTTGCGGAGCAATCCGGGCTGACCCGCGCGGCCGCCCGCGCCTTCGCCCCCCTGACCCGCCTCCTGTTCCGGGGAATCGACACCGGCGGTGCAGCGATGCGTGCCATCACCATGAATCTAACCGCCAACCTGCTCGGCTTGGGCAACGCCGCAACTCCATTGGGCATCACCGCGATGAAAGAGCTTAAAAAGGAGGAGCGCGCCCGGAATACCGCCACCGACAATATGGCCCTTTTCGTCGTGATGAATACCGCGTCCCTCCAGCTGATTCCGACCACCACAGCGATGCTGCGCAGTGCGGCCGGGTGCGAACATCCGCTCGATATCCTCCCGAGCGTATGGATCGCCTCGGCCGTCTCGGTGGTCTGCGGAATTGTCATGGCGAAACTGCTCGCCGGCCGGAGGACAAAACGATGAGCGCCCTCGGGGACTGGGCGATCCCATCGGTAATCTTTTTGATCCTGCTGGCCGGCTGGCTGCGCGGAATCAATGTCTTCGACTGCTTTCTTGAGGGGGCGCGGGAGGGCATCAGCACCGCATTTGAGATTCTGCCTTCCCTGGTGGCGCTCATCCTTTCGATCGGCATTTTCCGGGCATCCGGCGCGCTCGACCTCCTGACGGCGGCAGCTGCCCCCCTTGCACGTCTGCTCCTGATTCCCGGGGAGGTGGTGCCGCTCGCTTTGCTGCGCCCCATCTCCGGCAGCGGCGCGCTGGTAATCTTTCAGGATCTGCTCACCCGTTTCGGTCCGGACAGCATGATCGGGCGGATCGCCTCGGTGATGGAAGGCTCGACCGAAACCACCTTTTACACCATCGCCGTCTATTATGGGGCGGCCTCCATCCGCCGAACCCGACACACCCTGCCCGCAGCGCTTTTCGCGGATCTGACCGGATTCCTGATGAGCGCCCTGACCGTCCGGTGGCTCTTCTATTCCTGAGAGTTCGATAAACAGACCGCAGCTTGCGGCAGGTCAAAAACCGTCTCTCAGCCGGTCAGACCTAAACCCGCCGCACGGCCGGATTAAGCCGTCCGCGAATCCAACGGGGCCGGGCATTGCAGGAATCAGGAGGAAGCTTCCCGGTCGCAGCACCCAGGCCGGATGCGGGCGGTCAGCAATTTTCTGTGACAAGTTTTGCAATTTGCCGAAAAGAGCAGCCGCGTTGACCGCAGCCGCTCTTTTTGTTGATTATCTTCTTTCCGCGGCAGCCAGGATTTTTTCAATTCCCCATGCCACCCCATCCTCGAGATTGGAGGGAACGATCAAATCCGCCGCCGCCCGCACCGCCGGTTCAGCGTTCTCCACCGCGCAGCCAAGTCCCGCATATTCGAGCATCTCGCGGTCGTTTTCGGCATCTCCGAAGGCCGCGATCTGGCGGGGAACAAAGCCCAGCCGTCCGCCCAGCCAAGCGACGCCCGCGCGCTTGCCGCAATCCCGGTGGACAATCTCGATCAGATGCCTCATCGAAGCGGTAACATAGACTCCGGGAATCTCCTTTTTCAGCCGCTCGATGATCGGTTCCCGCTCTATGCCGCCGGGGAGCACAAGATCAAGCATATCCAATTCGCCGCAGTGCTCACGCACGAAGCCGCGCATATCCGCGACCGCCCTGCGGGTTCTTTTCAGGTATTCCACGCCGACGGCGGTTTTGGGAGAATAGGCGCCCGGGTCTGCCAGATACCGTTCGGAGGCATACCCCTGGCCGTCAATAAACGCCTGAAGCTCAAATGCAGGGTCAACCCGTTCCATCAACAGCCTGACCGCGTGCGCCGGGAGGACGAGCCTGTGTATGGCGCAGTCCCGCCGCAGGTCATAGACCGCCGCGCCGTTGGAGGTGACCGCATAGCGCAGCCCTTTGATCGAAAGCACATCCTGCGGCAGCGAACGCCTCGAACGTCCGCTGGCGATGATAACCTCCACACCCGAGGAAAGCGCCCGCTCGATGGCATTCCTCGTTCTGGGGGCCAGCCGGCTCTCGCCATTCAGAGTGGTGTTGTCGAGATCGAGCGCGATCAAGCAAATGGAATCCATGCAGTTTCTTCTCTTTCCGGGACTGTTTCCCTGTTTTTCTCGAAAAATCATACCACAGGCTGCGAAGCGATGTCAATCGGCTCACCCGGCGGAAATTTCTCTTCCATCATCTCGCTGTCCTGCCAAAAACATATCAGCAATAAAATGAAGCCGCCGGGGCACTCATGTTCTGAACCCGCCGGGCAGCAGCGAGGGACAGCTCCGCTTCCCACGCCGGACATCATGGGCGGGGCGCATCCGGCGCCCCCCGACGGAACCATCCGCCCCGCTATGAACCGCTTTGGAGGAATGCATCCTATGAAAAAAATTTTTGCATTTGGCCTTGCAGCCGCAATGGCCATCAGCATGGGAACCGCCGCTCTGGCAAAAAACGGCGAGGAGGTTCTCTACTCCATCGGCTCGATCGGCGCGAGCGCCTATCAGTATGACGACGACCTTTCCGCGGTCGATCTGTCCGCGCCGGTTGACCGGATTGCCTACGGAGAAACCGTCTATTACCCGCTGCTCAACAGCGCAAGCGTCAATGGATCGAGAGAAGAAATCGCAGTGGCCGAAGCCCTGCTCGCCGAGCGGAAAGCCGCGCTGCAGCAGGCCCAAACAAAGTACGACGAGGCAGTGGAAAACGCAGCCGACAAGTCGGCCGTTCTGAAGGCCGCCGAATCTCTCGCGGAGGAAGGCGATTTCGTGCTTCTGAACGCCCGCGCCGAATCGCAGGCCGCCGACCGTCTGACAGCCGAGCGGCTGGAGGTGCTGACCGCTGCTCAGTCTGCTTTTCAGAAAGCGGACGAATCGCTTGCCGGTCTGACCGCCGCCGACTTCCGCTATGTGCACGAATCGGACGCGGTGGACGGCGTCAAGATCAAGACCAAATGGGACAACGGCGGCAAGTATGTCGGAACGGTGGAAATCGAGAAGAAAAAGGCCGCCGGCGTATCCCTCGATCAGAAATACCTCTATTTTGTGGCGGTCAGCCTCAAGGAAAGCGACACGCTGGATGTCAACGATCTGACCGGGACGATCCAGCTGCGCAAGAACGGCAGCTTCGACTATGACGAGATGGAACTTGAGGTCAGTCTTGAGCTTTCCTATCCCCGCGCCTCTGAGCCGGTCATCACCGGTGATCCCCAGATCTTTGAGGAGGGCGAAGGCTTCACGGGAGACCCCGACGAGGAATTCACCTTTGAAGCGGACCGGGACAGCTACTTTACCGTCAATACCGTGGGCCAGAGCAAGCTGCTGCTTGCGGTTTCCAGCGATTTTGACGCTGAAATCGCGGATCTTTACCCGGAAGCCAGTCTCAGCTTCTTCTACGGCAACGGCGCCGCTTTCAATAAAACAGGCACTCTCTTCCTTGCAGCTGACGAAGGTGCCTATCTCTACAAGGTCAATCAGGAAGGCGCCCTCGAAGCGGTCAGCGCCAAATACGACGAATTTGAAGGTGCGTTCGCTATCCGCACTAAAATTCTCGGCAGGTACGTCGTTTCGGATCTCCCGCTCCTGTAACCAAAAGCCTGCACTTCGGAAAAACGGCATGGCCCCAGGGCCATGCCGTTTTCTAACGATGCTTCAGCAGGTGTGTTGGACGGCAGGATGCCCGCACTCGCCCTCCCGCGCGTCGCTGCGTCACGCGGTACCCGCCCCGGACCGGCAAAGGCAATGCCGCCCTCCGCTCGGGCGCGCCGGGCGCCGGACGGGCGGAGCGGGCAGGCAGGACGGGCAACGGGAGAAAACGGGCGGCCCGCGGGCCGCTCGCACCGGGCCCCGGACAGGCAGAGACAGACAGCTTCATTCAGGCGCTGGATGTGTTAGACCCTTACAGCAAGAATTGTTCTGCCCGCTTCTTCGGACGGGCATGGCTCGCCGCCTTCGCAGGGATTGCAAAGGGGCCTCTGCAAAAACGGCGAATGAAAGGCAGGTGCCATTCCGGCGCGGACTTTCTGCCGAGTCCTGATAAAGCTGCGACGCCTTGTAAGTGCGGGGGTCACATCGGTTCTCCTCCGACCAGTGAGCGCCTCCAGCGGTTCGAATGGGTATAGAGCATTCCGATTGGCACCGAGATCGAAGGGGCGATGGCACAGGCGGCGAAAACGCCGACGATCCCGAAGAAATGCTCGAAAGAGACCGCCAGCACCACGCGAAAAAGGATGCAGTTGGCAAACGAAGAGCCAAAGACGCACCAGGTATGGCCTGCCCCGATCATCAGGGCATGATAGCTGATGAAGATCGCATAGAATACCTGTCCGAGCACCTCGATCCGCAGATTCAGCGCGCCCGCGGCGATCACCTCCGGGTCGGGGGTGAAGATGCCGATGAGCAGCGGAGCGGTCAGCTCAATGAGAAGCGTCATGACCACCGCGGAGGCCGCGGCCAGCTTCATCGCAGTGTAAAGAATCTCCCGGGCCCGTTCGTAAAGGCCCGCGCCCAGATTCTGTGCGATCATCGAGGAGGCGGCGGTACTCATTGCGGTGATGAACATCATCGAGAGGTCCTTGATTTTGACAGCGAAGCCATTTCCCGCCGAATAGACTACCCCGTACCGGTTGATGAGATAGGTTACGGTCAGCCATGAAATTCCGGCCACTGTCATCTGCACTGCGCAGGGGACACCGACTTTGAAAATCAAAAGGATGTATTTTCTGCGCATCCGCAGGTTTTCGCGGCAAAAGGAAAACAGATTTCCGGCGCACAGCAGATAAAAAAGCGCCAGCAGAAAGGCCAGGCCCTGTGAAAGAACCGTCGCTGCGGCCGCGCCCGCTGTTCCCCAGCCGAACGGACCGACAAAGAGCAGATCCAGCAGGACGTTCAGCCCGGTGGAAATCATGACAAAGCGCATCGGCGCTCTGGAGTTGCCCACTGCCCGCAGGGCCGAAGCCAGGGCATTATAGCCGAAAATAAAGAAGAGGCCCAGCGTGGAAATCTCGAGGTAGGCTGCCGCCTCCTCAAGGGCGGGTGCCCCCATAAAGACGAGAAAGCTCCGGGAAAAAGTGCAGGCCAGCACCGAGAAAAGCAGCCCCAGCAGCGCGAAAAGGCTGAAAAAGCTGCCTGTCGTCTCCTGCCGGCGGCGCCCATCCCCCGCCCCGAAATACTGCCCGACCAGCACGTTGCCTCCATTGGAAAGCCCGATTGCAATCTGTGTCAGAACCAGCATGACCTGCGAGGAATTGTTGACCGCCGAGGCCCCTGCCGGGCCGAGCATCCGGCTGACGATCAGCATATCAACCAGATTGTAAAGCGCCTGCATCAGGCTGGTGAGCACCACCGGGACCGCGTAGCGGATGAGCTGCCCCGGAACCCTGCCGGTGGTCAGCGCCGTATAGGATTGTGCCATCTTCTCACCCCTTTCGCAGTCATGCCCGTATTGTTTTAGCATATCCCAAATTTGCGTCTGCCGCAAGGTGCAAAATCAACGCAGCAGTTTTTGCAGCAGCCCGATCAAAACTCGCGCATCCTCACTGAGATAGCGGTCGCTGCGGTAGGTGACGGCAAGTTTGCGCACCACCGAGTGCCCCTGCATCACACAATAGCACATCGTCCTGTTACGGACCGCATGGCGGACAAAAAGCTCCGGAACCAGAGTGACCCCCACTCCCGCCTCCGCCATCGCATGGGCGGTCTGGAGGCTGCGGCACTCGAGCGCAATCTGCGGGACAAATCCCTCCTGCGCACAGAGAGAAAAGCAGACGTGCCTCAGCATCTGATCCTCAGAGAGCAGGACAAAGGGCTGATCCGAAAAATCGGCGAGGGAAACGACCGAAAAATCCCCGCCAGACGGCTGCACGGAACCGGCAAGATTCGGCGGCACGGCCAGCAGCAGACGCTCCTCGGTCAAAAGGACGCTGGTATCAAGCAGCGATTCATCGTGGGGAACGTCAATCAGCAGATCAAGATTGTCCTCCTGCGACAGAAGGCTGGTGGGCTGTTCGACTAAAATAACCGAGCAATTTGGCCTTTCCCGGCGGAACTGCGCCATCACACCCGGAAAAAGATACGCGCTGCGCGAAAAGGAAACTCCCACCACCAGCCGCGTACAGACGCCTTCCGCAACATCGGCAATGCGTCGGACCGTCTGTTCCTGTGAACGCAGGCTTTCCTTTGCCCACTTGGTAAACAGCTCCCCCGCATAGGTCAGGCCCAAGGGAGACCGCGTGCGGTCAAACAGCGGTGTTCCCAGCTCCTGCTCAAGCGCGCGGATGCTCTGGCTCAGCGACGGCTGGGCGAGATAGAGCTTCCGCGCCGCCTTAGAAAAACTTTTCTGCTCTGCGATTTCCACCACATAGCGCAGGGTGTTCCAATTCACGCCTCATTCCCCCTTGATCTCATTGTAACGGAGCGGAAGCTCAAAAATCAATAGGCTGTTCCTATTATTTTGATTAGATTTCTTATATTTTACATGATAAGATATCTGTGTTAGGATGACAGTGAAGAAAGGGAAACCACGCCAGAAAGGGGATGACGGTATGGATACGCTCACACAGAGAACAACCGGCCTCTTCGGGATGCAGCGCCCGAAAAGAGAGCCGATCGCCCCGTCCATGCGGCGGAGCAGTCCGTCATGCAAGATCGCACAGGAAACCGAACAGTACCGGGCGCTGACCGGGAAGCTCTGGTATTCCTCCCTTGGATGCAGCGATTGATCCATTTCCCCATCTTCGCCTGTCCGGGTGACCGCTCTTTCACCGGACAGTCCTCCTAAAAGCGAAGCCTGCCTCATTGGCAGGCTTCGCTTTTTTCCTTGACATTTATAAGAAAGAAATTATAATAAATTCAGTAAACTGAATTATCTTTTTGAAAGGATTGAAACGCAGATGAATCGCCGCTTTGATCTCGTCATCATCGGCGCAGGGGTAATCGGCAGTGCGATCGCGCGGGAACTTTCCCGATACCGGCTGAAAATCGGTGTGCTTGAACGCAGTCCGGATCTTCTCGGCGGGACGAGCGCCCGCAATTCCGGGGTGCTGCACGCCGGCTTCAACAACGAGCCGGGCAGTAAAATGGCGCGCTTTTGCGTCGAGGGAAACCGCACCTTTGACCGGACCGCAGCCGAACTGGACGTCCCCTACAAGCGTACCGGTAAACTGATTGTCGGTTTTACCGCCGACGATTACGACCGTCTGCTGTCCCTCAAGGCGCGCGGAGAACAGAACGGCGCTCCCGGTTTTGAGATGGCCGGCCGGGAACGGATCCGGGAGCTGGCCCCGGCGGTCGAAGGGGAGTTTGCCCTCTATTCCGGATCCACCGGCATTCTCAGCCCATTCCAGTACACACTGGGGCTGGCTGAGAATGCCGCCAAAAACGGCGCGGAATTTTTCTTTTCCCACCCGGTCACCGAAATCGCACGCATAAAGAATTCCTGGCTGCTTACTGCGGGCGGCGAACGGTTTGAAGCCCGCTGGGTGGTCAACGCGGCAGGACTCTTTGCCGACAGGATTTCCGACATGCTGGGGATTCCGGGTTATGAGATTTATCCCTGCCGCGGGGAATATTTTTTGCTCGATCCGCGCCTCGGGCCGATGCTTCCCCTGCCCGCGTACCCCGTCCCCAACTATAAGACGGGCGGGCTCGGAATCCACCTGACCCCCACCGTTGACGGAAATATCATGGTGGGCCCGAGCAACGAGTACATCGACGAGCGGGAGGATTACGCCGTCACCCAGAAGGTGATGGATCTGCTGATCGCTGACGGCTCACGAATTTTTCCGCACCTGAAACGGGAATTCTTTATTCGCAATTTTTCCGGGATCCGTCCCAAGCTCAGCGGCAAAAAGACGGGCGGGTACCATGATTTTGTCATCGAACGCCGGGATGACCTCGCTCCCCGTGCGGTCAACCTTGTGGGCATCGAATCCCCCGGCCTGACCGCCGCGCTGCCGATTGCCCATGAGGTGATCCGGCTGATCCGGGAAATCGAGCCTCTGGAGCAAAATCCCTTCTTTGATCCGATCCGGCGGCGGACTCCTTCCTTCCGGGACAAAACGCCGGAACAGCAGGCCGAACTGATCCGTCAAAATCCCGATTACGGCGAAATCATCTGCCGCTGTGAAACGATTACCAAAGCCGAAGTGCTGGCGGCGCTGCATTCCCCGCTGCCCGCGCGCACCCTGACCGGCGTCAAATACCGCTGCCGGGCAATGATGGGGCGCTGTCAGGGTGGCTACTGCCAGACGCGGCTGGCTGATCTGCTGATGGCGGAAACCGGTCTCAGCCGGGAGGAGCTGCTCTATTCCCGAGAGGGCTCCTGGCTTTTCACCGGGGAGGTGCATCCACAATGAAAGCAGCTGCAAAAAAGATCGTGATCATCGGGGCCGGCCCGGCCGGACTCGCCGCGGCGCTGCGGCTCCGCGACCGCGGCGAGCGGGATATCGTCCTGCTGGAACGGGAACGGGAACCGGGCGGAATCCTGCGCCAGTGCATCCACGACGGATTCGGCCTGACCCGCTTTGGAGAAACCCTCTCCGGCCCGGAATACGCCGCACGCTTTACCGAACGCGCCGCCGGGCTCGGCCTTGAGATCGTCACCGGCGCGACGGTCATCGGCCTGACCACCGACCGGGTGGTCACCGCCGCGACCCGCGAGGGTCTGCGGGTCTATCAGGCACAGGCGGTCATTCTGGCAATGGGCTGCCGCGAACGGACCCGCGGCGCACTTTCCATCCCGGGGCAACGGCCCTCCGGCATCTTTACCGCCGGGGTTGCCCAGGCCTATATGAATCTCAAAAACACCATGGTGGGCCGTGAGGCGGTCATTCTCGGTTCGGGAGATATCGGCATGATTATGGCGCGCCGGCTCACCCTCGAAGGGGCCCATGTCAAGGCGGTCTTTGAAATTCAGCCCTATCCCAGCGGCTTGCCCCGCAACATTGAGCAATGCCTCAACGACTATGGAATTCCGCTGTATCTGAACCACACCGTCACCCAAATCAACGGGGATTCCCGCCTGTCCTCCATCGTGGTCAGCAAGGTTGACGAGGCCCGCCGTCCGATTCCCGGAACCGAACGCGAAATCCCCTGCGACACACTGATTCTTTCGGTCGGGCTGATTCCCGAAAATGAGCTGACCCGCATGGCGGGCGCCCAAATCGACCCGGACACCGCGGGCGCGGTGGTAGACGAGCACTATCAGACCAGCATTCCCGGAATCTTTTCGGCGGGCAACGTCCTGCACGTCCACGATCTGGCAGATTTTGTCTCGCTCGAGGCGGAAGCTCTCGCCGATTCTGTGCTGGAGTTCTGCTCCGGTTCGCTCCGCGGATGCCCCATTGAAGTTTCCGGCGAGGGCTGCGGCCACGTCATTCCCCAAAGAGTCAGCGGAAAGGCGGATGTCACCGTCTCCTTCCGCCCCCGCCGCCCCATGCGGGGATGCATCGTTTCCGCGGTGCAGGACGGAAAGCGGATTGCTTCGAAGCGGCTTCCCCGCGCCAACCCCGCGGAGATGGAGCGGTTATCCATTCCGGCGTCCGTCTTCCTCTCCCAATCTCCGATTAAGGTGGTGCTTCAAGATGACTAGGACTTTCACCTGTATCCTCTGCCCCAACGGCTGCGAAATCACCGCCTCCGCCGAGGGGGGCAAGCTGACCGGCTGTGAAGGAAACCGCTGCCCGCGCGGGCGCGAGTATGTCCGGCAGGAGCTGACCTGCCCGATGCGGAACATCGCCACTTCGGTGACGGTGCGCGGCGGCGCGCTTCCCCTCTGCCCGGTGCGCCTGACCGGGCCGATTCCAAAGGAAGAAATTTTTCGCGCCGTCGGCGCCATCCATGCCGTTTCTCTCGAAGCGCCGGTCCGGCGCGGCCAAACGGTCCTTCAGGATCTGCTCGGCCTCGGCGTGGACGTCATCGCCACCCGCGCAGTGTCGGTCCTTGACGGGAGGGACGGCTGATGGACGTCCCCCTCTCCCCGATCCGTTCTCAGAAAGCCTACCGTACCATCGTCCGCACCATCGTCGGCCTGATCGCGCGGGGGGAGCTGGAATACGGCAACCGGCTTTATAACGAGCAGGAGCTGATGGCCATGCTCGGGGTCAGCCGTCCGACTCTGCGGGAGGCGCTGCGGGTTCTGGAATTTCTCGGCATCGCCACCGTCGCCCCTCGCCGGGGAATTCTCATCAACCAACCTCAGGACAGCGAAGGATACCTTCCGCTGCTCTCGGTGCTTCTCTTTGAGCGGATTACCGATCGCGAACTGTTCGAACTGCGGCAGGCACTGCAAATCGAAGCGGTCGGCCACGCCGCCGAACGCAGCAGCACCAAACAGGCCGCTGTCCTCGACGAAATCAATCTCCGGCTCGAAGCGCTTCTGAACCAAACACCCCCGGACCCGGTACAGTTCGCTGACATTGACTACGAATTCCACGAGCAGGTGGCCTCGATGGCGGAAAACCGGCTGGGAAAGAAGCTGATGAATACCTTCGGCGTGCTGATGCGCGGCCAGCTGCTCGAGATCAGTCGGGCAATGACTCCGGAGCTGAGGAAGAAAACTCTTTCCTTCCATCGGGAGATCGCCCGGCAGATTTCCCTGCACGACCCTGAGACTGCACGTCGGGTCATGCGGGAGCATCTCGACCGCCCCTACCGGACGATGACCGGACGGCCGGTCGGTCTTCCTCTCTCCGGGG
>FORK01000002.1:83412-115453 GCA_900113995.1 Ruminococcaceae bacterium D5 | reverse complement strand
GGAACACCCCGACCGCCCCTACCGGGCGATGACCGGACGGCCGGTCGGTCTTCCTCTCTCCGGGGGCTTTCGGCTTGCCTCCCGGCCTGCGGCGGTGTATGATGGAGTCAGAAAAAGACAGGAGGGAACATGCCATGGCCATTTCCGAACACATCGGGCGGATCTCAGATCTGCCGGTCAACAACGAATCCAATTTTGTCCCCAATTCTGAAAAGCGGGTCGTTTTCGGACCGGAAGGCCGGTTCTGGAGCGACTATGTGATGCGCTGTTTCACCTTTGCGCCGCACGCCGGAATCGAAAAGGTCCACACCCATCCCTGGCCGCACTGGATGATCTGCCTGAATGGACACGGCAAGGCGGAAATCGACGGCGAAACCGCCCCGATGGAGGCCGGAATGTGGATGCATGTCCCCGGTGGGCTTGAGCACCGTTTTTACAACGATTCGGAGGAACCGCTTCGCTTTCTCTGCATCGTCCCGCCCGAAGGGGACGTCAATCCTATCAAACAAAATTCCCGGCCTTAAAAACGAGCCTGTGGACGCACAAAGCGGAACCGCTGCAAAAAATTTTTTGCAGCGGTTCCGCTTTGTTTTCCTGAATATTCCGCCGGAAGATAGGAGCATATCCGCCCGTTCATTTGCCATCCGCCAGAGCAGGAAGTTCAAGCCCATCCGGCTGGGCGGGCGCGGCGGGCAGCGGCTCGGAAATCCTGCGAATTTCGAGGGCTGACCCCTGCGGCGGCAGGCTCATGGTATAGATTCCCCGGTGGAAGATATTGAGCTGATCCCCCGGTTGGATCTGCGCAAGATCGAGATAGAGCTGGGTCTGCCCCGCCGCATAATGGTAGACGACCTCCTGTCCGTTTTCGATATCAAACAGAACGATCGTCCCCGCATCTTCCGAATCGGGCCGGAGTTCCCCAACCACACCGTTGAAATTCACCATCTCGGCAGAGGGGTAAAGATTTGCGGCAATGACCGTAACCGGCTGCGCCTCAAGCGGACCGCCGTAATAAATTTCAAGATATCCGCCCTCCTCAAGCTCTCCGATCGGGAAGGTAAGGACTGTCTCCGGCGACAGAAGCGCCTCAATCGAAGCCGCTCCAAAGTTGGTTCCCTTGGCCTGTTCCAAAGTCAGGAGCAGACCGGACGCTCCCTCCTCCATCGAAGCAATCGTCCCCCGATACATTGCGGCGTCGGCAACCAGAAGATTGGCCTCCTTCGGTTCGCTCTCGGGCAGGGATGATTCTCCGTTTTTCAGCGGCTCCGACTCGGAAGGAGCTTCCCCCAAAGAGGTCCGCGGCCCGCAGCCGCCGAGCAGAAGGAAGCCTGCGCAGAGCAGCGCAAGCAGTGCCTTTTTCATCGGATAGCCCCCTTTCCTTTACCTTCTCTTTGAAACAACGGGTGCTCAAAGCCCGGCAGATTCAAATCCGTCCTTTGAGCCATGCCACCGCCTCTGCAAGTCCTTCGTCGCTGATCGGCACTTGGGTCTGTTCAGGGGCCTCCTGCGCCTCAAAGCAGCGGTCATCCTTCCATGCGCTTACCTCAATGCAATCCCCTTTAGGGGCCAGACGGTAGCGCAGAGGGCCGCAGCTTCCGACAAAAATATTCTTATTCTGGAAATAAGTCAGGTGGCGCAGCTCAAACTGCGTTTCCATCGGATGATTCCCCCTTGCCCAGCCTGCGCTCCCACTCCTCCTCGCGGAAGCCGACCAGCACCGTTTCTTTCCCCACGAGGATCGGGCGGCGCACCAGCATCCCGTCGGTGGCCAGCAGCGCGAGCTGTTCCTGTTCGTCCATCCCGGGAAGCTTCTCCCTAAGAGCAAGAGACTTATAGAGCAGGCCGCTGGTATTGAAAAACTTTTTGAGCGGCAGCCCTGATTCCCGATACCAGCTTTCCAGCTCGCCGGCGGTGGGACGATCAGATTTAATATCCCGTTCGGCAAAGGGGACGTCATGTTCCATCAGCCAGCGCCGCGCCCTCTGACAGGTCGTACATTTGGGGTAACAGATGAATTGGTAGGACAAAGCGATCCATCCTTTCAGCATGTTCTGTTTTCTATTCTACCGCAGAAGAGCGCTTTTGTCGAGCCCGTGACGCAAATCATAACCACGTCCAAGAGAATGCGGCATGATTGCCAGTTCTATAAGGATAAACAATACCAGCGGTGCCTAAAGGCACTCCCTATACGGCACCGACGCATGTCGGTGTCCTCCCCTTACAGCCAGGATGACCTCCGGCGAAGCCGTGAGCTTGAGTCAGCCCTGAAAAGGCTTTGTACCGGCAAGCCTCTCAAGAGGCGCCGAAATTCCTTCTCTTGCAGTGCCCGCTCCGCAGCCCGTAAGCAGGCAATTATCCCTCTATTGGCAGTTTTCCTATCATCCAAAGGTTCTTGTTTGCTGCCCGATTCGCTCTATTCTTCGAGCGAAAGCTTTTTACCCTCACCAGCAGGGCTGGCTGGTCTGTGCGCTAAAGCTATACAATAAAAAAATCCCCCATGGAACCCATCCGGTGTTTCCATGGGGGATTGACAGCCTGAGCTTCCCTTATTTCTCCGGGGCAACGGCGGCGCCCTGGAACTTGGAGGGGTTGATCTTGACGCCGGGGCCCATGGTGGTGGCCACAACGCAGCTCTTGACATACTGGCCCTTGGCAGCGGCAGGCTTTGCCTTGACGATCGCGCCCATCAGCGCATCGAAGTTCTCCTGCAGCTTCTGGGTGCCGAACGAAGCCTTGCCGATCGGGCAATGGATGATATTGGTCTTATCCAGACGGTACTCGATCTTACCGGCCTTCGCCTCGGTGACGGCCTTGGCGATATCGGGGGTGACGGTGCCGGCCTTGGGGTTCGGCATCAGGCCACGCGGTCCAAGAATCTTGCCCAGACGTCCGATCATGCCCATCATGTCGGGGGTGGCAATCACGACGTCAAAATCCATCCAGCCTTCCTGCTGGATCTTGTGAACATACTCATCCGAGCCGGCAAACTCGGCGCCGGCGTCGATGGCCTTCTGAACGTTGTCGCCCTTGCAGAACGCAAGGACACGGACGCTCTTGCCGGTTCCGTTGGGGAGAACGACCGCGCCGCGGACCTGCTGATCCGCGTGACGGGAGTCGACGCCCAGACGGACGTGAATCTCGACAGTTTCATCAAACTTGGCCTTGGCGGTCTTGATGCAGAGCTCCAGACCTTCCTCGGTATCATAGAGCTTGAGCTTCTCAACAAGCTTCGCGCTCTCGGCGTATTTCTTTCCGCGCTTCATTGCATTTCCTCCTTGATGTGGTGGTTAACGGAGTATTTCCTCCCACGTTCGGCGCATGCCCCATTCCGATTCGGGGGGGCGCGCCACGCCATAAGCCCGTTTTGGGCGGGGTGTTCTTAGTCGACGACCTCAATACCCATCGAACGGGCGGTGCCGGCGATCATGCTCATCGCAGCGTCGATATCCGCCGCGTTGAGGTCGGGCATCTTGGTCGTGGCGATCTGGCGGACCTGCTCACGGGTGATCTTGCCGACCTTCTGCTTGTTGGGAACGCCCGACGCGGTCTCAATTCCGATTGCCTTCTTGATCAGAACCGCCGCAGGGGGAGTCTTGGTGATGAAGGAGAAGGAACGGTCGGCGTAAACGGTGATCACGACAGGGATCACCATGCCGATCTCGTTCTTTGTGCGCTCGTTGAATTCCTTGGTAAACGCCATGATGTTGACGCCGTGCTGGCCGAGAGCCGGACCGACAGGCGGAGCCGGGGTTGCCTTTCCGGCGGGAATCTGCAGCTTGATATAGCCTACAACCTTTTGTGCCATTGGTTTGCACCTCCAAAATTAGTGGTTCATCTGCGGGGCTGTGCCCCTCCCACAGGCCGCACTTGCAGCGGCCCATCCGCATCCGCAAAAGCGGTGCGCTTTCTTTACACAAACGCGACGACCTGATCGAGCGAAAGCTCAACCGGTACGTCCTTGCCCATCATCGAAACGGTCAGGCGGACAATCCCCTTTTCCTTCTCGATGCTGGTGACCTTTCCGATAAAGCCGTCAAAATACCCGTCGATGATCGAAACGTTATCGCCAACCTCAAAGTTGATCTCGATCTCGTTCTTTTCGACGCCGAGACGTGCGACCTCCTCGTCGGTCAGCGGCACCGGCTTGGAACCGGGGCCGACAAAGCCGGTAACGCCGCGAATGTTGCGGACGACATACCAGGTTTCGTCATTCATGACCATTTTAATCAGGACATAGCTCGGGAAGATTTTGCGCTCAACCTCTCGCTTTTTGTTGTCCTTGATCTCGGTGACCGTCTCGCTGGGGACCCGGACCTCGCAGATCAGGTCGTGCAGCTTGCGGTTTTCCACAGCATTCTCGATGCTGCTTGCCACCTTGTTCTCATAGCCTGAATAGGTGTGTACGACGTACCATCTGGCTTGATCAGACATCTTGTCCCTCCATTACGCGCCGATGAGCAGCCTGACGATGAGTCCAACGACCCAGTCAAAGACGCCGACGGCCACCGCAAAGATCACAACAGCGGCCAGAACAATCGCCGTGTTGTTCAGGACCTGCTTTTTCGACGGCCAGACGATCTTCTTGACCTCGCTCTTCTGGTCGCGGAAGAACTTGCCGATCCGGGCGAAGAACGACTGCTTTTCAGCTTTTTCTGCCATGCTGTTCTCCTGCCTCTCTTATTTGGTTTCTTTGTGAAGGGTGTGTTTCTTGCAGAATCTGCAATACTTGTTCATCTCAAGTCTGTCGGGGTCGTTTTTCTTGTTCTTCATGGTATTGTAGTTGCGCTGCTTGCATTCGGTGCAAGCCAAAGTGATTTTTACCCGCATGTTCGGCACCTCCTATGAAACGGATTAATTTCTGCCTCCCTCAAGGGGATCTTGTGTCCTCATTTTTGGGCACAAAAAAATAAGCCCCTTTTTGAGGTATGACTATCCTACCATATTTGCCTGTCTCCGTCAAGTTTTTTTTGAAAAAGGCCGAACGGAGAGAGAAATCGCGGCTTTCAAGACAAAAGGGGATGCCCGTATGGCATCCCCTTCCATGGATCAAGAGTCCTGCGCTGTCCCGATTTTCAGAAAAAGCGGGATTATTTCGCCAGAGTCCCGCTGCTCACCACATAGTACCCCTTGGTATTGGTGGTAAAGGTCAGCTTGCCGTCGGCTCCGACCTTCGGACGGTTGGGGGACTGGATCAGCCGGTTATTGGTTCCATCATAGGTATAGAGGTACAGGTTCGCGGCATCCATACCCTCGAGCGAAACCGAAACGGAGTAGGTTGCGGCCTTATCGATTGTTCCATACTCGGTTCCATTGCTCACCAGCACAAACCGGTTGGAAAAATTGCGGGTGATGATTCCCTGCAAAGCGGCGGCACTCCCCGCCGGAGCCGAAGCAGGGGAAGAGGGGGTGCTCACCTGCGCGGCATTGGAATAGATTCCCTTCGAAGTGGAAGCGGACCGCAGCGGAAGATCAGACGCCACATAGGAGCCGAGATTCCGGGTCGTGAAGCCGAAGTAACCGTTGTTATTATCCTCCGAAAGCAGAACGAGGGTGTTATCCTGCTTGATTTCGTAGAGGTATTTCTTATCCGCGGGCGCCTTGAATTTGAAAACGTCCTCATTGGCAAACCGCGGACGGGCATAAAACGAGAGAAAATAGAGAGAGGCCTTGGGATTTGCCTGTACGATAAACTGGTTGGCGACATTGGTGTAGCCGAAATTGAACTTCGTTGCGGTGGAAAGGCGCAGAGTATAATAGCTGCCGTCCTCAAAATCGAGTCGGCACAGCTTGAGATCCTCGTCAAACTCAATCGCAGGATTGCTGTTGTCCACACTGTACTGCGAATCGTCAACCACTTCGCTGATCTCGCCGTCCGAATAACCGATCGTCAGGTCAAACTCATACCAGGAACGCTTATCGGTATTCTCCTTATCCTTGGCCAGCACCATGATATGCGCATCCAGATTCTCAAGATAGGAGAAGCTCATGCTCGCGCGGAAATGGAAGAAGTACTCCCCGGTTTCCTCATTTTTGACGAATTCGGCCTTCTCGACCCGGCGGCGGACCGCCGAGGAGGAGACGTCGTCATCATCCGAGCTGACGCTGACCGAAACCTTGTAGTACTCAAAGAAATCGTCGTCGATCGGGCTGCCTTCCCAATCGGTTTCAAAGTAATAATCCTGCCCCGGACAGAGGGTTTCGTTCGTTTCCTTGACCTCAAAAAAATCCAGATTGTCGTAATCGTCCTCATCGAATGCGGAAACGGTCAAGGCGCCGGTTCCCGTGACCATGCCGACGGCCAGAAGCAGAGCCAGCAGCTTTTTCATAATATCGCCCTCCAAACGGTTCAATTTAGTTGGATCATTTGGAGATATCATACCATATTTCAATGAAAATGCAAAGGGAATGAAACAAAATTCATATACTTTCCACCCATTTCCTCATCTGACGACTGTTTTTCACAAGACAAAGAAAAAAACAGCTAAAAAATGCAGCAGTGAGCCTGCGAGGATAAACAGGTGAAAAATTTCATGGAACCCAAAGTTTCCACTGATGACCGGGCGCTTGACCAGATAGAATACCGCGCCGATGCTGTAGGCGATTCCACCCGCCGCAACCAGGGCAAGGCATCCCGGCTCGAAACCGCCGAGGGAATTCCAGTCAAAAACAATCGCCCACCCCATCAGCAGATAGAGGGAGGTGTAAAGCCAGCGCGGTGCTGAAAGCCAGCAGAGCTTAACCAGAATTCCCACCGCCGCAATCGACCAGATGACCGCAAGGAAGGCCGCGGCATGCTGATGCTCCATGCCATGCCAGATGATCGGGGTATAGCTGCCTGCGATCAGGACATAAATAATGGAATGGTCCAGCTTGCGCAGCCGCAGCAGGGTTCGGTCGCTTCCCTGATAAAAGTGATAGAGGGTGCTCGCCGCATAGAGCGCGACAAGGGAAAAGCCAAAGACGAGCGCGCAGAGGATGGTGACCGGGTCCTTACCCGCAATGATGCCCCGCAGCACCAGCAGCAGGCTGCCCACCGCCGCACAGCACATTCCGATCCAGTGGGTAAAACTGCTGATCGGGTCCCGCGCATGTTCATAAAAGTATCCCATTGCAATTCTCCTTACGTAAACTCTTTATATAGTTTTAATAACTACTTATTGTCGTTATTATATTCTAGTTTTTTGATTTTATCAACAGCATTTCTTGATTTTTAAAACATTTTTCTCTATACTGGTCAACAGTCATCAAAGGCGAAAGGAGAAATCAAATGGACCGTCTCAATGAATTAGTGGAAAAGGCTTTTTCCCGGCAGGCACTGCATACCGCCGATCTTCCCGGGCTGGACCTCTACATGGATCAGGTGATTACCCTTGTGGAAAACGGATATGCCGCCAACAAGCGCACCGCGGAAGAGAAGCTTCTGACCAAGACAATGGTGCAGAATTACAGCAAAGCGGGGCTGGTGCGGCCAATCAAGGGCAAGAAATACACTCCCGGTCACATCGTGCAGATGCTCGCAATCTATTCCCTCAAGCGCACCCTGACCATTGGGGAAATTAAACAGGCGCTCGACGCGCTTTATGCGCAGGAGGGGGGAGAACAGGCGCTTCCTGACTGCTATGAGCGCGCGCTTTCTCAAAAGGACGCTCTCGCCGGCGCCATCGCCGGGCTGCTGGAACAGAACGGATTCTCCGAATGCCGGAGCCGCAGCGACGCCTTTACCTTCCTTCTCACCGCGGCTGCCCTTTCCGAGGCGTTTGCCTGCCTCGCGGAAGGAATTCTTGACCGGTATCTCCCCGCCGAACAAAAGGCCCGCCGTTCCTGACCGAAACTTTTTTATCCATGAAAATTTTCCCGGCCGCATACACATACTAAAAGAGACGCGGCAAGAATCGTGGAAATTTCAGGAGGTGGATGAAATTGTTTTTCCAGAACAAATCTGACGGCAGGCAGGAAAGCGGTCCGAGCATACCGCTTTCCATGGAGCTGCCCTGCTCCGCGCCGGGCGGCGCAGAGCAGATTCCGCCGTTCTACCAGATGTCGGAACTGCTGGCGCAGGGCGCCCAAAGCATTGCGGCGGTCTCCCAGAACAGCATTTTTCATGGAAATGTCGAGACGACAGACGATATTGCCGTCTTCGGCCGTCTGGAAGGCGATATCTCCGGAGCGGCGGCGCGGATCTTCGGCTCAGTCGTCGGAACCGTCCGCTGCGGCTCTCTGCAGGCGGCGGGCATGGTGGAGGGGGAAATCTTTTCGACCGGCCCGGTCGAAATCAGCGAGGAAAGCCGGATCACCGGAAATATCCGCTGTGAACGCGCTGCCATTAGCGGCACCGTCACCGGAGATGTGGAAGCGGCGCAGAGCGTTGTCCTGACCGAAACCGCAGTGCTCAACGGAAATCTCTGCGCAGGTGAAATTGAGATCCGCAAGGGAGCGGCCCTTCATGGCCTGGTTAAAATTGAAAGGTCTGAATTGCGTCGGGAGCAAAGCGCCGGTCAGACGGAGGATGTTTCTCAGCCGGAACCCATTGTGTTGTGACGGCACAGGCCCTGTCCGCCGAAAGGATGAAAACTCCCGGACGCGCAAGACACCCGGGGAAGCCATAAAGGTTTCCCCGGGTGTCTTTGACGAGTCTGAAAGCCTCCGGCTCAACCGGCGGAGCCGCCCATAAAAGCCTTTTCTCCAAATATCGGGCAAGCGGGCTGCCGGCAGAAATCTCTTCCAATGATAAAACGTCGGCATCAGAACAGGCCGGACCCGTTTACGGGCTGCAATACAGGCGCAAGAGCTCCCGTGCGTCTTTGATGCTGATTGGCGATAAACTCCCTGCCAGCCGGCTCAGCCGTTGGCTATGGCTTCAACGGGACACCGCGGTTCGGGCGCGGTGTCCAAACCACAAAAGGCTTCCGATTGCCATGCCGCCCAGAAGATTGCCGGCCGTCACCGGAAACAGGTTGGCAAACAGGAAGTTCTCCCAGCTCAGGGCTGAAAGCTCGAGTCCGGCCTCAGCGGCCAACGCCGCATACTCCGGTATCGAAAGAGCCAGAAGTCCCGCCGGAATACAATACATATTGGCCACACAATGCTCAAAGCCACAGATCACAAAAAAGCAGACAGGCAGGTAGGCCCCCATAATCCTGCCCGCTGTATCCTTTGCAGTCAAACTCAGCAATACTCCCAAGGCGACCAACAGGTTGCAGAAGAAGCCGAGCATCACCGCCTGCGGAAACCCAAGGGCGCATTTCGCCGCTGCGCCTCGAATCGTAGCGAGCGCCAGCTGCCCGTCCACCATTCCCAGCTGACCGGAATAAACACAGCCTGCCGCGACAAGAAGGGCCCCCGCCAGATTGCCGAGATAGACAAAAAGGAGGCTGCGCGCCACTGCGCCCGGCGTCACGCGCCGCTCATAAACCGAAATGCAAAGCAGACAGTTTCCAGTAAAAAGCTCCGCTCCGGAAAGGACCACCATCCCCAGCCCAAACGGAAAGAGGAGGCCGCTGATCAGCCGGGCGATCGAGGGGTTTTCGATGGCGCAGGCGGCGGTATTCACCGCCGCGCTTCCCATCGCGATGAGCATCCCGGCGAGGATGCCCAGCGCGAGCATTCGAAAAAGCGGAAGGGAAGCCTTTCTTCCGCCCGCATCGGCATAATTTTGTATGACCTCCGCCGGTGAAAAAAGATTCATCGCGCCTCCCTCAGCTTTGCCCGCACCGAGGCAAGAACGCGTTCGGCCCGCGGCAGGAATTCCCCGAGCAGGGCGTCGGCTTCCCGGTCATAGCGTCCGGCGCGTTCCCGGTCGGCCATCGCTCTGGTATTGATAAAGACGTTGAGCGAGGCTCCCTCCAGCGCCGCCCGGCAGAAAGCCGCGCCTACTCCCGCGTCGCTGACCGCAATGGCAGACCCCTTGTTTGCAAAACCCTCGATCAGCTCAACCGCCTGCGCGCAGAGCCGCATGATCTCCAGCGGCGCCTCGGTCGCGCCGGTGAGCGCCGCCTCCATTACCCGCTGCTTTTCCGCCCTCTGCTCCGGCGTCTCCTTCGGCAGCCCATAGGCCCGGGACAGCGGCTCAAACGCCTCCGCATCCCGCTCCATCATCGCCAGAAGCTCCCGCTGCAGCGCATCGGACCGCGCCTTGAGGGCCAGAATCTCCTCCTGCACGCCGGCGTATTTCTTCTTGCCCACCGTCAGGCTTCCGACCATTCCGCCCAGCGCGCAGCCGACGGCTCCCACCAGCGCCGAAGCGCCCCCGCCGCCCGGCACCGGCGCGGCGGAGCAAAGAACTTCGACAAATTCCTTCAGACTCTTTTCTTCCATCGGCTCCCCCATCAGAACAGGCCGGAGATTCTGCCGGCGGAATCCACGTCGATCTTCTCGGCCGCCGGCACCTTCGGCAGGCCCGGCATTGTCATGATATCCCCGGTCAGAGCCACGATAAAGCCCGCGCCGGCCGATACCTTCAGATTCCGCACCGTCACGGTAAACCCTCTCGGCGCGCCCAGAAGCGCCGCGTCGTCCGAGAAGGAATACTGGGTCTTGGCCATGCAGATCGGCAGATTGCCGAAGCCGAGGCTCTCCAGCTGCTTTGCCTGCTTCTTCGCGTTGGCCGTCAGCACCACCCCGTCGGCCCGGTAGATCCTTTTGCAGATCGTTTCAAGCTTTTCCTCGATTCCCTGATCCAGGCTGTAGCTCTGGCTGAAGCGGTTCGGCTGCTCACAGAGACGCACCACCTCGCGAGCCAGCGCCTCTCCGCCTTCGCCGCCCTTCGCCCACACCTCGGACAGCGCCACATTCACACCCAGCTCGCTGCACTTTTTCTCCACCAGCTCCAGCTCCGCTTTCGTATCGGTCGGGAAGGCGTTGACCGCCACCACGCAGGGCAGCCCGAAGACCGTCGTGATGTTTTCCACATGCTGCAGCAGATTCGGCAGGCCGCGCTCAAGCGCCGCCAGATTCTCGGTTCCGAGATCCGCCTTCGCCACCCCTCCATGATGCTTGAGCGCCCGCACCGTCGCCACAACCACCACCGCCGACGGGGTCAGGCCCGCCATACGGCACTTGATGTCCAAAAACTTTTCCGCACCCAGGTCCGCGCCGAAGCCCGCCTCGGTCACCGCGTAGTCACCCATCTTCAGCGCCATCCGGGTTGCAATGATCGAGTTGCACCCATGCGCGATATTGGCGAACGGCCCGCCATGGATAAAGGCCGGCGTGTGCTCCAGCGTCTGCACCAGATTCGGCTTGAGCGCGTCCTTCAGAAGTGCAGCCATCGCTCCCGCCGCCTTGAGGTCCCCCGCCGTCACCGGCTTTTCCTCATAGGTATAGCCCACGATCATCCGGGAGAGCCGCGCCTTGAGATCGTCCACATCCTTCGACAGGCACAGTACCGCCATGACCTCCGACGCCACTGTGATGTCGTAGCCGTCCTCCCGCGGGCAGCCGTTGACGCGCCCCCCAAGGCCGTCCACCACATTCCGGAGCTGGCGGTCGTTCATATCCACGCAACGCCGCCAAGTAATCCTCTTCGGGTCGATCGAAAGTGCGTTTCCCTGATAAATGTGATTGTCCAGCATCGCCGCCAGCAGGTTGTTCGCCGCTCCGATCGCATGAAAGTCCCCGGTGAAGTGCAGGTTGATATCCTCCATCGGCACCACCTGCGCCCAGCCGCCTCCCGCGGCACCGCCCTTGACCCCGAACACCGGACCCAGCGACGGCTCGCGCAGCGCCACCACCGCCTTCTTCCCGATCCGCCGCAGCCCGTCCGCAAGCCCCACCGTCGTGGTCGTCTTGCCTTCACCCGCCGGCGTCGGCGTGATGGCCGTCACCAGAATCAGCTTCCCGTCCGGATGCTCCGTTTCTTCCAGCAGGCTGTAGTCGATCTTCGCCTTGTAGCTGCCATACTGCTCCACATATTTTTCGTCTACTCCCGCCTGCGCCGCCACCTCGGTGATCTTCAACGGCTTCGATCCCTGCGCGATCTCGATGTCGCTCATCATGTTTTCTTTTCCTCCATACTTTGTTTTGTCGGGCAGCTTTCGTGCTCCCGCTCTTGCCTCTTCAATATAACACATCCGCTTCCGGAACAAAAGAGGGGTTTTACCCGCTTCGACGGAAATCGGACGCATAAAACAGGAAGCCCCCGCGGCAATTGGTACCGCGGGGGCTTCCTGCTTTATCAATAATTCTCAGCTTTCACCTGGAAGTAGGCCTTGGGATGATCACAGACCGGGCAAACTTCGGGAGCATTCGTGCCGATCACAATGTGGCCGCAGTTGGCGCACTGCCACATGACCTTCTCGCCCTTGATAAAGACGGCATTCTCCTTGACATTGGCGAGCAGCTTGCGGTAGCGTTCCTCGTGGCTCTTTTCAATCGCACCGACCGCCTCGAAGAGGAAAGCAATCTTGTCGAAACCCTCTTCCTTGGCGACCTTGGCAAAGCCGGCATACATATCGGTCCACTCGTAGTTCTCGCCCTCGGCAGCATCGAGCAGGTTGGCGTCGGTATCGGGCATGCCGTCGTGCAGCAGTTTGAACCAGATCTTGGCATGCTCCTTTTCGTTATTGGCAGTTTCCTCAAAAAGCTCGCCGATCTGGACGTAGCCTTCCTTCTTGGCCTTGGAGGCATAATACTTATACTTGGTGTGGGCCTGGCTCTCACCGGCGAATGCGGTCATCAGATTGGCCTCGGTCTTGGTTCCCTTCAAACTTTTGCTCATGTGAAAAACTCCTTTCAATTCTGTGCTCTTTCATTCCAAAGTAAATATAATAATAATTCTTGATTTTTATTATATTACCTTTCCCAAAAAAGTCAAGCATTTTGGAAAAATTATTTTTTTAATTTTCCTTATGTTACCGAACGGCAGGGCGCCTCTTTGCGCCCGGGCCCGAATTTTCGCATCTTTCCGCCATTCTTCTTGACATTCTCCGACAGAACTCCTATAATAATTCTGCCGATCAGAAAATTTGAACAGAAGACAGATGCAAAGAAGAAATCAACCGTTTGCACCCCTTTTGCACAGAGAGGGCGGGGCGCTGGAAGCCGCCCGAAAAGGGAAAACGGAAGCCGTTTCAGAGCACCGCGGCGGCGAGCCGCGACGTTTCCGCGCGTTAAGCGGAGAAAAGCGGCAGCAGGGACTCTTCCCCGCTGCAATTTGGGTGGTACCACGGAATGATCACTTTCGTCCCAACTTTGGGGCGGAGGTGTTTTATTTTTCCCCCGAAAAAGCTTGTTATACGCGTTTTGGATGCGTCAACAATAGGAACAACAACCGTCAAAATAATCAAACAGGATGTGATTTTTCTCTATGGAATGGACCGGACTCAACGACCTGCGCAGCAAATTTCTCAAGTTTTACGAAAGCAAAGGGCACATTATCCTCCCCTCCGCGCCGCTCGTCCCGCGCGACGACAACAGCCTTCTTCTCATCAACTCGGGGATGGCGCCGCTGAAAAAATACTTCACCGGCATCGAGACGCCGCCGAGAAAACGCGCCACCTCCTGCCAGAAGTGCATCCGCACTCCCGACATCGAGAACGTCGGCAAGACCGCCCGCCACGGCACCTACTTTGAAATGCTTGGCAACTTCTCGTTTGGCGACTATTTCAAACATGAGGCCACCGCCTGGGCTTGGGAGTTCCTGACCCAGGTGCTCGAGATCCCCAAGGAACTGCTCTGGATCACCATCTATGAGGATGACGACGAAGCTCGCGACATCTGGGTCAACGAGGTCGGCATCCCGCCCGAGCGGATCGTCCGCATGGGTAAGGAGGATAATTTCTGGGAAATCGGCTCCGGCCCCTGCGGACCCTGCTCCGAAATCCACTTCGACCGCGGCGAGAAATACGGCTGCGGCAGGCCCGACTGCGGAGTCGGCTGCGAGTGCGACCGCTATATCGAAATCTGGAACCTCGTCTTTACCCAGTTCAATTCAGACGGGAACGGCCACTATGAGCCGCTCGCCCATCCCAACATCGATACCGGCATGGGCCTCGAACGCTTGGCCTGCGTCATGCAGGGGGTGGATAACCTCTTTGAGGTCGATACCGTCCAGCGGATCATGGGCCGCATCAGCCGCATCGCCGGTGTCACCTACAAGCAGGACGCCTCCAAGGACGTCTCGCTGCGCGTCATCACAGACCATATCCGCTCGACAACGATGATGATCAACGATGGGGTTGTTCCCTCCAACGAGGGCCGAGGCTACGTTCTGCGCCGCCTGCTCCGCCGCGCCGCCCGTCACGGCCGCCTGCTCGGTATCCACAAGCCCTTCCTCTTTGAGGTCGTTGACACGGTGATCGAGGAAAACAAGGTCGCCTACCCCGATCTCGTGGAACACCGCGACTATATTGTCAAGGTGGTCCGGATGGAGGAGGAACGCTTCTCCCGTACCATCGATTCCGGCATGGAGCTGCTCAACTCAATCGTTGACAAGATTGAAAGCGAAAATATAGCCGAGGGCGAGCGCCGCCTTTCAGGTGATCTTGCCTTCAAGCTCTATGACACCTTCGGTTTCCCGATCGATCTGACCCGCGAAATCTTGGAGGAACACCATATTTCTCTTGACGAAATCGCCTTTGGCAAGCTGATGAACGAACAGCGCGAGCGCGCCCGCCGCGCCCGCGAAGAAGGCATCGGCGACGTGAGCTGGAAGGATGATGTTCTCGCCTCACTCGACCACAAGACCGCCTTCTGCGGCTATGCTGCCGGAGAATGCAAAACCCGCATCGCCGCGATCGTCGCGGACGGTGCTCTTGCCGACGGACTCGGGGAGGGAGACTCCGCCGCCCTTGTCCTCGACTCCACCCCCTTCTATGCCGAAAGCGGCGGCCAGGTGGGCGACGTCGGCGCCATTACCGACGGCCAGTCGGTCTTTGAGGTTTACGACTGCAAGAAATCCCCGACCGGTCAGTTCCTGCACCTCGGCCGGATGCAGAAGGGCAGCCTGCTGACAGGCGGCGAAGTGACCGCCACCGTCCTGCGTCCCCGCCGCCAGTCCATCATGCGCAACCATACCGCCGCCCATCTGCTTCAGTACGCGCTGCGCGAGGTGCTGGGAAGCCATGTGCACCAGGCCGGACAGCTGGTTGACGCCGACTGCTGCCGTTTCGACTTTACCCATTTCGCCGCCGTCACCTCCGATGAGCTGATGAAGATCGAGATGCTGGTCAACAGTCTGATTCTTGACTGCCTGCCGGTCACCGTCTCCGAAATGAGTCAGGATGAGGCGAAGTCAAAGGGCGCGATGGCGCTTTTCTCTGAAAAATACGGCGATGTCGTCCGGGTGGTCGATATCGGCGGACGCTCAATCGAGCTCTGCGGCGGCACCCATGTAGACAACACCTCCAAGCTCGGTCTCTTCAAGATCCTCAGGGAGTCGTCGGTTGCCGCCGGCGTACGCCGCATCGAGGCGGTCACCGGCCTCGGTGTGCTGCGCCATATCGGCGAAATGCAGAAAGACCTCGGTGCCTGCTGCGAACTGCTCAAGGCCGGCAGCAGTTCCGATCTTCCCTCCAAGATCGCCGCTCTGCAAAGCGATCTCAAGGAGCGCAACCGCCAGATCGATTCGATGAGCCAGAAGCTTGCCGACAGCCAGATTGCGGGACTCTTTGCCAATGCCAAGGAGATCGGCGGCGTTCATCTGGTCACTGCTTCCTTCAACGACGCCCGTCCCGACGCGCTGCGCACCCTCGGCGACAAGGTCAAGGAACGCCCCGGCGCGATTGTAGCGGTGCTTACCGCCGCCGGCGAAAAGAAGGCAGCCATCCTCGTGGCCGCCTCGAAGGACGCCATCGGAAAGGGCGTCCACGCCGGTAAGCTCGTCAAGGCCCTGACCGCTCTGGTCGGAGGCTCGGGCGGCGGCAAGCCCGATTCGGCCATGGGCGGCACCTCGGAGGTGTTCCGGGTAGACGAGGCGCTCGCCAAGGCGCCGGAGCTGCTGGCCGAACAGGTCAAAAAGGACTGACCGGATTCGGGCCGGGCTTTCCTGCCGCGTGCCGGCAGATCGGGACGATTTCCGCAGGCACACCGTCAAGCCTGCTCATGGAAGGAGACCCGGCCGTCCGATCGGCTACACTGCATTTCCAAAGCCATCAAAAAGGAGGATTTGTCTATGGATTGTCTGTTTTGCAGCATTGCCGGCGGAGAAATTCCCAGCACCAAGGTCTATGAGGACGAACAGGTGCTGGCGTTCCGCGACATTGACCCTAAGGCTCCCTTTCATGCGGTTGTCATCCCCAAGCAGCACATTGGTTCGGCGGCTGAGATCACCCCGGAAAACAGCGCCGTCGTCGCGCATATCTATGAGGTGATCGCTGAAATTGCCCGGCGCGAAAAGCTGGAAAAGGGCTTCCGTGTTGTGACCAACTGCGGCGAGGAGGGCGGGCAGACGGTGGGACATCTTCACTTCCACCTGCTGGCCGGACGCAATCTGGGGTGGCCTCCCGGCTGACCCCATGGATCAAAGGAGACAAAACATATGAAAAAAACCTATCGTCTCAAGGTCGCGGGGCTTGAGCGGGAGCTTCCCATCTGCCCGCTCAACGAAAAAATGTCGATCGCCGCGTTCATCATGTTCTCGGATGTCGAGCTGACCGTCGCCTGCGCGAAGGAACTGCTTACCCGCGTGCCTGATTTCGACGTCATCGTGACCGCCGAATCCAAGGGGATTCCCCTTGCCTATGAGATGGCGCGCCAGTCGGGGAAAAATTACTATCCCGCCCGCAAGGCCAAAAAACTCTATATGAGCGATCCGGTGGCAGTCGAGGTAAAATCAATCACCACAGCCAACCGTCAGACGCTTTATCTTGACCGGCACGACATGGATGCCCTTGCGGGAAAACGGGTGCTGATTGTCGATGACGTCATCTCGACCGGTGAATCCCTCAACGCACTCAGAGAGCTGGTCCGGCAGAGCAAGGGAAAGATTGCCGCCTGCGCCGCGGTTCTTGCCGAAGGCAGCGCAGCCGAACGCAACGATATTCTCTTTCTCTCGCCCCTGCCTCTCTTCTTCCGCTGATTTCGGTACCTGCTTCCGCTCCCCTTCCGCCCGTATATTCCGGGCGGAAGGGTTTTTCTTTCTGAATATTTCGTACCTGCGCCGCCAAAATAGAACGATCCTTACCGGCAGAGGCGGCGAAAGCGGCACATCTTCTCTGATTTCGCCATTTTTCGACATAAATCCTGTCAAACAAACCGTGACAGAATTTATGTCATTTATAATATGTGCATAATCCACAGGGAGGTGATCGGTTGGTCAGAACACGGATACGGGATCTGCGTGAGGACCGCGACTGGACTCAGAAGGAGCTTGCCGACCGGCTGAAGATCAGCCGAAGCGCCTATTCGGCTTATGAAAACGGGGCTAACGCCCTGCCGCTCGAGATTTTGATTGCTCTGGCCGATCTCTATCAGGTGAGCGTCGATTATCTGCTCTTTCGTACCGACTTTCCCGGGATGATGCGATGAAAGCCTTTCAAAACCAAACTGCCGCGCTCAGGATGCCCCTGTCCGCATTCGGTGCCGTCCGAAGGCCGCTTTTCTGGATGGGATGCGCCTTTCTGCTCACCGTCTGGCTGCTGCTGGCTCTGCCGGGATGGGCGGTCCTCCCCTGCGCCGCCGGAGGCGTCCTCTGCATCGGGTGGCTCTCGCAGGGGAGCCTGCGGCATTTTCTGCCGCTTCTGGCCCTTTTCTCCCTGCTCGGCTTGGCAGTGGTCCTGTGCCACAGGTGGCTCGCCCAGGCCCGCCTGCTGCCGCTGCTCGCGCCGGACCGCCCGGTTTCGGTCACCCTCACCATCGAGAAGGCGGTGCAGCGCGGAGCCTACCGGCGCTACTCAGGGCGCGCTGTGCTGGAATCTGATGCGGGCCGCGCCGCAGCCGAGGCGGTGGTGAGCGGCTATACGGAGGAATTCTTTTCCCCGGGAGAAACGCTGCGGTGCGAGGCGGTCTGCCCCGAACCTCCGAAGGAGCGGGAGCTGCTTTCCGATTCGGTGCGTCTCCGGCTTGTACGGCTGATTCCCGGCGATCCTCTTGACTCCCCTCATTTCACCGCCCGCCTGATCCGCTGGCGCGCCTTTCTTGCGGACCGCATCCATACCTTTGCCCCGGGGGAAACCGGCGCGGTGCTCGCGGCAATGTTGGTCGGTGATCGTTCCCGGCTCTCCGCCGGGCTGAATGCGAGCTTCCGGCGCAGCGGGCTTTCCCATCTGCTGGTGGTGTCCGGACTGCACCTTGTTATCCTGAGTCGGATGGTTTGGCTTTTTCTTGCCCCGTTCGTACGGGAACGGCGGCGCGCCTTTTTTCTGATCGGCTTCTGTTGGGGCTTCGCACTGCTGACCGGAGCGGGCAGCTCGGTCGTACGGGCCGCGGTGATGCTTACCCTCGCGCAAATCGGTGATCTGCTCGGCAGACGCGGCGACACCCTCACCTCCCTGTCGGTGGCGGGCGTGCTGATGGCGGTTCAGAATCCCGGCGCGATTCTGACCGCCTCCTTTCAGCTTTCATTCGGTGCGGTGGCAGGAATTGCCCTTCTGTCAGCCCCGATCGAAAGCCTGCTCGCCGGAGAAGCCCCGGGCGCAGTGCGAAGCTGGCTTGCGGCAAATCTTTCCGCCGGACTCGCCGCACAGGCCGGCGCCGCCCCCGTACTGCTTGCCACCTTCGGGCTTTTTCCGCTGCTGGGCATCGCCGCCAATCTTCTGGTGGTGGGAATCATCGCCCCGATGATGACGTTGGGATTGCTGTCCCTGTTCTTTTCCTTTGCCTTTCCGGGGCTTTGCGCCATTCTGCTGCCCGCCTGCCGGGGACTGGCGCTGCTGCTGATCCTGACCGCACGATTCTTTTCTGCACTGCCCTTCGCACAGATGGGAATCTCCTTCCGCTGGCAGACGGCGGGGCTGGCCGGACTGCTGTGCCTTGCGGTTCTGCTGCTGGCCCGCCGCCCGGGCAGGGACGTTTTCCGGGCTGCGCTGCTCGGATGGTGTGCCGTTTTTCTCACCGCAGCGGTCCTTTCAGCGGCCCTTTTCCGGAGCCATGCCGACCTTCTGATCACCGAAAAAGGCGCTGTCTCGGTTTCGCGGGGCACACGGGCGGTCGTTCTCGGCACTCCCGCCGACATCTGGGAGGCCGACGCCCTCGCCGACGCGCTCACGCGTCTCGGGGTCCAGCAAATCGACGGGGTGCTCCTGTCGGATGGAGAACGGGCCGAGCTTCCCCTTTTCCGCCTGCTCGGCCGCTTCGGCGGGAAGCGGCGGGTCGCTTCCTCCGATTCTCTGGCGCTGCGCCGCTTCTGCAGCGCAGCCCGGCTCATTCCCTGTGGACCTCCCGATGAGGCGCTTCTCTTCGGCGCGGCGGAACTGCTCCGGGAAGGCGGCGGATACCGGATTGTATTTTCCGAAGCCTCCCTGTTAAAATCCGAACAGGAATGTGCTATAATAGGAAAATACGGCCGGGCCTTGCCGCTCGGGGAAACCATCGCGCATCTTCGCGTCCGCTTGGAGGACATCCCATGATTCTGCAAAATGAAGAGGCGGTCAAAAAGGAGCTTTCGCTGCGTGAACCACGCGGCGTTTATCTCCTGTTCGGGGATGAACCCGCCCTGCTTTCCCTTTACCGCAAAAAATTGATTTCACGTCTCTGCAACGACGGAGCGGACCCCGACCGCTTCGACGGAAAGCGGCTCGACCTCCCGGCGCTTGCCGACGCCGTTTCTCTTCTCTCGATGTTCGGCGGAAGGCGGGTCACCGAGGTGGCGGATCTTGCCCCGGAGCAGCTTTCTGAACCGGACTGCAAAGCGCTCTGTGCCCTGCTCGGAGAAATCCCGCCCGACTCGACCCTGCTGCTTGTCTGCGAGGCGGACTCCCTCGACCTCAAAAAAGGAAAGAACGCCAAGCGCCTGCACGCCGCGGCCGACGCCGCCGGGGCGGTGCTGACCCTCAACCGCCGCACCTCTGCCGAGCTGCGCGCCACCCTGCGAAACCGCTGCCAAAAAAAAGGCTGCGAGCTTTCTTCAGATGAGGCCAACCTGCTGATCGAACGCTGCGGCGATGATCTCTCGGCACTTCTCAACGAATGTGATAAGCTCTGCGCCTACGCGCAGGGCCGCCCGATCACTGCCGCAATGATCCGCACCCTCTGCACGGGAACCATCTCGGCCGACCTCTATGCGGTGGCAAAGCTGATGCTGCGCCGCCGCCCACAGCCGGTGCTCGATGAGATTGACGCCCTGCTGCGCTCGCGTCAGCCCGCCGCTCTGATTCTCGCAAATCTTGGCGGAGCCTTTTCCGATCTTGCGAGGGGTTGTGCCGCGCGTTCCGCAGGGAAGAACGGCGCGGACCTCGCCGCCGACTTCTCCTACCGCTTCGCGTGGAAGGCCGCCAATGCCCTGCGGGATTCCAACGGGCTGGACGCCAAGCGGGTGCAGCGGGTCTGCGAAATTCTCTGCGAGGCGGAAACCACCCTGAAAAGCGCTTCCTGCGACGAACGGGTACTGCTCGAAACGGCGGTGGTCCGCTCGATGCTCGCCCTGCGGGGGGAGCCATGCTGAAGGTGCGCCGCCCCATCGTCGTCGAGGGGCGGTACGATCGAATTCGCCTTTCCTCGGTCATCGATGGGGTGATTTTGGAAACGGGCGGCTTCCGCATCTTCAAGGATAAGGAGATGCTGGAGGCCCTGCGTCATTTGGCGCGCACCACCGGCCTGATTCTGCTGACCGATTCGGATCAGGCGGGATTTCGCATCCGCAATTTTCTGCGCAGCGCGCTGGGCAGGGACGCCCGGCTCACTCAGGTCTATATTCCCGGAATCAGAGGGGTGGAACGGCGCAAGGCCGCCCCTTCCGCCGAGGGCCTGCTCGGAGTGGAGGGCATGGAGGAAAGCGTTCTGCTGGAAGCCTTCCGCCGCGCCGGCATCGGATGTGAAGAGGTCCAAAAATCCAGCGGCTTGACCCGCGCCGACCTCTTCGATGCGCGGCTGACCGGCGCGCCGGACAGTGCCGAGCGGCGCAGAAGGCTGCTGCAGTCCCTTTCGCTGCCGCAGCGTCTTTCCACCTCCGCGATGCTCGACCTGCTCGGCACCCTGCTCACCCGCGAGGAATTTCTGCAGCGGACCGCATCGCTTGACCAACCGCGGGAGGAATCGTCATGCAGCTGACCGATCTGGGCTTTCTGTTTCTGCTGCTGCCCGTTGCAGCGGCGGCTTACTACTGTGTGCCAAACCGCAGAAAGCCGCTCGCCCTTCTGACGGTTTCGGTCTTTTTCCTTCTCCTGATCGACCGCCGGACCCTGCTGCTGCTCCTTCTCACCCTGCTGCCCGACTGCGCCCTTCTGCACCGTGATGCGCTCCGCGCCGAAAGGCCCCGTCTGCTCGATCTCTGCATCGCACAGCATGCGGCGGTCATCCTGATTTTCGGGCTTCTGCTGCCGCAGTTTGGGCTGCCTTCCATGACCGGACTGAGTGTTCTCTCGCTTTCCGCTGTCGGAATGCTGGTGGACATCCGTCGCGGCGGGGCGGCCCCCTCCCCCGCCGATTATGCCGCCGCCGTTCTTTTCTTCGGCAGAATCCCTCTCGGGCCGGCAGGTTACGGGGAACGGGTGCTCCGTTCGCTTCAGGCTCCCCGCCCCTCCCTCTCCGGGATCGGACGCGGGGTCATGCTGCTGATCTCCGGCGTGGCCAAGCAGGTGGCGATTTCCGGGGAATTTATCGCTCTTTTCCGCACCCTCTCCCACCTGGACCCCAACCAAATCGCGCTGGCCACCAGCTGGCTTTATGCCCTCTGCTGTGTCCTCGGGCTTTACTTCGTGCTCTCCGGCTTCAGCGACATCGCTCAGGGCCTCGGGCTGATCTTTTCGATCGATCTGCCCCGCACCGTCTACTATCCTCTGCAAGCGCTCGGCCTGCGGGAATATGTCTACCGGCTCAACATGCCGCTGGAGGATTTTCTCCGCCGCATGTTTCTGCCCGGCGCCCGCCGGGAACAATCGTGCGCGGGTGCCTCTCTCGTTTCGATGGTCTCGACGCTTCTACTCGGACTTCTGATCGACCCCACCGGCGGATTCCTGCCCTGGAGCCTCGCTCTCTGCGCCCTGCTGCTGCTCGACGGCCTCGTGTTTTGCCGCATCCCGGTATTGCTCCCCCCGCTGGGTCGGGTGATCACCTTTCTGCTGACCCTGCCCGCCTATCTTCTCCTGCTGCCGGTCGGGCTTGGGCAGCGGCTTGAGATGTTTGGCGCAATGTTCGGGATCGGCGGTCCCGAACTGTTCAACAGCACCACCCTTTATCTGCTTCGCTCCAACATTGTTCTGCTGCTCATCGGCCTGCTCTTTTCCTCCAGCCTGTTCGACCGGCTCGGCCGGCTGACCGAGCGGCGGTTTCCCCGCCTGTGGTGGCTTGCCTCCTCGGCCGGACATCTCGCTCTTCTGGTTGTGGCGACATCCTTTCTTCTTTGGAATGTGAGGTGACCTCCCATGCTCAAGCACGCCGCTTCCCTCTTCCTTGCCGGTGCAATTCTGCTGGTCTGTGCTCTGACCGCGGCTTCGGCCTTCGTCCGCGGCTCCCTTCCCGATGGAATTTCCGGCCTGACCGCATGGTCCAACCAGGCCGTGAAGGAACAGCTTCAGAAAATTCCGGTGCTCGAACAGATCGCACCGGCCCTTCTTCTCGGCGTGGGAGCCAAGGAGCAGGACGGCATCTTTATCACGGAAAACTACCTGCTGGAAAATATTCTTCCTGCCGACCGGCTCACCGCCAGCGAAAATGTCGCAGGAATCGATCAATTTCTCACCAGCCGCAACCTTCCGGCAGTGCTGATGCTGATTCCTACCGCCTGTGCGATCAAACAGCAGGAGCTGCCCGCCAATGCCGTTCTCTACAACCAGAAGGCCCTGATTTCAGATACCTACTCCGATCTGGCCGGACTGGTTACAACCGTCGATGCCTACTCCGCCCTTTTTGCAGCCAAGGACCAGTATACCTACTACCGTACCGAATCAAATCTTACCGGGCTGGGAGGTTATTACCTCTACAGTGCGCTCGCCTCCCGGCTGGGGCTTTCAGCCCGTCCTCTCGACCAGTTTGAAATCGAACACCTCGAGCAGGATTATTACGGAGATCTTTACCTCCGTTCCAACTACAGGGGAATCCGCCCGGACCTTGTGACCTTCTACCGCTTTTCCCGCTATGACCGGCAGTACCTTCTCTCCCACACCGCCAATGGAGAGACCAAAAACTACTACTCTCTTTTTCCCACCCATCTTGCCCTTCTCGGTTCCCCTGTCTCGGCTCTGCTCGGCGGGGTGGGGCAGAGGCTCGATATTTCGGTCGTTTCCCCGTTTGAGGAATCGATGCTCATCTTTGGCGATGAAACAGCTACTGCCTACCTGCCCTTCCTTGCGGTCCATTACGGGCAGATCACCCTTGTCGACCCCATGCAGGCCGACGACGAACAGCTCGCCGCCATCCAGCTCGACGATTACAACCGGGTAATGCTCGCCTTTTCGGTCGACTATTTCATCAACAATCCGATCGGGGAACGTCTTGCGCTGGTTCCATAATCAAAGCCGCGCGGGAGCATGCGGTTTGCACCAGCCTTAAGAGGTCCACGATACCGGCCTGCCCTACAAGGAGAGTTCCGGGTCTGTCACAAAAAGGGAGGCATATCCCGCCGGAGATCCTTGAAACAGCGTACGAGCGCCGACAAAATCTATCACGCGCCGGCCCCCGTTTTGCCCCCGAGCGAGTGCGCGGAGCCTGTGCTACATGGGATGAACGCACCCGTTTCCTCTTTCTCTCCGCCTGTATGCCTGCCCGGTGCGGCGCGCCCAGGCGGGAGGACGTTGCCGTTTTGCCCCCGAGCGAGTGCGCGGAGCCTGCGCTACATGGGGTAAACGCACCCGTTTCCTCTTTATCTCCGTCTGTATGCCTGCCCGGTGCGGCGCGCCTAGGCGGGAGGACGTTGCCATTTTGCCCCGGGGGATGCGCAGCCCCACAACCCATAAACAGGCCGCCGTTCTAACGGCAGTTTCATGCAATTTGAAAACCGCATGAAACGGAAGCCTTGATCCACACCAGCGGAGCCGATGGTGCTGGTCGTGAGGACAGCTCAGACGAAGGAGCGCCCCCTGCCGCGGCAGGGGGCGCTCCTTCTCTCTTTTATTTTGATTCCTGTATGACCTCAGCCAAAAGATTCAGATCGTTGTTGGCTCCCGAGACGACGAAGCAGACCTTCTCGCCCTTTGCGAAGGAGATTCGGCCCTCCAGAGCCGCAGCCAGCCCCAGAGAAGAGGACGGCTCGGCTACAATCTTTGCCTTGGACACATATGTTTTCATCGCCAGACGGATTGCATCATCGGAGGCAGCGGCAAGCTCAGGCACCAGACGCTCAATCATCTCAAAATTGACAGGATCGGCGCGGTCGGTACGGGTGCCGTCGGCAATTGTGTCAACCTGTTCCAGCCGGACCGGCCTGCCCTCACGACGGCTCCGGCGGTAGCGGGAGGCTCCTTCCGGCTCGACTCCGATCACCCGGATCGAAGGCCGTACCGCTTCGACGGCGGTCGCCACACCGGAAATCAGTCCGCCTCCGCCGATCGGCAGAACAACGGCATCCATCAGCGGCTGATCCTCGAGGATTTCCAGCCCCAGAGTCCCCTGCCCTGCGCGGACAAAATCGTTGGCGAAGGGGTGGACCTCGGTGCGTCCCTCTTCCCGGACCAGCTCGGCTACCTTCGCATCCCGCTCGCTCGACCTGGTTCCGCAGAAGAGCGCTTTGCCCCCGAAGGATTTCACTCCCGCCAGCTTGACCGGATTGACGTTTTCAGGCATGACGATCACCGCGTCAATTCCGAACCTTTGTGCCGCGCAGGCAACTCCCTGCGCGTGGTTGCCGCTCGAAGCGCAGACCACTCCGCGGCGCTTCTGCTCATCACTCAGCGCAAGCAGGCAGTTGGTTGCCCCGCGCAGCTTAAAGGAGCCGGTATACTGTAATCCTTCGGATTTTACATAGACCTCACAGCCCCCCAGCAGCCCGTCGAGGATGGGAATCCGCAGCAGGGGAGTGCGCAGCACATAGGGCGCGATTCGCTTTTGAGCGTCAAGGACATCCTGATAGGTAATCATGGGGAAGCTCCTTTCTATTTCGCCGGAATTGCCGTCGTTCAAAACAGCTCCGAGCGTTTAATCAATGCCGAAATTTCCCGAAAACGGGGGTGCTCCTTCGCGCGGGTCAGCTCAAAAAGAAGCGCTTCGCAGCTTGTCAGCAGAATTCCCTCCTGCCGGGCCCGCTCCAGCGCGAAAGCGTAGTCCCCCTCCCCGCGGGAGGAGATACAGTCAGCCGCAAAAACGGGGGTGTATCCCAGCTCTTTGAGTCCAAGCGCCGTCTGCAGGACGCAGATGTGAGCTTCAATCCCAAAAAGGATGATCTGATCCCGGCCAAGCGGGCGCAGCGCCGCGGAGAAGACGGGGGTGTCCGCCGCTCCGAAGCTGGTCTTTTCGATCACCGGCGCGCCGGGCGCGAGGGCAAGCAATGCAGGATCGGTCTTTCCCAGTCCTTGGGGATACTGCTCGGTAAAGAGCACCGGAACAGACAGCAGGGAGAGTCCCTCGAGCAGCTCGGCGGATTTTTTCATCAGCCGCTCCCGTCCCCGGATCGGCGGCAGCAGCCGTTCCTGATAGTCCACCGCAACAGCGGCGCAGCGCTCACAGATCAGCCGCATGACCGTCCTCCTGATCCCCCGAATTCTTTTTCCTGCGTCCCGCGCCTTTCAGACGGCTTTTCAGCTCCTCCCAGGCGTCGGCGCGGTCATGGCGCAGATTCGGAAATGCCTCGGACAGACGGCGGTCCTGAAAGAGCCGGCGGTCCATCAAAGCGCGCATCCTTTCGGTATGAGCCCGCGCTTCTTCCTCGAAGCGCCCGCGCAGCTCGGCGCGCCATGCGGCGCGCTGCTCCGGGGTGCTGTGCCGCAGCTGACCGGCCGCAAGGTTGGCTTCCAGCGCCCACTGCTCCCCGCGGGCACGCGCCTCGGTGAGGAACCGCTCCATTTCCTCCTGAACCTCTCCGAGCCGCTCGTCGAGCCGCAGCACATGGCGCACCGTGGCAAATGCGTCCGAAATGCTCAGCGCGAGGAAGGCGCCGGTCAGCCCCCAGGTCAAAGGCTCCCCGAGGGCGTTCACCTTCGCCTCCAGCCATGGCTGAATCCACTCCAGAAGAATCAACCCAAATGCTCCAAAAACCAGAAAGCCTGCGAGACAGACCCGGCCGTTGAGGTTAAAATGCATCGAGCTGTAGTCCCACCAGCGTGCGTGAAAGAGCTTTTCCATCGCCCAGGAGGTGAAGTATTCCAGCGTGCAGGCCAGCACCGCGCTCGAAAGGAACACCGCGGCCGGGCTGCTCTCCGACTGTCCCACCACGAAGATAATGGTAAGCGCGCCAAAACCGTAGATCGGGCAGATGGGGCCGTTGAGAAAACCGCGGTTGACCAGCTTTCCGCCGGTAATTGAACAAAGGATGGATTCATACACCCATCCGGCAAAGCTGTAAAACATCAGCCAGAGAAACACCTGTGCGGCAAACAGCATTCTTGTTGCGTCCTCCTTTTCCTGATGGTACCCAGTATAGCACCTCATTCCGAAAAAAGAAAGATCTCACGAATAATCATCCACCGGCGAAGCCGGTGGTATTTTAGATGCGGGCAAAGCCCTTTGTTCCCAGCGCGCACGTGAGACGCTCAGGTACGGTCTGCCAGCCGCGTAAAGCCGCTCTTGCGCCACCCTATACCATATAATACTGCAGCTCTCCGTTCTTGCGGAGGAAGAAGATCGGATTGCCACGCCAGCTTGACAATCGGCTTGCTATGACAGCATCTGTCGCTGCCATGTTCTATTTCGCCCGCCATTCCCCGTCATTGCGAACCTGTGCCGCTGCACTGGTGTAGCAATTCGCGACTCATGGTTTCTGCCTCATTTCTGTTCATCGCCATAGGCTTTTTTGAACCACTGGCCCAGTCAGTGGTTTTCGGGATACAAAAAGGGCCTTCCCTGTGGAGAAGGCCCTTTCCGCAACTATGGGAAACAATCAGCCGCTGTAATCGCCCTTCTGCATCCGGCGCCTTTTGGTGCGTCCGGCAAGCCGTTCACTCAGCCGCTCGGACGAACGGTAGAGGATCGGGACGAGGAAGAGGGTCAGCAGAGTCGAAACGCTCAGGCCTCCGATGACGACCGCGGCCATTCCCTGCATCATCTCAACCTTGCCGCCGATGCCGAGCGCCATCGGCACCAGCGAGAGGATGGTTGTCAGCGTACTCATCAGGATCGGCCGCAGCCGGCTGCGGCCCGCCGCCTTCAGGGCGGCGTTGATTTCCAGGCCCTGCTCGTTGCGCAGCAGGTTGGTGTAATCGATCAGGACAATGGCATTATTGACCACGATGCCGACCAGCATGACGAGGCCGATCAGGGAGGTCATGCTGATCGACTGCCCGGTGATCAGCAGCGCGGCGAAGGCGCCGGTCAGCGCAAAGGGCACCGACGCCATGACGACGATCGAGAACTTCATCGATTCAAACTGGACCGCCATGACCACAAAGACCAGCCAGATGGCCGTCAGCAGGGCAAATCCGATCGAAGAAAATTCGTCCTGCATCATCCGCATCGTATCGCCCTCCGCCAGCGTCACTCCTTCCGGGAAGGTGACGCTGCTGTTGATGCCGCTGCGGATGGTGTTGGTCAGCTGGGTGGCCGAAACGCCGGTTCCCACTTCGCCGGTGACCGTCACCGAATATTTCCCGTCGGTGCGGTTGATCGTCGAAGGCGCATTGCCATAGACCACCTGGGCCATATCGGTCAGCGGCACCTGTGCGCCGCCGATCGAAATCATCATGCCCGACAGGTCGGAAACATCATAGAACCGGTCTTCCGGGTACTGGACCTCGACCGAATATTCGGTATCTCCTTCCTGCAGGGTGGTGGCCTTGATCCCCGAGATCATATTCTTGACCTGTGAAACGACGGCGGACGGGGTGGTGCCGTACCCGGCGGCCTGCACCGGATCGACCACGATCTCGGCACGGGGATCCCCGTCCGACAGGCTGGTGCTCACCGAAATAATCCCGTCATAGCCGCGCATATGCTCCTTGATCTCCTCCGAAACCTCTTCCACAAGGCTCAGGCTGCTGCCCCGGATCGAGAAGGAAACCCCCGAAGAGCCGCCGAAGGACATGCCGCTTCGCTGAGAAACCTCGATCGAACAGTTGTCGATATGAGCGGTATCCTGCCGGATCTGCTCCACCATTGTGTCGGTATCCACCGAGCGGTTCTCCTTGAGGGTGATGCTCAGGGTCGCCGAACCGCCCCGGCTGCGCAGCGAATATTGGTCGATGTCGTCATATCCCGACACAATCGACTCGATTTCGGTCATAATCGCATCGGTCGCCTCCAGATTGAGGCCGGTTTTGGTCGTGACCGAAAGGTTGATGTTGCCGCGGTCCATATTCGGCATGAGTTCCATATCGATTTTGGAGAACATGAGCGCGGTTCCGCCGAGCATCAGCACCGCCAGCAGCACAATCAGCGCCTTATGGCGCAGCGCCACGTCGAGGCTTTTGACATAAACGTTTTCCACCGCGTGGACGGTTCTGGCGACCAGTCCCTGATCCCTCTCGACCGGACGCAGCTTGACGAAGAGCAGCGGCACGACGGTCAGGGCCGAGATCAGGGAAGCGCTCATCGAAAAGACAATAGTAAAGCCTACGTCTTTGAAAAGCTGGCCGGACATGCCCTCCATCAGGGCGATCGGCAGGAACACGACGATGGTGGTGATGGTCGAGGCGATGATCGAGGAAGCTACGATCCGGGCCGCCTCCTCCGCCGATTCCATGAAGCTGCGTCCGGTGCCGCGCACCTTGAAGCAGCTCTCCATCACGACAATCGAATTGTCAACCATCATACCGATGCCGACAACGAGGCCGCCAAGGCTCATCATGTTGATGGTCATGCCGTAAATGCTCATCATGACCAGAGCGGCAAAGACCGAGAGCGGCATGGCCAGCGCAATGATCATCGAAGATTTCGGCTCGCCGAGGAACAGAAACAGGACAACCATGGAGATCACCATACCCTGAATCAGCGAAGAGATAACGCTTTCAATGTTATCCATGATGGTTTCACCGCTGTTATCAGTGATTTCGATGGTCAGCCCAAGATTCTGTGCGTTCAGATCATCGACCACCGCGGCGATCTGGTCGCAGATCGAAATGGTGTTGGCGCTCTGGTTCTTGGAAATCGAGATGCGGATATTTTCCTGCCCGTTCTGCCGGCTGATCGAGCTGTTTTTTTCTTCCGCCAACTCAATGTCAGCCACATCGGTTAAGTAGATGATATCACCGGTAGAGAGGGAGATCGGGATGGTGTAAAGGCTCTCCATCGTATCGTAGTCGGCGCTGCCGAGCAGCGACATCTCCACCTCCCCGCGGTTGATGGTGCCGGCGGTGGTGGTGAAATCCGCCGCGGAGATCGCCGAGGCAATCGACGAGAGGGAGAGGCCGTATTGGGTCATCTCCTCCTCCTTGACCTGAATGCGGACATATTCCCGCTTGCCGCCCATGACCTCGACGTCCGATACGCCTGAAATCCGCTCAAACTCAGGCACCACTTCATCCTCGATGTAGGTCAGAAGGTTGTCGTTTCCCGATGCGAGGACCGAAAGGGACATGATCGAATCGGAATCCATCCCCATCTCCATGATGGTCGGGTCGTTGCAGTCGTCGGGCAGACGCAGGTTATTGAGCGCATCCTCAATTTCAGTGCGTTTTTCGTCCATATCGATGTCGTAATCGAATTTGAGCACCGTCATCGACGAGCCCTCGGAGGAACGGGAGGTCATCGAGGTATAGTCCGAAACGCCGGAAAGAGCAGCCTCAACAACGTCGGTGACCAGCGAATCGATTTCCTCCGGTCCAACGTCGGAATAACGGGTCATCACCATGAAAACCGGCATATTCATCTCCGGCGTGGATTCGATATCCATCGACATGACCGACGAAATGCCGAAGACGATCAGGCAGGCGACGCACATCAGCACTGCAACCGGACGGTGCAGGGCAATCTTCGAAATATTGTTCATCGCATCAGACCCCGCTCTTGAGGGAAACCGCCACCCCGTCCGCGAGATCGGGATGCCAGGTGGTAATCACCCGGGAATCAGGCGTCAGTCCTCCGGTCACCTGTGCGTAGGAACGGGTGGTAATGCCGAGGGTCACATAGATTTGGGCCGCTCTTCCGTCCTCATAGACCAAAACGTAGGGGCTTCCGTCTGCGTCATATGTAATTGTATCGATCGGGATGACCAGCGCGCTCTCGGCGCTCCGGGTGGCCGCGGTGACCTTTGCCGAAATCCCCGAAAGCAGAGGACTGTCGTCCACCAGATTGGCGGTCACAGGAAAGAGCCCGACCGAGTTTGCCTTGGAATCAATTTCAACCACCGTCGCCTTATAGGTACCGCTTCCCTTGGTGACAGTGACGGTATCGCCGATGCTCAGGGTGGAAACACCGTCGGCCGAGACGTTGAATTCGATCGACATTACATCTTTATTGGAAATGGTATACGCCGAGGACTGGGTGGAGGCATTCTCATGAAGGGTAATATTCTTGGTTTCGACCACCCCGCCGATGGGGGCGTAAACCCGGGTATCCTCGACTGCTTTCAGGGCCGATCGATAGGTCAGCTCGGCCGCCTGCCGCTGCAGCTCATAGCTGCCGGTATTTTCCCCCACCTGCTGGCTCTTGTAGATCTCATACTTTTCAAGAGTCTCCTCATAATCGGTGTAGGCATTCTCAAACGAGGTCACGTAATCCTGATAATCGGTGTAATCGTCGAGAAGCTCATAGTAGTCGTCCTCGGCTTCGAGAAGCTCGGACCATGTTTCGTCGGTCTGATCCCGGTCATATGCTTTGGACGCGTCCTTCCAGCGTTTCCTGACCTTGCGGAATTCGGACATGTCAAAATCATCGTCGCTGGCAAGGTCGAGATTATCCCGCGCCCGCTCATAGGACTGCCGCGCCGTCTCGATGGCCGATTCATGGTTGAGAATGGTCAGTGCATTGCCGGAACCGGATTCCTCAACATCGATATTTCTCAGAGTCTGATCATAGGTGACCTTTGCCCGCTCCAACGCCAGTTCCGCGTCGGTCGAGTCTACGGTGAAAAGAAGGTCCCCGGCATTGACCTGCTGACCCGCTTCGAAATAAACAGCGGTGACGGTTCCCGAGCTTTTGGGATAGACGTTCACCGATTCGGCAGCCTTAACCGTTCCGATATAATCGGTGGTCAGCGAAAGGTCCTCCACTGCGGGAAGGGTTGTATTGACCAAAATCGCCTGGCTCGCCGCGGGAGAACCACCGCCTCCAGGGCCTGCAAGACCCGAATCCCGTGCGCCGCCCTGCCGCCCTGCCTGTCCGGACGAGGCGCCGAAGCATCCGCCCACCGCAAGAATCAGAACCGCGGCCAGCACAAGGCTGACCATTCTTTTAAAATTCAACAGAAACACTCCCCTTTGTCGTTTCCTCTGTTACCTCTCTAATCCTATGTGCCCGGGTTAATGTGTTGTTGACGTTTTTATGAAAATTGGGTGAAACAGAAAGCTTCCTGCAAAAAAATTTCCGCTTTTTCTGTGCTTTTCATCCACGCATTTCAATGCGTTCATCTTTTTCCGCTGCATCGGAGAGATATAACCCCGCCGACCAAGCCAATGGCCTAAACAGAGTGCTGCCAGAGTCTTTTCCGGCGTGCCTCCCGGCACAGAGAGCCATAATCATGCCAGACCGGCTCGGCAAGCCCTGCCGGAGAACCGTTACCGGCGTGCATCTCGAGATGCACTGCAATTCTACTCCGCATTTCATTTTGCCTGCACCACCTGATCCCCAAAGTCTGTAAACGGGCGGCGCTCCCGTCCAACAAAGCCTTTTCCGGTTTATCGGCTTGCTTTTTCGCGTCTTTTTTCTCCCTGCGCCTGAAATGACAGCTTTTCTCCCTGCGCCTGAAATGACAGCTTTTCTCCCTGCGCCT
>FORK01000002.1:0-83402 GCA_900113995.1 Ruminococcaceae bacterium D5 | reverse complement strand
TTTTCTCCCTGCGCCTGAAATGACAGCTTTTCTCCCTGCGCCTGAAATGACAGCTTTTCTCCCTGCGCCTCCATCGGCAAAGCGGACAAATCCCGAACTTAAAAATGCGCCATGAAGAGTTTTTCTCTTCATGGCGCATTGCCTTTTGGTCTTTACAGGGCGCTTTGATAAATTTCAAAAATTTCCTGTTCCCCCAGCTTCATCAGTCCGCCGATTTTGCGGGCGCCGAAGAAGGTGCATTTGACCGCCAGTTCCCGAAGCTCCTTTTCCTCCGGTGTGCGGCCCAGCAGCTCGGTGAGGGTGACGGGCATCCCAATCGAGGTAAAGAAACGCTCCGTCTGCGCGATCGCAGCGGCCGCCGTCTCTTCCGGATGCTCATAGTTCAGCGGAATTCCCCAGACATTTGCGCCGAAGCGGGCAAAACGCAGGAGATCCTGCCGGCAGACATACCGCGCCCAGGAGGGCCACACGGCGGCCAGCCCTGCGCCATGGGCAACGTCATACATTCCGCCAAGCTCATGCTCGATCTGGTGGGTAGCCCAGTCCCCGTCCCTCCCAAGCCCGGTCAGATGGTTGTGGGAGAGGCTGCCCGCCCACATGATCTCGCTGCGCGCCTGATAGTTTTCCGGTTCTTTGATGCAGACGGGCCCGTACTGAATCACGGTACGCAGAAGCGCCTCGGCAATCCGATCGGTCATCTCGTTCTCGCCGCCGGGAGAAAAATACCGTTCAAAGGTATGCATCATGATATCGGTGACGCCGCAGGCGGTCTGATAGGCCGGCAGGGTATAGAGCAGCTCCGGATTCATCAGCGTAAAGCGGGGACGAATCAGCGCGTGATTAAAGCCGCGCTTGAGGGCGCCCTCCTCCTTGGTGATCACGCTCGAGGAGCTGGTTTCGCTGCCGGCGGCCGCAAGGGTCGGAATCGCCGCAACCGGCAGGGCAGCCGCCGGCTCGGCCTTTCGGGCGTAGAAATCCCACACATCCCCCTCGTAGGGAACACCCAGTGCGATGCACTTGGCCGAATCAATTGCGGAGCCTCCCCCCACCGCCAGCAGAAAGTCTATCTTTTCGCGGCGGCAAAGCTTAATTCCCTCACGTGCCAGCGAGAGATGCGGGTTCGGGACCACCCCGCCGAGCAGGAAACAGGTCAGTCCTGCCGCCTCAAGCGAAGCAGTCACCCGGTCCAGCAGGCCGCTGCGCCGGACGCTTCCTCCGCCGAAGTGCACCAGAACGCGGCTTCCTCCCCACGACCTGATTTCTTCACCCACCTGTTTTTCGGCCTCCCGGCCAAAGATCACCTTGGTCGGGGAATAAAACGTAAAGCTGTTCATATCATCTCTCCTTTCTGTCAGAGGACGCCCGATGCGCGGCGGTCAACCGCTTTGTTTCTCCCCCGGACCGGAAATCCCCGCATCCCCCTCTATGGGGCCGCAGGTCCGGCCGGAAAAGCCGCGCCAAACACCCTCCGGCATATAACGATTGGCAATTGAAGAAAGGACTCCGCGGCGCGGAGCCCTTTCCGAATCTCTTTTATTGTAGTGCGAACTCCCGGGTCTGTCCAGTCTCATTTGCACCGGAAGGCATTTTCCACGCTGTATGATCGGTGTGCAGCAGGTGGTGCGCCCGTTCCGAAAGAGGATGCCCCAGATACTCCTGATAAAGCCGCTGCACCTCGGGGTTCTCATGCGAAAAACGGATGGGATTGGCGGCGTCGATCTGATACAGCAGACCGCTGCGCTCTCCCGCCAGCTCACAGCCCTCGCAGATCGGCTGGCCGCCGCCGCCCGCGCAGCCGCCCGGACAGGCCATCACCTCAACAAAGTCATACTGCGCTTCGCCGCGCAGCAGCGCGCGAATCAGCCGGTCGGCATTGCCCAGCCCGCTGACCGCCGCCACCCGCAGGGTATCTCCTCCGAGGGAGAACTGCGCCTCGCGCCAGCCCTTTTCGCCGCGGATCTCCGCGAAGGCATCCGGGTCGGGGTTCGATCCCGTAGCGAGGAAGCAGGCGCTGCGCAGCGCCGCCTCCATCACTCCGCCGGTCGTGCCGAAGATGACCGCCGCACCACTGCCCGTCCCCAGCGGGGAATCAAACGGCTCCTCATCGAGCAATTCGGGGCGGACATGCTCGCTCTTGAGCATCCGGGTCATCTCGCGGGTGGTCAAAACAAGATCGACATCCTGACCCGCGCCGGCATCCTGCATGGTGGGCAGAGCGCATTCCTGCTTCTTGGCGAGACAGGGCATCACCGAGATGCAGCGGACTTTTTCGGGTGCCACTCCGATTTTTTCCGCAAAATAGCTCTTGGTGACCGCGCCGAACATCTGCTGCGGGGACTTCGCGGTGGAAAGATCGGAAACCAGCGCGGGATAGTGGGACTTTGCAAACCGCACCCAGCCGGGGCAGCAGGAGGTAAAGAGCGGCCGGCCGTCGTAGTTGAGGTTCTTTTGACGGGCAAGGAATTCGCTGCCCTCCTCCATAATCGTCAGGTCAGCGGTAAAGTTGGTGTCAAACACATAGTCGAAGCCGATCCGGCGCAGCGCCGCGGCCATCCGCCCTGTGGAGGCCTGCTCCCGGTTCAGGCCGAATGCCTCGCCCCATGCCGCCCGAACCGCCGGCGCAACCTGCACAACGGTGACGAGTTCCGGGTCGGCAAGCATCTCAAACGCCCTTGCCGTATCATCCCGCTCCCGCAGGGCGCCCACCGGACAGTGGGTGATGCACTGGCCGCAGAGGGCGCAATCGACCTCCGCGATCCGCCGGTTGCGGGAAACATCGACCGTCGTGCGCGAGCCGGTGCCCTCGACGTCCCAGATGCCCAGCCCCTGCACCTTGTCGCAGACCTGCACACAGCGCATACATTTAATGCACTTCGAAGCCTCGCGGTAGAGCGGGAAGGAACGGGTCCAGTCGTTCGGCGGCGCCTGTACGGGATACAGATTCTCCAGAATGCCGAGATCATTGGCAATGGCTTGCAGCGCGCAGTTTCCGCCCCGCACACAGGAGGAACACCGCCCGTCGTGCTGCGAAAGGATCAGTTCGACATTGATCTTCCTCGCCTCCCGCACCCGGGGGCTGTTGGTATGGATCACCATCCCCTCCTGAAGCGGGCTGTTGCAGGAGGGGACGAGCGTCTGAGTTCCCTCGATCTCCACCACACAGACGCGGCAGGCGCCAATCTCGTTGAGTTCCTTGAGATAGCAGAGGCTGGGAATCATCACTCCGGCGGCGCGCGCCGCCTCAAGAATGCTCGTCCCCTCCGGGACGCTGACCGGAATCCGGTCGATCGTCGCGTTTACCATTGCTTGCTCCTCCCTCCCTTGAATCCGCCGTAGCCGAAGTGATCACAGCGCAGGCAGCGCCGCGCCTCCTGTTGGGCCTCCTGCGCGGTCAGCGCCGACTCGATCAGCTCAAAATCGTCGCGCCGCTCGTCGGCGGGCCGCTCGTCGGGAGAAACCCTTCCGCATGCGGGATGGTCATAAAACCGAACGCCCGGAATTTCCACATCGACGGTGATTTCATGCCGGAAGCCTAAATACTCATCGATGTTGGCGGCCGCGACCTTGCCGGCCGCAATCGCCATCACAGCGGTCGCCGGACCGGTCACGCAGTCTCCTCCCGCAAAGACGCCGGTGATGGTGCCGATATCACTGGTGCTCATCGCATCGATCACCCCGCGCTTGATCGGCACACCGTACTCCTCAAACGGCGCGACCTCGATTCCCTGCCCGATTGCCACCACAACGATGTCGCAGGGAATCCGGCGTTCCGGTACGTCGGCAGGGCGTGGGCGCGGGCGGCCGCCCGCATCGGGTCCGCCGATGATCTGCGGCCGGGTCCAAAGCGCGGCGACCCGCCCTTCTTCGTCCCCTTCAATCCGCAGCGGCGCCTGAAGGGTCAGAATCTCGCATCCCTCGGCCATCGCCCCCTCGATCTCTTCGTGCAGGGCGGTCATGTCCTCTTCACGGCGGCGGTAGACGCAGGTGACCCGCTCGGCGCCCATCCGCCGGGCGCTGCGCGCGCAGTCCATGGCTACGTTGCCCCCTCCGATAATCACCACCCGCTTTCCGGTAAAGTCGGGCGTCACGCCGTCCCCCACCTCGCGGAGCATTTCAACCGCCGATATCACGCCCCGAAGCTTTTCTCCCTCAATGCCGACCGTCTTATCGGCCTGTGCGCCGATGGCGATATAAATACAGTCGAACCGGCGGCGAAGCTCACGCAGGGAAAAATCCTTTCCGATCTCCACATTGAGGCTGACCTTGACTCCGGTCGAAAGGATCGCCTCAATATCCTCGTCGAGCCGCTCGCGGGGCAGCCGGTAATTCGGGATGCCATAGCGCAGCATTCCGCCAAGAGCCGACTTTTTCTCGAACACCTCCACCTCGTGGCCCATCAGAGACAGGAAGTAGGCGGCGGAAAGCCCGCCCGGACCGCCGCCGATCACCGCCACCCGCTTTCCCGTGGCAGCGGCGCGTTCGGGGACCGGAACCTTTCCTGCATGATCGACGGCATATCTCTTGAGAGCGCGGATCGACACAGCGTCATCGACCATGTTGCGGCGGCAACGCGCTTCACAGGGATGCTCGCATACCATCGCACAGGCAGTCGGGAACGGGTTGTCCTTGCGGATCAGCCGTACTGCGTCGGCATAACGCCCTTCGGCGACCAGAGCAATGTATCCGGGAATATCCACCCCGGCGGGGCAGAGCGCCACACAGGGAACCGGCTGGTTCAGGCTGCAGAGGCAGCGGTGCCGCAGAATATGCTCCTCATAGTCATCCCGGAAGCCCTCAAGCCCCTTGAGAACCATCGAGGCCGACTCACGTCCGATGGCGCAGTCGGCGGTATCCACAATCACCCGCGCCGTCTTTTCCAGGAGGCCAAGGGTGTCGAGACCGGCCTTTCCATCAAGCACCTCCTCGAGCAGACGGGTCAGCTGCCAAAGTCCGATGCGGCAGGGAACACACTTTCCACAGGTCTGCGCATGACAGAGGTGCAGAAACGCGAGGGACAGGTCAACCGGACAGAGTCCCGGCGGACTTGCGGTGATGCGGCGCTCTACATCGCGGTAGAGTCCTTCCACGACCATCTGGGCGCGGTTGGGGGTAATGATCTCCAATCGACTCACACAGGGAACCTCCTTGTTTTGATTTGATGGGCGGTATGCAGCGCCCAAGCCACTGTAATCATATCGATTTTCGTTAAAAAAGTCAACATTTCGAATCGATAATTATATATTTATTACAAGAAAGCATTGCGTTTTCTGAATATGCCTCCGCATCCCCGCTCGATACGCTCAAGCCCCGGGCATCCGCTCCCCATATCCGTCTGAACCGGCAGCAGGCCGCGGGGTCTTTCCCTTTGCCGCGCTCCATCGGGGGCGACGCTGCGAAGCCTATTGCGGCAGTGGTTTCTGTTCTCCTTCCACATTCCATCGGGGGGCGGTATTGCGAAGCCTATTGCGGCGGTGGCTCTGGCTCTCCTTCTGAGCTTCATCAGGGGAGCGTGCAGGATGAGGTTCTCAATTCTGTAGGTTTATCAAACATATTGAGCAGCGAACTCAGAGGGAGAAGCCATTTGAGGGGCCGCGTGGAGAAGTTGCTGGAGCGGCGATTGCGGACGGCAAGCTGCTTACCAACCCAGCGGGCCTTCCAGAAGTAGATGTACGACCGGCTTTTGTTGTACTTCGCCGGCACGGCTGACGCCATACTTCTCCGTATACTTTCATCAGGGATTGCCGATACGCCATGTCCCGTGCCATACTCTTGCTCATAAAGGATGCGGCCTCCTCTCAGTCTTGTTGATGTGTGGCAACTCAACTTTAACCGATGCGGCCCTGTCCTTCATCCGTTTTATTCAATTGTCCAATATCTATTGCAATCCTGCAGTAGAAAAGCAATTTTAACTTCTGAAGTACTTGACGGAATCCGAAGGTTATGATACAATTAATGTCACGGTTTACGGAGAGGTGTCCGAGTGGTTTAAGGAGCCGGTCTTGAAAACCGGTGACTCGCGAGAGCCGTGGGTTCGAATCCCACCCTCTCCGCCAGTTTATTTTTGATTCTTGTCTTCTAAAATTGAAAAACTTTAGCCGCTTACCAGTTTGGAGATGTACTCAAGTTGGTGACGAGGCGCCCCTGCTAAGGGCGTAGGTCGGGAAACCGGCGCGAGAGTTCGAGTCTCTCCATCTCCGCCAAATAAAAACAACCAGTCTTTCGACTGGTTGTTTTTATTTGGCGTCGCCTGCGGGCGGGTTCTCCATTTGCTTCGTCCTCTCGATATGCAGTAGAAACTTACAGTTTCCACGCACACGCCCTCTTTCTTCTGCAGCCTCACACCGTTGTTGAATATGGCCCAGGCACAGGCTATCTTATCCATCAGGGATGGATAAAAGGAGAGGCTCACCGAAGGGCGTGTCTCTCCTTCTGCGTTCCACTGTCTGAGGAGCAGCTCCACCCCATTTAAATTTCAATGCCCGGGCGAAGTAAATTCGCCCTACGCAATTCCTGCCCCGCTCAAATTCACGACGCGAAAGCGCTTCCCGCCATGCAGGGTCCCAGCTCTGTCGGCACCTAAATCGGCCTGCAGGGACAAAATTTGCACTATAAAGCCAAAAATTTTGCCCTTCAAACGCTGAAAAAGCATCAAATCACGTACAGAAAAGCGGGGGCCAAAGATCCCCGCTTTGCCTAACCCTATTTGAGCGAACTCTATTTACGTAATGCAGCTGTCTTATTCCGGTCCGACTCAAAATCCACCTGCACCTGTTGGCCCCGAAATGCTCCCTGCGGCCCGCAGTCTTCTTCTCTCATGCTTTTGCAGGTGCCTTCCGATTTATTTTATTATACTCCGTTCTGAAAGGCCTGTGCAACGGCGCGGCGATACACCGTCCCACGGCTTCATGTATCAAAGTTCCAATAAGCTTAAACGCCCGCTAAAACTAAAAATGTTTTGTACATTCCCATTTTATGCGGCCTCTGTTCTCATTGTTTCAATTTCGGCTTTGGTATAAAATCCGGATACAAGTCTTCCCTTGCATTCTATCGGCATGCTGTTGTCTCCCGTCATCCACGTCATGTCAACTGCATCATTCCTGACAAGCCGCACGGAGGGCTCCGCATCAAAGCGTAGCCCTCCATGCTCATAAAAGGAAAATGAAGAAGAGGAAAAGAAGAAATCAAGAGGGATTAGCGGATAACGGATTGCGCTTTTTGTTCAAAAATTTCTGGCAGAGAATGATGAACACCAAGCCGCCGATACCGATTAGATCAGTGACCATCTGGCTGTCGATCAGCAACAGAGCTGCACAGAAAGCAACGGCGCGAAAAACAATATTCAGCCTGCCCCACAGGTATCCCTCAACGGCGGCGCTGATCAGCACTACGCCAATGCAGGAGGTAACAACCACCTGCAGTCCGCTGAGAAAGGTCACGTTCTCCAACAAAAGCTGTTCGTTATACATAAACATAAAGGGTACAATAAAGCCCGACAGAGCCAGCTTCACCGAGGCAAATCCGGTTTTCATCGGGTCGCCTCCCGAGAGGCCTGCAGCTGCGAAGGAGGCCAGAGCAACCGGTGGGGTGAGATTCGCAAACATTGCAAAGTAGAAGCAGAACATGTGCGCCGCGATTGCGGGCTGTCCCAGTTCGACCAGCGCGGGTGCCGCGATGGTGGCGGTAATCAGGTAGGAAGGAATGCTCGGCAAGCCCATGCCGAGAATCATGCAGGTGACCATGGTGAAAAGCAGCGTCAGGAAGAGGCTGTTGCGCCCAATACTGATAATGGTATTGGCAACCGCCAGTGCGAAACCTGTCAGACCGCAGATGCCGACGATGATGCCGACACAGGCGCAGGCAATGGCCACCGAGACGGTAGATTTAGCACCCGCGACAAAGGCATCACCGACATCCTTGAGGGACATGCGGCTGATCTTGCGAAATTCTGCAAAAACGATGGTCAGCAAAATGGTCCAGAAGGCACTGAAGATGACGGTTTTTCCACTCCAGATCAGCATGTAGAGCAGGAACAGAATGGGAATCAGCAGGTGCCCCCGCTCTTTCATGACCTGTCCGGCTCTAGGCATCAGCTCCTTTGGCAGTCCGACAAGATGATCCTTGATGGCCCGCATCTGGACCTGAATAATAATGCCGAGGTAGTAAATCAGCGCCGGGATAACGGCCGCCTTAATGATAACGCCATACTGAACTCCGAGCGTCTCGGCCATGACGAAGGCGGCCGCGCCCATGATCGGCGGCAGAAGCTGTCCGCCCACCGACGCGGTTGCTTCAACCGCGCCCGCAAACTCCTTGGTGTACCCCGTCTTTTTCATCAGCGGGATGGTAAAGGTTCCGGTAGTGACAACGTTGGCAACCGCCGAGCCGTTGATCGACCCGAGAAAACCGGAAGCGAGCACCGCCACCTTAGCCGGTCCGCCGCGAGTGTGCCCGGCAAGCGCATTGGCAATGTCGTTAAAAAACTGCCCCATGCCGCATTTGTTCATTACTTCGCCAAAGATGATGAAGAGCACAATATAGGTGGCGGAAACCTTGACTGAAGAACCGTAGATGCCGTAAATATCGGTCGTCAGATAGGTGACGATCCGGCTCCAGCTGTATCCGCGGTGCATAAAAAACCACGGCATTGAGCGGCCGAAAACGCCGTACACCAAAAAGACGATAGAAAGAACCGAAAGAGCCGGTCCGCTGATCCTGCGGGAGCATTCGAGAACCAGCAGAATCAGGATGGTTCCCATCACAATATCCACCGGCTCGCCCTTAAATCCGGTCGAGATAAAGGTGGGGTAGCGGACAAAAACATAAACCGGCATGACCGCCGAAAGAATGATCAGGATCCAGTCGTACCAGGCGATTTTCCTGCGACTCGACTTTTTAAAAGCCGGATAAAGCGCAAAGCCCAGCACGAGCACCAGCCCTACATGGATGGCGTGATGCTTGAGATTGACCATCATCAGCGCCCGCATCCCGGAGGCGTAGGCTAAATGATAGACGGTAAAGGCCAGGCAGAGCAGATAGACCAGTTTGGTGAGCCACTGGGCATCAAATTTGCGGGTGCGGGATTCCTTTTCAAACTTCTCCATAATTTCGGCGCCTTTTGCGGCGTCAACTGGAGCAGCTTCGGTCCCGGACATGTTTTTCTCAAGTTCAGTCAATGGAGAGATACCCCCTTTTTGTAATCATTTGACCCCGGATGAGGCTTGCATTGGGAAGGGCACGGAAGTCAAAAATCTCTGTGCCGTTCAGGGTCAGTCCCTTCATATAGACGGAGGAAGTCAGCCATTTCAGCTCTTCAAATCGGCTGTTGATTCCTTCCATCCAGACCAAGCCGTCCTCGACGCGGGTGGGAACGTCCATCTCGGCGGGGATGCCGGCGCCGTATCCCGCTACGGCGATAGCATCCAGATTGAAGGAACCATCGTTTTGAATGGTGTAATACTCAAACCATGGAATATGTTCGAAGGAATGTTCAATTTCCAGCCGCAGCTGATCGCCGGGACCGGCCGGAACCTCAAGGATAACGCTCTCGCCGCGCCGGTCGTAGAGTTGAAAAAAGGCCCTCGGCTGAAAAAAAGCCCACCATGCCGCAATACCAAGAAGAACCGCAATCGAAAGGAAGAACAGGCGGCGTTGGTTACGACTCATCACAGCACCTCAAAAGACAGCCGGAGGGCAGAGGATCTCCCCTGTCCTCCGGCAAAATTTGAACGTCAAACTGCTGCGGATTACTTGATGTAGCCCTGATCCTTCCAGAAAGCCTCGGCGCCGGGGTGCAGCGGGAGCTGCAGGTCGTCAACGCCTACCTCAAGATAAATATTCTTGTCAGCTGCATTGTGGGAAGCCTGAATGGTCTTGATATTCTCAAAGATACCCGTAAGCATATCGTATACCATCGCATCGCTGAGATCCTCGCGGACCATCATGATGTTATAGACGAAAACGCCCTCAATATCCTCGGTGTTGTTATAGGTGTTGGCGGGGATCACAGTCTTGGCATAGTAAGGATATTCCTCAACCAGCTTATCGCGGCCCTCGCCGTCGATCGGGACAACGACCATATCATAGCTGACGCCGAGGTCCATTACCGTCGCATTGGGAAGCCCGGAGGTGACAAACACCGCGTCACACTGGCCATTCTTCATGTTGTCGATCGCTTCCCCGTAAGCCAGGTAGTCGGGGGTGATCATGTCATAGGTAATGCCGTAGGCGCTGAGGATCATGCGGGCATTCAGCTCAACGCCCGAGTTGGCGGCGCCGACGCCGACCCGTTTGCCGATCAGGTCGTTGACCGATTTAATCCCGGTATCGGCAGTGGTGACGAGCTGAACATAGTTCGGCCAAAGTCTCATCAGGGAGCGCAGCCCGGAGGCGGCTTCCGTTCCCTCGTAGGCGCCGGTCCCGGTGTATGCCTGCATGACGGCATCCTGCATAGCAATCGCAATTTCGGCATCTCCGTCAAGCATCAGCTGGATATTGGCGCCGGAAGCATTGGTCGCCTCGGCGCTGGTCTGGTAGCCCCAGTCTTTCAACGCAGTGGCAAAGGCTCCGCCGATCGGATAGTAGATTCCAGAAGTAGGGCCGGTAGCTACGGTGATAAATTCCTTGGCACGTTCCTCGGGGGTCAGTCCCTTGCCGGATCCGGCCTCACTCGACTCGGGTGCGGCACCGGATGCAGCCATGCTGGAAGCCGGCGCGCTCGAAGCGGGGGCACTGCTTCCGCCGCAGGCGGCAAGAGTCAGCATCAGAGACAATACAAGGACAACGGCGATCATTTTTTTCATCATCATATTCTCCTTCTCTCTTTTTTCTCAGCGAAACCTATAAAAAACGGCTTGACACCGTAATTTATACCATATACAAGGATTCCAAAACTGTTTTTCGTTCGCAGGCAAGATTGGTATGAATCCACATAATTTTCATAAAATCTCTTCTGTTATTTTACATTTTAACAATAACCTGTCAATTGTTTTGGGGTATCCGGTAGCCCCAGGAGGGTGAACGGTTAAATTTCTGCGCTCAACGGTAAAGCGCTCTTTCACAATTCAGTTACAAATCAAACAAAGATCCGATCATATTTTTTCATTGTTATCTCTGCCGTCTGCGGGCCGGTTTCTTGAAAAAAACGAAAAAATATAGTATTTTTAATGGGAAAGCTGTGAAAGGAGAAGACGGACATGATCAACGGTACCAACCTTACCGACAACAGCCTGCTGGTTTCGCTGCTCTTCAATGTCAGCCTCCTGCTGCTGGCCGCCACAATCCTGACTGAAATCAAACCCATGCGCCGCCTGCTGAAGCTGCAGGACAGAACATTGGGCAATCAGCTTCTTCTGGCAGTGCTGTTCGGCATGATCTCCATCACCAATACCTATGCCGGAATCGAAATTCAGGGAGCCGTCGTCAATACCCGCGTCATCAGCACAACAGTGGCCGGACTCCTCGGCGGGCCTCTGCCCGGCCTCGGCGCAGGGCTGATCAGCGGGATCCACCGATATCTCTATAATCCCTCGGGCTACACCTCTCTCGCCTGCGGAATCGGCACCTTTCTGTTCGGGGTCATCGGCTCACTCTGCCACAGGACCTACCTCCGGCTCCCCATCAGATCCAAGTATCCCTTTCTGGCCGCCATTACCGTCTTTGGAGAGCTTATTCAATGCATGGTCCTGTTTTTGGTCGCCCGCCCGTTTGAAGCTGTGCTTTCTCTGGAAAGAACCATCCTGCTGCCCAAAATAGCGGTTAACTCCCTGGGAATGGTTCTGTTCGTTGGTGTGCTGGACCGACTCAACCGCAATCTGACCATCGAGCTGGCAGAGCAGCAATCGATCGCCCTCTATGTGGCACAGCGGTGTCTCCCGTTTCTGCGGGAAGGGCTGAACAACAGGGAGGGCCTTCAGCTTGCGGCCGACACAATCCGCGAGACCTTCTCCGATTTCGGGGTCGTTTTTACTGACCGCGCGATGGTGCTGGCCTCGAGCGGAGGCGTTTTCCCGGACGGCGTTCTCCCCGTACCCGCATACCGCGCCCTCAACGAGGGCACAGTGACCGTACGCGACTACCCTGGAGAGAATCCGGAGACGCCCCTGTTGGAAAAAGCGGCGATCGCCGTACCGCTGACCCATGATTCCTATCCAATCGGTGTTCTGATGTTCATCGTGCCCATGGGACGGAACCTGATCCTTGACGCCGACGTGCGCACGACTGAAAGTCTCGCGCAGCTCTTTTCGACCATGTTGGAACTGGGAGAATTCCAGAAACAGAGCGTCCTGCGGCAGCAGGCGGAATTCCGGGCACTGCAGTCGCAGATCAATCCTCACTTTTTTTATAACGCGCTCAATACCATCTCGGCTCTCTGCCGCACCGATCCCAGCCGTGCGAGGGAAACAATTCTGGTACTGGCCAATTACTTCCGGCAGAGCCTGACCATCAATGAACCCTTTGTTACCCTTGAGCAGGAGCTTTCCAACGTAGATAACTACCTCACCCTGACCAAAGCCCGTTTCGAGGAGGCGATCCACGAGGTGATCGAAGTACCTGAGGATTTGACCGCACTGCGCCTTCCTCCGCTGATTCTCCAACCGATCGTAGAAAATGCCATCAGGCACGGAAATACCGCCGTGGACGACCGTTACATCCTTCTGAAGATTCATCAGGACGAAACCCGGGCGCATATTCAGGTGTCGGACCGGGGGCATGGCTTCCCGCCTGAAATTCTGAAGGCTATCAACGATCCGGAGTGCCCGTACTATTCCGGGCTTTTCAATGTTCGCAAGCGTCTGCGCAGCGTCTACGGCACACAGTGCCGGTTCCGGATTATCAGTTCTCCCACCGGCTCCACTGTGGCCTTCTCGATCCCGCTGGTGCCGCCGAATGTTAAAGAGAAAAGGAGGGGCACCTCATGCGGATTGCCGTCATCGACGACGAAAAGTACTCCCGCAGCGAGCTGATTCATCAGATCCGCGAGGTTCTGCCGCAGGCCGAGGTTCTGGAAGCCGCGAACGGGGCGCAGGGTCTCAAGCTGCTGGACAGGAATTCCTTTGACCTTCTTTTCATCGATATCCATCTGGGGGATATGGAGGGCACCACCGTCGCCTCGCTGGCCCGCAAAATCAACCCGAAGTCCAAGATTGTTTTTGCCACCGCCTACTCGGAATATGCCGTTCGCGCGTTTGAGCTTCAGATAGATGACTACATTCTCAAGCCCTTCGACCCCTGCCGCATCCGTCAGGTGATCCATCGTCTTGTCGGAGAGAACAGCGGGACCGCAAGCGTCTCTCCTGCACTCTCTCCCACACGTTTGGCAGTAACCAGCAGCCGCCGCACTGTACTGCTGAACCTCGACTCCATCCTCTATATCGAAACCGACGGTTCAGGCCGCGGATGCATTCTGCATACCCTCGAGGAAAGGTATAATGACAACACCACCCTTGGTGAATATGAGTCCCGCCTTTCTCCGTATGGGTTTTATCGCATTCATAAAACCTGTCTGGTGCAGCTCAAGCACATTCAGGATATTTTTTCGTGGACCAACAATGGATTTGCCCTGCGGATGCAGGGACGCTCCGATATCCTGCCGATCGGCCGTGAACGCCTTAAGGGCCTGCGCCAGCGGCTGGAAATCTAAGCATGTCTAAAGCCCTTCGGCGCGGTGCAGAATAGGAGCACCGCGCCGAAGGGCTTTCTGCTATGTGCCGGGATGCGGGATCAGCAGCAGATTCTTCCGCACGCAATCTTGGTTCCCGCCGCTCCGGCGGGCTGCGAGGTGAAATCATCCGGCCTTCCGTGGATGATCACGACGCGCCCAATAATTTCGCTGACCCGAAAGCGGTTGGTAAAAACGGACAGGTAGGCGTATCCGTGATTTCCAAACAGCGGCGGCAGGTCGCCGGCGTGACGGGGATGCGGGAGGTTTCCGGGATTGTAGTGCCCCCCGGCGCCCGCAAACGGATCTTCGGCGTTTCCTTCGCAGCTGCTCCCCTCATGGATGTGAAGGGCAAAGATTTCCGGTTCTGAAGCACGGCCGCATGGAAGATGGAATACCTCTGCCGTCACAAGCACCCCCGAGCCCTTCTGCTGAAACCGAACGGTGCCGTGCAGCTTTGGGTGTGCCGGGCTGCCGCAAATCTGTGCGACAGCGGAGTGTATGTCTCTACAATAATCCATATTCAATCCCCCCAAGACATTACTATGCATTCACCGGCAAAAACGGCACTGCGGCGGTAAAATTTCCGGCGTATCCCACCGTCTGCCGTTCGAGCCGTTGCGCTCCGGCGCAGCGCTGAATTGCTCAAAAATGGCCGAAGGGAATCGACTTTCCGGTTTTGTTGTGCTATACTGGTCCCTGAATATGGGCAGCCGCCCGAAGCGCGGCGAAAGGGAGACAGAACAGATGCATATGCGGGGTGCCGGTTCCACCGGCGTCAACATTACGGAAGGGATCATCTGGCGCCAGTTGCTGGCATTTTTCTTTCCGATTCTATTTGGCACCTTTTTTCAGCAGCTTTATAACACCGCAGATGCAATGATCGTCGGCAGATTCGTCGGCAAGGAGGCGCTCGGTGCGGTCGGCGGCGCAACCGGCGTGCTGATCAATGTCATAGTCAACCTGTTTGTCGGCCTTTCTGCCGGAACGACAGTGGTTGTCTCGCAGATCTACGGCGCCGGACGGCATGGGGAGGTCGAGGGTGCGGTGCACACTTCGATGGCGCTGGCTCTCACAGGCGGGCTTGGCATGACGGTATTCGGGCTGCTGTTTGCACCTCTCGCCCTGCAGTGGATGGGAACCCCCGCGGAAGTGATGCCCTATGCGCTGACCTATATCCGGATCGTTCTGCTCGGAGTCGTACCCTCCTTTCTGTACAATATGGGTTCCGGCGTGCTGCGCGCGGTGGGGGATACCCGCAGGCCGGTCTACTTTCTGATCATCGCCTGTCTGACCAACATCGTTCTGGATTTCGTACTGGTGGCGGGAATGGGCCTCGGAGTTTTCGGAGCCGCCTGCGCCACCATCGCCTCCCAGACGCTCAGCGCGGCGCTGACCCTTCTTTCCCTCAACCGCACTCCGGCCTGTTACCGTTTTCTCCCCAGCCGGGTCCGCTTTGTACGCCGCCCCCTGAACAGAATCCTGATGGTCGGACTCCCCGCCGGACTTCAGTCAAACATGTACGCCTTTTCCAACATTATTATCCAGACCTGCATCAACTCCTTCGGGACCGATACCGTCGCGGCATGGACCGCCCACGGAAAAATTGACGGCTTCTTCTGGATGATTATGGGCGCTTACGGCATCTCCGTCACCACCTTCGCCGGGCAGAATTTCGGAGCCCGGCGTTACGACCGTGTCCGTGAAAGCGTGCGCGTCGGACTGCTTCTCGCGGCGGGCACCTCGGTGGCGATGAGCATCTTCTACTGTGCCTTCGCAGAGCCCCTGCTCGGCATCTTCACCGATGACGCTGCGGTGCTGCGGATTGGTGTGGAGCTTGTATGGAGGATGGTCCCCTACTACCTGACCTATGTGTGTGTCGAAATCCTCGCCGGAGCGATCCGCGGCTGCGGCAATGCCCTTTCTCCGATGCTGATCACCGCAGGCGGAACCTGCCTGCTGCGCATCATCTGGCTTTTGACCGTCGTTCCGCTGCGTCCCGCGCTGTCCACCGTTCTTTTCAGCTATCCGCTGAGCTGGACGGTCACCAGCCTCATTTTTATCTTTTACTACCGCCGGAGCGCCTGGCTGGGCCGCTGCATCAGCCACTCCGCGGCGGCTCCCCTGGAGCAGCGCCCGCAAGAGGCAGTCTGACGCCCTTTTCTTCGGAAGCAGTAACGTCAGGGAATCAATTGCAGTCGGAATAAATCTTGTAAAATGCCGCAATCAGGGCCAAGACCCTTTCGCTCTTTTGTGGGTACGCCAATAGGACGTTTCTTCGAAAAGCGGTAAAATCAGGGAATCAATTGCAGTCGGAATAAATCTTGTAAAATGCTGCAATCAGGGTCAAGACCCTTCCTTTTTCCGAAGAGGGGCAGGTTGCAGTCGACTTACCGGCCCGCCTCGTGCTATAATTAAAAATTATCGGCAAAGACTTCCTTGCCGAAACGCTATTTCAAGCAAAGGGGCCTGTGTCATGACCGACTGGATCATCCGTCAATTTGTCGCAAATCACGAAAACGTTCAGGAAAACACGGTGCGCACCGCTTACGGAAAGGTTTCAAGCTGTGTCGGAATTCTGTGCAATCTTCTGCTGTTTCTCTGCAAGCTGACCGTCGGCACACTGTCCGGCTCCCTCTCGATCACTGCGGACGCTGTCAACAACCTCTCGGACGCCTCCTCGAGTATCATCAGCCTGCTCGGCTTCAAGATGGCGAGCAAGCCCGCCGACGATGAGCATCCCTATGGGCATGGGAGGTATGAATATCTTTCCGGGCTGACCGTCGCGCTGCTGATTCTTGTCATCGGCGTCGAGCTTTTCCGCAGCAGCATCGGCAAGATTCTGACTCCCTTGCCGGTTGACTTCCGATGGATTTCGGCCGCTGTTCTCGCCGGCTCCATCCTCGTCAAATTCTGGATGGCCGCCTTTAACCGGAAGGTCGGACGGCTGATCGACTCCAAGACGCTGATTGCCACCGCCGCCGACAGCCGCAACGACGTGATTTCAACGACAGCGGTTCTCGCCGCGTCGCTTCTCTCCCATTTCACTTCGCTGGAGCTTGACGGGTGGATGGGCCTCGCCGTCGCCGTCTTTATCCTTTACAGCGGATTCGGACTGGTCAGGGATACCCTCGATCCGCTGCTGGGCCGCGCGCCGGATCCCCGGCTGGTTGCGGAAATCCGTGGGAAGATCCTCGGATATCCCGGCGTGCTGGGCACCCATGATCTGATGATCCACGACTACGGGCCGGGGCGGCAGTTCGGCAGCGTTCATGTCGAAATGGCCGCCGAGCAGGATGTGCTGGTCAGTCACGATGTGATTGACAACATCGAACGGGATTTTCTCCGGGACGGCCTGCACATGATCATTCATTTTGACCCAATCGTTACCCAAAACCAGGCGGTCGACGACCTGCGCAGCTGGCTCAGCGAGCAGGTCAGGGCCATTCACCCGGCTCTGAGCATCCACGACCTGCGGATTGTCCCCGGCGCCACCCACACCAACATCATCTTTGACTGCGTGGTTCCGCACAATTTTCCGATACGGTATTCCGCGCTGAAGGCCGAGATCGGCGCTGCCGTCGCCCGGCAGTATCCCAACCACTACTGCGTGATCACCATCGACACCGACTATGCCGCCCTGCCTCACTGAGCGGGCAACGAAAGGGAGCGAACCTCTTAATGTGGATCCTGTATGCATTCTGTTCAGCCCTCTTCGCAGGTCTGACCGCTGTTTTAGCCAAAATCGGCATCCAGAAAATCAATTCCCACCTTGCGACCGCGCTGCGCACCGTTGTGGTGCTCGTCTTCGCCTGGATGATGGTTTTTATCGTCGGCTCCCAGAGCAGCATTTCCTCGGTGGATTCCCGGAGCTGGCTCTTCCTGATCCTTTCCGGCTTTGCCACCGGCGCGAGCTGGATCTGCTATTTTCGTGCGCTGCAGACCGGCGATGTGAATAAGGTTGCCCCGATCGACAAGTCCAGCACGGTGCTGACCATGCTGCTTGCCTTTCTGCTGCTGCGGGAGGCCCTCTCTCTCAATATGCTGCTCGGCATGTGCCTGATCTTTACCGGAACCCTGCTGATGGTCACAAAGGCAGACTCCGGCGGCGGTTCTCCGACGGCCGGGGGACGCTGGCTGCTCTGGGCGGTCCTTTCGGCGGTATTCGCAAGCCTGACCGCGATTCTGAGCAAAATCGGTATCGCGGGGGTGGAATCAAACCTCGGCACCGCGATCCGGACTGCTGTGGTGCTGGTGATGGCCTGGGGGATTGTCTTTTTTCTCGGACTTCAGCGGGAAATCCGGGGAATCGGCGCAAAAAGCTGGCTTTTTCTCGGCCTCTCCGGCCTGGCGACGGGGCTTTCCTGGATGTTCTATTACCGGGCGCTGCAGGAGGGACCAGCCAGCGTGGTTGTTCCCATCGACAAGCTGAGCATCCTTGTTACCGTCGCTTTTTCGGGCGTTGTCCTGAAGGAAAGGCTCAGCCGCCGCGCCGCCGCAGGGCTGGCCCTTTTAACCGGCGGAACACTGCTCCTGCTCGTAAAATTCTGACTGCTTGCAAGCGCGGCGGCCTGTCCTCCGCGCCATGATACGTACAAAATCCGCAGGGCGGTATGATAGACAGGAGGAAAAAGACATGCTCAAGGTAACATTGGGGAAAACAGGAATTACCGTTGATAAGAACGGGTTCGGCGCGCTTCCGATTCAGCGCATTTCTCAGCAGGAGGCCGTGCGCCTGATCCGCATGGCCTATGAGGGCGGAATCACTTACTTTGACACCGCCCGGGCCTATTCCGACAGCGAGATTAAGCTGGGCGAGGCGCTGGAGGGAATCCGCAGCAAGGTTTTTATCGCCAGCAAAACCGCTGCCAAAAACGGTAGAGAGTTCCGAAAGGATCTGGAAACCTCTCTGCGCAACCTGCGCACCGATTACATCGATGTTCACCAATTCCATAACCCGTCTTTCTGCCCAAAACCCGGCGACGGCACCGGTCTCTACGAGGCGATGCTTGAGGCGAAGGCGCAGGGAAAAATCCGGCATATCGGCATCACCAACCACCGGCTTTCGGTCGCCCATGAGGCGGTCGCATCCGGCTTATACGAAACGCTTCAGTTCCCCTTCTGCTACCTGGCCACCGAAAAGGACATCGCGCTGGCCGAGGCATGCAAGGCGGCGGGAATGGGCTTCATCGCAATGAAGGCCCTTTCGGGCGGCCTGATCAGCGACTCCCGGGCCGCATATGCCTACCTGGCACAGTTCGGGCATATCCTGCCGATCTGGGGAGTGCAGCGGGAGTCTGAGCTTGACGAATTTCTCTCCTACCGCGACAACCCGCCTGTTTATGACGACGCCATTCGGGAACTGGTCGAGCGGGACCGCCGGATGCTTTCCGGCGACTTCTGCCGGGGATGCGGCTACTGCATGCCTTGTCCGGCCGGAATTGAAATCAATAACTGTGCCAGAATGTCGCTGATGATCCGCCGCTCTCCATCGGCGCTGCAGCTCACACCCGAAGCACAGGCAAAGATGAAAAAGATTGAGGACTGCCTGCACTGCAACCAGTGCAGGAGCAAATGTCCCTACGGACTGGATACTCCCGCGCTGCTCGCCAAAAACTATGAGGACTACAAGGAGATTCTGGCGGGAAAGGCGTTTTAGAAATCTGAACCATGTATTGAACATGCGGGATGCACCGGCCTTGAAAGGACATTGCTGCAGGTCCGCCCTCCACAAGACGGTGAAGCCGTTTTCCCCATTCAGAATCTCCCTTCATGAGGCGGGAGAGTGCGGACCTCCAAGGCCGTCCGCGCTCTCCCGCCTCCTCGTTGTCTTTCCCTGCCGCCCGGCGAGCGGCACGTCCGGTCGGAGGGTATCCCTCCGCACATCTTGCCGTTCGAAGCGCGTACGCGGAGCCGGGGTGCACAGCAGAGGGGGTGCGATCCCTTGACCTACATCCCGGCGAGAGGCGCCATGCCGGGAATCTTGGACGCGCGGAAGGATAAGCATAGACGACACTGCCGCTCAAAGAGGGGCTCTGTCCTGCTTTGCCTTTGTCCTGTTTCGATTCACCGGCACGTTGCGTTGCTTAACCCTGTCTGTTAAAACATTTTCATTACCCGCCGGCATAGCTGATGCTTGTTCCATATGGGGAGCTGCCGAAGCCTGATTTTACCGCGGATTTTTTGTGTAATTTGTAAAAAAACATTTGAATTGTTGACATATGTTCAAAACAGAACTATACTATACTGAGAATCAGCAGGAGGTGGTTATTTGGCTCGTCCGCAAAAATGCAGAATGATCTGCTCAAAGCCCAGAGCCACATGCTTTGAGCCGAAGGACATCCGCAGCGGGGAACCGGTCGTCATGGGCTATGATGAATATGAAACGGTCCGCCTGCTGGATTTTGAGCGCTTCTCCCAGGAACAGTGCGCTGCCAGGATGCAAGTTTCCCGGCCTACCGTCACCAGGATGTATGACAGTGCGCGGCGCAAAATGGCAGAGGCTCTGGTGGGTGCGCGTCCGCTGCTGATTGAGGGCGGGGATGTCCTTGTTTGCCCGGCCAAACGGCCGGAATGCGGCGACGCGCTTCACTGCTGCCACCGGCATCCATCGAAAACAACCAATCAGGCAAAGGGAGGATTACAAATGAAACTGGCAATTACCTATCAGGAAGGCATGATTTTTCAGCACTTTGGGCACAGCGAAGCCTTTAAGATCTACGATATTGCGAATGGTCAGGTGACCGGCTCGCAGGTCGTACCCACCAACGGAAGCGGCCACGGAGCCTTAGCCGGATTTCTGACCTCGCAGGGGGTGGACACCCTGATCTGCGGCGGAATCGGCGGCGGCGCAAAGGCGGCCCTTGCCGAAGCGGGCATCCGGCTCTACTGCGGTGCGTCGGGCAGCGCCGACGAGGCGGCGCAGGCGCTGCTGAACGGCACCCTCGTCTACAACGCCGATATTGTCTGCTCGCACCACCATGAACACGAGAGGGGCCATGATAACTGCCACACCGGCGGATGCGGCGGCAGCTGCCATCACGAATAGACGAAAGGGGAGCATCGGATGAAAGTTCTGATCATCGGCGGCGTCGCCGCCGGAACCAAGGCGGCCGCAAAGCTCAAACGCGAGCTGCCGGGCGCCGACATTACCATTTTTACCAAGGAGAAGAAGATTTCCTACGCGGGCTGTGGACTTCCTTATCTGATCGGCGGATCGATTGAGGACGAGGCGGAGCTGATCGTCAATACCCCCGAAAAATTTGCGGCGCTGACCGGCGTTGCGGTGGAAACGGGATGTGAGGCTGTCGCCCTCGATCCCACCGCCAAAACCATCTCGATCCGGCGATCTTCGGACGGTCCGGTGGAGGCAGCCGGCTATGACCGGGCTGTGATTGCAGTCGGCGCTTCTCCCCTGCGTCCCGACGCGGCGGGCGCGGAGCTTCCCGGCGTCTTTACCCTTCGCACCCCCGCGGACGCTTCGGCAATCCGCGGCTGGGCCGAACGGGAAGGGATCCGCCGCGCCGTAGTGGTTGGCGGCGGCTTCATCGGACTTGAGGTTGCGGAAAATCTGAAGGCACGCGGCATTCAGGTGACGCTGCTGGAGGCCTCTTCCCAGCTTCTTCCCGGCATCTTTGATCCTGAAATGGCGGATTATCTGCGGCGGCATCTGCTCAAAAACGGCTTTCGGGTCATAACAGGCGCCAAGGCGGAAGCCTTTCTCGGGGATTCCCGAATCACCGCGGTCCGAACCGGCGCGGGAACCCTGCCCGCCGATCTGGCCGTTCTTTCGATCGGAATCCGCCCGAATACCGATTTTCTCGCAGGCAGCGGCATCGCGATGGAAAAGGGCGCGATCGTGGTGGACCGGCAGATGAGGACCAATCTTCCCGATGTCTACGCGGCCGGGGACTGCGCCCTTGTCACAAACCGGATCACCGGCAAGCCGCAGTACTCCCCCATGGGTTCGAGCGCCAACCTTGAGGGCAGGGTCCTCGCCCGGGTGATCGCCGGAGAGGAGGCAGCCTATCCCGGCGTGCTCGGGACCGGGATTGTCCGGCTGCCCGGCCTCAACTGCGGACGCACAGGACTTTCAGAGGCACAAGCCGCCGGGGAGGGCTATGATGTGATGACCGCCCTTGCGGTCACCGACGACAAAGCGCACTATTACCCCGGAGCCGCCACCTTTATCACCAAGCTGGTTGCCGACCGGCAGAGCCGCCGCCTGCTCGGCGCACAGGTATTCGGTCCCGGCTCGGTTGACAAGATGATCGATATCGCCGCTACCGGCATCGCGGCGGGAATGACACTCGATGATTTTGACAGTCTTGACCTTGCCTATGCACCGCCCTTCTCAACCGCAATCCACCCGCTGGTGCAGGCGGTCTATGTGCTGCTCAACAAGCTGTCCGGTGCGATGGTCAGCATGACCCCCGCCGAATATGCCGCCGGAAAAGCGCAGGGCCGCCGGGTCATCGACGTTTCCCGCGCGCCTGCTGTTCCCGGTGCAACCTACGTCGCGCTTGACAAGGTGCAGGGACCCATCGACGGCATCGGCACAGATGAGCCGCTGCTGCTCGTCTGCACCAAGGGACGGCGCGCTTATCTGCTCCAGCGCAAGCTCGCGGCTTTCGGTTATACCGACACCGTCGTTCTCGAGGGATCAACCTCCTTCTGCGAGGTGAAGGCCCACGCCGCCGGAACAAGCGTCCCTCCTGAGGAAGTTGCCCGCGTCAAGGGGCTGGGTTTTCTGCGGGATAAAAACACCGCCGACCGCTTCAACGGGCGGGTTATCACCCGCAATGGGAAAATTACCGCCGAGGAAAGCCGCGCCATCTCGGAGGCCGCCGAACGGTTCGGCAGCGGGGAAATTGCCATGACCTCCCGTTTGACGGTCGAGATCCAGGGCGTTCCCTTTGACAGCATCGAACCGATGCGGGAATTCCTGATGCAGGCCGGACTCGAAACCGGAGGCACCGGCTCAAAGGTCCGCCCGGTCGTTTCCTGCAAGGGCACCACCTGCCAGTACGGACTGATCGACACCTTCTCCCTCTCGGAGGAAATCCACGAACGCTTCTACCACGGCTACTCCCATGTGAAACTGCCCCACAAGTTTAAGATCGCGGTGGGCGGATGTCCCAACAACTGCGTCAAGCCCGATCTCAACGACCTCGGCATCATCGGGCAGCGGGTGCCGGAGCCTAACCTCGAGCTTTGCCGCGGCTGCAAGGTCTGTCAGATTGAAGCGGCATGCCCGATCAAGGTCGCAAAGATGGAGGACGGAAAGATTGCCGTCGATTCGGACGCGTGCAATCACTGCGGGCGCTGTCTGGGCAAATGCCCCTTCAAAGTTTTTGAGCGGAGCACCAACGGCTACCGCATCTACATCGGCGGACGCTGGGGCAAAAAAGTCGCGCAGGGCCGCTGCCTCGACCGGGTCTTTACCGATCGGGCGGAGGTTCTTGATGTCGTTGAGAAGGCGATCCTGCTCTTCCGCGAGCAGGGAATTACCGGAGAACGGTTCGCCGACACCGTCGCGCGCCTCGGCTTTGAAAATGTGCAGGAGCAGCTGCTTTCGGATGAACTGCTTGCCCGCAAGCAAGATAATATTGCTTCACAAAAGCATCTCGTCGGCGGCGCGACCTGCTGACAGCAAAAAGCCGCCGGCTTTTCAGCCGATGGTTTCAGCGTGTCGAAAAAGCTCGTTCCGGTCTCTTCTGCCCCGCGGACGGATGTCGGCGCACAATGTGCACCTCATCGTGAAATCAGAGGCTCGCCTCCCCCTTTCACACGATCCCTCTGGAATTTTGATACGCAAAGCACTTGATTGCCAGTTTGAAACCACCGGCCTTTCGGCCGGTGGTTTCTTCTGTTCGGAGGGCTCGTAATCACCGGCCGGGCAGGCGGGACGTGGACTTCATCCCGCCTGAATCGCCTGTCCGACAAGCCCGCAACCGGGCTGGCCGCCGCTTGAACGGCGGCTCCCGAGGAGATGGATTCGCCGTTTACGCGGGACCCCTCTGAATCGCCTCAGGCTCCTTTGAGTGAAGGTTCAGAGCTGCATTCCTTCTTCATAGCGGAGGACGCCCTTGACCCACACCTTGCAGATTCCCACAGGCAGCCGGATGGGGTCGATGTAGCTGTTGGTTTCTATGACCCGCTCGTAATCAATCAGCACCAGATCCGCCGACATTCCCTCCCGAATCAATCCGCGGTCCCACAGGCGGAGCCTGCGTGCCGGTTCGCCGGTGATGTGGTTGACAGCGGTTTCCAGCGGCATAATTCCGAGATCGCGCACATAGTGCCCCAGGAAACGCGGATAGGTGGAATAAGCCCTCGGATGCGGAACCGACCCGACGATTCCGTCGGTGCAAACCACGTGGTAGGGGCTGCGCATCACAGCCTGAATATCCTCTTCGCTGATGGAGTGGTAGATGCACAGAACGGAAGATCTCGTTTTGGAAAGGACATACAGCACAGCGGCAACCTCGTCCATCCCCAGCCGTTCGGCGATCTCGTTCATCCGCAGGCCCGGCATCCAGGAAAAATCTTCGCTGCTTTCGGGTACCGAAGCGACCTGCACGCGCGCACCGCCGCCGCGTTTGTGCAGGATTTCCGCCGTCTCTTTATAAACCCTCTCATAGGATTCCTTGTCGGCCAGACGCGCTTCAAACGCATCGACGCCGCCGGAATAGGCCCAGCCGGGAACGGTGGCCTTGAGGCCCGTGCTGCCCGCATTCCACGGGTACTGATCGAAGCCGATGTCGTAGCCTTCCCGCTGCAGCTCCTCCATGCGTTCGAGAATCTTGGTCACCTTGCCCCAGTTTGCCGGTCCGAGGGATTTCAGATGGGAAATCTCCATCCGTACGCCGCTCTCCTTCATCACGCGGACCATCTCTTCGAAGGATTCCAGCAGCAGATCCATTTCGTTTCTCGTATGGACCATGATGATTCCGTCGTGCTTGGCGACCGCCTTGCAGACCTCAATCATCTCCTCGGTGGAGGCATAGCTGCTGGGCGGATAGATAAGGCCGAACGACATGCCGCGCGCGCCTTCTTCCATCCCTGTTTCGATCAGCTCGCACATTTTGCGGATCTCATCCCCGGTCGCAGGCCGGTTCTCACTTCCCATGACGTTCATTCGGATGGTGCCGGAGCCGAGCAGGCCGACAAAGCGGCAGGACGGATTTGCCTCTTCCGCCAGCTGCATGAATTCCCGATGACTGCGCCACCAGAAATCCCGTTTTGCTTTGCCGCACAAACAGATCATATTCTCGGTCAGCTCAGCGGCGTGTGCATCGTCGATCGGAGCAACCGACAAACCGTCCTGTCCGACCAGCTCGGTCGTGATTCCCTGCCCGATGACCTGAAGCATCCGTGGATTGTAAAAGGGCTGCAGCTCGGAATGGCTGTGGCAGTTGATAAAGCCGGGCGTCAGAATCTTTCCGCTTCCATCGACCACTGTGCAGTCCTCCTCATGGAGGAAGCGCCCGATCTTCTGGATCAAACCGCCGCCGATCAGAACATCCCCGAAAAAGGGTCTGCCTCCCGTGCCGTCGTATATGGTTGCGTTTCGGATCAGTGTTCTTTGCTTCATTGTGATCAAGCCTCCTGTATTTGGATAAAATAAATCCATCTTGTATATCAAGAAAAGCCTTGCGCCTCTTATTAGAATTCCTTATAATAAGTGCAACTGCTTTTTCCTTTCCAACAATGTGATGTGAAACAGAGGTGCTGTTTATGGACTACAAGGACGCCAAAATTTATCTGGAGCTATGCAATTTTCGCAGCATTACCAAAACTGCCCAAAAGGTCGGACTCACACAGTCCGCTGTGACGCAGCGCCTGCAAAAGCTCGAACGCGAATTTGGAATGCAACTCGTTGTCCGTGAGCGCGGACAGAAATTTGTAGAACCCACCAACTATGGAGCGCGGCTGCTGCCGATCATCCAGCAATGGGTCGATCTTTATGAATCAGCCAACTCGCTCAAGGACGAAACTGCCAAAGTTCCGATCAAACTTGCATGTACCGACAGCATCGGTTCCTATCTTCTCCCGCAATTTTTCTTCCAATATGCACAGCGCCACAAGGAGGTTTCCCTCTCGATCCATACCAGCCATTCTTGGGAAATCTTTGACGCGCTGGAGGAAGGCTCGATCGACATCGGTCTTACCAACCGGGAAAGCAGCCTCTTCCATGAGCAGCTCCAAATTACGCCCGTTTATCGGGAACCCTATGTTCTTTTGACCTCCCCCAAAAACCATGATGAATATTCAGGCGGACCGGTTCAGCCAAAAATGCTCGACGTGGACCGAGAACTTTTCTTCGATATTACCCCTTCCTTTACACAGTGGCGGAAATCCTGGTGGGAAGATAAGCGCCCCTTCCTGCAGATGAGCTTCGCCCAAATTCTGCCTCCTATGCTGATTGACACCCCCTATTGGGCAATCCTGCCGCTGTCCATCGCGCGCTTCTTCGCCGCGCAGTACTCTCTGGAATATCACCGTCTGTCCGATGAACCGGAGCGGCGCATCTGCTCCATTGTGACGCACAGCCGATACCGCACCTACAAATCAGAGCAAAAGGAGGGATTCGTCCGCGCTCTTACCGATTTTTTTCATGCTATGGAAGCGAACGGATGACGATAGGCGTGTGCTCCCCGCCCCTTGGGCGGGGAGCACTTTTTTCAATCCTCTTCGACATCGAAAACATTCGACATCTTATCAACTTCGCTTTCCATTCCAGACGCCTTCCGCTTTGCATCTCTGCGGTCACGGATGAACGGCCATGCAAGGCTGCCGACAGCAATCAGCAGCAGAATCAGGCTGACCGGGCGGGTCAGGAAGGTGGCAAATCCGTTCTTGCTGTAGGTCAGTCCCTTGCGCAGATTGGATTCCAGCATTGGGCCGAGAATGTACCCAAGGATAAACGGTGAGGTCGGCAGATTTCCGACTGCCATCAGCATCGCCACAACTCCCATGACAAGCATCAGACCGCAGTTGAACATGGTGCGGGAATCCGCATAGGCGCCGACCACACAGATGGCTAGGATTGCGGCATAGAGGTAACAAACCGGCGTACGCAGAATGTAGGGGAAGGTCCTCATTCCAAAGAACTGCAGGATCAGAACCAGAACCGCGGCAAACAACATCACCCCAAAGAAGCAGTAAACAAGCTCGGGATGGTTGGTCATTAGGAGCGGTCCCGCATCGATGCCATGGATCATCAGACCGCCAATCAGCATAGCGGTGGCAGTGTCGCCCGGAATTCCCAGCGCCACCATGGGGATAACCGCACCGCCAATGGCGGCGTTATTCGAAGTTTCCGAGGCGATGATGCCTTCGTCCCAGCCGGTTCCGAACTTGTCGGGCGTTTTGGAGGAGGCTTTCGCCTGCGCATAGGCCACCAGATTTGCAAGTCCCGCGCCGAGTCCAGGCAGGAACCCAATCCACAGACCGATAAAGAAGGACTTGATGATCAGGAGCCAGTGGGAGCAGTATTCCCTCAGAGAAATTCCAAATCCGCTGATCCCTTTGGTATCAATATCAGGAGTTTTGGTGTCGCCCTTGGCAAAATTCTTGATTAAAGTGGCCACGGCAAAAACGCCGAGAATGAGGCCGATCTGGTTTACGCCGCTGTAAAGATTGACCACACCAAAGGTGAAGCGTTTGGCTCCGTCAATCGGCGCGATGCCGATGCAGGAGACGATAATGCCGAGCAGACCTGCGATCAGTCCGTTAAACATATTCCCCTTGGACATCGTAACCACCAAAATGATGGCGCAAAAGCACAGGGAAAAGAATTCCCAAGGGCCCATCTTGACTGCATAATGCGCCAGCATGGGACAGAAGATCATTGAGATCAAAACGCTGATAAAGGTGCCGATGAAGGACGAGAGAATACCGATTCCCAGTGCGCGAGAGGATCTTCCGCCCTTCGCCATCGGATAACCATCAAAACAGGTTGCGACAGAGGCGGGTGTACCGGGCACCCCGATCAGAATGGCACTGATCAGACCGCCGGAGATACCGCCGATATAGATTGATCCGAGGAACAGGATACCGGTCGTCGAAGACATCGAGAAGGAAACCGGCAGCATCAGCGCGATACCCGTTGTGGCAGAGAGACCGGGAACAGCGCCGAACACGATGCCAAGGATTGTGCCACCCAGAATGATCAGCAGGTTGGAGGGCGTCAGGATCGCCGAAATCACTGTAAACAACATTTCCATGAGCTTCCCTCCTTAACGGAACAGTACGCCTGTCGGCAGCGTGACCATAATAATATTCTGGAAAACAAAATACAGGACCGTCGTTGTTACAACAGAAAAGATGGCGAGCGTTACGGGGCGAAGCTTGCGGTCCTCACGCATGGCCACCACCAGCATCGGCGTAAAGACCAGCGTCGAGATGAGATATCCCACATACCACATCGCCGCGAGGTAGCCGATCATAATGGCAAACATGATGCCCACCCGCTTCCAGCCTTCGCGGTCAAAGAGGGGCTTTGCCTCATGACGACCCTCGGTCAGCATCTTGCCGATCGCGCAGAGAATCAGCGCCGCCGCGGCACCGATGGGGAATGCTTTGGGACCGATGTCACCGGACTGAGAAAGAAACAGCGATTGCAGTTGCATGGAAAGAACGATCACGACACCTGCGAAAACGATCAGCGCAAGGCTGAACACAACGTTTTTGTTGAGTTTCATGTTGCCTCCTATTTGTTCGAAACAGTGAGGGCCGGCGGCAAGCGCCGGCCCTCTGGGATGAACCTACATGCCAGGCGCAAGAATGCCGAGAGAATCGGCCACGCCACGATAACTGTCATACAGACCACCAACCATCTCGGTGGCCTCCGCATAGCTGCCGCAGAGCACCTGCTCCTGATTCAGATCCTTGAGCTGCTTCTGGACGTCCGCATCGTTGAAAATTTCGGAGAAGGTCTGATACATCGCTTCGCAAACGGCGTCGTCGAGCTTGGCCGCATACAGGAAGTTGCAGTTCTTAACCGTAATGTCGGAGAAACCGGCCTCCTCGAGAGTCGGGATATTCTTCATCGATTCGGGGGCGGATTCGGGAGCATAGAGGGCCGCCAGCACCTTGACCTCTCCGGCCTCGTAATACTGCTGCGCAGAAACGACGCTCACTGTCGTGGCCTGAATAATATTGCCCATGATGGCTGTGACGCGGGCGGCGTCGCCGGAACCGGTCTCAACATAATTCCATTCCACGCCGAGGTTCTGTCTGGCGTTCTCGGCATAATAATGTGAGGCGGAGCCAAGCTGCATTCCAAAGAGAAGTTCGCCGGGGTGCTCCTTGCAGTAATCAACCAGATCCTGAACGGAATTGAAGGGGGAATCCTTGGGGACGATCAGATACTGGGAGGTCATGGCCGTAGTCACCGCGATGGTGCTGAACTTTTCGGTCGGTTTGAGGTCGTGGCTGCCCGCAAAGTAGCTGGTGAACCAGCTGGGCGTGACCCAACCGATGATGCTGCCATCCGCAGGCGCGTTGGCAATGGTGTTGTAGCAGACGGCACCGTTGCCTTCGGTCTGGTTGACCACAACAAAGTTAGCTCCGGTTTTCTTCGCAAGCGCCTCGGCAAAAATTCGTGCGCAGAGATCTGAGTTTCCGCCTGCTGCGAAGGGAACATAAATCTCAACCGTCTTGCTGGACGGCCAGGACGCCTCAACTACACTGCTTGCAAGAGCGGAGGCAGAGGCAGGATTGCTGCTGGCAGGGGCGGAGGATGAATTGCCGCCGCATCCGGTAAACACGAGCGAAAGCGTAAGGACAAGAGCGAGGAGTACATTCTTTTTCATTTCAAAAACCTCCTGAAATCTGTTCGTTGTTGTTATTCGGTCTCAAAATCTCAGCGCCCCGTTATTTCCCCAGTGGAATTGGCGCTGGGACAAGCTCAACGCTGGCAGGAGTTTTCAGTCCCACATGGTCGGTCATGCTGCGGTAGAATTCGCAGTCGCTTGTGGTATATACGCGGAAAGTACCTTTGCCGTCGGAATCAAGAGCGTTTTCACGTTCCAAATATTCCTTGATCAGGCGCGCCTGCGTGGCTGCCGGGTTGATCAAACGGGTGAACTGCGGATACAGCCTGCGGATATTTTCGCTCACCATGGGGAAATGGGTACATCCCAGAATCAGCGAATCCAGATCGGGATGCGCCTGCGCCAAATGCCCCAGGGTTTCCCGCAGCTCGGCGTCGATCCGCTCCTGATCGAATCCCCCATCCTCAATGATACGCGCAAGTCGGGGACAGCCCTGAGGATAAACCGCTGTCCGCGGCAGTTCTTGATGGATCAGGCGGTCATAGCACCCCGAATTTGCGGTAAACACCGTCGAAAGGATACCTACCTGCCGAAGTCCCAGTTTGATCACATCGGTGCTCCCAGCCTGAACAATGCTGAAAATCCTGAATTCATAATCCGGCTGGTACTTGTCAATCAGAGTGGAGATCGTGTTGCAGGCTACTGCAACCACCTTTACATGCTTATCCTTCAAAAAGTCCAGACATTGATGTGTCAGACACAGGATATCCTTCTCGCTTCGGTTCCCGTACGGCTGGTTTTTCCCATCCCCCAGAAAAATAATATCTTCCTTCGGCAAGAGTCTCTGAAGCTCCTTTACGACGGTATATCCTCCCAAGCCTGCATCCATCACGCCGATTGGAGCCTTTGCATCCGGCATTCCATCGCCCCTTCCTTATTTGCATATGTCTCTGCCGCCGTTCTGCACTGTTTTTGACTGACGCACTTTTGCCCCACACGTCTTTGTAAGCTCAATTATATATTAAAAATAATTATTTGTAAATATCACTTTTTACGGCTTAATTAACAGTATTTTTCGTACTTTATTTTCACTCTTCACAAATTTTCGCTGATTTTGTAATTATAGGCCATTATATATTAAATATTTTAATTTTACTTTTGCAGACAATTTTGAAGCTATTATTTTAGCGCTGCTTCGATTGGCCTATCGGATAAATGAATGACGAAATTTTTAAAATTGCATATTTTGTTGATTTACATTGATAAAACATCCAATGGAATTCATATATGCATGTCAAATTCCACAGCTAAAAGAAAAAGCATTTGAAGCTGCAAATACAATATCATTAAAATTTTACGTTTCAAAAGCTCCCCTCAAAAACATTTCCAAAAGTCAGGTAAGAGTGATCGGAACCATCTACTTGTTCCTCTTTTGCAAACATGATATAATTCATTTGGAAACAGCGGCGGTGCCGGTCGGCTGTCCGCCGGGCATTTCGGGCAGCAAGAGTACAGGCGAAAGGAGGCGCGGAGATGGATCCTGTCGAATTTCGTGACATTGCATATATTCTCGCCGTCAGTGAGGAACAGGGCTTTTCCCGCGCGGCGGAAAAATACTATATTTCTCAGCCGGCCCTGAGCAAAACAGTAAGGAAAGCAGAACAGAAGCTGGGCGTCACACTGTTTGACCGGGGTTCGGTTCCGCTGAAGCTCACACCGGAGGGCGCCCGCGTCATTGAATACTTCCGGCGGCTTCAGGGGGTTCAGCAGGAGCTTTCCGATTATTGCGCGGCGCTCCACCGGCAAAAGAAGAGCGATCTGTGTATCGGAGCGCCTTCTTTTTTCTGCACCTATGTGCTTCCCGCCATGATTTCGGATTTTCAGGCACTGCATCCCGGTGTGTCGGTCCGTTTGATCGAAACGAACGACCACGATCTGCGGGAATTTCTTCAGGCCAATGTACTGGACATCGGTCTGTCGGTGGAATCGGATCTGCTTGCCGATTTTCCTTCCTTCATCCTGCAATATGAAACGATTATTCTGGCTGTGCCAAAGGCGTTTTCGGTCAACGGGCAACTGGGCGATTTTGTGATTCGCCGCGAGGACCTTCTCAGCGGACGCCTGAATATGCCGGATCCCCCCTGCGTGCCCATGGAGGTGTTCGCAAAGGAGAGCTTTCTGTTCCTCAAAAAGGGGAACGACATGCACCGGCGGGGGCTTCAGGTCTGCCACGACGCGGGCTTTGAACCAAGGGTTGTCATAGAGCTTGACCAGCTGATGACCTCCTACTACCTGGCGCAGGCCGGACGCGGAATCGCTTTTATCCGCGCCGGAATCCCCTATTATGCCGGCGATTCCGACAGTCTGCTGTTGTATAAGATCGGCCATCCTGATATGCGCCGCATCATCCGGGTGTTCCATAACCGGGAGGGAAGCCTCACCCCCGTCCAAAAGGATTTCCTCGATTTTATGAAGGGATATCCCCTGCCCGCCTGACTGCGGGCGGATTATTCCTGTCAGTGCATAACAATATGCAAAGCGGTTATTGGACTTTTGAGCAAGCAGCCGATACAATAAAGGTGTCCGCACTCATGCCCCGAGTCTGTTACAACAGAAAGGACCGTGTTACTATGAATATCGTCGAAAAATTTGAACGTTTGGGCGTCGACAATGCGCCCGGCCAGGAAAGCCTTCAGAAAAATGTTGTCCTTGACCTGCGCGGCCCCAAGCTCGAAGGACCCGCGGTGGATTTCAGCCATGGCGACGTGGATGCACATACCCCCACCCCCGGCAGCTTTGAGCTGTTTGCCGCCGGCGTCGAAGAGGGCGGCGCGCAGGCCTATACCCCCTATCGCGGGCGGAAGTCTATCCTGGAGCACGTCGCTTCCCGTCTGGCTGAGTTCACCGGCGCTCCGGTTGACCCCGCGCAAAATCTGATTCTTACGCCGGGAACACAGGGCGCTCTCTTCCTCGCAATGGGCAGCTGCATGATGCCCGGCGACAAGGTCGCCATTGTGGAGCCGGACTATTTCGCCAACCGCAAGATGGTGGAGTTTTTCCATGGCGAGCTGGTGCCGATTGCCATGCGGTACGAGGACAAAAAGGTCGGCTCCGGCATTGACCTTGAGGCGCTCGAGCAGGCCTTCCAGAACGGCGTCAGGCTCTTCCTCTTCTCCAATCCGAACAACCCTGTTGGCTGTGTCTATTCCTATGATGAAATCTGCGGTATTGCCGCCCTGGCCAAGCGCTACGATGCAACGCTGATTGTCGACGAGCTTTATTCCCGCCAGGTCTACAGCGGCGTCGCCTATACCCATCTGCGTGCGCAGCGCGACATTCCCGAAAACCTCATCACCATCATCGGTCCTTCCAAGACCGAGTCCTTGAGCGGTTATCGTCTCGGCGCCGCGTTCGGCACCGCAGCTGTCATCGAGCGCATGGAAAAGCTGCAGGCAATCATGTCCCTGCGCTGCGGCGGCTATAACCAGGCCGTATTTTCCGTCTGGTTCGACGAACCCGAAGGATGGATGAAGGACCGGGTCGCCCAGCATCAAAAGATCCGGGATGATCTGATGGCCGTCATCAGCAAGGTTGACGGCGTAACCGCACGCCCCACCGACGGCGGCAGCTACCTGTTTGTCACCATCCCTGAACTGCAGGTCAGCCTGCATGACTTTATTCGGATCGTGCGGGAGCAGGCCAATGTCACGGTAACACCGGGCACCGAATTCGGGCCTCAGTTCCTGCACAGCTTCCGCATCAATTTCTCTCAGGACCACGACAAGGCGGTTGCGGCGCTGGAACGTCTATTTCAAGTAATGGAGTGGTATCGCAAATGAACAAAAATCCGATTCCGCAGGGCCGGTATAAGCCCGCCGTCCGCTATGGCAACTTCGTCTACACCGCCGGCATGACCCCACGGAAGGACGGAGTCCTTCTGCTTGCCGGAAAAATCAGCCCTGACGAGCCGCTGGAAACCTACCGCGCCGCGATCATTCAGGCGGCCTCCAACGCGCTTATCGCCGCACAGAACACTTTGTCAGCGGACGAGCGGATTGCACAGGTCCTCTCTCTGACCGTTTACGTCAACGCAACACCCGATTACACCACCCATGCCAAAATTGGAGACGTTGTCTCCGAATATCTCTACGAGCAGCTCGGAGATGCCGGCATCGGCGCACGGGCCGCGATCGGCCTTGCAACTCTGCCCGGCAATGCACCCGTTGAGGTGCAGCTTGTCGCCGCCATCGAATAGCAAAGGAAAAGGGCCATCCTGTTTGCGGCCCTCCATCAAGGTGACCTCAAAAGCAGGAAAGCCGGCGCCATTTCGGCGCCGGCTTTTTGTTAAGCTCTTATCAGGCTTCTCAGGCTGCTCCTTTTTAATGTGGGCTGCCGCTATGACAGCCACGAAATCATAGAAGTAATCACCACCGCATTGACAAAGTCTATGAACATCCCCCCTACCATCGGAATCGCAAAGTAAGCGGTAGGCGAAGGGCCGTATTTACGGGTAACCGCCTGCATATTCGCCATGGCATTGGAGGTCGCGCCCATCGCAAAGCCGATAAATCCGGTCACCATCACAGCCGCGTCGTAATCCCTGCCCATAAAATTGAACACGATGAAATACGAGAAGAGGAACATCAGAAGAATTTGCAGTGCCAGTGTGATCATCATCGGCAGCGCGAGATCGACCAGTTCCCAGAGCTTGAGTCCCATCATTGCCATTGCCAGGAAGAGCGAAAGGGACATGTTGCCGACCGTCTCAATTTCGTTTTCCGGATATTCGCTCTTGGCGCCGTCCATCACATTGCGGACCGCTACCGCCACCAGCATCGCGCCGATATATCCGGGAAAGGTCATACCGGTGAGTATCTTAAGCTGCGCACTGAGCCAGCTTCCCACGCCGAGGCAGAACATGATCAGCATAAAGCCCTTGACAAACCTTCCGCTGTCGGTTCGGAAGCTTCCTTCCTCTGTGGAAACAGCTTCTCCGCTGCCCGCAGGGGCCGAAACACTGCCGACATGGGCGGTGCACTTCAGGTTATGCTTTACGATCCGAAGACGGGCGACCGGTCCGCCCATAACCGAACCCATCACCAGGCCGAAGGTGGCGGCGGCGAGTCCGACGACATTTCCGCCCACTGCTCCGGCTGCTTCCAGGTCAGGTCCGAAGGCCGCCGCGGTCCCGGGACCGCCGATCAGGGCGATCGACCCAACCGCCAGACCGAGGCGCGGATCCTCGCCAAGCGCACCAAGCACCCCTGCCCCCAAAATATTCTGCAGGATCGTCAAAGCTGAGGCCAGCGCCAGACAGATAGCGACCGCCTTGCCGCCCTTGGCCAGCAGCGGCAGGCTGACCGTAAAGCCTACGGTCGTAAAAAACATGGTCATAAAGACAGACTGCAGGGTAGCGTCGAAGGTGATATAGGCGATACCCGCGGCATAACACGCCGTATTCACCATCGCAAAACAGAGCCCGCCGACCAGAGGGGCCGGAATACAGTATTTTCCCAGCACCGGGATGCGCGTGATCAGCAGATTTCCCAAGGCATACAGTACGGCTGCAACGGCAACCGCGTGATACATGTTCAGTTGAATTTCCAGCATGGGATTCCCTCCTTCATATTTTTCCGCTGTCTTTGTTCCAAGGCATGACCGTCTCTGATTGCTATCTTCTCCTCCCCCCGTCGCAGAGGCGTTTGGGTTTTGTTATTTTCTGTTCACATCTTAGAGTGGGAACTTCAGATTCCTACAAAAAAATACATCGCCCCTCCAAAGTTTGGGAAGAGCGATTAATCCGGACACATCGCCTTGTATATTTGAGAGAAATTTGATTAAGGGACCGCTAGAAATTCTGAATCCGACAATTCCGTTGCGGGGGACTGACGCTCCAATCAAAACCACGCGATGAATCTATAGGATTCTCCGGCGCAAAAAGAATATGATGCCCGCTCCACGCGTGGGGCGGGCATCTGAGCGGGGGCGGCGCCAAAGAAGCGGGCAAACCGATTCCCGGCCAAGAGATGCTGAATAATTTCCGCCTGTATCCATCACCCGGCGGCAAGTTTCGAATTCACTGTCATTTCGCCGCACTCGCCCCTGCCAGCGAAAGCATCCCCATTGCCGGCAGGCATAACCGGCGCTTTTCGGGATACAACACAAAAAAGCGAGCGGAAAACCGCTCGCTTCTTGTAAAGCTTCAAATACAAAGATGCTTATTTGAACTTTCTCTTCCGTGCCGCCTCGGACTTCTTCTTGCGTTTCACAGAGGGCTTCTCGTAGTGCTCTCTCTTGCGCACTTCCTGAAGGACTCCGGACTTTGCGCACTGTCTCTTGAATCTTCTCAGAGCACTGTCGAGCGACTCGTTGTCCTTAACGCGAATTTCTGACATTTACCATTCCCTCCCAACGCCCTAGGCAGGAGTATTTATCCCGTTGGGATAACAAGAATATTATACAATAGCGGAAGTCTTTGTGTCAAGCCCTCTCTTTGGCTTATTTCGCGACAATGTTCACCAGCTTGCCAGGGACCACGATCTCCTTGACAATCGTCTTGCCCTCGATCGCCGCGGCCACCTCGGGCACCGCGCGGGCAGCGGCCAGCATCGTCTCGTTGCCGCAGTTTGCCGGAACCAACGCCCTGCCGCGCAGTTTTCCCGAAACCTGCACCGCAATCTCGACCGACTCCTCGATGCATTTAGCCGGATCGAACTCGGGCCACTTCTGCTGGTAAACCATCCCCTCAAAGCCGCAGACCTGCCACAGCTCCTCAGTGAGGTGCGGAGCAAAGGGATTGAGAAGAATAATCAGGGTGCGAAGCTCTCCTCGGGTGATCTGCTTCTGATCGGCAATGTCGTTGAGAAGTGCCATCATCGCCGCAATGGCCGTGTTGTATTTGAGCGTCTCGATATCCTCGGAAACCTTGCGGATCGTTCTGTGTACCGCGTTCTCCAGCGCAGGGGAGTAGCCTTCCCTGTCAACAAGAAGATCCTGCAAGCCCCAGATCCGCTCAAGGAACCGCTTGCAGCCCTTGATCGAGGAGGTGTTCCACGGCGCCGCCTTCTCAAAATCGCCCACGAACATCTCATAAAGGCGCAGGGTGTCGGCGCCATATTCGTTGACAATATCATCCGGATTGACGACATTGCCGCGCGACTTGCTCATCTTCTCGCCGTTCTCACCGAGGATCATGCCATGGCTGGTGCGCTTGGCATACGGTTCGGGGCAGGAAACGACGCCGATATCATAGAGGAACTTGTGCCAGAACCGGGAGTAGAGCAGATGCAGGGTAGTATGTTCCATGCCGCCGTTGTACCAGTCGACCGGCATCCAGTAGTCGAGCGCCTCCTTGGGGGCAATGGCGGTATCGCAGTGGGGCGCGATATACCGCAGGAAATACCACGAGGACCCCGCCCATTGGGGCATGGTGTCGGTTTCGCGGCGTGCGCGCCGCCCGCACTTCGGGCAGGTGACATTGACCCATTCATCAAGATGGGCCAGCGGGCTTTCGCCGTCGGCTGTCGGCTCATAGCTCTTGACCTCAGGCAGCTTCAGGGGCAGCTCACTCTCGTCGAGCGGCACATAGCCGCAGTGGTCGCAGCAGATGATCGGAATCGGTTCGCCCCAGTAGCGCTGGCGGGAAAAGACCCAGTCGCGCAGCTTGTAGTTCACCTTTTCGCGAGCGATGCCGCGTGCTGCGAGCGTTTCGGTAATCTTCTTTTTCGCCTCATCAACCGGCAACCCATTGAGAATTCCCGAATTGACGAGAATGCCGGTGGCGCAGTCAACAAAGGCCTCTTTCTCGACGTTGCCGCCCTTGACTACCTCAATGATCGGCAGGCCAAACTTTCTGGCGAACTCCCAGTCGCGGGTATCGTGACCCGGCACCGCCATAATCGCGCCGGTTCCGTAGCTCATCAGGACATAATCCGAAACAAAGATCGGGATACGGGTGTTGTTTACCGGATTAACCGCCTCAACCCCCTCGAGGCGCACGCCGGTCTTTTCCTTGTTCAGCTCGCTTCTCTCAAAATCGGATTTATGGGCGGCTTCATCGCGGTAGGCCCGCACCGCATCGATGTTCGAGAGCTTGTCCGCCCACTTCTCCAGGAAGGGGTGCTCGGGGCTCATAACCATGTAGGTGACGCCGTAGAGGGTGTCGGGACGGGTGGTGAAAATGGTGAGGGTATCCCCCGCCGTGGTGCCGAAGTCCACCTCCGCTCCGGTCGAACGGCCGATCCAGTTCTTCTGCGAAACCTTGACCCGGTCTATGTAATCGACCGTGTCGAGATCGTCGATCAGCCGCTGGGCATATTCGGTGATCTTCAGCATCCACTGGCTCTTAACCTTGCGGATTACCTCGCCGCCACAGCGCTCGCAGACGCCGCCGACGACCTCTTCGTTGGCGAGGACAACCTTGCAGGAGGTGCACCAGTTGACCGCCATCTCCTTTTTATAAGCCAGACCATGCTTGAAAAGCTGCAGAAAAATCCACTGGGTCCACTTGTAATAATTTGGGTCGGTGGTGTTGACCTCGCGGTTCCAGTCGAAGGAAAGGCCGAGCGCCTGAAGCTGGGCCTTGAAATGGGCGACATTGTTTTTGGTGACAATCTCGGGATGGATGTGGTTTTTAATCGCGTAGTTCTCGGTCGGCAGGCCGAACGCATCCCAGCCCATCGGATAGAGGACATTGTAACCCTGCATCCGGCGCTTGCGCGCGACAATATCCAGCGCGGTGTAGGAACGCGGATGCCCGACGTGAAGTCCCTGTCCCGAGGGATAAGGAAATTCGACCAAAGCGTAATACTTCGGCTTCGAATGGTCGTCGTCAGCGGCGAAAGCGTTCTTCTCCGCCCAGATCTTCTGCCATTTTGCTTCTATCTCCTTGAAATCATATCGCAAGGTTGACCCTCCCATCGGCCGGAACCGGCCGTTTCATTTTATTTCGTCCAGTCGATCTCGGGCGCATCCCCCCAAAGCCGCTCGAGCGCATAAAACTCCCGCGTCTCCTTCAGAAAGATGTGCACGATGACGTCATAGTAGTCGAGCAGAATCCAGGAGGCCGAGGCATAGCCCTCGATCCGCTTAGGCTCAAGCCCTTCGGCGGAAAGCTTCTCCTCCACCTCATCGGCCAGCGCCTTGACCTGAGTGGTCGAGTTGCCGGTGGCGACAACAAAGTAGTCTCCGATGGTGGTCAGAGTTCCAATCTGGAGCACCCTGACTTCTTCACCCTTCTTGTTGTCAATCAGGGCGGCGATTTGTTTTGCGCGGTCCAACGTTGTCATAAGCTTCCTCCCTTTTGTTGTCGGCGCCATTGCCGGCAGGCATCCCTATTCATACAGCGGGTCCTCCTCGTCGGGGAAATCCCAGCTAAAATCAAGAAGCATCCCCTTTTCCGGCTGCGGTTCATCGGGGACTTTCTCCCTTTCCTCTTGCGGAGGATAGACGAGGTGCAGCTCCCACGGATCGACCGGATGATCGGACCGCACGCCCGCATTCAGAGCTTCCGCCAGCTTAAACCGGTTGGCGCAGAGCACCGAGAGCCCCCGGTGCTCCACCCCGTAGGTGGGAATCTGCTCGATGGAAACCCGTTCTGGGGTCAGCGCCAGTGCGCGTTCCAGCAGCGGCGCGATCTCGGAAAACGGAACAGTGGTTTTTACATGCCCCATATTCTGTGCGGCAATCCGCAGCGTCTCCATCCGGCCAAGCTTCTGCACCGACCGCATCGCGGCAAACAGAAACTGCTTCTGAACTTTGAGACGGTCGAGATCCCCCATCCGGTAGCCGGCCCGGTAGCGCAGCAGCCATTCCGCCTGTTCGCCGCCGATCGTCTGAACGCCCGCCGGAATCACCTTGCCGGGAAGGTAGTCGATCTCATGGTCGAGTGTAAGCTCCACTCCGCCCACCGCATCGACCAGGGCCCGGACTCCGGCAAGGGTGATGGCGGCCGCACCGTCAACCTCAAGGCCGAGCTGGCTTCTCAGAATACCGGCAATCCTCTCTGTCGGGTCGTCGGAGCCGAAGGGCAGGCAGGTTCCGTTGATCTTGCCGGTCGCGCCGCTGGGATCAACGTAAAGATCCCGGGGAATCTGCAAAATCCACGCGCGGTTCTCCTCCAGATTCAGGCGGGCATAGAGGATGACGTCCGCAAGAGTGCGGGTGTGATCGATGCCGCAGAGCAGCAGGCCGTAGCTCTGCTGCGCCGGGGCCTCGGTCACAAACGGCTGCTCCCCGGAAGGAGCCGTCTTTCCTCCCCGAAGGGGGGAGATCCCTTCCTCCCCCGCGCCCTGCATGGCGCGGGTCACCCCGAGCGCCAGCAGCACCCCGGCCACCGGAGGCAGCAACAAAAACAGGAAAAGCCGGCGCTTTCCCGAACCCCTTGCTCTCGACAAACGGCAATACCCCTTTTTACACCTGCCGCGGCGCCTCCTTTGTGAGAAGGGCATAGCGGTTGTAGGCTTTCAGGGTATCACAGGTCACAGGCCGGCCGTTCTTTGCGAGATCGCCCAAAATAAACTGCAGCGACTCGAGCATCGCCTCGGGAATCGAACGCTCGGCCGTCGCACGCAGCGCCTCCACCCCCGGATACCGGCGGTCGGCGCTGGTCAGGTCGGCCAGATAGACGATCTCCTCGAGAAGCGACATCCCGCCGCGCCCCGTGGTGTGATACCTCACCGCCTCTATTATTTGGGTATTGAGGATCGATAATTCACGCTGAATGTAAATTGCCGCCGCAAAGCCATGCCAGATGCGGCCGGACGCAAGAAATACCGGGTCTTTTATTATATCAGAATCCGCTAAAAGATTCAACATCTCCTCCTCGGAGAACTCCTTGCAGACATCGTGCAGCAGCCCCGCGAGGTATGCGAGCTCCCCGTCCCCGTCGTGAAGCTTTGCAAGCCGGAGCGCCGCGGAAGCAACATTGATGGTGTGGGTATACCGGCCGCGGGACAATGTCGCACGCAGCCGTCCGGTCAGCTCGTCGAGATCCACCGGAATCCGCCGCGGCCGGCCATATAGACCATTCTGTTCAATATACTGCTCCACCGCCTCGGGCAGCCCCTCATGTTCGGGATGCTCGCGGATCTCGGTCGAGGAAATCACCACAGGCTCCGCCACAATCACCTCTGTGCGGGCTCCCATGGCGTTGAGACGGTCCCGCTGCTCAAACAGGCGGGAAAGCTCGTCCGACTCCCGGGCCATCGCCGCAATCCGCACCATGCGAAGCAGCTCTGCGGCACAATGCCATTCGGTGAGGGTGTAGAACATGTCGCTGCCCACCAGCAAAACCAGCTCATCGTCGGGATAGACGCCTTTCAGATCGCGCAGCGTATCGACGGTATAGCTTTTTCCGCCGCGCTCAATCTCAAGGGTTGAGACGTGCACCCGCGCGTCCCCCGCCACCGCAAGGCGGCACATTGCCACCCGGTCGGCTGCGGGAATCACCTCCCCGGCGTCCTTGTGCGGCGGGACGGCGGCCGGCATCAGGATCAAACGGTCGAGCGCAAGCCGCTCGATCATCCGGTTGATCAGGGCGAGGTGCCCTTTGTGGATGGGGTTGAAGGTTCCGCCGAAAATTCCGATTTTCATGGGCATTCCCCCTGCGCTTTTCATTTTACCGCGGTTCCGGGATCAGTCGAGGGTGATCACCGGCTTTTTCCGGTTGCGGCGGTAGAGGACAAATTTGCGCCCGATTGCCTGCACAACGGTCGCGCCGGTCTGCCCGGCAAGCATTTCGGCAAGCTCAAGCGCCGTATAGGGCGAAGTTTCAAGCGCCGAGCATTTGATCAGCTCGCGTTTGGTGAGCAGGAGGTCGATCATAGTAACCTGCTCGGGAGAAAGCTCGTTCTTTCCAAACTGTGCGACGACTTCAAGGGTCTGCGCGAGACCTTTCAGATGGGCCCGCTGTTTACTGGTCAGTTCCATAATACTCCTTTAGATGTCCCGGTTCAAACGGGATTTTTATTTTGTCAGGCCAAAGCTTATATCCAAAAGGGAAAAAACCTCTTCCTCCGGCACCGAGCCGTCCAGGACCACAGTAATCCATCGGTCCTTATTCATGTGATAGGCGGGAAGATACCGCTCTCCATCCCGCAGGGAGCCGATCAGAATCGGGTCGCACCGGACATCCAATATGTCGGCCGTTCCTTCTCCCGGCAGGCCCAGTCTTGGCCTCGGCACATTCATGACAACGGCGTACCACCTGCCCCGGCCGGCATGTCGCAGCACGGCATAGCCGGGGAACTTTGCCCAGAGATATTCGGGCTCGCTGTCGAAGCTCTCTTTTGCGTACCGGAGAACAGCTTCGCGGAAAGCTCCCTGCCGTTGCATGAAATTCATCTCCTTCCGGTTCTCAAAGCGGAGACTCCGCCATGAGGCGCAGAGTCTCCCCCTCAAGCCGGTAGGTTGTCCATTCCTCCAGCGGCTCGGCGCCCAGTGCGCGGTAAAAATCAATGCTCGGCGTGTTCCAGTCGAGGCATGCCCAGTCGAGCCGCCCGCATCCCTCCCGGACAGCAATCCGCGCCAGTTCCCGCAGCAGCCCTTTCCCGCATCCGGTGCCGCGCGCCTCTGGCAGTACAAAGAGATCTTCGAGGTAGAGCCCCGCGCGCCCGAGGAAGGTGGAAAAGTTATAGAAATAGAGCGCCATTCCTGCCTCGCGGCCGTCTTTCAGAGCGAAGAGGACCTGAGCCTTTTTCTTCTCAAACAGCCATTCATGCAGCAGTTCCTCGGTTGCCACCACCTGATCAGCCATTTTCTCATATTGGGCGAGCTGCCGGATCAGCGAAAGAATCAGGCCCTCATCGCCGGGCACAGCCCGCCGAAAGGAAACCGCTGCATCCGGCAGCAGGCTGCCGATTTCAGCCAGCAGCTTTTGCAGCGCCTTCCCGCGGTGGCTCACCGCATCCTTTTCTCCGTCGGTCAGCTCGGAAAAGCTCTTTCCACCGACGTAGAAGATCGGATCATAGCCGAAGCCCCGCCCGCCGCGCGGTTCATAGCCGATCTTTCCCTCACAGCTCGCCTCAAAAACGTGCTCGCCCCGCGCCGTCACCAGCGCGATGGCACAGGTAAAGCGGGCGGTGCGCCGCTCGTCCGGAACGTCCTTCAGGCGCTCGAGAATCGCGGCGTTTTTCACCGGATAAGGGGTATCCTCCCCGAGATAGCGGGCCGAACGGACCCCCGGCTCCCCGCCGAGCAGGTCGATGCAGATTCCGGAATCATCCGCGACGGCGGGAAGCCCGGTCGCCTCAAAGACCGCACGCGCTTTGATCAGCGCGTTTTCCGCAAAGGTGGCTCCGTTCTCCTCGACCGATTCGAGGAGACCGGGACATTCCGGCATGGCCGGCTCAATGCCGAGGGGGGTCAGCATCCGGGAAAACTCCCGCAGCTTGCCCCGGTTATGGGTCGCAATCAGAAGCCTTCTGCTCACACCTGCTCCTCCCCGCCGAAAAGGGCCGCCGCAAACTCAGCCGGGTCAAAGGGATACAGGTCGCCTACTCCCTCCCCCACTCCGACATAGCGCACCGGAATGCCCGTCTCATGGGCGATTGCGATAACCACTCCGCCCTTAGCGGTGCCATCGAGTTTGGTGAGCACCACTCCGTTGACCCCGGCGGATTCCTTAAACTGCCGCGCCTGCGCCAGCGCGTTCTGGCCGGTTGTCGCATCGACCACCAGCAGGACTTCCGGCACGCAGTCGGGGATCTCCTTGGCGATGACCCGCCGGATCTTCGCCAGCTCATCCATCAGGTTTTTTTTGTTGTGCAGCCGCCCGGCGGTGTCGCAGATGACGACGTCCGCCCCGCGGGCAAGCCCTGCGTCGAGCGCGTCGTGCACCACGGCGGCGGGGTCCGAACCCTGCGAATGGGCGATCACCTGCGCGCCGGTGCGTTCTCCCCAGATCGAAAGCTGCTCGATCGCCGCCGCGCGGAAGGTATCGGCCGCTGCGAGCAGCACACTTTTGCCCTCGGCCCTGTACCGGGCGGCCAGCTTGCCGATGGTAGTTGTCTTGCCGACCCCATTGACTCCAATCATCAGGATGACGCGGGGATTTTCGGTCGGGACGGCGCCGCCTTCGCCGGAAGCGGCGAGCAGCTCGCGCACCACCTCCTGAATCACCGGGCGGAGCTGCTCGGCCTCGCTGAGCCGGTCGCGCTTCGCCCGCTCGCGCAGGCGTTCGACGATCAGGGTGGAGGTTTCCACCCCGACGTCGGCCATGATGAGCTGTTCCTCCAGCTCGTCGAAATATTCGTCATCGATCCGGGCGGAGAAGGAAATCCTGCGCAGCCCTGCACCGATCGCGGAAAAAATCCCCATAGCGTTACGCTCCTTTCATGATTGAATCCCCATCTTCTTTTCAATCTCGGAAACCTGTAGCTGCAGCAGCTTCGAGACGCCCTCCTCCTGCATCGTCACACCGTAGAGGACGTCCGCCTCCTCCATGGTGCCGCGGCGGTGGGTGATGGCGATAAATTGAGTTTTTTCGGTCAATGTATGCAGATAGGATGCAAAACGCGCGACGTTGACGTCGTCGAGCGCCGCCTCGATCTCATCCATCAGGCAGAAGGGCGAGGGATTCACCTTGAGAATCGCAAAAAAGATGGCGATCGCCACAAAGGCCTGCTCTCCGCCCGAAAGGGCCGCGAGATTCTTGATGAGCTTGCCCGGCGGCCGCACGGTGATCTCGATGCCGCTTTCCAGCAGGTCATCGGGGTCGGTGAGGGAAAGCGCGGCGCTGCCGCCTTCAAACAGCTCGGTAAAAATTTTGCCGAAATTCTTATTGATTTCCTCAAACTGCTGGGAGAAAATCCCCCGCATCTGCTCGATCAGCTCCCCGATGAGGCGGGAAAGCTCGGTCTTGGAATGCTCCACATCGGTGATCTGGCGGGAAAGCTCCTCATACCGTCCGGAGACCTCGCGGTACTCCTCGATCGCATCGACATTGACCGAGCCCAGATTCTTAATCCTGACGCGCAGTTCCGCCAGACGGCGGTTGGCGGCCGCAAGGTCTTCGACCGGCTGCGCCTGCTCCTCCGCGTCGGACTGGGTCATCTCATATTCGTCATAGAGCTTGGCCACGAGAGCGGCGCATTCGTTGCCCGACGCCGTCTTTTGCTCGTCGAGACGCACGACTTCGCGGTAGAGGTTGTCGCGCCGGGCGCTCTCCTCCCGCTCGGAGGCACGCAGCGACGAGCACCGGCCTTCGCTCTGCTCCCTCAGACGCTGTGTCTCAAGCACTGCCTGCTGCGCTTCTTCGGCCTCCCGGCGGTCCTGTGCCGCCTGCCCGGCCAGCGCTTCAATCTGCTTGCCGGCGGCGGCAATCTGCGCTTCAAGGGCGGCTATCTTCTCCCGCTGCTCGTCCTGACGCTGCCCCGCGCTGCCCGAAAGGGCGGTGAGCCGCGCCAGATTTTCCTCCGCGGTGGAAATTTCATGGGTCAGCAGGGCGACCGCGGTGTTCATTTCCGCCCGGCTTTCATTGAGGGCATTCTGCCGCGCGGCAAGGCTGTCGCGCATCTCGCCGCCCTCTGCGATCTGCCGCTGGAGCCGGTCAAGCTCGGCGGTGAGGGAGGCGGTCATCTCCTGTGAGCTGCCGCTCTTCTCCTTCATTTCCTCAATGCGCGCAAGGAGCTGTTCACGCTGCTCGTCGGCCTCCCGTTTCTGACGCTCGGCCTGAGAAATCCGCTGCTTTGCGGCGGAAAGCTCCGCCTCCCCGCGAATGCGGTCCTCTTCGCAGGACTTCTTCTGGGCGGCAATGGCGGAAAGCTCCGCCTCGACCGACGAAAGCTCCCGCGCAGCCTCCTCCCGGCGGGCAGCGAGCTGCGCCCGTTGTTCCTCGAGCTTCTTCGCCTCAGCCTCAAGGCGCTCGATCTCCCCCTGACGGCCGAGGATGCCGGCCGATTTGGCGGTATAGCCGCCGGTCATCGAGCCGCCCGCGTTCACCACCTGGCCGTCCAGCGTCACAATGCGGAAACGGTAGCCGTTCCGCTTGGCGATCGCCACCGCAGAGTCGATGTCCTCGGCGACGGCCACCCTGCCGAGTAGCGAGGTCACCACTCCGCGAAAACGGTCGCCGCAGGAAACAAGGTCGCAGGCGAGTCCGACAAAGCCGAAGCTTTGCTCCAGACCGGAAACGTCGAGCCTGCTGCCCTTCACCGAGGTCAGCGGCAGAAAGGTCGCCCGGCCCGCCCGGGATTCCTTCAGCAGGGCAATCCCCCGCTTGCCGGTTTCTTCATTTTCCACGACGATGTTCTGCATCGCCCCGCCGAGCGCCGTCTCAATTGCGACCGTGTGACCGTCTTCGACGGTGATCAGCGACGAAACGGGGCCGAATACACCCGGCAGCGCGCCGGCGCGGGCGCGGCCCATGACAAATTTGATGCTCGGGCCAAAGCCCTCCATATTGCGGTCCATGTCGGCGAGAAGTTTGGCGCGCTGCCGCCGCTCATTGATTCTGCGATCGAAATCAGCCAGCTTCTGATCAAGCTCGGCAGCCTTCTGTCCGCGCAGCTCGCGGCGCAGGCGGTAGCCCTTGGCTGAATTTTCGAGCGACAGGGCGGTTTCGGCAATCTCGGCAAGCAGGCCTTCGCACTCGCCGGCGTCCCGCTTGGCTTCTTCCACCGCCGCTTCCCGCGCGGCGCGGGCAGATTCCATCGCCGCAATTCGCGCGGTGCTCTCGCCCAGAAGAGATTCGGCGGCGGCGGCATCCAGCCGCGCGGCCTCAATCGCTTCAAAGGTCCCGGCCCGGCGGATGCGGAGCCGGTCCAGCTCCGCGGCACAGCGGAGCTGCTCGCCGGCCAGCTCTGTGAGCTGGTCCGCAATTGCTTCGGCCTGCTCATTGGCGGCGGCAAGCTTCTCCTTCTGCTCCAGAAGCTTCTCTCCGGCCGCGGCAAGTTCCGCGGACAGCTCCTCCTGAGAACGGCCCGCCTGCTCGATCGCGTCCTTCGCTTCCTCAATCGAATGCTCATGGTGGCTGATGTCGTTTTGCAGCACCGCCCGCTGTGCTTCCAGTCCCGCGGCCCGTTCGTTCCGGCGGGAAATTTCGTCCCGCTGCTCCTCGAGCCGCAGGAGCAGCGCGCGGCCGCGTTCCTGCTCCTCGGCGTACTGCCGCTCACACGCGGCGACCGCCTGTTCGGCGGCCTGATGCTCCGAACGGGCGAGCAGCAGCTTATCCTCGAGCTGCGCCGTCTTTTGCCGCAGCTCCCCGATGGTGTGCATCCACACCGAAACCTCCAGAGATTTTTTCTCTCCGGCCAGCTCCAAAAACTGTTTTGCTTTTTCCGACTGGGTGCGCAGCGGAACAAGCCGCCCTTCGAGCTCCGCGAGGATGTCCCGCAGCCGGAGCAGGTTTTCCTCTGCAAGGGTGAGCCTGCGTTCCGCCTCAGTCTTACGGTAGCGGAATTTGGCGATGCCCGCCGCTTCCTCAAAAATCTCCCGGCGCTCCTTGGAACGGGCCGACACAATTTCAGCGACGCGCCCCTGCCCGATGATCGAATAGCCGTCCCGGCCGAGGCCGGTGTCCAGAAAAAGCTCGGTAATATCTTTCAGGCGCACCTGCGCGCCGTTGATGCGGTATTCACTGTCTCCGGTGCGGTAGAGCCGCCGGGTAATCGAAACTTCGTCGGCATCCATTCCGGCCAGAGCGCGGTCGGCGTTATCGATGTTCAGCGTCACCGACGCCATCCCGAGCGGCTTTCGGGTCTGAGTGCCGCCGAAGATGACGTCCTCCATTTTGCCGCCGCGCAAAGTGCGGGTCGATTGTTCGCCGAGCACCCAGCGAATCGCGTCCGCAATGTTGCTCTTCCCCGATCCGTTGGGGCCGATGACGGCGGTGATGCCGTCGTTGAAATCGAGCCGTGTGCGGTCCGGAAAGGATTTGAAGCCCTGAATATCGAGCGATTTAAGCCGCAAGAAACCGCCTCCTTTCGAATTGATTCATTTGATTGACAGAAGCAGCGGAGACAGCGGCGGCCTCCCCGCCTGCTCGACGACGCGCAGCCTCGCGCCCCGCCGCTCGATCTCGGCGGCGTTGCACCGTTTCTGGCCAAGCATCCGGGAAAGCTCGCCCGGCGCGATCGCGGCGGTCACCGTCCGGCCCGAGAGGTCGCTGTTCCCGATCTGCCGCAGCAGGCGGAAAAGCATCAGCTCCCCCTCGCACAGTTCGCGGAAGGCCGGATGGTAAGGCCCCGCGAGCAGCTTTTCCTCCAAAGAACGTGAGGGATGCAGCCCCACGCGGATGATGCGGATGTCCGGGGCCTCCCCAAACAGCTCCATCACGCGCGCTGTGCGCCGTACCCCCTCCTCCAGGGTCAGTGGGCGGTATTCGCCGCGCTGCATCCGCTCCGCCAGCCCGGTGCCGCGCAGCACCAGCGCCGGATAGAGGCGGACGGTATCCGGGCGGCAGGCAATCAGCGCCCGTGCCGTCACAAAATCATCGGATTCCTCCGCACCGTCAAGCCCCAGCATCATCTGCAGCCCAAGTTCGAATCCGAAGCCGCGGACTCGTTCAGCCGCCTCCGCCACATCCCGGGCGGAATGTCCCCGGCCGTTCTTTTGCAGCACCGCGTCGCTCATCGACTGTGCGCCCAGCTCGATGGCGGTCACACCGCGCGTCTTGAGCAGCGAAAGCATCTCCCCGCCCACCGCGTCGGGGCGCGTGGAGATCCGGATGCCCGAAATTCCCGCCCCGAGAAAGGGCTGCGCCGCCTCGAGCAGCGAAAGCAGGTATTTCCTGTCGATGCAGGTGAAGCTGCCGCCGAAAAAGGCAAGCTCGAGCGAACGGCCCCTCTCCTGTACCGCCTCTTTGCAGAGCGTGCGGACATCCTCCGGCGCGGGCAGCCGCTGTACGCCGGTAATCGCCCGCTGGTCGCAGAAGCTGCACCGGTGCGGACAGCCGAGATGCGGGACAAAGAGGGCAGGATTTCCGTGCCTCACGAATCGATTCCCATCAGCTGCAGCGCCTCACGGGCCGCCTGCTGCTCGGCGAGTTTCTTGCTGCGGCCCTCCCCGCGTCCGATGACATTGGAATTGAGGTGCACCTCCACTACGAAGCGCTTGTCATGGTCGGGGCCGCTCTCCTCCACCAGAACATAGGTGACCCGCTCCTCGGGGTTCTTCTGTACGACCTCCTGAAGCTGGGTCTTATAGTCGTGCAGGTCGGTGCCGGTCGCATGCTCAACGATATCCACGATAAAGGGCAGGACGAAATTCCGGGCCGCTTCCATCCCACCGTCCAGGTAAACGGCGGCGATCAGCGCTTCAAAGGCGTCGGAAATGATCGAGGGACGGTCGCTTCCGCCGTTCTGCGACTCGCCGCGGCCAAGCTTGAGATGCTGCCCCAGCCGGATCTGGCGTGCAAAGCCCGCAAGCGCCGACTCGCAGACGAGCGAGGCGCGGATTTTAGTCAGTTCACCCTCCGGCACCTTGCGGTGGCGGAAAATATAGTCGGCCACAATCAACGAAAGGACCGCATCCCCCAAAAATTCCTGCCGTTCGTTGTTCGGGCCAGCATTCTTGGCCTCATTGGCGTAGGAGGAGTGGGTCAGCGCGATATCAAGGTATTTTTTGTCCTGAAAACGGTAGCCGATGACTTTTTCCAGATCTTCCATTATACATTCTCCCGGGCGGCGGCCTTCTGCCGCGCGACCCCCGCTTCGATTGCGCCGGAGACATCCCGCTCGACGCAGGATTTCGCCTGACGGATCGCATTCTTAAAGGCTCTGGCATCCGAGCTGCCATGCGCCTTGATGACCGGACGCGTCACCCCAAGAATCGGCGCGCCGCCGGTTTCCTTATAATCAAGGGTCTTTTTGAACGCGCCGAACTCGCTGGCAATCAGAAGCGCGCCCAGCTTGGTCTTGAGATTATGCATCAGGACCTCTTTTACCGCACCGCCGATAAACTTGCCCATTCCTTCGGTCAGCTTGAGGACAATATTGCCGGTAAAGCCGTCGCAGACCGCCACGTCACAGCCTCCAAGCGGCAGGTCGCGCGCCTCCACATTGCCGATAAAATGAATGCCCGGCAAATTTTTCAGCAGCGGCAGCGCCGCTACCTGCAGCTCGGTGCCCTTGGTCTCCTCCGCGCCGATGTTGATGAGCCCAACCCGGGGGCGCTCGGTTCCGATGATCTTCTCATAGTAGGCCGAACCCATCACCGCAAACTGGGTCAGCATCTCGGGGCGGCAGTCATGATTCGCGCCCGCGTCGCAGAGCAGGTAAAACCGCCCCCCCTGCGCCGGAATCATCGTCCCGATCGCCGGACGCTTGACCCCCTTGATCCGCTTGACAAGGAAGGTCGCCCCCACCAGCAGCGCGCCGGTCGAGCCTGCCGAAACGAAAGCGTCCCCTTCCCCGTCGGCAACCATCTTCATCCCCACTGCCATTGAGCAGTCGGAGTACTCCTTGAGCAGGCTGGTCGGCTCCGCCTCCATCGGGATCACGCGGGGTGCGTCAACAAAGGTGATACCGTCGAGCGGGATTCCGTTTTCCCCGGCGCAGGCGCGGAGCTTTGCCTCGCCGCCGGTTACGATCATCTCCACCCCCAGCTCGCGCACCGCTTCCGCGGCGCCGCGCAGCGGCTCGAGAGGGGCGAAATCTCCGCCCATGCCATCGATAATAATTCTCATATCAGTTCCCTCCCGGATCTAAAATGGGTGAAAGCGGCAGCGCCTCCATCGCCTTCATGGAACGCTCGGCAAGCGCCAGATAACGCGCCTGCTTATCGCGGATTTTCTCCTCCAGCGGGGGCAGAATCCCCATATTGCAGCCCATCGGCTGAAAGTCTCTGACGCTGGAATCACAGACATACCGCAGCAGCGCGCCGCTCATGGTGACGGGCGGCAGAACAAGCGGAGCCTCTCCCTTCAGCTCACGGGCGAGGTCAATTCCGGCGTAGATGCCGCTCATCGCCGATTCAATGTAGCCCTCCACCCCGGTGATCTGCCCGGAAAAGCGGACGCGCGGCAGGGCGCGCAGACGCATCCTCTCATCGAGAAGCCGCGGCGAATCGAGGAAGGTGTTGCGGTGCATCACCCCATAGCGGGCAAAGATGGCATGTTCCAGCCCCGGAATCATCGAAAAGACCCGCTTCTGTTCCCCAAACCTGAGATTGGTCTGGAATCCCACAAGGTTATAAAGGGTCCCCTCGCGGTTTTCGGCCCGAAGCTGCACCACCGCCCAGGGGCGGCGTCCGGTGGCCGGGTCGGTGAGGCCAACCGGCTTTAAGGGGCCGTAGCGGATCGCGTCCTTCCCTCTGGCAGCCAGCACCTCGACCGGCATACACCCCTCATAGACGGTGAGCTTCTCAAAGTCGTGCAGCGGAACACGCTCGGCGCCGGCCAGCGCCTCGTGAAACGCCTCATACTGCTCCCGGTTCATCGGACAGTTGATATAGTCGTCCTCCCCGCGGCCGTAACGGGCGGCGAAGAAGGCCTTCTGCATGTCCACCGACTCGAAGGTGACGATCGGCGCGGCGGCGTCATAAAAACTCAGGCGCTCGGTCCCGGTCAGCCGGGTGATCTCGGCGCAGAGCGCGTCGGAGGTCAGCGGCCCGGTGGCGACAACGACCGGCCCCTCGGCGGGGATTTCGACACACTCGCCATATTCCACTGTAATCCCGGGGTGCGCGAGGACCGCCTTGGTAATCCGTTCGGAAAATTCGTCCCGATCGACGGCGAGCGCCCCGCCCGCCGGAACGGCGCATTCCCGTGCGATACGGATGATCAGCGAGCCCATCGCCTCCATCTCCGCTTTCAAAAGGCCCGCCGCCGAGCCGAGACGGTCCGCCTTGAGCGAATTGGAGCAGACCAGCTCTGCAAATCCGGGCTTTTTGTGCGCCGGGGAATATTTCTGCGGCTTCATTTCATGCAGCGTGACCGAAACGCCCCGTTCGGCCAGCGCCCACGCGGCCTCGCATCCGGCAAGGCCGGCGCCGATCACCGCCGCTCTCATTCCCCGTCTTCCTTCTGATTTTTTGGCTCCGCGGCCCGCTCATAGCCGCAGCCTTCCTTCAGGCAATGGATGACGCCTGAGCGTCCCGCCTTCTTAAAAAGGGTAGAGCCGCACTTGGGGCAGATCTCGGTCAGCGGCTTATCCCATGTCACGAAGGTGCAGTTGGGATAGTGGTCGCAGCCGTAGAAGCTGCGCCCCTTCTTGGATTTTTTCGTGACCACCTTGCCGCCGCAGACCGGGCAGATACCGCCGGTCTCCTGCACAATCTTCTTGGTGTTTTTGCATTCGGGGTAACCGGGGCAGGCCAGAAACTTTCCAAAGCGGCCGGACTTAATCACCATCTTGCGTCCGCAGAGCTCGCAGACAATATCGGTCTCCTCGTCGGGAACCTTGACCCGGACCCCCTCCATTTCCTTTTCGGCTGTTTCGAGGGCCTTCATAAAATCGTCGTAGAAGCTGCCGACCATCTGGACCCAATTGGTCTGCCCCGCCTCGACCTGATCGAGCTCGTGCTCCATTCCGGCGGTGAATTTTACATCGACAATCTTCTTGAACTGGTCCTTGAGCAGCTTGTTGACCGTCTCTCCCAAAGGGGTGGGAACCAGCTGCTTCTGATTCCGCTCGACATAGCCGCGGTCGAGAATGGTCGAAATGGTCGGCGCATAGGTTGACGGACGTCCGATGCCATTTTCCTCAAGCGATTTGATCAACGAAGCCTCGGTGTAACGGGCGGGCGGCTGGGTAAAGTGCTGGTTGCCCTCAACCTTGGCGAGATCAAGCTTCTGTCCGGCCTCAAGCGGCGGCAGGGCGGTGGATTTCTCCCCCTCCTCATCCCGGCTTTCCTCATAGAGGACGGTGAAGCCGTCAAACTTGACGTGGTAGCCCGACGCGCGGAAGGTATATCCTCCGGCAGAGATATCGACCGACATCGTGTCGAGCAGGGCATTGGCCATCTGACTGGCGATGAACCGCGACCAGATCAGCTTATAGAGCTTATACTGCTCGGCGGTCAGGCTGCCCCTCGCCTCCTCGGGAGTGAGCCTGGGCATGGTGGGCCGGATCGCCTCATGGGCGTCCTGCGCGCCCGAGCGGGATTTATAAACCCGGCGGGACGGGGGAAGGTAGTCCTTCGAATAGTTCGAACGGATCAGTTCCTCCGCCTCGGCGGCGGCCTCATCCGAAATGCGCAGCGAGTCGGTTCTCATGTAGGTGATCAGACCGACTGCGCCTTGTCCTTCAAGCTCGATACCCTCATAAAGCTCCTGGGCGATCTTCATCGTCCGCCGCGCCTGAAAGCCGAGCTTGCGCGAGGCTTCCTGCTGGAGGGTGGAGGTGATAAAGGGCGGCGCGGGAGAACGGCGGCGGATGCTCTTCTTGACATTCGCCACAGTCCATTCTGTCCCGCGAACCGATTCCAGCACCTCGTCCGCCTGTGCCTTGTTCCTGAGGTCGATTTTTTCTCCGTTTTTCAGGGCAAGACGCACATCAAAGACCTTTTTGGGAGATCCGGTCTGAAGCTTGGCGTCAACCGTCCAGTATTCCTCCGGGACAAACGCTCTGATCTGCTCCTCCCGGTCGACAATCAGCCGCACGGCAACCGACTGCACCCGTCCGGCGGAAAGGCCCCGGCGCACCTTCTTCCAAAGAAAGGGAGAGAGTTTGTATCCCACAATCCGGTCAAAAAGGCGGCGGGTCTGCTGGGCATTGACGAGATCAAGGTCAATCGCACGCGGGGTGTCCATTCCGCTCTTGATTCCGCTCTTGGTGATCTCGTTGAAGGTCACGCGGTTGGGCTGATCCAGAGCGAGGCCGAGCATCTGGGCCAGATGCCAGGAAATCGCTTCTCCCTCGCGGTCCGGGTCGGTCGCGAGGTAGACGGTGTCAGCCTTCCTGGCCGCCGACTTTAGCTCGGAAATCAGCTCCTCTTTCCCCTTGATCTCCTGATATTGGGGAACAAAGCCGTGTTCGACGTCCACGCCGAACTTCGACTTGGGCAGGTCGCGGATATGCCCCATCGAGGCGATGACCGAATAATTCTTCCCCAGATACTTCTGGATGGTCTTCGCCTTGGCGGGGGACTCCACGATGACTAGTTTCGACATAAGCAATTCACCTGTTCAACTTTCCAAAAAATATCATGACCGCCGGACGATTTCCACCATACGGCCGGGGAGTAAACGGACCAGCCCGAACAGCTCGAGCTGGGTCAGAATCGCAAGGAGAGCTCCCGCCGCCAGCTCGCATCGCTCACAGAGCAGGTCGACCGGTTGGGACCCTGCGGCAAGGGCGGCATACACCTTTGCCTGTTCGCCCGAAAGATACGCGGGCGGCACGGGCACCGCCTCTTCCCGCCGGGAGGCGGAGGCAGCTTTCTGCGTGGCGGACTGCCCGGGCGCGGGCACCGCCTCTTCCCGCCGGGAGGCGGAGGCGGCTTTCTGCGTGGCGGGCGGTGCCGGGGACGAAGCGGGGGGATTCGGCGCTTCGAGCGGGTAGCCGTAAATCTCGGGATAGCGCAGCAGAATCTGCTCACCGGAAAGCGCGGGCTCCGCGCCCTGCGCCAGCAGGCTGTTGGCGCCGTCCATCGCGGAAAAGATGCTGTCCGGCACCGCAAAGAGATCGCGCCCCTGACTCAGCGCGTGACCGGCAGTGAGCATGGTTCCGCTGTGTACCCGGCACTGAATCACCACCGTCGCCATCGAAAGGCCCGCGATCAGGCGGTTGCGCACCGGAAAATGCGCTCCAAGCGCCGGAGAACCGAAGGGATATTCGGTGAGCACCAGCCCGAACCGCTCAATCAATTTCCGCAGCATGCGGTTCGTGCGGGGATAATCGAAATCGAGTCCCGCCGCCAAAAAAGCAATCGTTTTCCCGTTTGCTTCGAGCGCGGCCGTATGGCAGAGGGCGTCGGTGCCGATGGCCAGCCCGCTGACCACCACCCCGCCGAGCGCGGCAACCTCACCGGCTAGTTTCTTCGCCGCGGCCCGTCCGTATTCATTTGGACTGCGGCTGCCGACCATGGCGATGGGATAATGCCCGTTTAAGAGAGAAAGATCTCCCACTGCATAAAGAACCATCGGCATCGAATGGATATTGCGCAGACTCTCGGGATATTCCGGGGAGTCGGGAGTCAGCAGCACCGCGCCGAAGCGTTCGGCCAGCAGCACTTCCGCCTCCGCCTGAGAAAAATCGGGAGAAAGGAGCCGCCCGCGTTCCTCCGGGGAGAAAAACGCATCCGCTTCCAGCCGCCCGCGGGTGAGCGAAAAGACCTCCGCGGCATCCCCGTACCGCTCGCAGATCAGGTGCGCACGGTGGGTTCCGATCCCGAAGAGCTGCTGAAGCAGCATCCATCGGGCGGCCTGATCCCTTTGATGACGCGAATTCACCGGTTCTCCTCCCCTCTCGCGGCGCGGGAAAGCTCCCACGCAAAGATGGAAGCCGCCATCGCGGCGTTCAGAGATTCGCTTCCCGGTGCGATCGGCAGAATCACACGCCTGTCACAGAGGGCGCAGAATTCCTCCGAAAGCCCGGCGCCCTCGTTGCCGACAGCAACCACTGCGCCTTGCAGAGAAACCTCTCCGACCGGGACGCTCCGTTCGCCCAGTGCGGCGGCAAAGACCGGAATCTTTGCCCCGCGCAGCCTCCTGACCGTTTCGGCGGGGTCGGGGCAGCGGTAAAGCGGAAGCCGCATCGCCGCCCCCATCGAGGCCCGCAGAACCTTGGGGGAGGCGGGGTCGGGACAGTCCGCGCTCATCAGCACCGCCGACAGGCCGAAGGCCTCGGCTGAACGGATGATGGTGCCGACGTTGCCCGGGTCCTGCAGAGAGCAGAGCAGCAGCGCGCCCTGCCCCAGCGCGGGCGGGGAGGAGGGTTCCCCGCGCCAAAGCGCCCCTTCGCAGACCGCAAAGACCCCCTGCGGCGTCTCGGTCTGCGCGATCTGTCCCGCCATCCTGCGGTCGATCAGAACTGTCTCTCCGGCCGCGTCCGACAGCGCCGCAAATCGCTCCCCAAGGCGGGTCATCCCTTCTTCCGTCACGAGAAGCAGGCCGATCCGCACGCCGCTCTTATGCGCGTCACAGACCAGCCGCATTCCCTCAAGCACGAAGCATTCGCTCTCTGTCCGGCTCTTTCTGGAGCCGCAGAGCCGGACATATTCCTTGATTTTCGGGTTATCTTTTGAGGTAATCTGCCGCATGGTTCCTCCGCTTTTGGCCGATATCCGATTAGCACAAACGTCCGGTCTGAAGATCAGCCGGACGTTTTTGATGGTTTAGAGAGCAGCCTTGGCGCGCTCGACCAGCGCGGTAAACGCCGCAGGATCGGCAATGGCGATCTCGGAGAGCATCTTGCGGTTGAGCTCAACGCCCGCCTTCTTCAGGCCGTTCATGAAGGTGGAGTAATTCACGCCGTTGGCACGGCAGCCGGCGGAGATGCGGGTGATCCACAGCTGACGGAAGTTTCTTTTCTTCTGCTTTCTGCCGATATAAGCATACTGGCCGGACTTCATGACCGCTTCCTTGGCGACGCGGAACAGTCTGCTCTTCGCTCCAAAATAGCCCTTGGCGAGCTTCAATACTTTCTTTCTGCGCTTTCTGGTCATCATAGCGCCCTTAACACGAGCCATATTTTATACCTCCGTTGGGTTTGTTTTCAGGTTAGACGTTCGGACAGCTTATTTGTAGGGGATCATCAGCTTGATGGCCTTGACATTGGTCTTGTCGGCCATGGTATTCTTGCGCAGGTTGCGGGTGCGCTTGGTGTCCTTCTTGGTCAGAATATGGCTCTTGAAGGCGTGGGCGCGCTTGACCTTCCCGTTCTTGGTCAGATTGAAGCGCTTTTTGGCGCCCGAATGGGTTTTGATCTTCGGCATTTATGGTTCCTCCCAAATCAAAATATTACTTTGCAGGTTGTTTTGCTGCGATAAACATCAGCATATGGCGTCCTTCGAGCTTAGGCGGCTTTTCCACAACGCCATGTTCGGCAACCGCCTCGGTGAATTTTTTCATGACCTCATGCCCAATCTCGGGATGGGCCATCTCGCGTCCGCGGAAGCGGATCGACACCTTGAGCTTGTTGCCCTCCTGAAGGAACTTGGTCGCCTGCTTGACCTTGGTGTTCAGGTCGCCGATATCGATGTTCAGCGAAAGGCGGATCTCTTTGATTTCGATCACCTTTTGGTTTTTCTTGGCTTCTTTTTCCCGTTTGGCCTGTTCAAAGCGGTACTTGCCGTAATCCATGATCCGGCAAACCGGCGGAGTGGCCTGCGGGGCAATTTTCACCAGATCGAGATTCTGCTCGATCGAAAGCCGCTGTGCCTCACGGGTATCCATGACGCCGAGCTGGCTTCCGTCCGCCGCGATCACCCGAACCTCCTTGTCCCTGATATCCTCGTTGATGAGCAGTTCCTTCACGCTAATGTCAAAGCACCTCCATACCTAACAAAAAATGGGCGCAGAATTCTTCCTTCCACACCCAATATCAATCCGGTCCGTCCGGCCCTGCGGCCGGCGCAAACCCTATTGACCATGTGCGCTCATGCGCGCACAGGTGAGAACGAAAGCGTTCTGCTTTGTTGTACTGATATAGTTTAGCAGAACCCTCCCGCTCTGTCAAGAGCTTTGTGAAGCATATCCCCATAAATAATTCTCATCCGATAAAACAGTTCCGTCAGACAATATGGTGCTGAAATGATGCCCGGGATATTCTTTATCAGGATTTTTGAAACGGAGACTGGGGCCGCCGCTGATCGGGGTAGAGTCCCCGCACGAACAGGGATGCACCGCCGCAGCGCCCGTCGGGACAACAAAGTTTTTTACCGGCCGCCGATTCTTCCATGGGAGGCAGAAGCAGCCTTCGGCTTGGGCCTTGCTTCCGGCTCTGACTGTGCCGGCGCCGTTTCAGGCGGTGCGGAGACCGCCAAAGCTTCTGAGTTCTCCGGGCCTTGAACGGACTGCGGGCGGGCACGGAAAATCAGCAGACCGGTGATCAGGCGAATTGCTCAGAGAAGGATAAGTAAATCTTAAAGGGCGTTGGGATCATCCCAACGCCCTTAAGCCCCTTATAGCATCACATTCAAATCTTCCGGCATCTCCCATTGATGAGAATATATACTTGTTAACTCCATAGGCACATATTGATTATATGGATATGTTGCCTCATCTGTTTCCTCAAATATTGCCTGAAAGGCAACACTGCTACGCGATTCTGCCCAAACACATGCGGTGAGAGGAGGATTAAAATACAGCATTCGAGCAGACGCGGGGGCAACCTTTTCTTCGATAATCCGTTCGGTTCCGTCTGAGTTACGGTACATCAACTGGAAAAATTCCGAGGTATTGTCGCGCCTGAGAAAATAGTCCGCAGCTTCTTCAACCGGTACTCCGTTTGCATGGAAATATTTATCCTCATCCTTGATATGAACGCGGTCCTCGCCCTTCCAAAAATGTTTCTCCTTTCCCATTTCGGATGTAAACACATTAAATCCGGATTCCCACTGGAAGTTATTTATATCCTCCAACCAAAAATCCGAGTAAAACTTTCCTTTGCGATCAAAAATTTCAATACTGTTGCCGCCTCCTGCGTTCAGATCGCCTCTACTGTCGATATGTAGGTGGTTGTTGGCGAAGGTATAATATTCTCCGGAAGGTGAAGCGCCAAACCCCAAGAGATATTCGTAGTTCTTTTTAATCTCAAGATAATGGGGGCTCTTCGGGATGCAGCAGGCTTATAATTTGAAGCGCCAGCTCGTTTCGAAGTGCCAGCTCATCATGATTATAATATGCATCTCTAATATTGTCAAAGTAATACGAACAATGAAAGAAACTCCCTTTAGGGGATATTCGTGATACTTCCACAAATGGCTTTCCGCCATATCTGTCGTTATATTTGAAGTATTCCGGATGGCTTGGATTAAAAGAAGTTTTATTGAATGAAAGATCCTCGCAGGAAAAAGTATAGAGCTGGATACGCCCCTCCTCTATCGTTTTAATAAGTGGAATATAGGTGGGGACAATAAAATGTTTTTTGTCTTCTTCAAAATAAATGCCAGGCGGTAAGACTGACATGAATTCGGCTTTCCCGTTCTCAGCCGTTGAAAAGAATCTCTCCGCAGGATGCGAATCACTCCAAAGCCCGGTTAAATCGGTCATAAGAAGGGTTTTCATCTCTGAGGCTTTCAAATCAAGACAGTACAAATTTTCAAATTCTATAAAGATCGCGCGGTCATTATCCAGCCAAAATAGTCTATCTTCGCATGATAGATCTACAAAATTTGAGTCGCCAACGGTATCCCTCGGCACAGCTATCGGGAATATTCTAAATTCGCCTCTTACCCCATATAGCTCAGATAGTTTAGGCAGGGGAACAGAAATCGGCGGATTGAGCTCTCGCATGGGTGAAAATGTGGTATTTGACGCGGTTGGCCCCTGTTCGGACGGATCAGGGACCGCCACAGCTTCCAAAATCTTAGGGGTCTGAACGTCCTGAGAGAAGGCGCAGAAAATCAGAAGGACGACGAGGCAGGCAAAGGCTTTCTTCATCCGGTTTCAGTATAACAAAACATTCCCGCCAAAGAAATAAAAGAGAAAAATGGTTTACATTTCACAAAAATTCCGTCTGTCCTTTGGCGCATCAAAAAAGCAAGGGAAAGCCCCCTTCCGCGGCATTGTTTTCAGTGCGGCAAAAGCGCATAAAAAGGGGAGCTTGCGGCAAAATTTCCATTTTGCCGCAAGCTCCCCTTTTACTGAATCCCCTCTATTTCGACGCGGCCTTCCGGGAGGCGTTGAACGGGGTTCCATCCGCCATCTTGATGGTCCAGCCGGTGAAGCCGAACAGAAGCGCGAAGAGGAAGCTGCCGTAGCAGAGCACCGCCCAGGGCAGGTACTGCACGGTGGGAACGCCGAGGGTGGTCGCCATGTAGGTTCCGGCCACCGCCCACGGGACAAGCGGTACCACGCAGGTACCGGCGTCCTCGAGGGTGCGGGAAAGATTTTTCTTATGCAGGCCGAAACGCTCGAAGGGCTCGCTGAACATCTCGCCGGGCACCAGGATTGCAAGATAGGAGCTGCCGGTCACGATGCTCATAAAGATAGTCGAAACGACGGTCGAAGCGATGAGGCTGCCGACGCTGCGGATGCAGCCCGCGATCTTCTCCAGGATGACCTGGATGCAGCCCGACTTGCTGTAGATGCCGCCGAAAGCGAAAGCGCAGAAAATCAGCAGAATGGTACTCATCATGCCCATGAGTCCGCCGCGGTTAAGCAGGGTGTTGATCTGCGGAATCACAGTGGAGGGATCGACTCCCGGCACCATGCTGACGTTGAATCCGCTGTAAAAGGCGGCGGCGGCCGTCTTAAACGGGAAGCCCTGGAAAACGCAGCCCATGATGATGGACAGCACCGACGCGAAGAGCATCACCGGTACGGTCGGCTTGCGCAGAAAGGCGCCGAGCAGAACGATGACCGGCGGCAGCAGAAGCAGAAGGTTAAAATGGAACATTGACTCCAGTGTACCGAGCATCTGGGAAACCAGCTCGGGGCTGCTGATCGAGGAAGCGGGCAGGGTGAAGCCCACAGCGCCGTAGACGATCAGCGACAGAATCGTTGCACAGCCGGTGGTATAGAACATATGCCTGATATGATCATAAATGTCGCAGCCCGCCGCGATCGGAGCCAGCATGGTGGTATCCGAAAAGGGTGAGAGTTTGTCACCGAATACCGCGCCCGAGATCACCGCGCCCGCGGTAATCGGAAGGGGCGCTCCGGTGGCAATCGCCACGCCCATGACCGCCACGCCGGCGGTGCCCGCCGAACCGAAAGAGGTTCCGGTAAAGGTCGAGATGATGGCACAGACCAGGAATCCGGTCACAAACAGGAAGCGGGGGTCTATCAGCTTGATGCCGTAGTAGATCATCATCGGGATGGTGCCTGAAAACATCCAGCTGCTGATCATCGCGCCGACGCAGATCATGACCATGATCGATCCGAAGGAGGCGGTGACCTTCTCGGTCATTCCGGCAACCATATCATCCCAGCTCAGGCCGAGACTCCACGCCACGACGGCCGCCACAGCGGCGGCTGCCAGCAGGCAGACCTGTGTGGGCAGCTTGAGGTAGGCATATCCGCCGCCGAGGCAGACCAGAAGGCCCAGAAGCGGAATCACCGCATGCAGCAGGGTCGGTTTCTTTTTCTCGCGGATTTTCTTCTCTTGGCTCATAGGAAACGCTCCCTTCTCACTTTTCTTGCAGATTTTTGCGGGTGATGGTCATCGCACATCCCTTGCCCTCGCCGTCCGCAACGGTGGTCGGAAAGTCGATGCTCACATTCGGGAACGGTTCGCAGATGGCATAGTCGCAGTGCCCGAGCATGTCGCGGCAGAACATCCGGATCGTCTCAGGGCTTTCGCGCAGCTCGGCGAGCACCTCGGCATGAGGACATGCATGGAACATCTTTACCGCCCTGTCATCCCCGAGCTCAAGAATCTCCTGTTCAAAAACCATGATGCCTCCCTTGGAGGTCTGGCCGAGCACCGCCTCGGTCGGGCCGATCTTTTCGGCGCCGTACTTCTCTGCGATCTTTCTGCCCTGCCAAAGCCCGAATTCCCGCGAGCCTTCACGAATCACTCGGTTGGCGTCCACCTCCGGATAAAGCTCCTTGAGCTTTTTCCAAATAAAGTAGACCTGCGCGCTGCGGTCTTTATAGGCGCTTTTGACGGCCTGATGAAATTCCTCGGGGCTCACCGGCTCCTCGAGCCGAAGGCTCTCCATGTATTCCCGGATTCTGTCTTCTCCCTTTTGTCCCATCGGAAGCATCTCCTCTCTTTGCCGCAGCGTCCCGCGCTGCGATTGGTTCCATTATACATCCCATCCACGGCCGGCACAAGGGTTATGGATCAAAAATTGATTTTTTGTTTCCTGTTTATTACAGACATCCGTTAAAAGCCGCCTTTCCTGAAGGGTGCTCCCGGCGCGCAGCCTGTCAGTCCAAAATAGAAGCCCGCGCCTGAAGACGGGCGTCTGCGGGCCGCCCGTCTTCCCGCTCCCCCCTTTCCTGCTTGACCATCCGCCCGGCGAGGGGCGCGCCCGAAGGGAGGACGGGGCAGATCGCAGACGGCTGCCGGCTTATGCAGCGGACGCCACCCGGGCGGAAAGCACGCCGCTCAATGGAAAGACCTATGGGACCTTCTCCCAGGTATATCCGTTCTCAGCTTTGAATACGATCGTGCCCTTGGGCCTCGTAAATCCTGGCTGCTTCTTCATGGCCGGGTCCTTCTTGTATCACTGCCTCAACCACCTGTTTCTTGAATTCTGGTGTATACCGCTTGTTTGGCAGCCTTTTCGGCATAGTAAGGCACCCCGCTTGTTGGTCAGTATACCATACTGTCTAACAAGCGGGGTGCAGCTCAGACCCGAAGGTCCCCGTTTCACAGGTCTATTGGAACATGATGTTCAGATCGACATCTCCGTTGATGCCGTTTACCTTGCCCTTTGAGCTGTACTGCCAGATCTGGAAGCGGTAGGGATAAAACGGCACCTTATAATACTGCGCAATCCAGAGCTTATGATTCTGAAGGTTTGCGATCTCCATATTGGTGAAAAGGTAGCGTGTGTAGGTATAAAGGATGGTATCGTACCCTTCTGCCTCAACCCGCTTGCAGAAGGCGTTGACCACGGCCGTCGTCATCGCGGGGGTCATCCCGGCGGTACGCGCACTGGCATTCGGCGCGCCCTCGATATCGAAGGCGATCGGAAAGTCAAGCTCCCGCCCGTCGAGAACGTCGAGCACATAATCCGCCTCCTCCTTCGCTTCGGCAATGCTGATCGCCTGCGAATAGAAGTAAACACCGACCTTGACCCCGGCGTCCCGCGCCTCCTTATAATTTTTCTCAAAATATTCGTCGGTCATCATCACGCCGGTGCCATAGCCGCGGTAGCCGAGGCGGATAAAGGCATAGCGGACTCCGTCATTGCGAACCTGCCGCCAGTCGATGTCGCCCTGATAGGAGGAGACGTCGATCCCCTTGACGCCGTGGTTCTCGCCATCGACCACATAGCGCACTTCGTTGCTGTCCTCATGGCGAACCAGATTGCTCCAGTCGTAGCTGTTGTGGGGAATATTGGGGTTGATCGCCTGAAAATGATAGGCATTGTTCTTCTTGTAGACATAATAATCCTCGGTGAAGCGCTGCATGAACTCGACCGAAAGATTGTGGTTGGCGACCGTCTGCCAGAATTCGCTCAGCGGTAGCCGTTCCCGGTCCTCGATCTCCTCGAGAAATTCCTCCGGGAGATTGTAATCCTCGGCAACCTCCTCAATCTCCCTCACCAGCACCGAATCAGATGCGGCCAAGGAGGATACCGCGCCGCCCGCCAGCATGGCAGCGGCAAGAAACACACTCAGTATTTTGCGAAAGCTTCCCATAGATACTCCTTTTCCTTCTCGCTGAAATAATATATAAGGCTCTCCAGCTTATACCATCACAGTATACCATATTTTCGAAGATTGTCGAATGAAAGATCAATGAAATTTTCCGGTAAATTCTACCTCCGTCTCCCGGCCCAGCGCAAAGGACCAGATCCGGCATTCCCGCACCGGGACGGGAAGCACCTCCGCCAGCATCTCCCGATAGAGGGAAAGCTGCCCCCGATACCGCTCGGCAAGGACGCTCATCTCCTTCACGCGGTCGGTCTTGTAGTCGATCAGCACCGCGGAATCCCCCTCAAAAAAGATGCAGTCTGCGATTCCCTGCAGCATGGGGGATTCCCCCTCTCCTGCCGCAAGCCCGCGCGCGGAGGGACAGCGTTCCGCCGGAACCATAAAGGCAAACTCCCGCAGGACCCGCCCGGCGGAAAAAATCCGTTCGGCAAGGCTGCTTTGGAAAAACGCCTCGATCTGCCGGAGGTCAACCAGATCCGCCTGCCGCGCGCTGAGGATTCCCTGCTCCCGCAGGCGGGAAAGCTCGGCGGAAGGATCGGTGGCAGCCGCCCGGTAGTCGCAGTACTGCATAAAGGCGTGGGCGGCGCTGCCGCGCTCGCTGCCCGGCGTTCCCCGGCCGAGGAAAGCGGGCGCCGCCAAGAACCGGTTTTCTCCGCCCTGCGGATGGGTCAGCGCAGAGACAGCGAGCTTTGCCGGAGTCTGCGCCGCCTTCCCGCAGGGGTAGGAAAAGGCGGCCCGCCGCACCAGTTCCTCCGCCAGCGCCTCATCCGCCTCTGCAGGAGGAGGCGCCTGCTTTTCAAAAAGAGAAAGCTGCGCCTCCTGCGGCGAACCGGCCTGCCGCTCCCCTCCGGGAAAGCCGGGCGAAAGCCGCGGCTCCCGCGTTGAACCGGCCTGCCGCTTCTCTTCGAGGAAGCCGAGCGAAAGACGCACCCCTGCCACGGGCTTTTCAAACCGCAGTGCGGAGGAAAGGCTTCCCTGTCTTGCGAGCGCCATCAGAATCCATGAGGCATAGTCGTGTCCCTCCCGCACCTCGGCCGGAGAGAGGGGACCGCTTCTTGCGTCGGCGTCATAGCCGTCGAGCTGCTCGCCCGCCTTTTTGAGTGCGGCGGTGACGATCAGGCGTTCCTTGGCCCGGGTCATCGCCACATAGAGCACCCGCAGCTCCTCTGACAGCATCGCCCGCTCGCTCTCAAGTCTCACCGCCTCGAGCGGGACGGTGGCAAACTGCTTTTTCTGCACCCCGTCGCGGCGGACGCAGGCGAAGCCCAGCTCCGAATGCAGGATGGTGGGGGCGTTCAGATCGTGGCGGTAAAAGCTGTGCCTGCGTCCCGCGTCGGCCAGGAAGACGACCGGCCACTCAAGCCCCTTGGAGCTGTGGATGCTGGTAATCGTGACCGCGTTGCTCCCTTCTCCCACATAGGCGGCGGGCAACTCCTCTCCGCGTTCGGTGAGCCGGTCAATCACCCGCAGAAACATGGTGAGCCCCCGGAAGCCCCGCTGGTGGTAATCTCCAGCGATCTGGGCAAGCCGGGACAGGTTGGCAAAGCGCTGCTTTCCGCCCGGCATCGCCCGGCAGAGCAGATCAAAGCCGGTGCGGGCGTAGATTTCGGTAATCAGCTGTGCGGCGCTCACCGTCAGGGCGCGGCGGCGCAGGGCCTCGAAGGTTTCGAGAAACTCCGCCGGATGCCCGCCCTGCTCCGCGGCTTCGGTGAGGGCGGTAAAGAAGGGGACTTTGCGCCTGACCAGACGGATCGCGGCGATTTCGTCATCAGTAAATCCGAAGAGGGGCGAGAGCATCGCGCCGATCAGCTCGATGTCGAGGGTGGGGTTGCGCAGCGCCCGCAGAAGGCAGAGCATCGACGCGATCTCGCGGGTGGTCAGGAATCCTCCCTCCGCCCGGGTGAATGCCTCGATTCCCTGTTCGTCAAGCGCCTGCCGGAACAGCTCGGCCCGGCCGCGCGGGGAGCGCAGCAGCACCGCGATATCCCCGGGCACGAGAGGGCGCAGCGTCCCGCCGTCGCTGATCATCGTGTTTCCATCAAGCAGGGCGCGGATTTCTCCGGCCACTGTTTTCGCCTCGGCGGCCAGCGCCCCGTCCGCCGAAAGCCCACCTGTCTCGAGCAGCAGCATCCGCATCCCGGCATCCCCGTCCGGCGGAAAGTCCGCCATCGCCTCAAGCCGGTGGTTCTCATCGTAAACCAGTTCGCCGATCCGGCGGCTCATCAGCGGCTCGAAGATACGGTTGACCGCGCCGGTGATCTCCTGCCGGCTGCGGAAATTTCCTCCCAGAGTAATCAGCTCGGGCGCTCCGGGAAGATCGCGGGGACGGCCGCGGTACCGCTCGCTGCGGCGCAGAAAAATCTCAGGCTGCGCCTGCCGGAACCGGTAGATGCTCTGCTTGACATCCCCGACGAGGAAGAGGTTGCGGCCGTCTGAAAGGGCGTTGATGATCATATCCTGCACCGCGTTGACATCCTGGTATTCATCCACCATGATCTCGTCGAATTTCTCCCCCAGCTCAAGCGCCAGAGGCGTGCGGGAAAAGCCCTCCCCTTCGGGCTGCATCAGAAGGCCGGCGGCAAACTGCTCCAGATCGGAAAAATCAAACACGCCGCTCTGCCGCTTCTGGTTTTGCAGCAGGCCGTCGGTTTCCCGCACCAGCGCGAAGAGGCAGCGCAGTTTGGGGGTCAGGTCGTCGATATCCTCCCGAAAATCCGCGAGGCCGGCCGAAAAGATTTTGTCCCGCAGGCGGGCAATCCCGTCCTTGATCCGCTCGCGCTGCCGCTTGAGGAGCTGCTGTGTCCCGGGATCAGCCCCCTTTTTCAGCCTGCCGAGCCTCACCGGGGCATAGGAATGCAGCAGGCTGCGCGTGCCGTCCCATTCCCGCGCAGCGAGAGAGCGCGAGAGCCGCGAAAGGAACTCCCGGTCACCGGAGAAAGCGGGCAGATAATTTTCAAACTCCGGATCTTTGCCGATCAGTCCGACCGCGGCGTCGCCGATGCCGCAGAGGCGCTCGGCCAATTCGGCGGCATATTCGGTCAAAATCTGTCCCCAGACGCTCGAGGCAGGCTCAGGGAACTCCTCATAAAGCTTCAGCTTGCTGTCGAGCCAGCCGAGATAGAAGGGATGGGTGCGGGCAAAGTCGAGCACCCGCAGCACCGTATCCGACAGGCTCTGATCCCCCCGCCGCTCGGCAAGCAGCGCCGCCAGCTGGCGGAAGGCCGGGGTATCGGCGGCGTAGGCGGCCTCGAGCGCCGCGCCCACCGCCTCCTCCCGCATCTGGGAAAGCTCCTGCGAATCCCCCACCCGGAAGGCGGCGGGCAGCCCGAGCTGCTGCCAGTTCTGCCGCAGCAGCTCGAGGCAGAGCGAATCGATAGTGCCGATCAGCGCCCGGTCGAGAAGCTGCCGCTGGCGCCGGGGCGCCGGATCGGCGGGGTCGGCAGCAATCCGCTCGGCAAGCTTTTTGACCATCCGCTGCTTCATCTCCCGCGCGGCGTCGCGGGTAAAGGTGACAACCAGCAGCCGGTCGGCCGAGATCGGGTCGGCGGGATCGAGCATCCGGCGCACCGCACGCTCGGTGAGCACCGCCGTTTTGCCGCTTCCGGCGGCGGCGGAGACGAGGACGGTGTGCCCCCGCGCATCCAGAGCGCGCTGCTGGTCCCTGGTCCATTTGGGCTGTCCGCTCATTTCTCCGCCTCCTCCTGTAATTCCTTCAAAACCGTATCCCGGTCGAGGGCGGCAAGCTCCCGCACCGGGTCGCCCTCCTCAAAGCCGCAGATGCCGCGGTAGTCGCAGTAGCCGCAGGGAGATTCGGCTCCGCGGCAGCTCGGCCGGGCCGCGATCTCGCCGCGGTGCAGCTCCTCGGCCATTCCCCGCAGCCGCTCTTCCACCAGACGGCTCAACCGACCCATTTCGGACAGCGAGTAGAGTGTCTCCGCTTTTTTCCCGTCTGTATAAGGGATATAGAGCCCGCCGAGGTCCGCTTCCATTGCGCGCAGCACGGAGGGATCGTCCAGCAGCAGCCCGTTCATGCGGTACTGTTCCAGACGCGCGCCGGCGATCTTCTCCGGATCTGCGTCCCGCGCGGCAGAGACATACCCGCCCAGCGCGGGCAGATAGAGCGCGCCCGCGGGCAGCAGGCCGGAAAGCTCCTCCCGGCCGTTTTTGCAGATGGTAAAGAGATAGACGAGCATCTGAAGGTTCAGGCCGTAGTAAACATCGTCGAGCAAAAACTTTTTTCGTCCGGACTTATAGTCGAGCACCCGCAGGTAGCGCCGCCCGTTGATCTCCGCAACGTCCACCCGGTCCACCGTTCCTTCGACAAGGATTTCCCCCCCGGCGGCGGTTCGCAGCACCAGCGGCTCCACCTCGCCGCCCTCCCGGATGGAAAGCTCAAAGGCGGCGGGCTCGAAGCGGCTTTGGGAAAGCTCCTCCCCGATACGGCGCAGCAGCTCGTAGAGCCAATCTCCAATGCGGCGGAAGCCGCCCACCAGCCGTCGGGGCGCCTGTGACAAATCCCCGAGCCGTTCGACGAGGTAGCCGTCGGTCTGCCGGGCGATTTCGCTGCGCAGTTCCGGCTCGGGAACGGTGGAAAGCCCCTCGCCGCCGAAGTGCGCGACCGACTGTTCCAGCACCCGATGAATCAGGGTGCCCGCCTGCGCCGGTGAAAGCTCGGCGCGCTGGCGCGCTTTCGCCCCAAGGCCTTTGTTCATGTAGTAGGAGAAGGGGCAGCGGTAAAACTGCTCCAGCCGTGTCGGGGAGAGGCGCATCCGCATGCCGAATAAACGGCGCGCCAGCGTCCCGTCCCCGATTCTGTGACCCTGCTTTTCCGCGGCCGCTTCCAGCCGCCTGCAGCGTTCCTCCCCGAGGACCCGCCGCGCCGCAGACCGCAGTGCCGCGGCCTGCAGCCCCTCGCCGGGGCCGGGGGAGCCGCATCCGGCCAGCGCCGTCTCGATGGAAGCGGGGGTCTGCGCCTCCCAGAGCGGTTCTTCCTCCCATGGAGCGGAAAGAGCCGCAGCCCGGGCGAAAAGCTCCGAGGGGGCCAGCCGCTCCCCCACCGCATCGGCGGCAGGATAGAAGGCGTAGAGCCGCTCGGTCGCGGCAGTAGCGGCGCGGTAGCAGAACATCCGCTCGGTTGCGGCCGAGCGGTCCCCTTCCACAATGAAAGGAAGGCCGCCCCGTGCCATCCTTTCACGTTCCTCCTCTGAGAAAAGCCCGCCCGGCACCGCCGCGGACGGGAACTCCCCCTCCACCAGACCGAGCAGAAAAACCACGCGGGGATTTTCCGGCCGCATCCGGTCGGCGGTGCCGACCGCAACCTCGTCGAGGGTGCGCGGCACGGTGGCAACCTCGAAACTGCCCACCGCCAGTTCCAGCAGCTCATAGGCACGTTCAGCATCCAGCGTGATCTCCTCCGGCATCGCCGCAAAAAGATCGAGCGTCCCTACAAGCTGCTCCCAAAGAAGATTCTGTTCCTCCAGGAAGAGCCTTCTCTCCTCCGGCGGCATCGGGGCGGCAAATTCCTCGAGCCGCTCCCGCGCGCCGCAGTCCTGCAAAAACTTCCAGATGCCCTCGGCAAAGCGCCGCGGAACCCCCTCCTTCATCGCCGCGCGCAGCGGAAGGACCACTTCCATCACGCGGCGCCGGGAAGCCTCGATCCCCGCGAGGCGCTGCGCCGCCGCTCCGTCGAGCGGCCCCACCATTCCGTCAGGATGATTGACGAAGGGCTGCTCCCAGCCACGTCCCCGCACCGACCAGACATAGCAGTAGTTTTCCAGCGCCCCCAGCTCTCCCGCCGAAAGACCGGTCAGCGGGCTTGCGGCAAGCTGCAGGGGATCTCCCTCACGCAGGCCGCCCGCCACCGCCGCCGCCGTCAGAACCCCTTGTGTGAGGGCGCTCGAGCAGGCGTCTGTGCGCAGATCGAGAAAGCAGGGAATCCGGTAGCGTTCAAAGACGGCGGGAAGCGCAACATCATAGCGGGAGAGGTCGCGGGCAATGACCGCAATCTCCCGGTAACGCAGGCCCTCCTCCCGCACCAGCCGCGCAATTTCAGCGGCGGTAAAGTTCAGCTCCTCATAGGGGTCAGCGGTGCGGCGCGCGCGGATTTCCCTGTAGCGTCTCCCGTCTTCCGGCAGGCGTTCGCAGCGGACAACCCGCTCAAAGGCCGCGAGGCCGGGCGCGGACGCCCCACCGGACAGCAGTGTCTCCTCCACCCCGCAGCATTGCTCCTTGGCAAGCGTAACAAGCCTTGCCGCCGTATCGGCGGCAAGGGCAAAGGCCGGCTCCCGGGAAGAAGGGGCGTCGCAGCAGAGGGCCACGCTCACCCGATGCGCACGTCCAAGCAGTGCTTCAATCAGCCGGAGTTCCGGCGCGGTGAAGCTGCCGAAATCATCGATCACGACCTCTTCCCCGGCGTAAAGCCCGCTCTGATCCGCGGCCAGGCGGTCGGCGGCAAGGGTCAGCAGATCGGTCGGGGAAAGATAGCTGCGATGCAGCACCGCCTCATAGGTGTCGTAGATCACCGAGAGTTCATACGCCTTCTGCCGGAGCGAGCCCTCCGGCTGCGCAAGCGCAAAGGAGGCCAGCGCCTCGGGGGCAACCCCGGCGTTCTGGCATTCGCGGATCATCCCGGCAATCTGCCCGATAAAGCCCCGGCTGCGGTAATGCCGCCGATAGACGGTCAGCGTATCCGAAAGCTCCTCGAGGGCGACGTTGACGAGAAAAGCCGACGCCGTCTCGCCGATCAGCTCCCGGCCAAGCCCGCCGAGCTGCCGCAGCAGCAGCTCGGACAGCCGGGTGAAGCTCAGGACCTTCAGAAGCTCGCTGCGCCCGCCGGGCAGAGAGTAGAGCATCCGCTCATTGGAAAAGGACGCCTGTTCCGGCACGATCAGCATCGCTTTCCTTCCATTCTGTGCCGAATCCAGAAGGATTTGCTGCATCAGAGCCGTCTTTCCGCTGTGCGCCGCCCCGCAGACCAGATGGAGCATCCAGGACCCCTCCCCTTTTTCTTGCAATACCGACATTTTAGCATATTTGGCAGCCGAAGGAAAGCTGCTTTCCCCCGCCATGCAAACGAGGGCCGGTCACGTAAAGGGAGACCTCAGGCCAACGCCGCGGTCGAAGCCCCGGCCATGCAGAAGAAAGCCGGTCCCCGTAAAGGGAACCGGCTCGCTTTTCCGCGGGTTTACCGCTTGAGAATTTCCATAAATTCCTCGCCGGTGATGCTTTCCCGTTCGAGGAGATACTGCGCCAGCTCGTTGAGCTTGGGCATATTGCCGCGGAGAATTTCCACCGCCTTATCATGCGCCTTTTTGACCAGAGCAATCACCTCGGCGTCGATCTGCGCCGCCGTCTCGGCCGAGCAGGATAAGCTGGCGTCGCCGCCCAGATACTGGTTCTGCACCTGCTCAAGGGCGACCATCCCGAACTTTTCGCTCATGCCGTAACGGGTGACCATTGCGCGCGCCAGCCGCGTCGCCTGTTCGATATCATTTGACGAGCCGCTGGTAATCGAGCGGAAGATCAGTTCCTCCGCCGCCCGTCCGCCGGTAAAGGTGGCGATTTTGTTAAATGCTTCCTCCTGTGAAAGCAGCACCCGCTCGCTCTCGTCGATCTGCATCGTATAACCGAGTGCGCCGGAGGTGCGCGGCACGATGGTAATCTTCTGTACCGGAGCGGAATCAGACTGCAGGGCCGCCACGAGGGCGTGGCCGATTTCGTGATAGGCGACGATCCGCTTATCGTGTTCCGAGATCACCGCATTCTTGCGCTGGTAACCCGCGATGACCGTCTCAACGCTCTCCTGAAGGTCGGCCTGGGACACCTTGCCGCGTCCCATCCTGACGGCCCGCAGCGCCGCTTCGTTGACGATGTTGGCAAGCTCCGCGCCCGATGCGCCTGAGGTCGCGCGGGCAATCACATTGAAATCAATACCCTCCTCGAGCTGGACATGCGCCGCATGAACTTTTAAAATCGCTTCGCGGCCGGCGAGGTCGGGCAGTTCGACCGGAATACGCCGGTCGAAGCGGCCGGGACGCAGCAGCGCCGGGTCGAGCGACTCCGGGCGGTTGGTTGCCGCAAGAATCACAACCCCCTTGGTACCGTCAAAGCCGTCCATCTCGGTCAAAAGCTGATTGAGGGTCTGCTCCCGCTCATCGTTTCCGCCGCCGAACTGGCTGTCCCGCTTCTTCCCGATCGTGTCGATCTCGTCAATAAAGACGATGCAGGGAGCCTTTTCCCCCGCCTGCTTGAAAAGGTCGCGGACCTTGGCCGCGCCCATGCCGACAAACATCTCGACAAACTCCGAGCCGGAAATCGAAAAGAAGGGAACATGCGCTTCCCCGGCGACCGCGCGGGCGAGCAGCGTTTTACCGGTTCCGGGAGGGCCGACCAGCAGCGCGCCTTTGGGCAGATTGGCGCCGATCTCCGCGTATTTGCCCGGATTATGCAGAAAATCGACAATTTCAGTCAGAGCCTCTTTCGCCTCATCCTGGCCCGCCACATCCGCGAAGGTTTTGCCCGTCTCGGTTTCGGCGTAGATCTTGGCGTTGGATTTTCCAAAGGTCATCGCGTTGCCGCCCATCCCGGCCAGCTTTTTGGAGAGCATGTTGCCGAGGAAAAGGAAGAAAAAGATCGGCAGCATCCAAGAGACAAGCAGCGAAAGCAGCGGCGAGGTCTTGGTCGGAATTTCCTTCTCAAATTTAACCCCGGCGGAAAGCAGCCGGTCGGTCAGATCCTCATACGCCCAGTCGCCGGTTTTATAAACCCGTTCCTTGCCATTTTCATCGTTGGCAAGGAATGTGATCTGCTGATCGTCGCGTGCGACGGCCGTTACCGCCCCTTCGTCCACCATGCTGATAAATTTGTCGTAGCTTACCTCCACGACGCTGCGCTCAAGCACCGCCGGAAAAACAAAGATGTTGAGCAGCAGAATCACTACCATTGCAACAACGTAATAGTAGATCAGCGGCTTTTTCTGCGGGGTTCCCGGTTCTGTGATCATGTTTTTCACTCCTGTTGTTTCGGTTTCAGCATTCGGCGAGCGAGACAAGGTATTTGTAAACCTTTCCCTTGTTCTCGTCATACAGCCCCAGGCTGTCATAGAACTCTTTATAGTAGCTAAAAATTTCAGTTTTGACCTTCACCGCACTCCACGGATGAATCTGGGTGGCGGTGATGCTCTTCTCGTTCTTCCGATAGTAGTAGATCGGGGCGTGCAGCGCACAGAAATGTGCACTTCGGCGGGCGTACTGCAAATTAAAAAGGAAGTCCTCGCTCCAGCTCAGCTCCTCGTCGCAGCGCAGGCGGTATTCCTCGATGATGCTCCGGCGGTAGAGCTTGTTCCAGAGCACTCCGAAGTAAAAGCTGGCGGGGCGGTCCATCATATAAACAGCGAATTTTGCCTGGTCAATGGCCCCCACCTCCGGAATATATCCGCCGTAAACGGTGATATCCTCATCATTTACCACCCGGTAGTAGTCTGCGATCACCAGATCGGTTTTCTCCTCGAGGAGCCGCCCGACCAGAAGCTCGGTAGCCTCCGGCGCAAGGTAATCGTCCGCATCGGCAAATTGGATGAATTCCCCCCTTGCCAGATCGAGAGCGGCATTGCGTGCAGCCGAAACCCCACGGTTTTCCTGATCGATCACCCGGATGCGGGGATCGACCCGCGCATACATCCGGCAAAGCTGGGGGCTGGTATCCGCGCTGCCGTCGTTGACGAGAAACAGCTCAAAATTTTCATAGCTCTGCCTGCGGATGCTCTCAATGCAGCGCGGAAGATCGGCGGCACTGTTGTAGACCGGTACAATCACCGAAACCAGCGGCCGCTGCATCAGAATTTCTCCCCGGCTCTGCCGAAAATTCCGTAATGCAGCAGGCTGACCAGCCGCTTCACCCCCAGATGCAGCTCCGGCAGGGTGATCTCCCTGCGGTAGTAGGCGCCCAGACGGTAGCAGCAGCACTCCCAGAACAGAAAGCCTGCAAGCTGCAGGTCGGCGGGATCGACCCGCTCAACCTGTTCCAGATTGCGAATCCGGTCCTGCGCGGGCGGAATGGGGGCGCGCATCGACGCAAAGCCGTCCTGCGACCACATCTGTGCCCGTTCCAGCAGGCGTGCGATAAAAGGGCCGCGCTCCGTATCCCGCTGCGCCGCAAAAAAATCGAGCAGCAGAGTGGGAAAATCCTCCAGATCAATCTCCCGCGGCAGTGAATCAAGCAGCTCATCGCGGATTTGGCTGAGCAGATAGTGATAGAGATCCTCTTTGTCGGAAAAATAGTAGTAAAAACTGCTGCGCGAAATTCCGGCGCTTCTTGCAATCTCAAAGACCGAGACGCGATCATAGGGCAGGCGGGCGAATTCCCCCTCCGCCGCTGCGAGCAAATACTTCTTTTTTCGGGGATTGAGTTTTTCAAACGGCGCCAGCGGCATATTGCAGTCCCCCTCCCGTCTGTCGAATTCTATCGTTTATCTTATCTCAACACTGTGTCAAAATTCTCGGTAAATTTATGAACATGGGGAAAATTTTCTGCCGAATCAGGCAGCTCCGCTCCCGCCCGAACAACCGGCACGACACGCGGCACGACAAGCTGAATGAGAAGCCGGCGCCTGAATGGACAGGCTAATGCCCGAAAGGGCAGTCCAGCGCCATTGATCTCTGGCAGTGTTATGACCTTACAGGGTCCGCCCATACCATCTCTTTTAGGGGTGGGCATGACTGTCAATCAAGTAGTTTTACATATCGGAATCCTAGGGAACCGTGTGAAAGGAAGGCGGCCCCCCCGATCCCGCACTGAAGCGCACATTGTGCGCCGGATCGTCCGCACACAGGCGGGAGCGGTTTTTCCTGCAAAGCCCCCACATCCCATTTCGGTTTTCTCAACATGGAGCTTTGTTCTTCCCGATTTGCAGCAATTCGTCCTGTTTCTCCTTCCCGGCAGGCGCCGTTCAACAGATGACAGGGAAATCACAGCAGCTCCCATTTGGTCCTCCTGTGGAGCGGGCGTAGTCCCACATGTCGATTTCCCAGTTGACTTTTTTCCGGGAGAAAGGTAAAATAGGAACAAACGTTCTGTGCAGAGGTGATCCATTTGGAGGTCTGGGATAAGCTCACAATTCTGGCCGATGCCGCCAAATACGATGTAGCCTGCACCTCCAGCGGAAGCGACCGGGCCGGGGCAAAAGGGTCGCTCGGCTCCTGCTCGGCGCCCGGCATCTGCCACAGCTTTTCGGCCGACGGGCGCTGTGTTTCATTGCTCAAGGTCCTGTTCAGCAATGCCTGCTCCTATGACTGCAAATACTGCCAAAGCCGCCGCTCCAACGACTTTGTCCGCGCAGCCTTCACCCCGCGCGAGCTGGCGGAGCTTACCATTGCCTTCTATCGCCGCAACTATATCGAGGGTCTGTTCCTAAGCTCTGCGGTCTGCCGCAGTCCCGACTGGACCTGCGAACGCATGATCGAGACACTGCGTCTGCTGCGCGAGGAATACCGTTTTCGCGGCTACATCCACGTCAAAGCGATTCCGGGCGCATCGGGAGAGCTGATCGAACGGCTCGGCCTGCTGGCCGACCGGATGAGTGTCAACATCGAGCTGCCCTCTGAAGAGGGGCTTTCCCGCCTCGCGCCGGACAAAACCAGGGAGGCAATCCTCCGGCCGATGGCGCTGATCCGCAACGCTGCCGCTCAAAGTCAGGAGGAACTGGTGAAATACCGCCACGCCCGTCCCTTTGCACCGGCGGGACAAAGCACCCAAATGATCGTGGGGGCCACAGCCGACAGCGACCTTCAGATTCTGCGGCTAACCCAGGCGCTCTACCGCAAATACCAGCTCAAACGAGTCTTTTTCTCGGCCTATATCCCGCTTGTATCCGATTCCCTGCTGCCTGCGCTGGAGGTCAAGCCTCCGCTTCTGCGGGAGCACCGGCTCTATCAGGCCGACTGGCTGCTCCGCTATTACGGGTTCGCGGCGGAGGAGCTGCTTGACGAACAAAATCCCAGCTTCAACCCACTGCTTGACCCCAAATGCAACTGGGCGCTCAATCATCTGGAAGAATTTCCGGTCGAGGTCAATACCGCGCCCCTCGAACGCCTGCTGCGGGTGCCGGGTATTGGAGTGCGCAGCGCCCAACGAATTTCCGCCGCCCGCCGCGACCGCTCGCTTGACTTTGACGGACTGCGCCGGATCGGGGTAGTGCTCAAGCGCGCGCAGTACTTTATCACCTGCTGCGGCCGGATGCGTGAGGGCCTGCGGATCAGCCAGGACAATCTGCTGCGCGGGCTGGTATCCGAACGATGTGCGGCCGATCTTCCCGGTATGCAGCCCGCGCAGCTTTCCCTCTTCGACCCGCCGCGTCTGACACAGGAGGATGTGATGAAATGCCTGACCGGTCAAATGTAATCTATCGCAGCGACGGCAGCTTTGACGGGCTGCTCTGCTGTGTCTTCGAGAGCTTCGCACGCCGCGAGCTGCCCGCCGCCATCCTGACCGGCGCAGAGGAGCAGTGCTCTCTCCTTCCTGTTCGGGAAATTCCGACCGACCCGCAGAAGGCCGCCCGGGTCCACGCCTCGATTCCCGGCAGACTGGGCGCGGCAACCGGACGGCTGATTGAATCCGCCTTTCTGTACGGCGGCGAAGGGCGGGAGCTGGCCATCCTTGAACTGATGCGGGCGGGTTACCGCCTCGGCCCCCGGGTTGCCTCGATGCTCGACCTGCCCGAGGTGCAAACGGTCTTTTCGATGCGCCGGGCGGTCGAAAACGAAGCACATCACCTCACCGGCTTCGTCCGCTTTTCGGAGATCCGCGGTGCATTGGTGTCGGTCATCGCTCCGCGCCATTTTGTTCTGCCGCTCCTGGCGGAGCATTTCTGCGGACGCTTCTGCGAGGAAAGGCTTCTGCTCTATGACCGGACGCACCGCGCGGCCCTGTTCTATCAGCCCTATGCAGCGCAGATTCGGGAAATGGAATCCTTCGAACCCGCAGCTCCCGATCAAGAGGAGCTGCGTTTCCGGCGAATGTGGGAGGATTACTTCCACGCCACAGCGATCGGTACACGCGCAAATCCCGCCTGCCAAATGGGGCATATGCCCAAGCGGTTCTGGGCCCATCTCACCGAGATGCAGCGGCAGCCGGATTTCCGACTGTCTCCGGAAAAAACCTTTCTAAAGTGAGGTATTCGGAACGCCTCATCACAACACAACAAAACAGGCTTGGAAACACATTTGGGCATCCCTCGGGGGTTAGGACAACCCCCGAAAGCAGCTCCAGACGGGCTGTCTTTCTCCGCTTTCTTGCCACCTGAGCTGATCCGGAAAATCTCCGGACGATACAGCACAAGCGCAGTTCCAATCGACCATGCGGTCTGCTTCGGGATAAACAAGGTAAAAGTTTTAGGCATTCCCAACGGCCAGCCGAATGGTATCTGCTGTTTTTCTTGCAAGGAGCGGAAAAATTCTGAATAACAGGAGGTAATCCGATGTCAAAAGGACTCCTCCGAATAAATTACAGTCATGACCCCCAGCTAAGCCGGGGGCTTGCGTAATCCCCAGAAGGTCTTCATACCGGCAAGCCTCTCAAGAGGCGCTGAATAATCTGTCTCTTGCATCACATGCACGGCAGCCCGTAAACAGGCGATTACTGTTCCAACGGCAACTTTTTGATAATCGTAAAGTTGTCGTTCGTTTCTCGCTTCGCTCGATGCTTGAAGCGAAAGCTTTTTTACTCTCCCCAGCAGAGCTGGCGGTTCTTACATCGCTAAAGCATATAACAAGAATCCCGAAGGTAAAACCTTCGGGATTCTTTTGAAAGGACGATGAAAAAGGTTGTTTGGAGTTTTCACGGAGAAATTCAAACCTCCGCAACCCACAAGAGGTTGGCAGTGTGCCGAAACCGTCGCGGGAGCGTTTGCAACCGGGCAGACGACACGAAATGTAACCTTTTGCGGCGAGGGATGAGCGGCGGCGTGAGGGCGCTCCGATTTTTCCAAAGAAAAATCGGAGCAAGCTTTGTATCGCTTGCTCCGACATGGCAGGGGCAGAAGGAATCGAACCCTCGGCACGCGGTTTTGGAGCAGATGTTGAATATCTCAGGCACGCATTGCTATGCCAATTTTAAGCCTTTAGTGGCAAATGGCACGCTAAACCGCGTGCCATTTGATGCTTTATTGATGATGTTATGATTTCTCTCCTCCAGGAGAAGCGTCTGCCTCTGTTTTGAATTAGACAGCAATTCTGCTGTCTGCGTTCCTATTGGTAAAAGCACTATATAATGCATGTGTTTATCGCTCAAAATTTCGGTTGCAGTGAATTATAGTTTTCACAAAGTTAGTTCGCAAGTTGCTATTTTGACGCAATTTGTCGAAAACCATGTTGACTGACACAATTTATTCATATATAATATAGTTGCCTAATAGAAATGTCGGTTGTAAATAGTAACCGAAATGGAGGTGATTATGTTAGGACCACTTAATTCAGCCGAAAATGTGCTTAATATTTTGTTTGTTTGGAGCAAAACCGGAAAAAAAGATCTTGGCCTTACCGAAATCAGCCGCATTACCGGGATCAATAAAAGCACAGTGTATAAAATATTGATCTCGCTGCAGAATCATCATTTGGTTTCATTGGATCAGGATACAAAGAAATACCGCATCGATTACGGGGTTTTAGAGTTGAGCAGCATCTTTTTGAAGCAATCAGATCTTAAAACCATCGCACACCCATGGATAGAACGCCTTGCAAGCGAATCGGGCAAAACCATAACCCTTGCCCTTAGAAAGCAGGAACATCTAGTGTTCATCGACCGTGTAGATGGCTGTGAAAATGTAAGATTTTACTGCGATATCGGAAAAGTGGCTTATTACAACAGCGGAGCAGCAGCAAAAGTTGTTTTTGCCAATCTTACCGACGAGGAACAGGAGAATATCATACAACAACCCTCGCACAGATTTACCGATAACACAAGGTCATGGGATGAGTTGATGCAGGAAGTGCCTCAAATCAGACAAAACGGATATTCCATAAGCGATGAGGAAGTAGATGCCGGAGTTTTTGCAATAGGTGCACCCATTTTCGATTCTCAAGGCAAGGTAACGGCAGGCATAGCCATGGCTACACTAAAATATAACCTTACCAAAGAACAGATTGGCAATATGATCACTCTTACCGTCAATACTTCCAGCATAATTTCATCAAAGCTTGGATTTTCCAAAGCATAAAAAATAGCCGCTTGTTTCAGCCTATGATTTCTCATAGGGGTTTGCCGACCACACCGAAAAAAGCGACTACATTTCTATTATATCATAGTTTGAGCTAAAAATGAACACTAAAAGTTAGAGTTCACAACACAACCTAGGGATAGGCATATATCCACATTTAAAATCTTCGGATATTGCTGTGCATGTTGTCCGTATTCTGCACTGTAAACTCTTCCATAAAAAGCGCGGACAACGTTGCTGTTTTCCAATTAAGTAAGGAGTATGTTATGGACAAGAAAAACGGCAAAAAACTCGGACATTTCGAGCTTTGCTTAAAAGAGTTCAAAATCGGTGGTATTTTCACATTAGCTTACATAGCTGTTTGCTGTGCTCTGAGTTATTTTCTGGGTTATGGCCTTGATGGCACTCAAACCACCTTTATCATGGGCATTCCCTCCTGGGCTGCCATTGGTGTTTTCCTTCCCTGGATCATTATGGTAGTTATTACCACCGTCTATGGCCTTTTTATCATGAAAGGGGATGACGAGTAATGGAAGTTGCAGCTGTAACCAAGATATTATTCTTCTCATATTTTGTAGTTCTTATACTTATATCTGTTTATGCATACTTAAAGCGCAAAAACGCCAAGAATTTCCAAGAAGAGTATTACGTTGCTGGTCGCTCTTTCGGACCTTGGATCGTAGCATTCGTTTGGGCAACATCCTGGACCAGCGGCGGCACCTTTATCGGTACCCCTTCTGTTTATTACAGCTATGGCTGGACCACCATCCTTTGGCAGGCAGGTGCTGCTATCCTCGGTATCTGCGGCATGCTGATGATTGGCCGACGAATCTCCAAGTTCGCTTCCGAACATAACTGTATTACCCTTCCCGACTTGTTTGTAGAGCGTTTCCAGAGCCGTACTATGGGAATAGTGGCTGCTGTTTCCATCATCATTTTCGGCATTGCCTACATTGTTTCCCAGTATACTGCTGCAACCCGTATAGTGGAAACTTTCTTCGGTTTTGACTATACCACCGCACTTATCCTGTTTGCAGTTATCACTGCTGTTTACACCATCATTGGCGGTATCCGTGGCGTTGCCTATAACGCACTGCTTCAGGGTATTATCATGCTTGGCGGTTCTGTTATCATAGCAGTGATCATGGTCAAGGAGGCCGGCGGAATTCCCGCTATCACCCAGGCTCAGCTTGCCATCGATCCCGCGCTGCTGGTTCCCCCCGGTCCCAAGAACTATCTGCCTCTTGCCACTGGTTTCTCTACCTTCTTTACTCTGGGTGTAGCCGTTATGGCTCAGCCTCACGTTATTACCCGCGTGTTCTCGGTTAAGGATGTTAAGTCCCTAAAGCGTGCAGGCGCCCTTATCAGCATCATCTGCATGGTTTGGTTCTTTGCTCTGTTCATCAGTGCGCAGGCTGCCCGTGCTCTTATTCCAAGCATCGAAGTTTCTGATCAGATATTCCCCACTATCGTTCTTACCTACTGCGGCAAGTATCTGGCTGGCATACTGATGTGCGCTCCTTTTGCGGCAGTTATGTCCACCGTATCCTCGCTGACAATGGTATGCTCCAGCGCACTTATCAAGGATATATATCAGCGCACTGCCAAGGAAGAGGCTTCTGCCGATAAGCTTAAAAAGATTACCTATATCGCCACCTTTGTTATCGCTCTCATCGTAGTAATCCTTTCTGTTAATCCGCCCGCATTCCTCCAAGATATCGTTATGCTGGCTATCAACGGATTTGCAGGATCCTTTACTATCCCGATCCTGTTTGGATTCTTCTGGAAGGATTCTACTCCCAAGGGCGGGCTCTATTCCATGATCGCAGGCTTCCTTACCATTGCAGGACTCTATCTGCTGCCCATCCCCACTAACCTTCTTGGTTTTAACCCCCTCATCTGGGCATATATAGTTTCCTCTATCGTTATGGTAGCTGTCAGCAAGTGTACTCCCAAGCAGGATGAAGCTTTCCTGTCTGAACTTTTTAAATAAGCGGAGGACTCCATTATGAAAAAAGCCAGTGACTTTATAAAGGTTGACCAATATGTCAGCGTCATTGGCGGCTCCGTAGACACCGATCAGGTATGCTGTGACGGCGGTAGAATCTCCGCCGTCACCACGCCGGGTTGTTGGGGCCCCATGATAACCCCCAGAATATTCGGCGGACATGAGGTTATCCGTCCCGTCTATATCGAAGGTGCCCAGCCTGGAGACAGCGTTGCCATTTTTATCGAAAAGGTAGAAGTTGTTTCTAAGTTCTGCTCATCCGGTACCGGACGCCCCAACGAGGGACGGTTTGACGGCGATCCTTCAGTCAAGGCAATTTGCCCGCATTGCGGCATAAGTCACCCCGAAACATATCTGGAAGGCAGCGGTGAAGATGCAATCAGATGCGTTAAGTGCGGCAATCCGATAATGCCACAAACCTATAAAAACGGTTATACTGTAGCTTATTCCAAGGAAAACGACATTGCTGTCGCAGTAAATCCACAAGGTGCGGCACAAATTGCTGAGATGACCGGTAAGGGAGAAGTATTCCTGCCCGAAAACTCAAAGCAGCATCTTGCCACCATAATCGGCCGCGCAGATTTTGATGGTTTGCCTATTCGCAGTCGTCCCATGGTAGGAAACATCGGATGTGTACCCTCTGTTGTTATCCCGTCCAGCAAAAATACCGGTGACTTTTCCGGATCTCTTAGCAAAACCGATTTGTATCCTGTTCCCACAGCAAGCCAGATAACTGACGCTCACATGGATATTAATCTGGTTGGAGAAGGCTGTGTTGTAATTTCCCCTGTTTTGGTTGATGGAGCCGGCGTTTATTTCGGCGATGTTCACCTTACGCAGGGTTGCGGAGAAATAGCAGGCCATACACTGGATATCTGCGCCGACGTAACGGTAAAGGTTAAGGTACTAAAAGGACTCAAAGTAGAAGGCCCCATTCTTCTTCCTGCTGTTAACGAGCTGGACAAACGTTTCCGCCCTTTCTCCGATGAGGAATTCGCAAATGCCGAAAAACTTTATCAGCAGTATGGCGGCGGCAAACTTTTATGCAGCTATCCCATTCAGATAGTTGGCACCGGAGACAGCATGAATACAGCATTTGACAATGCGCTTGAACGTGCAGCTATACTCACCGGCCTTTCTATCGATGAACTTAAGAATCGCACCACTGTAGGCGGTGAAATAAGAATAGGGCGCACCAGCGGCTGTATTTATCTTACGGTAATGCTTGACAGCAACACGTTGGAAAAAGCAGGATTACTCGACCTTGTTATAGCTCACTATTCCAATGATTGATTCAATTTTAAGATAACTCCTTCTCAAATATAAAAAGCGGGTACTTGCTTAAGCGCCCGCTTTTTATATTTGAGAAATCGAAAAAAACTAGGCCTTGTTTGAAAAATAGTGGGAAGAAGCGATGCCAAGAAATTTAGCCGTCGATCAGACGTATAAGATCGCGCGTTGGCGTATGAAGAACAAATTACTGTGTGATTTTCTGCGATAGACGGTTCTGCCGGCCCGGAAGAAAATTTTGTGTAAGCGATTTTCGACAAGGTCAAGAATTTCGCGTAGAAAATACGCACTATTTGGCTTACTACCCTTGTCCGCCTCGCTCCCCGGCGGGCTGTTACGGTATGCGCACCGGGACGGTGTGAATACCGTCGCGGCCCGCCGGGGAATACTAGCCCAAGGAAATTAGCCAGCCTTCCGGTCGGCGAACATGATCTCCAACGGACTGAGCACCAGATCCCAGCTCTGACACTGGGCATGCCAGTGCGTCACGATGCGCTGTGACGCCAGATACAGCATCCGGCACAGAGAATCATCCGTTGGTGAACGGCGTCTTGTTCTTGGTGATCTGGCGGAGCTGACGGTTCAAGCCCTCAATAATATTTGTCGTGTATATGACTTTCCGAATTTCTGCGGATATTCGAAGAAGGTGCTCAGAACTTCCCTGTTTTCCTCCCAGCTCTTCACACAGGAAGGGTACTGCTTCCGCCACTTGTTTCCAAGTTTGCCTCGGCCTCTTCCAACGTCACTGCCGTGTAGACTTTCTTCAGGTCAGCCACAACCTGCTTGATGTCCTTGTAGCTGACATACTTGATAGAACTGCGGATTTGATACACGATGCAGCGCTGCAGACAGGACTTAGGATAAACCGCCTCAATGGCCTGCATCATGGCCACACAGACCATCCGTGCAGAACAGATAAACATCCATAACACCCCTGCTTTTGTCGCCAGGATTCATACTGTCATCTCCTGTCGATTACACGGAATTTTCCGCGGTCTCTAAACGGGTCTATAAACTCTTTCAGACTCATCCGGTCTTCCTCCAGTTGCCATTTGATGTATTCCTGTATCTGCTTTTTGTTGCATCCTACCGTATCGACGCAGTATCCCCTTGCCCGGAAATGCCTGTCCCCATACCTGTATTTCAGATTGGCATGTCTGCCGAAAATCATCAGGCTGCTTTTCCCTTTTAGATACCCCTTGATTTGTGATACACTATACTTCGCAGGGATACTCAGCAGCATGCGGATGTAGTCCGGATACGCCTACGCTTCGATGATCTCCACGCCTTTTTGCTCGCACAGCGTTCCCAGTATCTGCCCGATATTTTTTTGATTTGCCCGTATATTACCATCCCAAGGTATTTCGGCGCAGACACTACATGATACTGGCATCTCCATGTGGTATGGCGCAGGCTCTCTATATCTTTTCTTTCACGTGAAAAGACCTCCTGGTTCTTTATTGTTGCAGCTGGCCGACCGCAACTTTATTCTACCAGAAGGTCTTTTTCACCATATAATTCCTTTTTGCTCCCCTCCAGAGCCGGGGTTGTCTTACGCTGAAGCTAACAACGCACAGAAAAACGGCTTAACCCGCATGGTTAAGCCGTTTTTCTGTGGCAGGGGCAGAAGGGCTCGAACCCTCGGCACGCGGTTTTGGAGACCGCTGCTCTACCAACTGAGCTATGCCCCTATATTTCTCAAAAGCTGATCAGGCTTTCACACATATGGTGGGCCTTCAGGGATTCGAACCCCGGACCAGCCGGTTATGAGCCGGCAGCTCTGACCAACTGAGCTAAAGGCCCTTTTGAAACAATAAGCTGTCAGAATGCTGACAGCTTATTGTTGAAAGGTGGCTCCCCAAGTTGGACTCGAACCAACGACCCTGCGGTTAACAGCCGCATGCTCTACCGACTGAGCTATTGAGGAATATGGCTCAGGATCAATCTCTCGATCAATCCTGAGAAGTGCCGGCATCAACCTATCTTCCCGGGACGTCGCCATCCAAGTATTTTCGGCACCAGTGAGCTTAACGACCGTGTTCGGAATGGGAACGGGTGGGACCTCACCGTAATCAACACCG